>JAXJUL010000001.1:0-91542 GCA_036309085.1 Schaedlerella sp.
AAGACCCCTTGAAGACGACGAGGTAGATAGGGCAGAGGTGGAAGTGTGGTAACACATGGAGCTGACTGTTACTAATAGGTCGAGGGCATAACCAAAGTGGTGATAGGAGAACATGGATGATGAAGAAGATTTCTTGTATGCGATTTTGAAGGTACATGATAAAACCAATAAAGTGCTTAAATGAGACGGAGTCGAAAGATTCGGTCTTTTTTACATATAAAAGAAGAACAATAGAGGACGGTTTGAAGATGAAAGAGAAGATGGGAGTCATACTTGTCTGTTATGGAAATGCATCGAAAGAAGGCAGAAGAAAAACAATAGATGCAATGGAAATGATGCTAAAGGAAAAATTCACTGATTGTTGGGTGACGAGTGCATTTACGAGTCAATATATTATAAACAAGGTAAAAGAACGAGAGGGAATTATGATTTTATCCTTTGAAGAAGCAGTAAAAGCTGCAGCAGAAGCAGGAGTTAATCATCTTCTTGTTCAACAATTTCATCTTGCAAATGGATATATTGGAAATGGAGAAATGTTCAAAATTGAAAAATATAAAAAAAGTTTTCAGAGCATTTCTGTAGGAAAACATTTACTGGAAGATGAAGAGGATATAAAACGTGTTTCTTCTATAATAATAGATGAGGCAAATAAAGAGATGGACGACAAAACAGCCGTTTGCTTTATCGGTCATGGAACAGAAAGTAATGAAACTACAGATTATGTAAAATTACAGGAAGAAATTTGGAAGAATGGCTATAAAAATTGTTTTATAGGAACTTTGCACGGAGAACCGACTTGTGATTCAATTCTTTTACACATAAAAGGGAGTGACTATAAAAGAACCCTTCTTATCCCTCTGATTCTTACAGTTGGATATCATGTAAATAAAAATATTGTAGGAGATGATGCTGATTCATGGAAAGTACGTTTTGAATCAGAAGGATATGAAGTAAAATGTATGATGTCTGGATTAGGGGAGAATAAACAAATAAGAGCCATATTTTTAGAGCATGCTATAGCGGCATGGGAAAAAAGAAAATTATTATAAATATATATAAGTTTAATGAGAGAATGGATGAAAAATGTGTGAGAAGATCAATAAAATTTTAATGATTATTTTTTCAATAATCATAATGACAATTTTAATAATTTTTTACTTGCCAAATCTTACTCCAACAGAAAGATATAGAATAGGAGAACTTACACAATGGGAGTGTGTACATCAAGATGGTAATACTGAGTTAATTAATCTTCCGGAAAAACTCTACAAAAAAGGTGAAACTCAGATTGCAATACATACTACACTTCCGACAGAATTTAATTCAAGACAGACAATTTGTTTTTGGACATATTTTCAAGATGCAAAAGCATATCTGAATGATGAGATGATTTATGAATCTGGGCAAGAAATGTTTGGGAAAGCAAGTGTTTCTCGCTGGAACTATTTAGAAATTCCTGCGAGAAGTGAAGGAAAAAAACTTACAATTTTTCTGAGTACACCATATGATAAAAATTAATATGGGTTAAACGAAGTTGTGGGAGTATCCCAAAGTTTGTGTAAACCTTCAAACTGATGTAAGATAGAATTACTCAGTTTGGAGGTTTTATTTTATGGCAAGAAGAAGAAACGAAAGCCCACAGAAAGCAGCAATGAGAAAAATGATGCAGGAATATTTGAAATCAAATGAAATCAGCATCAAAGACGGAACCGATGTGAATGCAGTTGTGCGAGATATGATGTCTGTCATTCTTGAAGGAACTCTTGACGAAGAGATGGATGAAGAACTCGGTTATTCTAAGTATGATTACAAAAATAAGCAGACGGATAACAGCCGCAACGGGTACTCGCAGAAAACAATGCATACCAGTTATGGAGATATGGAAATCGATAATCCAAGAGATCGTAATGGCGAATTCGAACCACAGATAATAAAAAAATATCAAAACACACTCTCTCAGGACATGGAAGAAAAGATACTTTCTATGTATGCAAAGGGAATGACTACAGATGACATAGAGTCTCATATGCGTGAATTGTATGATATCGATATCTCAGACAGCACCATCAGCCGAATTACAGACAAAATCCTGCCTATTGTTAGAGAATGGCAGGAACGTCCTTTAGAAGAAATATATGCAGTTGTATTCATGGACGCTGCAGATATGAGGGTTTCCTGTATAAAGGAAATTTAATCATTGCCGCTCATAATTATGCAGGGCATTTTGGTAAAATTAAAAATTTTATGCCGGGAGATGCGGTTTTATTTACAGATGCAGATGGGAATGTATTTGAATATGTTATCGGATGGATGGAAACGATAAAAGGAAATGACAGTATTTCGATGCTGGAAGGAGAAGAAGAGTGGGATTTGACTCTTTTTACTTGCAATTATAGTGGAAGCGACAGATATACAGTGAGATGTATCAGACAGGATTAAAAAGTTTATAGATATGTAACAAAAAGTGTTGTGCCCCTGCAGTATCACAGGGGCACAACGCTTTTTGCTGCGCAAACGCGCCTTGTGTAAGAGTTCGTGGGCGAGCTCTTCTTAAACATAAATCTATTCCGGAATCTTCCGGAGTGCTTTTAAAATATCTTTGATCTCTTTTGATTCAGCATAAATCTGATACTGTGCCTGTCTGATATCTTCCAGATAGTGAGCGTCCGAACTACTGAGCATGTTGCATTTTAAAAAGTATGGATGATCATTTTGAATGGAATGCAGATTTTTATAGCTGTGAATTTCTGCACAGGTAAATGTACTTTCCGGTGGAACAAAACCAAGGTTGGACAGAAGACTGGTAGAAGTTTTGTCAACGTGTGCCGGGAAGGCGATTCCATTGTAGGATTCTACCAGGCTGAACACGTCATCAAAATAAATATCAGTCGCATTGATCAGAAGATTTTCAACAGTTCCGATTACTACGTCATTTTCATTCATGATCTGCTGTTTTCCAAAAATCTCTTCTCTGTTCTTGATTGGGAGAAGGTGTTCATATACATAAGCATCAAATACCATCGCATCTTCCAGTGTCGGAAACAGGCAGACAATATGAACTTCTTCAGCAGTAGTAAGTTCCATACCTGGGATTACAGTCACTCCGTAGTTATTTCCATGGTGGATGGCAGCAGCACAGTTTTTGCAGGTATTGTGATCCGTCAGAGCAATGACGTCCAGACCATTTAAAAAAGCCATGCCGACAATATTTGCCGGAGTCATATCATCATCTCCACATGGGGAAAGGCAGGAGTGAAGATGGAAATCATAATATAAAGGAGTCATTATAAACCTGCCTGATGTATTCTGAGTGCAATATCAAAAACAGGAAGTTCACTTGCAAGAAGTGTGATTCCTTCTTTTTCAGCCTGAGAAACAGTATCTTTATCAGGAGTAACACCTTCAGCAAATACAATGCAGGCAACATCAGTAAGTGTTGCAACAGCGAGAGTATTTTTATTCCCCATTACTGTTACCCATACACTGTCACAAGGAGCCTTCCCCATGGCAACACTGAGCATATCGCAGCAGAAAATCTTAGAAATTTCACGATCTGTTTCCCCATTTACAAGGACTGTACAGTCAGGAAGTGTCAGAATATCATTTACTTTCATAGGACTATTTCTCCTTTTCAAGATATTTTGGTACACCGAAGGCGTTTAACTCTGCAGTCAGTGTACGGATGTATGAATTGATTTGTCGAATGTAATCATCTTCTGGTTCGTCTCCGTAGGCAACGTCGGTAAGCAGATTGATCTGATCAGACATACGGGCAATGTGTTCACGCAGTACATAGATACAATCGTTGATTGTTGCGTCTCCGCGAACAATGTCTTCTGCGAGCGTCTGACAAGTCGGACAGCCACAGGAACCACAATCAAGTCCAGGGAGCTTTTTGGTAAGTTCTTCTACGTCAGACATCATTTTCAGACTTTCTTTAAATGTATTGCCGAGACGGAATACTGGTTCATAATCAACTGTACCGTTCCAATGAAGGTCTTTTGCTTCTGGGTAGTCTTCCAGATGACTCTTGGAGATTGGTTGATAACGAAGTAGTCTTGCAGTCTTAGGCTTTGCAACAAATGCATTTTCAACAGTAAGCATTCCACCTACACAGCCGCCGTTACAGCAGTTGAGTTCGATAAAGGTAAGACCATGCATCTCGTCTGTTTCAATCTTTTCAAGAACACGGATAACATTTGTAATTCCGTCAACAGCAAGATAATTGTTGACAAGAAGGGCACCAACTTCACCACCGGATCTGCTCCAGCCAATACCGATACGACCGGATCTGGAAAGCGGTTTGAGTTGGCTTTCATCACGTGTCATAAGTGGCAGAAGAAGAGGATAGACATCCTTGATCGCGACAACATTGTCAATATTACTTTTTTCGATTCCCAGAGGTGCCTTCGCATAGGAAACTTTGGAAGGACAAGGGGAGATAAAAATAATTCCGATATCTTCAGAAGGAAGCCCTGTCATTTCCATGGCTTTTGCTCTTGCAATTTCAGCAGCCACTTCTACAGGAGCTTTAAAAGGCAGAAGTTTACTGAGAAGAGAAGGGAATTTTACACGGATCAGACGAACGACAGTGGGACAGGCGGAACTGATAAATGGTTCTTCTCCTTTGTGATCTTTTATATATTGTCTGGAAGCTTCGGATACCAGTTCGGCAGCGGCGCTGACTTCGAAAACATCGTCGAATCCAAGTTTTAAAAGGGCGTTGAGCACAGTGTCAACATTGGTAAGGTTATTAAACTGTGCATAGAGTGCCGGTGCAGGTAAAGCTACAGTGTATTTATAATTATTCAGTACATTGAGAGAGTCATAATCAGCAATTTTGGCATGATGTGGGCAATAACGGATGCAGCGGCCGCAGTCAATACAGAATTTATCAATAATACGTGCTTTACCGTTATGTACGCGGATTGCCTGGGTTGGACAGTATTTGATGCAGTTAATACATCCTTGACAGGCATCTTCGTCCAGATGGACGGAACGGATAAATTTATTCATAACAGTCTCCTTTCCTGAATGGAACTATCAGAGAAAGACTTTCATTGTAACTGTAGTTCCAACTCCAATTTCAGTATCAATATGGAAGTCATCAGTAGATTTTTTCATATTCGGGAGTCCCATTCCGGCACCAAAACCGAGGGCACGAACTTCTTCTGGCGCTGTGGAGTAGCCTTCTTTTAAAGCTTTGGAGATGTCAGGGATTCCAGGACCTACATCTGCAAGGACCATGGTAATATCTTCATCAGAAATCGTAACAGTGATATTGCCTCCATTTGCATGAATTACCATATTAATCTCGCCTTCATACATAGCAATGGCTACTCTGCGGATCACAGAGGAGTCAACGCCGAGCATTTTTAATTTATTCTTAATAGAACTGCTGGCTTCTCCTGCACGTGTAAAGTCATCTCCGCAAACTTTATATGTGAATACTAATCTATCGTCCATTAGAAGCACCTCCCGGAAGTACGCAATCCATTGGTATAGAGAATGCCACAGCTTGTGAACATGGAATGTTTTGTTGTAAGGATTGCCATATCCTTCATCTCTGCAAGTGTAATAATGTTTTCTGTAGGCTGTTTACCGCATACAAAGACAATACAATTGATATCAAGCATCTCAGCTGTACGTACAACCTGAGGATTACAGAGTCCGGTTATTAAAGTTGCACAATCTTCTGCAAATGCAAGTACATCGCTCATCATGTCTGTTCCAAATACATATTCGGTATTCAGTTCCATATCTGCTTCGCCACATACGATGTCTGCTTCTAGTAATTTTTGAATTTCTATAACTTTCATAGGGCCTCCTGATTTTGTGTGATTTGATAAAATATAGTTTAAGTATAGCATTTGAATTGGTAAAAAACAATAATCACATAAATGGATTGTACCTGATTATGAACAGTAAAATCGAGGAATTGAACTGGAATATTACGGGAAATTATGATAGAATAAAGCGAATATATAGACTTACTTAAGGAAATGGAGGTTAAGCGATGCAAGGTAAAAAACAGACAGTTCCTTTTACTGGAACTAAAGAGCAGGAAGAAGCCTTATTGAAGGTAATTGCTGAGCTGAAAAATCAAAAGGGTGCTCTTATGCCAATTCTTCAGAAAGCTCAGGATATTTATGGTTACCTTCCAATAGAAGTACAGACAATAATTTCAGATGAGACAGGTATTCCACTCGAGAAGATTTACGGAGTTGCAACATTCTATTCACAGTTCACACTGAGTCCAAAAGGAAAATATCAGATTTCTGTATGTCTTGGAACAGCCTGCTATGTAAAGGGTTCCGGAGATATTTACAATAAATTGATGGAAAAACTTGGTATTGTGGGCGGGGAATGTACACCAGATGGTAAATTCTCTCTGGATGCATGTCGTTGTGTAGGTGCATGTGGTCTTGCACCGGTTGTTATGATCAACGAAGAAGTTTATGGTCGTCTGACAGTTGATGATGTAGACGATATGTTGGCAAAATACGAATAAGCCTATGATGCCGGAGATCTCACTGAATATATTAGATGTTGCTGAGAACTCGGTTCGTGCGAATGCATCTTTGATTGAGATTGAGATTTCTGCACAGACTGCTGCTGACAGACTTACTATTGTCATCCGTGATAATGGTTGTGGGATGACAAAGGAACAGGTGGAGAAGGTTCAGGATCCATTCTTTACAACAAGGACTACGAGAAAAGTAGGACTCGGAGTTCCATTTTTCAAGATGGCGGCAGAGAGTACAGGAGGCAGCTTCTCTATTATATCAGAACCTGGAAAAGGAACCGAAGTTGAGGCGGTATTTGGATTGTCCCATATAGACAGGATGCCGCTCGGTGATATAAGTTCAACAATACATACTCTGGTCGTATTTAACGAAGAGATTGATTTTGTATACAGATACCGTTATGATAAGGACGAATTTACAATGGATACAAGAGAGTTCCGCGCGATACTCGGTGAAGAGGTATCTTTTGCAGAACTTGAAGTCTCCAGATTTATCAGAGAGTATCTGCAGTCTAATAAGGAAGAGACAGACCAGGGAAGAGATATATAATCGATTTAAGGAGGATATGTATGAAATCACTGGAAGAATTACGTGCAATCAGAGAAAGAATGCAGGGAAAAGTTGGAATGCGTGATGAAAACGAAAACCAGACAAGAGTTGTTGTAGGTATGGCAACATGCGGTATCGCAAGTGGCGCAAGACCAGTTCTTACAGCACTTTCTGATGCAGTTCAGGAAAGAAACCTTTCCAATATCAATGTAACACAGACAGGATGTATTGGTTTATGTATGTATGAACCAATCGTAGAAGTTATGGAACCTGGTAAAGAAAAAGTTACATACATTAAAATGACACCTGAAAAAGCTATGGAAGTATTAGATCTTCACCTGATTGGTGGTAAAGTAGTGACAAAATACACACTTAGCGCTTTACAGAAATAAGAAAAGGAGGCGGATGATTAATGTATCGTTCACATGTTTTGGTTTGTGGTGGAACAGGATGTACTTCCTCCGGAAGCCAGAAAATTATCGAAAAACTGCACGAAGAAATTAAAGCGAACGGCCTTGAGCAGGAAGTTGGCGTAGTACAGACAGGTTGTTTCGGTCTTTGTGCATTGGGCCCAGTTATGATTGTATACCCGGAAGGATCATTCTACTCAATGGTTAAAGTAGAAGATATCCCAGAGATTGTATCTGAACATCTGTTAAAGGGACGAGTTGTAACACGTCTTCTTTATGATGAGACAACGAAGGGTGATGAAGTTCTTTCACTGAATGAAACAGACTTCTATAAAAAACAGCACAGAGTTGCACTACGTAACTGTGGTGTTATTAATCCTGAAATTATTGATGAATATATCGGAACAGGCGGATATGAAGCTTTAGGAAGAGTTCTTACAGAGATGACACCTGAACAGGTTATTCAGACTCTTCTTGACAGTGGACTTAGAGGACGAGGCGGTGCCGGATTCCCTACAGGTCTGAAGTGGAAATTCGCAGCAGGCAATGCAGCAGATCAGAAATATGTATGCTGTAACGCCGATGAAGGTGACCCGGGTGCATTCATGGACCGTTCCATCCTTGAAGGTGACCCACACGTAGTATTGGAAGCTATGGCAATTGCAGGTTATGCAATAGGTGCTTCTCAGGGTTATATCTACGTTCGTGCTGAGTACCCAATCGCTGTTAAACGTCTTGAAATCGCAATCGGACAGGCAAGAGAATATGGTCTGCTCGGTAAAAACATTTTCGGAACAGGTTTTGACTTTGATATCGACCTTCGTCTTGGCGCTGGTGCTTTCGTATGTGGTGAAGAAACAGCTCTTATGACATCCATCGAAGGTAACCGTGGTGAACCAAGACCACGTCCACCATTCCCAGCACTGAAGGGTCTGTTTGCAAAACCAACAATCCTTAATAACGTTGAAACATATGCTAACATTCCTCAGATTATTGTAAATGGACCAGAATGGTTCGCATCCATGGGTACAGAAAAATCTAAAGGAACAAAAGTATTTGCTCTTGGTGGCAATATTAAAAACACAGGCCTTGTAGAAATCCCAATGGGAACAACACTCCGTGAAGTAGTAGAAGAAATCGGCGGAGGCGTTCCAAATGGTAAGAAATTTAAAGCTGCTCAGACAGGTGGACCATCCGGCGGATGTATCCCAGCAGAACACTTTGATGTTGAAATCGATTTTGATAACCTTATGGCAATCGGTTCCATGATGGGATCTGGCGGTCTAATTGTTATGGACGAAGATACATGTATGGTTGATATCGCTAAATTCTTCCTTGAATTTACTGTAGATGAATCTTGTGGTAAGTGTACACCATGTCGTATTGGTACAAGACGTATGCTTGAGATCCTTGATAAGATTACAAAAGGACAGGCTACAATGGATGACCTTGCAAAACTGGAAGAACTGTGCGAACACTTGAAATCAAATTCACTGTGTGCTCTCGGACAGACAGCTCCAAATCCAGTTATCTCTACTCTGAAATTCTTCAGAGATGAATATATTACACACATTGTGGATAAAAAATGTCCAGCTGGTGTATGTAAAGACCTTCTTCAGTACAAGATTGATGCTGATAAATGTAAAGGTTGTACACTTTGTGCAAGAGTATGTCCTGCTAATGCAATCATTGGTAAGGTTAAAGAACCACACATGATCAATACAGACAAGTGTCTGAAGTGTGGAGCTTGTATCGAAAAATGTCGCTTCGGCGCAATCTACAAAGAGTAATTGGAGGGTAGTGAATATGGGAAACGTTAATTTAAAAATTAATGGTATTAATGTAACAGCACCGGCTGGTTCAACTATCCTTGAAGCAGCACACCTTGCTGGAATTAAGATTCCAACACTGTGTTATCTGAAAGATATCAACGAAATCGGTGCATGTCGTATGTGTGTTGTTGAAGTAAAAGGCGCAAGAAATCTTTGTGCAGCATGCGTTCAGCCAATTAACGAGGGCATGGAAGTACTTACAAATACACCAAAACTGATCGAGTCAAGAAAGCGTACACTGGAACTGACTCTTTCAAATCATGAAAAGAAATGTCTTTCCTGCGTAAGAAGCGGAAACTGCGAACTTCAGCAGCTCTGCCAGGAATATGGCGTTGAAGAAGATCATTTTGAAGGTATTGTTAACCATTATGAACTGGATACAAGTGCAGTACATATGGTTCGCGATAATAATAAATGTATCCTTTGCAGAAGATGTTCTGCAGTATGTGAAAAAGTTCAGACAGCAGGCGTGATTGGTGCTAACGAACGTGGTTTCGCTACATTTATCGGATCTGCATTTGATATGGGACTTGGTGAAACAAGTTGTGTAAACTGTGGACAGTGTATCGCAGTATGTCCAACAGGTGCTCTTTATGAAAAAGATTCTACAGCAGCAGTTATGGAAGCAATCGCTGATCCAACAAAACATGTTGTTGTTGAACCGGCTCCAGCTGTTCGTGCGGCATTAGGTGAAGAATTTGGATATCCAATGGGAACAGATGTGGAAGGTAAACTTGCTGCTGCTCTTAGAAGAATCGGATTTGACAAAGTATTTGATACAAACTTCAGTGCTGACCTTACAATTATGGAAGAAGCACATGAATTCCTTGACAGAGTACAGAATGGCGGAGTACTTCCACTTATGACTTCATGTTCACCAGGATGGATTAAATACTGTGAACACTATTATCCAGATCTTATTGATCACCTTTCAAGCTGTAAATCTCCACAGCAGATGTTTGGTGCTGTTACTAAGACATACTATGCTGAAAAGATGGGACTTGATCCGAAAGATATCGTATGTGTATCTGTAATGCCATGTACAGCTAAGAAGTTCGAAATCGGAAGAGATGATCAGGATGCAGCTGGTGTACCAGATGTTGATATCTCAATCACAACAAGAGAACTTGCAAGACTGATCCGCAAACTTGGTATTGACTTCAGAGCACTTCCAGATGAAGGATTTGATGATCCACTTGGAGAAGGAACAGGAGCAGCTGTTATTTTTGGTGCTACAGGTGGTGTTATGGAAGCAGCTCTTCGTACAGCAGTTGAAACACTTACAGGTGAAGAACTTGCTGATGTAGAATTTGCAGAAGTTCGTGGTACAGAAGGTATCAAAGAGGCTACATACAACGTGGCTGGTATGGATGTTAAAGTTGCAGTTGCATCAGGTCTTGCTAATGCAAAAGTTATCATGGATAAAGTTCGTGCTGGTGAAGCAGATTACCACTTCATCGAAATCATGGCTTGTCCAGGTGGTTGTGTAAACGGTGGTGGACAGCCACAGGTACACGCTGATGTTAGAAACTTTGAAGATATCCGTGCACTTCGTGCAAAAGCGCTTTACTCTAACGATGCTGCAAAAGCAGTTAGAAAATCTCATGAAAATGAATCTGTTAAGAAGCTTTACGAAGAATATCTTGGTGCTCCAGGAAGCCACAAAGCTCACGAAATTCTCCATACAACATATGTAAAGAGAAAAATTAATAACTAATATTTAAATTAAAAGGAGGGCAAAGTAATTCGAAGGGGTTCTTTGCCCTCTTTCTGCTATAGGAAAGTTTTTTCTGACAGAAGGATTTCACGTATTTGCTATAGAGAATGAGAAAAGATTTTCCTATGGCAGGAATCAAAAAAAGATGAAAGATTTTTAGGGAGGGAAGCAAGATGATAGTAATTGATTTTAAAGATACAGCGTGTCGCCATTGTTATAAATGTGTTCGTTATTGTGGCGTAAATGCAATCAGGGTGGAAAACGGACAGGCAAGAATTATACAGGATCATTGCATTAACTGTGGTCATTGTCTGGAAGTGTGTCCTCAGCATGCAAAAGTTTATGCAACAGACATGGAAAGAATCAAAGGATATATGCGTCAGGGATATAAAACAGTTGTTTCTCTTGCACCATCATATTCGGGAATTTTGAAATATGAAACAAAGGGACAGATAGTAGATGCATTGATGAAGCTTGGTTTTTCCGAAGTACGTGAGACAGCAGAGGGGGCTGCGATTGTTACAGAAGAATATAAGCGTCTTGTACGGGAAGAAAAGATGGAAAATATCATTACAACCTGTTGCCCGAGTGTAAACGATATGATTGAAAAATATTATCCTGATTGTTCAAAATATATGGCACCTGTTGTATCGCCAATGATTGCGCATGGAAGATATATTAAGGAATTATATGGAAATGACTGCAAAGTAGTATTCCTAGGACCATGCATTGCAAAGAAAAAAGAAGCTGTCGGGGATGAGAGAGTCTTTGGTGCGGTGGATGCAGTTATGACATTTGAAGAACTGATCAAATGGCTTAGAGAAGAAAATATAGATATCTGTGAATGTGACGATAAGGAATTTGGGAATCCATGTCCTGAGATCAACAGATTATATCCTATCAGCAGCGGTGTGATTCGTTCTGTAATGTTGATGAAAGAAAGTGATCATTATAATACAGTGTTTGTAGATGGAATCAATAACTGTAAAGGGGTATTGGAATCTCTTCAAAATGGAGAACTTCAGAATTGTTTTATTGAAGTTAATATTTGTGAAGGTGGCTGTGTAACAGGTCCGGCTTCTGCAAGTTGGAATACTACTTATGCAAAAGCGATTACAAGAATTCAAAAAGGGATTGAAAAGAAACATGCAGTAAAAATCATGAATAAGGAATTTCCTGAATTAAAAAAAGATTTTGGAAACAGAGAATTGAATATAAAATATCCAACAGAAGAGGAAATTGTTGAAATATTAAAAGCAATGGATAAACATTCTATAAAAGATGAACTTAACTGTGGCGCATGTGGATATGATACTTGTCGTGAAAAAGCAATTGCTGTCTATCAGGGAAAAGCAAGTGTTGAGACTTGTATGCCATATGCGTTGATGCGTGCAGAAACAATGTCCAACCTTGTTATGGATCTTGTACCAGATATGATTTATCTCGTGGATAAAGATTTACATATTCAGGAATGCAATAAAGCTGGTTTGGATTTTCTTGGAGTAAGCAGAGAAGAAGCATTGGATAGATATTTGTTTGAATTCATAGAAACACAGGACGTAGAAGAGGTGCTGCTTACACAGGAGGATGTTAAACTTAAAAAAGTTTCTCTGAGTGGAGGGAAAATGATTGCAGAAGAAACAATTGTATATGTGCCTGATACAGAAAATGCGTTTGTAATGTTCCGGGATATTTCTACAAGAGAAAAACGAAAAGAACTGCATTACAACTTCCGTCTTGAGACACTTGAGATGGCACAGAAAGTTATCGAAAAGCAGATGATGGTAGCACAGGAAATAGCAGGACTTCTTGGTGAAACAACTGCTGAGACAAAGGTTACATTGACGAAACTCAGAGATTCTGCACTGAATGATGAGGAGGCATGGAATGATTAGCATTGATATGGCCTGGAAAAGTCTGAATAAGTATGGCGAAGAGTTATGTGGTGATAAAGTTGAGACTTTAAAAACACAGGATTCTGATATTGTAATTCTTGCAGATGGTATGGGAAGTGGTGTAAAAGCAAATATCCTTGCAACCCTTACTTCGAAGATTCTCGCAACAATGTTTAAAGAAGGTGCAAAGCTCGAAGATTGTGTAGAAACAATCGCAAAGACTCTGCCGATCTGTCAAGAACGAAAGGTGGCATATGCGACTTTCAGTATTCTGCAGATTTTTCATGATGGAACGGCGTACCTTGTGGAATTTGATAATCCGGGATGTATTTTTATAAGAAATAATAAAATTGTAAATTATCCATATGAGACAAGGGTGATTGAAGGCAAGAAAATACATGAATATAGTTTTCAGGCACAGAAGAATGACTGCTTTGTTCTGATGAGTGATGGAGCTCTCTATGCCAGCGCAGATGAGAACTTTGATATGCTGGGCTGGACATGGGATCATATGTCAGGATATGCGTTAGATTGTACAAAGATTACGCTCTCAGCGGCCCGACTTACAGCCATGCTCAGTGATATGTGTGATATGCTTTATGGAAATAATCCGAAAGATGACACAACGATCGCAGTGACTCGCATTATAGAAAGAAAGATTGTGAATCTTTTCACCGGACCACCAAAGCACCAAGAAGATGATGAAAGAATTATGAAAGACTTTATGAAAGCCCATGGAAAGAAGGTTGTTGCGGGAGGGACGAGTTCCAAGATTGCTGCCAAATATCTTGATAAAGAGATTGTGACAAAGGCGGAAAGTTCTGATTCTAATGTTCCGCCGATGGCGACAATAGACGGCCTGGATCTTGTCATTGAGGGAGTACTTACACTTGGTAAGACATTAAAATTGCTCCAGAAATATAATGATGAAGAATTTGATGTGGAATTTTTTGATGAACTGGACAAAGAGAATGGAGCATCAAAACTTGCAAAATTAATAATTGAAGAGTGCACTGATTTGAATATTTTCGTGGGAACAGCATTGAATGAGGCTCATGTGGATGATGACTTTTCCTTTGAATTGACGAGAAGAAAACACCTCGTTCGTAAGTTTGAAGAAATCCTGACACATATGGGGAAAAATGTGAAAGTGAGTTATTATTAAAGTGTGAGTTGTTTATAAAAATTGGAGTGCTGATTACAGCACTCCAAAAATATATGTTCCTCTATTTCTTTTTACTTTTTGCGACTGTGCAATAGATTACAAACACAAGGAAAATGACACCGAATGCCATCCATCCGCAGATTGCTGTTGTGCTAAGTCCTTTATTAGGATCTGTAAAGAAATCATAGTATCCTTTTAAGTAAATGATACTGATAATTGCTGGAATTCCATATGTCATATAAGGTCTGAGTACTTTAGGGAAAGACATTCCTGTACCAGCATTTGCTTCTTTAATGAAGTTATCCCATCCCCAACCATTCTTTGTTGTGCAGAAAAGTACATAGCAGATACTTCCAAGAGGAAGGAGGTTATTGGATACGATAAAGTCTTCCAAATCCATAAGATTTGTTCCAGTACCAAGTGGCTGAATATTGGAAAGTACATTGAATCCGAGTACTGCAGGCATACTCAATACAAGAATCAAAGCTGCACATACGAGGATGCTTTTTTTACGGCTCCATCCGAATAAGTCCAGATTAAATGCAATCAAATTTTCAAAAACTGCTGTGATTGTTGAAAATGCAGCAAATGTAAGGAAGAGGAAGAATAAGAAACACCAGATTGTTCCTCCGCTCATCTGTGCGAAAATATTTGGAAGTGTAATAAATACAAGGCTTGGACCTGCGCCAGGTTCAATACCATAGGCAAAACATGCAGGGATAACGATGAATCCTGCGATTAAAGCTACGGATGTATCAAGCGTAGTGATGCTGATAGCCTCTCCTGTAAGGCTTCGTGTATGATCAAGGTAGCTTCCAAAGATCAGCATAGCACCGATACCGATGGATAATGTAAAGAATGACTGACTGAGCGCAGCATAAATTGCATTTCCAATACCTGCCGCTGCAATTCTTTCAAAGTCTGGAACAAGATAGAAACGTACACCTTCTATAGCACCATCCATCAATACAGAGTTGACTGCAAGGATTACCATGATTGAAAGAAGTGCAAGCATCATTACTTTTGTAATCTTTTCGATTCCGTTTTTAAGACCAAAAGCACATACGATAAAACCAAGAACAATGATGATCACTGTCCAGAGGATCATCTCAGGAACATTTCCAAGCATATTGCTAAAGGTTGCACCAATTTCATCTGGTGTAGCACCGGCAAATTCGCCTGTCAGACTCTTGAAACAATAATTCAGCATCCACCCGCTGACCATTGTATAGAACATCATTAACAAGTAACATCCGGCAATTCCGATGAATTTCAGCTTGTGCCAGGATGTACCAGTTGGTTCCAGTTTTTCAAAACAGGTAGCAACGCTCTGTCTGCTTCCTCGTCCTACTGCAAATTCGCAGACAAGAATCGGAATACCGAGAAGCAGAAGAAACATTAAGTAAATAAGAATAAAGGCAGCACCGCCGTACTGTCCACAAATGTATGGGAATTTCCACACATTGCCAAGACCGATGGCACATCCGGCTGATACAAGGATAAAGCCGAGACGTGAACCAAAAGATTCTCTTTTCATAAATTTCCTCCTGATAATAATGAGTTTCCTCAAATTGTGAACTGTGTATCAGATATACGCAGTTTCTGAATTATTATAATAAAATAGAAGAGTGATTGCAAATATGATATTTCTATATTAAAATAAGTAAAACTTATGTTACCGAGGGAACAGATATGAATATAAATCAATTAAGATATTTTATAGCGGCGGCAGAGTATAAGAGTTTTACAAAATCAGCCAATCAATTTTACATATCACAAACTGCGATCACACAGCAAATTCAGTCTTTGGAAGAGCGGATGGATGTTCAGTTATTCGATCGCAGTAAGCGTCCAATTGAACTGACACCTGCGGGAAATGTATTTTTATCAGAAGCTAAGGCAATTGTCAGCCGCATTGACAGGGCACTGGAAAAGGTACAGGAAGCATCGACAGGACTGGTAGGTTCCATTCGTATTGGTTATACAAAAGGGTATGAAAGAAGCAATCTTTCGGAAATTCTTAGAATTTTTCATCTGGAGTACCCCAATATTCTTTTGAGTTGTTATAGAGGGGATACAGATACTTTAGCGGCAGGTCTATTTAACGGGGATTATGATATTATTTTTACATGGGATAGTACAAATATTACGCAGGAAACAGAAGTGAAGTGGAAGATTCATGAGATGTCACCGCTTGTTGTAGCAATGCATAAGCATCATATTTATGCACATAGAGATGTTCTTACAAGACAGGAGTTGAAAAATGAATCAATTATCTATATGACCCCTTCCAGTACAGGTGAGTCTTATGGAGATGATCATTTCATGGAACTTTATAAGCAGGCAGGATATCTTCCGCAAATTTTGCTAAGATCCAGTGATGCGGAGTCAGTGCTAATGATGGTAGCAGCAGAAGAAGGAATCTCTATTTTGCCGGATTATGTTACAAAAAAGCTGATCCGCGCGGATAACCTCGAATTTGTTCCGTTGAAAGGTAAGGATGAGTTTGCAAAGATTTTAAGGGTATGGCGTAAACATGATTCGAATATTGCTCTGCAGCATTTTCTGGAGACATTGGATAAGATGGATGGAAAGTTGGGGAAGAGAAAGGAATAAAAATGGGCTTGTCGGAATGCATATGAAGTGATATGATATGAGATATTGTAAAAATAGAACACATTAATGAAGGGAAGCAAGAAACGTGACCTATAAAGAAGCAAGGGTATATTTGGACAATGTGTCGAAATACGGAAGTGTACTTGGCTTGGATACGATTCGAAATTTATTAAATGAACTCGGGAATCCGCAGGATGAATTGAAGTTTATTCATATTGCGGGAACGAACGGAAAGGGATCTACTCTCAGTTTTATTTCCACGATTTTAAGTGAAGCTGGATATAAAACAGGAAAGTATAGTTCTCCAGCGGTAATGTCTTATCTTGAGATGATTCAGGTGAACGGAGAGTGGATTTCAGAAGAGGATTTTGCAGAATTAGTAGAGAAAGTAAAGAGAGCTATTGCACGTATGGAGACAAAAGGACAGAATAGTCCTACAATTTTTGAAGTCGAGACAGCAATAGCTTTTTTATATTTTAATAAAAAGCAATGTGACTATGTTGTATTGGAGACTGGTCTTGGTGGTGATGAAGATGCAACCAATGTTGTAGGTAATACAAAGGCAGCAGTATTTGCTCCAATTAGCAAAGATCATATGGGAATTCTTGGCGATACTGTGGAGGAAATTGCCTGGAAAAAAGCAGGAATTATAAAGCCAGGATGTGTTGTGATTTCTGCAAAACAAGAAGAAAGTGTACAAAGAATTTTACAGAAACGTGCAGAACAGCTAGGGTGCAGAATTATATTTGCAGAGCCAGAGAAGATCGTTGTAGAAAAAAGTGATTATAAGGGAAGTTGTTTTTCTTATAAAAATTGGAAGAATCTCAAAATTAATCTTTCGGGAAATTATCAGATGATAAATGCAGCGACTGTGTTAGAATTTGCAGACTCTAACGTGGTAGCAGGTCTTTCGGAAGATAACATAAAACGAGGACTGCTAAAAACAGAATGGCCTGGGCGTTTTCAGTGCATTTGCGAAGAACCGATAATCGTAATTGATGGAGCTCATAATGAAGATGCAGCAAAAAGATTAAGAGAATCCATGGAATTGTATTTTCACGATAAGAAAAAGATTTTTATCTGTGGAGTATTCAAAGACAAGGCCTATGAAAAGATTGCGCAGATTATGGCACCCCTTGCAGAGAAAATATATACAGTTGATTTGCCGAATGAGCAAAGAACACTTGATTCTGAGCAATTAGGAAAGACGATGCAAAAGTATTGTAAAGAATCATGTCAGGTTTATGCTGTGAGTAATATTGAAAAAGCAGTTCAGAAAGCATGTTCTGAGATGTGTGAGGAAGCAGTGATTCTGGCTTTTGGTTCATTGTCTTATCTGAAAAATATAATTCAGTGTGTAAATAAAAATATGAGGGAAAAGTATGATAGATAAGGAAAAAGTAAAACAGGCCGTGCGACTTTTGCTGGAGGGAATCGGAGAGGATGTAGATAGAGAAGGTTTGCGAGAGACTCCGGACCGTGTTGCACGAATGTATGAGGAAATATATGGCGGATTAGATCAGTCAGCAAAACCACATTTAATGAAAACATTTCATGCAGACAATAATGAAATGGTTGTGGAAAAAGACATAAAGTTTTATTCTACATGTGAACATCACCTCCTCCCATTTTATGGAAAGGTTCATATTGCTTATGTTCCAGATGGAAAGGTTGTTGGGTTGAGTAAGCTGGCAAGAACAGTTGAGGTGTTTGCAAAAAGACCACAGATTCAGGAACAGCTTACCGGACAGATCGCGGATGCATTGATGGAATATCTGAAGCCACAGGGAGTTATGGTGATGATTGAGGCGGAACATATGTGTATGACCATGAGAGGAATCAAAAAGCCGGGCAGCAAGACAGTTACGATTGTAAAAAGAGGAGAATTTCTTGAAAATTTTGAACTGGCCAATACATTTTTGATGCTGGTGAAATAATATGAGAGAATGTGAAGCAATCAGAAATCATCCTCTCTATAAAAAACATTATAAAAAATTAAAAAAGGCAGAATCTGACCGGATTTTCTGTTGTCATCAAATGGAGCATTATCTGGATGTTGCAAGGATTGCATATATTTTAAATCTGGAACAGAACCTTGGGTTTCGAAAAGAAGTGATTTATGCAGCAGCACTTCTTCATGATATTGGGAAATACAGACAATACAAGAAAAAAATTCCTCACGAAATTGCTTCCTCAGAGATTGCAAAAGTGATCCTCGGAGAGATTGCGGAGGAATATTATACAGAAGAAGAAAAGAAGCAGATTATGCAGGCCATTCTTGAACACCGAAAGATGACAGATGGAATGTCAGAGCTTGGAAAACTTCTTTATATTAGTGATAAAAAATCAAGAGCATGCTATCAATGTCTTACCGAAAAAGAATGTAACTGGAGTATGGAAAAGAAAAATATGGAGATTGATATATGATCATAGGCAGTAAAAAATTTGACACAGACAACAGAACGTATATTATGGGAATTCTGAATGTAACGCCAGATTCATTTTCGGATGGTGGAAGATATCCATCTATTGATGCAGCATGTTTACAGGCTGAAAAAATGATTTCAGAAGGTGCGGATATTCTAGATGTAGGTGGTGAGTCTACAAGACCTGATCATGTACAGATTTCAGATGAAGAAGAAATATTTCGAGTTGTTCCTGTTATAGAGGCTTTAAAGAAAAGATTTGACGTGCCTGTTTCTGTAGACACATATAAAAGTAAGGTTGCAAAGGAAGCAATCTTTGCCGGTGCTGACATGATCAATGATATTTGGGGATTAAAATATGATAAAAAAATGGCAGATGTAATTGCTGAGTCTAAAGTTTCCTGCTGTTTGATGCATAACCGTAAAGATACAGAATATCAGAATTTTATCATGGACGTTCTGGAGGATTTGCAAGATAGTATCCGGATTGCAAAAAAACATGGAATCGCTGATAAAAAGATTATACTGGATCCAGGAATTGGATTTGCCAAAACATATGAGATGAACCTGAAGATATTAAATCATTTGGAAGAATTATTGCAGCTTAATTATCCGATTCTTTTGGGAACATCCAGAAAATCTGTGATTGGACGGACGTTAGATCTTCCGGTTACAGAAAGGGAGGAAGGAACACTTGCAACAACTGTGATAGGTCTTATGAAAGGTTGTAGCTTTGTGAGAGTTCATGATGTTCAGGCGAATTACAGAGCGATAAAAATGGCAGAAGCGATTTTGCGAGAGAGATAGGAATAAAAAGATGGATAAAATAAAGATAGAAAATCTGGAAGTATTTGCAAATCATGGAGTGTTTCCAGAAGAAAATATTTTGGGGCAAAAATTTCTTGTTTCATTGACAATGTTTACAGATACAAGAAAAGCCGGAAAGACGGATGAACTGACAGCTTCAATTCATTATGGAGAAGTTAGTCAGTTCATTACGAAATATATGAAGGAACATACATTCCAATTAATTGAGCGTGTAGCAGAAAGTCTTGCGGAAGAATTGCTATTAAATATAGAAGGCCTGGAAAAGGTTTTGCTTGAGATAAAAAAACCGTGGGCACCAGTTGGACTTCCGTTGGAATCGGTATCCGTTGAAATTGAGAGAGGATGGCATACAGCTTATATCGCATTAGGGTCTAACCTTGGAGAAAAAGAAAACTATCTTGATGTGGCAGTGGAAAAGATGAAAGCAATGCCAGAAGGTAAGGTGGAAAATATTTCAGAATGGCTTGTGACGAAACCATATGGCGGTGTGAAGCAGGATGATTTTCTGAATGGGTGTTTGAAACTTCGAACATTGATGACTCCGAAAGAATTGTTGAAAGAGCTGCACAGGATAGAAGCCGAGGCGGGAAGAGAGAGACTGATTCACTGGGGACCAAGAACACTGGATCTGGATATCATATTTTATGATGATATTATAATAGAAGAAAATGATCTTTGTATTCCGCATGTGGATATGCATAATAGAGAATTTGTATTAAAACCTCTTGCAGAAATTGCACCGTATAAGCGTCATCCGGTGTATGGGAAGACGGTAAGTGAGATGTTGAAAAATCTAAATTAAAATAAAAACTCCAGAGGATCACTTTAGTGATGCTATTCTGGAGTTTTTTAGTTGCTATGGTGTGTTCAAATGAAGTTTTTAGTAACAGGTTTTGTGGGTATTGAAATTATCATGGATAATAAATAAAGAAATTATCAAAATTCGCATAATCATCTTCATTTAGTGTTAAAACCATTTCATCATCAAGGTTTAAACGCATTAATACAGATTTTTCTTCCATTGGTTTTGCGTATTCCAGTCGTTCTTGCACTAGCTGAAGAATAATTCTGCCATATTCGAGAGTGTAAGCAGCATATTCTTCTGCGCTCATAGAAGCGAGTTCATCAGTTGTATATTCGAAAATGAAGTCCTGTAATGGTTGGTATGTATAGGATGCCCTATTGGCTAAAGTCATAACATTAATAGGGTAAACTTTTACTTCTGCGATATATTCACCGTTTTCACGTTTTTCTGGAGTACATACTTCATATTTAGTAAGGCTATAGATTTCTTTGTACAATTGAATAATCTCATTTTGGAAAGTTTCATCTAAATCGTAAAAACTTTCGTTATTGTCTTCATTAATAATCCCCCAATAACTGGAAAAATATTCTGCTTGTGATTCCATTTTTTTTTGGTGCATAGCTTCAACTTCTTCGGATGTGGTGCGGGCTGCTTCAAGGAATTCATCAGAAACATTTCCTGTATAAAGTGCGTCAAGATTTCCCTGGATAAGAAAGGCGAGATCTTCTTCAGAAATGAGATAAGTTTCAATTATAGTATCAGTTAGTGTTTCAGTGGATTTGTTGCAGGAACAAAGACTAACAGTAGTCAGTAAAGCTAGCCCTTATGTAAAAAATCTTTTGCCTGTTTTCATATGTAGTCCTCCTATATTTCGTTATAATAAATATTCAAATGTATCGTAGAATGTTGGATAAGATACATCTACGCAATGACTGTCTAAAATTTTGGTAGTTCCTTGAGCAACCAAAGCCGCAATACTGAAGGCCATTGCAATACGATGGTCAAGTAATGTGTGAATGTTAGCTCCATGTAATGGTTTTCCACCATGAATAATCATGCCATCGTCAGTCGGTGTAACATCACAGCCCATAGCCTGCAGATTATCAGTGGTTGTTTCGATACGGTCTGTTTCTTTTACTTTTAATTCGGCAGCATCTTTGATTAAAGTGATTCCATCGGCAACGGCAGCCATAACTGCAATCACAGGAATTTCATCGATAAGAGTTGGAATAATATCACCATCAATAATTGTACCATGGAGTTTACTTGTGCGGACTAAGATATCTGCGATTGGTTCTCCGCCTTCCGTACGTTTATTGAGAAGCTGAATATCACCGCCCATATCTTCACAAACTTTCAGGATGCCGGCACGGGTAGAGTTGATTCCTACATTTTTAATGAGAATTTCGGAATCAGGAACGATCAGCCCAGCCACGATGAAATATGCTGCAGAAGAAATGTCTCCCGGGACTGTGATCTTTTGTCCATAGAGTTCTTCGCAAGGTGTGATGATGGAAGTAGCCCTTGTGCTGCCAATTTCGTATTTGGAACGGATGTTGGCACCAAACTCTTTCAGCATTAGTTCTGTATGGTTTCTGGAAAGAGAAGGTTCTGTTACAGAAGTTTCGCCATCGGCATATAATCCGGCAAGAAGAATACTGGATTTTACCTGAGCGGAGGCAACTGGTGAATCATAATGAATACCATGTAATTGTCCCGGAGTAATCAGTAATGGAGCACAACCATTACGTTTAATACTGGAAATATTGCTTCCCATTGCTGTCAATGGTTCAATGATTCGTTTCATTGGGCGGGAGTTTAAAGAATTGTCTCCAGAAAGTCTGGATTCAAACTTTTGTCCTGCCAAGATTCCGGCAATCAGTCGTGTGGTTGTTCCGCTGTTGCCGACATCGAGAGTTTCTGCAGGTTTAGTAAGACCATGAAGCCCCTTACCATGAACAATGACAGTGTTTCCTTTATTATCAATTTGAATCCCCATTTTGGTAAAGCAGTCGATAGTTGCCTTACAGTCTGCTCCCTGTAAGAAGTTATGAACTTCGGTGATTCCCTTGGCAAGTGAGCCAAACATAATACATCTGTGGGAAATAGATTTGTCACCGGGAACGGTGATAGTTCCGCGCAGACCAGAAATATTTGTCAATTCCATAAAAATTCACATCCTTTTTATACTAATCGTTGTTTTAAGATCTTTCATATACAGTATAACGATATTTTTTTAATAATTGTGCAGCCTGTATAGAAGAATCTTCATTATAAAATTCAATTTTGAGTACGCCTTCTTCGAATTCTCTGTTGTGAACAATGCTTATATTTTTGATACTGATTGCCTTGCTTGCAAGAATCGTAGAAATTACAGCGATTGCACCTGTCTCATCGATGATGTCACAATAAACAGCAAATTGTTTTTTGATTGGTCCGGCGGAACTTCCCGGCATGGAATTGCGGTAGTCACGGGAAGATTCAAACATAGTATACAGAGCATTTTTATTGCATTGATCGATTTTTTCTTTTGTCGATTTTAAAAGTTCAATATAGTCTCCAAGTATATGGGAAATGTGTTCCTTATTAGTGAGACAGATCTGCTGCCACATAACAGGAGAAGAGGACGCAATTCTTGTGATATCTTTAAATCCTCCGGCTGCCAGATGCTTCATAAGTTCATCTTTTGTATCCGCATTTTTCACATAATTTACAAGACTGGAAGCGATGATATGAGGCAGATGGCTGATCGCTCCCGTCGCGTAATCGTGTTCATTATAATCAAGAACAATCGGAAGCGCTTTCAGTGATTCTACAAAAGAACGGTATGCTTCCACCTTATTTTCTGAAACCTTTGCAGATGGTGTAAGGATATAGTAAGCATTTTCAATCAAAAGTGCTTTGGAATTAACAAAGCCGCTTTTTTCTGAACCTGCCATAGGATGTCCGCCGATGAAACAGTCTTCCATATCGAGTGTAATGACTTCTTTATGAATAGATGTTTTTACACTTCCAACATCTGTCAGAATACAGTCAGGACCGATGAATGGTTTGATTTGACTCAGGTAGGCAGTGTTATAGGAAACCGGTGTACACAGGAAAATATAGCTGCACCCCTGAAAATTGTCATCAATCGATGTACATGCTGTATGAATAACGCCTTCCTGTACGGCAAGTGCAAGTGTCTCTTTGTTCTTATCAAATGCGAGAAGTTCATAGTCTGGATAATACTGGCGGATTGCTCTGGCGATGGAGCCCCCGATCAGTCCGAGACCGATAAAGCCAATTTTGATTGTTTTCATAACAAAAGC
Organism: Schaedlerella sp.; assembly: GCA_036309085.1. Lineage (GTDB taxonomy): Bacteria > Bacillota > Clostridia > Lachnospirales > Lachnospiraceae > Schaedlerella. The sequence goes on from JAXJUL010000001.1 coordinate 24,082, forward strand.
CTTTCTCTTAATCTTAAAATAGATACAGATATTTTAACATTTCAACTTGTGAAAGTAAAGAAATACATTTTCTATCTGAATTTGTCTTGAATTTAGAACAAAAATGTTAGAAAATTTGCAAGTTTTTTGTGAAAATATCATAAAATAGTTGTAAATAGAGAAAATTTTTAGTAGAATATTAGCAGAGTGTTCGTGCAGGGACCTTAACTGCATGGAATTTAAACACGAGGAGGCAACAACATGAAAGTTTACAGAACAGATGAGATTAGAAACGTAGTATTGCTTGGACACGGCGGATGTGGTAAGACAAGTCTTGCAGAAGCTATGTTATATGTAACTGGTGCTACAAATCGTATGGGTAAAGTATCCGAAGCTAACACAGTTAGTGATTTTGATAAGGAAGAACAGAAACGTCAGTTTTCAATCAGCACAAGTCTGATTCCTGTAGAATGGGAAAAAGCAAAAATCAACATTCTTGATACTCCTGGATATTTCGATTTTGTAGGTGAAGTAGAAGAAGCAGTAAGTGCAGCAGATGCAGCAGTTATCGTTGTATCTGGTAAAGCCGGTGTTCAGGTTGGTACAGAAAAAGCATGGGAACTTTGCGAAAAATATGACCTTCCACGTATGATCTTCGTTACAGAAATGGACGTTGATGATGCAAGTTTCCGTCAGGTAGTTGCAGATCTGGAAGCAAAATACGGCAAAAAGATCGCTCCAATCTATCAGCCAATCCGCGAGAACGAAAAACTTGTTGGTTATGTTAACATCGTAAAAGATGCAGGAAGAAGATACACTGGTCTTGCTAAGATTGAAGAATGCCCAATTCCTGATTACTGTATGCCTAACTATGAGATTCTCAGAGAAGCTCTTATGGAAGCTGTTGCAGAAACAAGTGAAGACTTTATGGATCGCTACTTTGGTGGTGAAGAATTCTCAGTTGAAGAGATTCGTTCCGCTCTCAGAACACAGGTTATGGAAAATACAATTGTTCCTGTAGCTATGGGATCTAATATCATGGCTCACGGAGTAGAAAATCTGTTGTCTGATATCGTTCGTTACTTCCCAAGTCCAAACAAGAGACATTGCGTAGGTATGAATCGTACAAAGAATGATATCTATGAAGCTAACTATGACTTCGCAAAAGCTAAAACAGCATACGTATTTAAAACAATGGTTGACCCATTCATCGGTAAATATTCATTTGTTAAAGTTTGCTCAGGTGTTCTTAAAGGCGATGATGTACTTTACAACACAAACTCTGACTCAGAAGAAAAACCAGGAAAACTTTATACAATGTGTGGTAACAAGCCATCAGAAGTAAGTGAACTCTTCGCAGGTGATATCGGAGCAATCGCAAAACTTAACACAACTAAGACTGGCGATACTCTTGCAACAAAGGCTACACAGGTTGTATATTCCAAGACAGAGTATTCTAAACCATATACATATATGAAATATGTAGTTAAGACAAAAGGTGAAGAAGATAAGGTTGCTCAGGCTCTGGCAAGACTTCAGGCAGAAGATGTAACTCTTAAGACAGTAGTAGACAGCGAAAACCGTCAGTCACTGATTTATGGTATGGGTGATCAGCATCTTGAAATTGTAGCAAGCAAGCTTGCAGCAAGATATAAAGCAGAGATTACTCTGGAAACACCAAAGGTAGCTTTCCGTGAAACAATCCGTAAGAACTCTGATGTAGATACAAAATACAAGAAACAGTCAGGTGGACACGGACAGTATGGCCACGTTAAGATGCGTTTCTCAGCTTCAGGCGATATGGAAACACCATATATCTTTGAAGAAGAAGTAGTAGGTGGAGCAGTTCCAAAGAACTACTTCCCAGCAGTAGAAAAAGGTCTGCAGGAATCTGTAGTAAAAGGACCTCTTGCCGGATATCCAGTAGTTGGTATCAAAGCTGTACTTTATGATGGATCTTATCATCCAGTAGACTCTTCTGAAATGGCATTCAAGACAGCTACAATTCAGGCATTTAAGAAAGGTATCATGGAAGCTGGTCCGGTTCTCCTTGAACCAATTGCATCCCTGAAAGTAACAGTTCCTGATGCATATACAGGAGATGTTATGGGGGATTTGAATAAGAGACGTGGTCGTGTACTTGGTATGACTCCAGTTCATGGCGGAAAACAGATCATTGAAGCTGATATCCCAATGACAGGATTATTTGGATACTGTACAGTTCTTCGTTCCATGACAGGTGGAAGAGGCGTTTACGAATACGAATTCGCAAGATATGAGCAGGCTCCGGCTGATGTACAGCAGAAAGAAATTGCTGCAAGATCAGAAGAATAGTTAATAGAAATAACAGGACCCGGGAAGGTTTTGATGCCTTTCCGGGTCTGTTTCATTTCGAGAGAAGGAAAGAGTCGGGTTGAGTTTTTAATTGTGAAGTGATATAATTTTTTTTATTATAGATTAAAATATCAAGTATGACTTGATATTTTAGAAAGGAAGTGGCTTATGAAAAATATGAAGCTCAAAATATGGCTGGTTATTGGAGTTATTCTTTTAGCCGGAGTGTACTATTATGTAACATTGCCTGCAATCAATATTCATTCAGCAGATATATGGGTATTTGTGATGAGTCTTTTAGTCATTGCGATTGCAGCATACATTGTAAAGAAAAAGCCGACAAAATATGAGATTAAAAAGCTGCCGGTAATCAGGATTCTTACTGCTGTACTTATTGTTGTGGCAGGTGTTTATCTTGTGGGAGCAATTCTTTCTTCTCCGATTGTGAATGCCAAGAAATATCAGCAGCTTTTGAAAGTAGAAGAAGGGGACTTTGTGAAAGACATCGAAGAAGTATCTTATGATCAGATTCCTCTGCTTGATAAGGATTCCGCAGCACTTCTGGGTAATCGTAAGATGGGAAGCATGGTAGATATGGTGTCTCAGTTTGAAGTTGATGAACTTTATACTCAGATTAACTATCAGGATCAGCCTGTACGAATTTCACCACTCAGATATGCCAGTCTGATCAAGTGGTTTACTAATATGGGCGATGGTATTCCAGCCTATATTACAATTGATATGGCAACACAGTCAACAAATCTAGTGAAGCTTCCGGAAGGAATGAAGTACACAACAAGTGATCATTTTAATCGCAATATTTACAGACATCTCAGATTCAATTATCCTACTTATATTTTTGATGAACTTAGTTTTGAGGTAGATGAAGATGGTGTTCCATATTGGGTATGTCCTGTGAAAAAGTATAACATCGGTCTGTTTGGTGGTGAGACAATTGGTCGAGTGGTACTTTGTAATGCAGTTACAGGTGAGACGATCGATTATGCGATCGAAGATGTACCACAGTGGATTGACCGTGCATATTCAGCTGAACTTCTGGTAGAATTATTTAACTACTATGGTACACTAAAACACGGATTCCTGAACAGTGTTCTTGGACAAAAAGACTGTCTGACTACAACAGATGGATATAACTATCTAGCAATTGATGATGATGTATGGGTATATTCTGGTTTGACATCCGTAAGTGGTGATCAGTCCAATGTAGGATTTGTTCTGATGAATTCACGAACAATGGAGACAAGATTCTATACATGTGAAGGGGCAACTGAAGAATCCGCTATGTCATCCGCAGAAGGACAGGTTCAGCATCTTGGTTATGCGGCGACATTTCCGCTTCTTCTCAATATTTCAGGTGAACCGACATATTTCATCGCGCTGAAAGACGCGGCAGGACTTGTGAAAATGTATGCGATGGTAAATGTACAGAAGTATCAGATTGTTGCGACAGGAGATACAGTCAGCGAGTGTGAATCCAATTATACAGAATTAATGTATGAGAATGGAATCAAGGCAGTGGAAGAAGATACAAGAGAGGTTCAAGAGATTACAGGTAAAATTACAAAGATTGCACAGGGAGTTATCGATGGAAATTCACATTACTTTGTGATGATCGATGGATCAGATGCAATTTTCGATGTTTCTGTTGTAGATTATATTAACATCATTAAATATAATGTTGGCGATGAAATTACAGTAGAATATAAAGAAGGAAAAGAGACAAATACAGTCCTTTCCCTGAAATAGGAAGATAAAAGCCAGGTTCTGAAAATGAACCTGGTTTTTTCTGGTTAAATAATGAATAAAAAAGGTGCTGATACAATCATAAGAAAACTTCCTATAAATGTATCAGCACCTTTTCTTTTGTAATGAATTACAAGTGCATATTAGGCGATTACCTTAAAATCTTCACTATCGATTCCATCAATGTTCTCTGGCATTGTGCTAACAGATGCGTAGAATTCGATATTGTACTGTTTGGAAATTTTATTCAGTTTCTGTAAGAAATCAGCAACACTGTCTTCTGTGATATCAGCCTGTTTTAAAACACCGTCGATAAGGATTGTTTCAATATCGTGGTTACCAGCTACCATACCATATAAGAAACCTACGAACTCTTCCTGTGTTGTGATGTCCTGGAACTCTGCCATGCAAATTGCACGTACGTTGAAATCTACACTATATGTATCACGATGGCTCTTTTTGATCAATACTACGTTCCCATTCGCTGTTTTTACTTTCTCGTTAGCAATTGCGATGACCTGCTGTGTCTTTCCGCTTCCTTTTTGTCCTGTAATTAAATTTACCATAATCAGTTGCTCCTTTATGTAGTATTTTTGAGTAATCTACATCTCAAATATGTATTATCATTATACACTAAACGACAGGAAGGCACAACTAAAAAAATGATAAAAATGCACAAATTGGTAATATAAAAATAATGCAAGAAGAAAAAAATCCTGAATTTTCTTAATGATTCAAGATTTGATATATTGATTTGTTGTTACGCTCGTATATACTAAAAGTAAGAAACAATTTAAAAAATATCATTTTACGGGGGAGAGTAACATGAAAAAGAAATGGTGGAAGGAAGCAGTTGTATACCAGATTTATCCAAGAAGTTTTATGGACAGTAATGGAGATGGAATCGGTGATCTGAACGGGATTACACAGCGTCTTGAATATGTAAAGAATCTGGGAGTGGATGTAATCTGGCTCTCTCCGTTTTATAAATCACCGAATAAAGACAATGGATATGATATTTCTGATTATCAGGATATTATGGATGAATTTGGGACAATGGAAGATTTTGATAAAATGCTCGCAAAGGCACATGAACTTGGTTTGAAAATCGTAATTGATCTTGTGGTAAATCATTGTTCAGATCAGCATAAGTGGTTTGCGGAAGCGAAAAAATCAAAAGACAATCCATATAGAGATTATTTTATTTGGAAAGATCCGGTGGACGGACATGAACCGACAAACTGGGGAAGTTTTTTCGGTGGTTCTGCGTGGGAATACAGTAAGGAAACAGGGCAATATTATCTGCATCAGTTTGTTCCGGAGCAGCCAGATTTGAATTGGGACAATCCAAAGTTCCGAAAAGAAGTATACGATATGATGAGTTGGTGGTGTGATAAGGGAATTGATGGATTCCGAATGGATGTAATCGCCTTAATCTCCAAGCCGGATGTATACGAAAATGGCCCTGTGAATATGGGTGGAAAATATTCATTCTGTGGAAGTATCACTGCACATGGACCTCATGTGCATGAATATCTTCAGGAAATGAACAGGGAAGTATTAAGTAAGTACGACTTACTGACTGTTGGAGAAGCAAATTGCGTTACAATTGAAGAAGCTAAAAAATATGCTGGTGAAACTACGAATGAATTGAATATGGTATTTCAATTTGAACATACAGAATTGTTGGACTTTGATGAATATGGAAAATGGACAAAGAAAAAAATTTATCTTCCGGAATTGAAGAAGGTTATGAGTAAATGGCAGACAGAGTTGGAAGGGGAAGCATGGAACAGTCTTTACTGGGATAATCATGACCAACCGAGAATTGTCTCAAGATGGGGTAATGATTCCGAAGAATATCGTGAGATTTCCGCTAAAATGCTGGCAACCTGTCTACATATGATGGAGGGAACACCATATGTATATCAGGGGGAAGAACTTGGTATGACAAATATGTGCTTTAAAGAAATAGAAGAAACAAATGATATAGACGAAAAAAATATTTACCAGGATATGGTATGTGATCGAGGAATCTATACACATGAAGAGATGATGGAAATCATCAGTGCCAGAGGACGTGATAACGCAAGAACACCGATGCAGTGGGATGCGACAGATAATGGTGGATTTACAACAGGAATACCATGGTTGAGTGTAAATCCAAACTATACAAAGATCAATGCACATGCACAAGTGAATGATCCGGAATCTGTTTTCAATTATTATAAAAAACTGATTCAGCTTCGTCATGAAAATGATATTATCGTGTACGGTACATATGAATTGTTGGAATCAGAGCATGAAGAACTGTTTATTTATAAGAGAAAATTTGCTGGGAAAGAATTGGTGGTTGTCTGTAACTTCTATGAAAATGAGGTAGAATTGCCAGAAGCCATTGCAGAGATGATAAATAGTAATAAAGGTGTTCTTATTTCAAACTATAAAGAACCCGGAGCGGAGAAGGTGAAACCTTACGAGGCAGCAGTATATTGGATTTAAGTCAGAAAACTCAGAAATATTAAGTGTTCCGGTATCGAATTCAGATGAAAATATGAATTATCAGAATGAAATAGAGATGAAAATAATTTCTAATATTGAGGAAATGAATAAAAAAATAAGAGATAATTCATATTTCCCCTGAAAAACACTAAAATTATGTAAAAATATGGCAAAAAATGCAAGGAAGTCTTGACTAAAAATCAAAAATTGTATAATATATCTCTTAAATGAGTGTATGAGATTGGAGGACAGATATCATGACTGCATATAGAGATTTAAGTGTAGAAGAATTAACAGAATTAAAGGCTGATCTTGAGAAACAGTTTGAAGAGGTTAAAAAGAAAAAATTAAAATTAGATATGTCACGTGGTAAACCATCAATTGAACAGTTGAACCTTTCTATGGGGATGCTGGACGTATTGGATGGTAACTCAGATTTGATCTGTGAAGAAGGCAATGACTGCCGTAACTATGGTGTTTTGGACGGTATTTTGGAAGCAAAGATGCTTCTTTCTGATATGATGGAGATCGCAAAGGATAATATTATTATTTTTGGCAACTCCAGTTTGAATCTGATGTACGATATGATTTCACGTTCTATGACACATGGTGTTATGGGAAGTACACCTTGGGCAAAGCTTGACAAGGTAAAATTCTTATGTCCTGTACCAGGATATGACAGACATTTTGCGATTACAGAGCATTTCGGAATTGAGATGATTCCGGTCCCAATGCATTCTGATGGTCCTGATATGGATATGGTAGAGAGACTTGTAGCAGAAGATGATGCGATTAAGGGAATTTGGTGTGTTCCAAAGTATGCGAACCCAACAGGTATCACATATTCTTATAGAACAATCCAGCGTTTTGCGCGTCTGAAACCGGCAGCACCTGACTTTCGTATTTACTGGGATAATGCTTATGGTATTCATCACTTATATGATGACAGACAGGACTATCTGCTGGAAATCCTACTGGAATGTAAGCGTGCGGGCAATCCAGACCTTGTTTATAAATTTGCATCAACATCTAAGATCAGTTTCCCAGGTTCTGGTATCGCAGCTCTGGGTGCATCAATGGCAAACCTTGTAGAGATTCGTGAACAGATGAAGATTCAGACAATCGGTCACGATAAGGTTAATCAGCTTCGTCATGTTCGTTATTTCAAAGATTTATATGGAATGACAGAGCATATGAGAAAGCATGCTGATATCTTAAGACCAAAGTTTGAGATGATTGAGGATACTCTTCACAGAGAACTTGATGGACTTGGTATTGCATCATGGACAGAACCAAGTGGCGGATACTTCATGTCATTTGATTCTATGGAAGGCTGTGCGAAGGCAATTGTTGCAAAAGCAAAAGAAGCTGGTGTTACAATGACACCTGCAGGTGCAACATATCCATATGGAAAAGACCCAAGAGATACAAATATCCGTATCGCACCATCTTATCCATCATTGGAAGAACTGAAAGCTGCAACAGAGATTTTCGTTCTCAGTGTAAAACTTGTATCTGTGGATAAATTACTTGGACATATTTAATTAGGAATAGGCATGTTTTAAGACAGAATATTCGGGAGGCTGTTCTGTCAGAAGGGTTAAAGAATCTTTCTGACAGAGCAGCCTCTTTTCATACTTTTGCGTGTGAGATAAAATGTGTGAAGAGGTCACGCATTTCCTGGGAAGTACGGTACATACATTCTGGGTGCCACTGTACGCCAATTGCAAAAGGATGGGAGATCATCTCGATGGCTTCAACAATTCCATCGGAGGAAGAAGCACTGACGCTGATGTTTTGTCCGATCTTATCCACTGCCTGGTGATGAAAACTGTTTACATATAAACAGCTTCCTATATATTTTCTCAGTATTGAGCCAGATTTTGTTTTGATTTTATGGCATAGATCCTCGCGGGAATCAGATTGCTGCATATGGTTGATCTTTGAATTGGTATGAAGGGAAATATCCTGAAAAATTGTACCATTGCATGCGACGTTGAAAACCTGCATTCCACGGCAGACAGACAAGACAGGTTTTTGGGTTTTTAGTATACATTTCATGAGCCGGATTTGAAAAAGATCCAGAGTGATATTTGTTTTGCCGTTTCCATTTTGGGGTTCCTGTCCAAATAAAAGCGGAGTGATATCATTGCCTCCACAGAATAAAAATCCATCACAGAAATTCACATATTCCTGAAGCAGTTCATCAGAACGTACAAGAGGAAGAATAACAGGAATCCCTCCGGAGTATCGGACAGACTGGATGTAGGCATTGGAGACAAATTGTTTTTGATCAATAAATCCACAGATTACAATTCCGATTTTAGGTTTCATATAAATCCTTTCTTAGGCGTACCATTTTTATAATTAGTCTTCCAGTTTTTTGGGAATTTAAACCAGTCTATGAAAAAATTAAAAAATTTATACATATTGAAGTTTGTCAGCATCATATTCTGTAGTAAATATGTGAACAGGAATTTTTATGCGAAAATATATCAGAAAAATTTTTACAAGGCTGGGATGTGTTCTGGTCTTTTTTAGTCTGGGGATGGTCGGAGTATGGAAGGAGAATGTCTTAAGTAAGATGAGTAATGCGAATGCAGAAGAAGATTTTATAAAGTGGGTGGATTTTGATGTGACGGCAAAAGCAATGAATGACGCATATAAATACGACCTTGAAACGCATTCTGAAGAAATTTCATTGAATTGGATCGATCTGCTTGCCATTCTGGGGGCGCAATATGGAGGTGACTTTAAAAAATACAAAACTTCAAATCTTGAGGAAATCGCAGAAAAACTGCTTACAAAAGAAAAAACAGTAAAAGAATATGCAGAAAATATGAAATATTTTTCATATTATAGAGAAGCATACGGGGCGGTTCTGGAAGAACTGGTCGGTGAGTATAAAATTCAGTGTGAAGAAAATGGAAAGCTTGTCTGGAAGGAATGTTATGGTTTGAAAGCATTTCATCCAATTGCAAAAGGATTTCCGTATTCACATTTTGATGATTTTGGGACTGCAAGAAGTTATGGGTATAAAAGACAGCATCTGGGACATGATTTGATGGGACAGGTCGGAACACCGATTATTGCGGTAGAAAGTGGAAAGGTGACAGCACTTGGCTGGAATCAGTATGGGGGCTGGAGGATTGGAATAGAAAGTTTTGATGGTAAGCGATATTATTATTACGCCCATCTCCGTCAGAACAGACCTTATGCAGAAGGATTGGAAGAAGGAGATGTTGTGCAGGCGGGAGATGTAATCGGATATATGGGAAGAACCGGTTACAGTGCAACAGAAAATGTAAATAATATCGATGAAAATCATCTGCATTTTGGAATGCAGTTGATTTTTGATGAATCACAGAGAGACGGAAATGGTGAAATTTGGATCAGTTGTTATGAACTTGTCAATTTTTTATCCCAGAATAGTTCCCAGACACAAAGAAATGATGAGACAAAAGAATGGATCAGGGTATATCAAACAGAAGATTTGTGATACAATTAGTAGTAGAAATTATTTAACAGGAGATGGTTGGTATGGGTTTGATTGATATGCATTGTGATACGATCAGTAAGATTTTGCACAGTACTTCTGGACGGAATCTTTTGAAAAATGATCTGTGTATAGATATTGAAAAGTTGAAAAAAGCTGATTCGTCTGTGCAGTATTTTGCAAGTTTTATTTTCGCATTGAATCATGAGATGAAGGCACAGAACATCAAAGAAGAGTGTGGACAGGAGTGGTTCAAAGGATTTGGAACATCTAATCTTGCTGAAATTCCGATATCAGAAGTTGCGTGGGATCTTGCATGGGAAGAAGTTTTATGCATGATCGCACGATTGAGAAGGGAAGAGTGTGACAATTTGCAAATTATTACAAATTGTTGTGATGCAGAAAATTATGTAAAAAATAAAATACTCACAGGCTTGGCAACCGTGGAAGAGGGTGGTGTTCTGAATGGAAAGATTGAACGTGTGGAAGAACTTTACAAAATGGGAATCAGACTGCTCACACTGACCTGGAATTTTGAAAACTGTCTTGGTTTTCCGAATAATAGTTGTGCTTCAATTATGAACAAAGGTCTGAAGCCGTTTGGAATTGAAGTCGTTGAAAAGATGAATGAACTGGGGATGATGATTGACGTATCACATTTATCAGATGGAGGTTTTTGGGATTGTATCAGATACAGTAAATCTCCAATTGTAGCTTCTCATTCAAATGCAAGAGCTTTGTGCGGTCATCCGAGAAATCTGACAGATGAGATGTTGAAAGCACTGGCAGAAAAAGGTGGGGTAACAGGTTTGAATTTTTACCCGGCATTCTTGGTGGAAGATGGTCTGGTGGGAAATGTTGATATCGCCAGACATGCATTACATATGATCAATGTAGCAGGGGAAGATGTCGTTGCAATAGGAACAGATTTTGATGGATTCGACGGCGAAGCAGAAAGCGATTTTGTGACACATATTGGTGAGATGGGAAAAATATGGGATGTATTTAAAAAAGCAGGAATCACAGAACGACAGATTGATAAGATCTGGCATGATAATGCATGGCGTGTGATGAAAGAGGTAATAAAATAATACTTTTAAATATATGAAAAGGGACGCGTTTGCGTCCCTTGCGACAGATAAAATCTGTTGATTATTTTGCATTTTTTAATTCCTGCATCTTCATTGCACGAACTTTGAGCGGAAGTCCGAACAGTGTGATGAATCCGTCAGCATCGTGGTGGTCGTAGAGGTCACCAGTTGTGAAACTTGCAAGAGATTCGTTGTACAGTGAATATGGAGAAGTTGTTCCGGCTTTGATGATGTTGCCTTTGTAAAGTTTGAATTTAACTTCACCAGTTACACATTCCTGTGTTACATCAACGAATGCCTGGATTGCTTCACGGAGTGGTGTGAACCATTTCCCTTCGTATACAATCTGAGCAAATTTGTTGCCCATATCTTTTTTGACTTCCATTGTTGCACGATCAAGTACGAGTTCTTCAAGCTGTTCATGAGCAGCCATAAGGATTGTTCCGCCAGGTGTTTCATATACCCCACGGGATTTCATACCAACTACACGGTTCTCAACGATATCAACGATACCGATACCATGTTTTCCGCCAAGTCTGTTGAGTTCTTTGATAATGTCGGAAACTTTCATAGCTTTTCCATTCACTGTTTTTGGAATACCAGCTTCAAATGTCATTGTAACGTATTCGCCTTCATCCGGAGCGTTCTCTGGAGAAACGCTGAGTACGAGAAGATCATCATAGTTAGGTGCAAGTGATGGATCTTCCAGTTCAAGACCTTCGTGGCTGATGTGCCATAAGTTACGGTCACGGCTGTAACTGTGGTTTGCGTCGAAAGGAAGGTCGATGCCATGTTTATGGCAGTATTCAATCTCGTCTTCGCGGGACTGCATTGTCCATACATCTGTCATTCTCCACGGAGCAATTACTTTGATGTCTGGAGCAAGTGCTTTGATACCAAGTTCGAAACGGATCTGGTCATTTCCTTTACCTGTAGCGCCATGGCAGATAGCTACAGCACCTTCTTTACGTGCGATCTCTACGAGACGTTTTGCAATGTTAGGACGAGCCATAGATGTTCCGAGAAGATATGCATTCTCATATACAGCACCAGCTTTTACGCATGGCATGATAAAATCATCGCAGAATTCATCAACAATATCTTCGATATATAACTTAGAAGCGCCGGAAAGTTTTGCTCTCTCGTCAAGACCATCCAGTTCGTTTCCCTGTCCACAGTCGATACAGCAGCATACAACTTCATAATCAAAGTTTTCTTTCAGCCATGGAATGATTGCTGTAGTATCAAGACCGCCTGAATATGCAAGTACAACTTTTTCTTTACTCATTTTCTTTTGCCTCCTGTAATATAAAATTAAAGTTCTTAAATTGTGTTAAGAACAATTTGTCTATTTCAATTAAGGAAAACTATACACCAGTTTTATAATTTGTGCAAGTGCTAAATGCATAAAATTCATAATTGTATGCATAAATATGCAAAAATAAAGGTATAATCATGTATATTTGTATGGGAAAAGGAAAGCGTTTGACAAAGAAGAAGGAGAATAGTAAACTTATAGAACAAATTAATGCTAGAAGGATTTATATAAATGAAGAAAAAACTTGTAGTTGGAATTCTTGCTCATGTAGATGCGGGAAAGACCACATTGTCTGAGGCGATGCTCTATTTAAGCGGAAGCATTCGTAAACTTGGACGTGTGGACAACAGAGATGCTTTTTTAGATACATTTGAATTAGAACGGGAACGTGGGATAACGATTTTTTCAAAGCAGGCCGTGTTTCCTGTGAAAGATGTTGATGTTACACTTTTGGATACTCCTGGGCATGTGGATTTTTCTGCTGAGATGGAGAGAACACTCCAGGTGTTGGATCTGGCAATCCTGGTAATCAGCGGTGCTGATGGAGTGCAGGGTCACACAGAGACTTTATGGAAGCTTCTTAAAAGATATCAGGTGCCGACCATTTTGTTTATAAATAAGATGGATCAGGAAGGAGCAGATGCAGAAGTTCTTTTGGAAGAATTAAAGAAGCGTCTGGATTTTAATTGTGTGGTATTTGGTAATTGTGGGGAAATCTTTACAGAAGAGGAAGAATTTTATGAGAACGTGGCAATGTGTGATGAAAGTCTTCTGGAACAATATATAGAAGAAGGTATTGTGAAACAGGAAGAGATTTCCAGATTGATCGCAGAACGGAAGATGTTTCCATGTTATTTTGGATCCGCATTGAAGCTTCGTGGTGTGGAAGAATTTATGGAAGAATTTCTGAAATATATGCCGGCAATGACATATCCTGAAGAATTCGGTGCCAAAGTATTTAAAATATCAAGAGATGAACAGGGAAACCGACTGACTTATCTGAAAGTTACCGGTGGAACTTTAAAAGTAAAAGATACATTAACAGGCAGAAGCATTTCAAAAGGAAGTGAAGAGTCTGAAAACTGGGAAGAGAAGATTAACCAGATTCGTATTTATTCCGGCGCGAAGTATGAGACTGTGAATGAAACGCAGGCTGGAACCGTCTGTGCAGTGACCGGTCTTACGCACACTTACCCGGGAAAGGGGTTGGGAACAGAGTCAGATTCAGAGATGCCGATTCTTGAACCGGTTCTTAACTATCGAATCCACCTTCCGGAAGACTGCAATGTGCATGAGATGCTTTTGAAACTGAAGCAGCTTGAAGAGGAGGAGCCTCTTCTTCATATTATATGGAATGAAAAGCTGGGAGAGATTCATGCACAATTGATGGGTGAGGTGCAGATTGAGATATTGAAGCGATTGATCTGGGATCGTTACAATGTCCGTGTCGAATTTGGAACAGGTAATATCGTATATAAGGAAACGATAGAAGAAGCGGTGGAAGGTGTCGGGCATTTTGAACCGCTGAGACATTATGCAGAAGTACATCTGTTACTGGAACCGGGAGAAGAGGGAAGTGGAATTGTTGTGGATACGATGGTCAGTGAAGATGAACTGGACAGAAACTGGCAGAGACTGATACTGACACACCTGGAAGAAAAAGAACACATTGGTTTATTGACTGGTTCTGTAGTTACAGACATTAAGATTACACTTACAGCAGGAAGAGCTCACTTAAAGCATACAGAAGGCGGAGATTTCAGGCAGGCGACTTACCGTGCAGTTCGTCAGGGACTGAAAAAGGCGAAGAACATTTTGCTGGAACCATATTATGTGTATCGGCTGGAAGTTCCATCAGAATATGTGGGGCGTGCAATGTCTGATCTTCAGCGTATGAAGGGGAGTTTTGATCAGCCTCAGCTCGAAGGTGAGATGGCAATTCTGGAAGGAGAAGTACCGGTCATTGAGATGCAGGATTATCAGAGCGAAGTGATTTCCTATACAAAGGGAAGAGGAAGACTGAACTGTACACTCGCAGGCTATCGTTCGTGCCACAATTCAGAAAAGGTGATTGATAGGATTGGATATGATTCAGAGAGAGATCTGGACAATCCGACTGGATCGGTATTCTGTGCACATGGAGCAGGATTTGTTGTTCCATGGTATCAGGTAGAAGAGTACATGCATCTGGAAAGCGGCATGAAAGAGGAAATAGAAGAACCAGTTTATACTTCGGCGGCAGTACGCAGGGCATGTACCTATATGGAAATGACAGTGGAAGACGAGCGTGAACTTGAGGCAATGGTTGAAGCTTCCAGACGCAAAAGAGAGCAGGCACAGACTAGGAAAAAGTTTTCTTATGTAAAGAAGAATAAGGATGAATTTGCAGCTTCCATGTCAGTATATACAGGCAGTTATGTACGAAAGAAAAGAGAGAATCAAAAGCAGTATCTTCTTGTAGATGGATATAATATTATTTTTGCATGGGATGATTTGAAAGAACTTGCAAAAGATAATATCGATGGGGCAAGAGGAAGGCTGATGGATATATTGAGCAACTATCAGGGAATCAAAAAGTGTGAAGTAATTCTGGTATTTGATGCATATAAAGTACAGGGATTTCAGGGGGAAGTCCAGAAATATCATAATATATATGTTGTTTATACAAAAGAAGCAGAGACTGCAGATCAATATATAGAGAAGACAGCACATGAGATTGGCAGAAAATATGATGTGACAGTAGCAACATCTGATGGTACAGAACAGGTAATCATTCGAGGGCAGGGATGCAATCTTTTATCTGCAAAAGAATTATTAGAAGAGATTGAACTGGCAAAGCAGGAATTGAGAGAGGGATATCTTTCAAAAAAGGAAAATGACAGGAATTATCTGTTTGATTATCTGGATGAAGATACCGCAGAAACAATGGAAAGAGTACGTTTAGGAAAAGAGAGGGGATAAACATGAAACTTTTAATTGTGGTTGATATGCAGAACGATTTTATTGATGGAGCACTCGGAACACCGGAAGCGGCTGCGATTGTTCCCAGGGTAGTTGAAAAGATTAAAACTTTTGATGGGAAAGTATTGGCTACAAAAGATACTCACGGAGAAGATTATATGAAAACGCAGGAAGGACGAAAACTTCCTGTTCCCCATTGTATTAAGGGGACAGAAGGTTGGGAACTTCATCCGGAGATTGCAGCGCTGATTGAAGATGAAGCTTTCGAAAAAAAGTCATTTGGAAGCAGATGTCTTGCAAAAGTTTTGAAATCCTACCATGATAAAGATGAAGCAATCGAAAGTATTACATTGATTGGACTTTGTACGGATATCTGTGTGATCTCTAATGCGATGCTTTTGAAGGTATTTCTCCCGGAAGTAGAAATTATTGTAGATTCACAGTGTTGTGCGGGAGTTACACCGGAAAGCCATTTGCGTGCACTGGAAGCAATGCAAGTCTGCCAGATTACAGTCGAATAAGCGGGTACAGAGTAATCGAAGCTTGACGGTTTGGACAGAATGAGTTATTCTATACAGAAAGATTTTAGTGATATACTATAATAAAGTGTATAAGGAATTCGGGAAAATGAATAGAAAAGATTTACTGAAGCAAAAAGAAAGAATTGTAATCAAAGTTGGAACAACAACGATTACTTATGAAGAGACAGGCAACCTGAATTTGGATAAGCTTGAAAAATTTGTACGAATCCTGATTAATCTGAGAAATCAGGGAAAAGATGTCGTTGTCGTATCCTCCGGTGCCGTTGGCGCAGGAAGAAGTGCACTGGGGCTCAATCACAGACCAGAGTCAGAGGCTGAGAAACAGGCATGTGCAGCAGTTGGACAGGCAAGACTGATGATGATCTATGAAAAGTTGTTTAATGAATATTGTCAGCTTACTGCACAGATTCTTCTTACGAAGGAATCTGTGACAAATGTAGAATGTCGCAAGAATGCCAAGCGTACATTTGCTGAGCTTCTACGTTTGGGAGTGGTTCCGATTGTAAATGAAAACGATGCGATTTCTGTAGATGAACTTGCATATGGAAACTTTGGAGATAATGATACTCTTGCAGCGAATGTTGCTGAACTTGTCGATGCAGATCTTTTGATTCTGATGTCAGACATTGATGGACTGTATACAGATGATCCGAAGAAGAATCCGAATGCACGTTTTATTTACACAGTTGCGAATATAGATGGAGAACTGGAACAGATGGCCAAGGGTTCCTCCAGTGATTTTGGAACCGGCGGAATGGCTACCAAAGTAAGAGCAGCGAAGATCGTGACGGAAGCAGGTGCCGATATGGTAATTGCCAATGGGGATGATATCTACTGTATTAATGAAATTATGGCAGGCAGGGATGTTGGAACTTTGTTTCTTGGAAAAGGGCATGGAGATAATATGGAGAATGAACTTGCGCCGGAGAATATCTAGTTCAAAAAGCAGAAGTAAACTGATAAAGGAGATATTAAAATATGAGCAGTTATATGGAAGTGCTGGGTACACGTGCAAAAGCAGCATCCAGAGAGGGAGCAAAACTTAGTACAGATGAAAAGAACAGAGGTCTTCTTTCTGTCGCTGAAGAACTTTGCCGTCAGAAAGATTTTCTTTTGAAAGAGAATGCAAAAGATGTTGCCATAGCAGTAGAGAAAGGCGTGAAACAGTCTTTGATTGACCGTCTTCAGTTGAATGATGAAAGAATCGAAGGAATGGCTGAGGGACTCAGACAGATCGTGACGCTGGATGATCCGATCGGTGAAGTACTTGGCATGAAGAACCGTCCAAACGGACTTCGTGTAGGAAAGAAAAGAGTGCCTCTGGGCGTTGTTGGTATTATCTATGAATCAAGACCGAACGTAACAGCGGATGCATTCGGACTTTGCTTTAAGACAGGCAATGCTGTAATCTTACGAGGCGGAAGCGATGCGATCAATTCCAATATGGCGATTGTTCATGTGATCAAGGAAGGACTTCGTAAAGAGAGACTTCCTCAGGACATGCTTCTTCTAGTAGAAGATACAAGCAGAGAAGTTGTCAATGAAATGATGAAACTTCATGGTTTGATCGATGTACTGATTCCAAGAGGAGGTGCAGGTCTGATTGCAAATGTTGTACAGAACAGTACAGTTCCTGTAATTGAGACTGGAACTGGAAATTGTCATGTATTTGTAGATAAGACAGCAGATCTTACTATGGCGGTTGAGATTATTGAAAATGCAAAGACACAGAGAATGGGTGTGTGTAATGCCTGTGAATCTCTGGTGATTCATAAGGAAATCGCTTACAATGTAATTCCAATGCTCGTACAGAATCTGAAATTTCATAATGTAGAGATTCGCGGTGATGAGATTGCTCAGGAGGTATCAGAAGAAATTCTTCCTGCAACAGAAGAGGATTGGGGAACAGAATATCTGGATGCGATTATTTCTGTCAAAGTTGTAGATTCAATTGATGAAGCGATTGCACATATTAATAAATATAATACAGGTCATTCAGAAGCAATTGTTACAAGAAATTATGACAATGCTCTGAAATTCCAGGATGAGATCGATGCAGCAGCAGTTTATGTGAATGCATCTACAAGATTTACAGATGGATTTGAATTTGGCTTTGGTGCAGAAATCGGTATTAGCACACAGAAATTACATGCAAGAGGACCGATGGGACTGGAAGCACTTACAACAACAAAGTATATTATCTTTGGAAATGGACAGGTAAGATAAAAAGCGAGGATGAATTAATATATGCTTGCATAATATGCATAAAAGATGTATAATTATGCAAGCATATTAGATTGCCATGCATTCAGAAAAGCGGTCAGCCGTATTTTCTGAGGCATGAAGGAAAGGAATGATAATAGATGATTAAAGTAGGAATCATTGGTTCAACAGGGTATGCAGGAGCAGAACTTGTTAGAATTCTTACAGCACATAAAGAAGCAGAAATTGTATGGTACGGTTCACGTAGTTATATAGATAAGAAGTATTCTTCTGTATATCAGAATATGTTTCAGATTGTAGATGCGGTTTGTATGGATGATAATATGGAAGAACTGGCTAATCAGGTGGATGTAATTTTTACAGCGACACCGCAGGGGCTTTGTGCATCTCTGGTTAATGAAGAAATTCTTTCAAAAGTAAAGATTATTGATCTCAGTGCTGATTTTCGTATCAAAGACGTATCTGTCTATGAAAAATGGTATGGAATAGAACATAAGAGTCCGGAATTTATTGGAGAGGCAGTATATGGTCTTTGTGAGATTAATAGAGAAGATGTGAAAAAAGCACGTCTTGTTGCGAATCCGGGATGTTATACAACATGCTCCATATTGACAGCCTACCCACTGGCAAAAGAAGGCCTGATCGATCTGAGCACACTCGTAATCGATGCAAAATCCGGTACTTCAGGCGCAGGAAGAGGAGCAAAACTTCCAAATCTTTTCTGTGAAGTGAATGAGAATATGAAGGCATATGGAATTGCAAACCACAGACATACACCAGAGATTGAAGAACAGCTTGGATATGCATCAGGTGAAGAAGTACTTTTGAACTTTACACCACACCTTGTTCCTATGAATCGAGGTATTCTTGCAACAGAGTATGCAAAACTTACAAGAAAAGTTACATATGAAGAAGTAAAAGCAATTTATGATAAATATTACGCAGGTGAAAAATTTGTCCGCGTTTTAGATAAGGATGTATTCCCAGAGACAAAATGGGTTGAGGGAAGCAATTATGTAGATATCAACTTTAAAATTGATGAAAGAACGGGAAGAATTATCATGATTGGTGCGATTGACAATCTGGTAAAGGGAGCAGCAGGTCAGGCAGTTCAGAATATGAACCTGATGTTTGGATTAAATGAATCTGAAGGACTTGAGCTTGTTCCAATGTTCCCATAAGAGGTACAAAATATGATACGTGCAATGAAGATAGAAGACTACGACCAGGTGTATGCACTCTGGATGACAATCAAAGGGTTTGGAATCAGAAGTATTGATGATTCTAAAATTGGAGTTGAAAGATTTTTAAAAAGAAATCCGACAACAAGTGTAGTGGCAGTAGAAGATGGAAAGATTGTCGGAAGTATTTTGTGTGGACACGATGGACGAAGAGGCTGTCTTTATCACGTATGTGTCCACAAAGATCACAGGCGAAAAGGAATTGGTAAAGAGATGGTTGTTTATGCAATGGAAGCCTTAAAGGCAGAAGGTATTAACAAAGTTTCGCTGATTGCATTTACGAAGAATGATATTGGAAATGCGTTTTGGAATACAATTGGGTGGACAAAAAGAGAAGACTTGAATTATTATGATTTTACATTGAATGATGAAAATATTACTGCCTTCAACGAGCAGTAAAAGGAGGAGTTGCTATGAAAATTATTGACGGCGGTGTTACATCAGCAAAAGGATTTGAGGCAGCCTCAGCAGCTGCAGGAATTAAATACGAAGGCAGGACAGATATGGCATTGATCTACAGTCAGGTGCCTTGCAAGACTGCCGGAACATTTACAACAAATGTAGTAAAAGCAGCACCAGTTATCTGGGACAGGGAGATTGTAAATAACAAGATCAAATCTCAGGCAGTGATCGTTAACTCGGGAATTGCAAATGCATGTACAGGAAAGCAGGGAATGGGATACTGTGAAGAAACTGCAAAAGCAGCAGCAGAGATTCTTGGTGTAGATGCAGAAGGAGTTCTTGTTGGTTCAACAGGTGTAATTGGAATGCAGCTTCCAATTGAAAAGCTTGTAAACGGTATCAAGCTTCTTGCAGCAGATAAGAAAGAAGGCATGGAAGCAGGTAATAAGGCAGCCAAAGCGATCATGACAACAGATACAGTAGAAAAAGAAGCCGCAGTTGAAATTGAGATTGGCGGTAAGACTGTTACGATCGGTGGTATGTGCAAAGGATCGGGAATGATTCATCCCAATATGTGTACAATGCTTGGTTACATCACAACAGATGCGAAAATCTCATGGAAGGCTCTGCAGAAAGCATTAAAAGAAGATGTGGAAGATACATATAATATGGTTTCTGTAGATGGAGATACTTCTACAAATGATACAGTTCTTCTTCTTGCAAATGGAATGGCAGGAAATGAAAAGATCAAAGAAGATACAGAAGAGTATGAAATTTTCAAGGAAGCGCTGCATTATGTAAATGAAACACTCGCTAAGAAGATTGCAGGTGATGGAGAAGGTGCTACAGCACTTCTTGAAGTAATTGTTACAGGTGCATCTACAAAAGAACAGGCCAAAGTTCTTGCAAAATCTGTAGTATGCTCCAATCTCACAAAGGCTGCAATTGCAGGTCACGATGCAAACTGGGGAAGAATCCTCTGTGCAATGGGTTATTCAGGAGCACAGTTTGATCCTGAAAAAGTAGATCTGTTTTTTGAAAGTGCAGCAGGAAAACTTCAGATTATTGAAAATGGAGTTGCTGTAGATTACAGTGAAGAGATGGCGACAGAGATTCTTTCACAGCCAGAGGTAACAGTGACAGCGGATATCAAAGAAGGTAATGAAAAAGCCGCTGCATGGGGCTGCGATCTGACACATGGATATATTGATATTAATGCAGATTATAGAAGTTAATCTGAAGAAATAAAGACAGACAGATAAAAATGCCAGTAAAAGAAGGCAGATTAAGAAAGAAGGAATGAGACATGGATAAAAATATCCAGAAATACCTGGACAAAGCAGAGGTATTGATCGAAGCTTTGCCATATATTCAGAAATTTAACAGAAAAATCATCGTTGTAAAATACGGCGGAAGTGCAATGATTGACGAAGAACTGAAACGTGACGTGATTCAGGATGTAACACTTTTGAAACTCTGTGGATTCAAGCCAATCATTGTACATGGAGGCGGTAAGGAAATCAGCCGCTGGGTAAGTAAGGTTGGTATGAAACCTAAGTTTATCAACGGCCTTCGTGTAACTGATGAAGATACAATGGAACTTGTTGAGATGGTACTTGGAAAGGTAAACAAAAGTCTTGTGCAGCTTGTAGAGCAGCTCGGTGTTCGTGCCATAGGTATCAGTGGAAAAGACGGAAAGCTCCTTGAAGTTGAGAAAAAACTGGCAGATGGAGAAGATATTGGTTATGTAGGGGAAGTTAAGAAAGTAAATGCAGAAGTTTTGTTTGACCTGATCAAAAAAGACTTTATTCCGATTATAAGTCCAATTGGTCTGGATGAAGAATTCAATACATACAACATCAATGCTGATGATGCAGCTTATGCGATTGCACGAGCTGTTGGAGCAGAAAAACTTGCATTTCTTACAGATATTGAAGGTGTATACAAAGATCCAAACGATCCATCTACACTGATTTCTGAACTGGAAGTAGAAAGAGCAAGACGTCTCATTGACAGAGGATATATTGGCGGAGGAATGCTTCCAAAACTTCAGAATTGTATTGATGCAATTGAAAATGGAGTTTCAAGAGTACATATTCTTGATGGCCGTATTCCACATTGTCTCCTCCTTGAAATCTTTACAAACAGAGGAATTGGAACAGCAATTTTAGGCAATAAAGAAAGCAGGTATTATCATGGTGAAGAATAAGATTCAGGAAGCAGAAAATAATCTTCTGCATGTATATAATCGTTTTCCGGTTGTTTTAGATCATGGTGAAGGAATGTATCTTTATGATGAAGATGGAAAGCAGTATCTGGATTTTCTCGCCGGAATCGGTGTTATGTGTCTTGGATACAGTCATCCGGTATACTGTGAGGCTTTGAAGACGCAGATTGATAAACTTTGTCATACATCCAATCTTTTCTTCACAAAGAATTGTGGAGAAGCAGCAAAGGCATTGAATAAGGCAACAGGAATGGATCGCGTGTTTTTTACAAACAGTGGAGCAGAAGCAATTGAAGGTGCCTTGAAGTCTGCAAGAAAGTATGCATACACAAAGGGTTCTGGAAGATATGAATTTATCGCTATGGAACATTCTTTTCATGGAAGAACAATCGGCGCAGTATCTGTGACAGGGCATAAAGAATACAGAGAGCCATTTGAACCAATGCTTCCAGGTGCAAAATTTGCAGAATTTAATAATCTGGACAGTGTAAAAGCTCTTGTAAATGATAAGACATGTGCAATTATTCTTGAACCATTGCAGGGAGAAGGAGGCATCAATCTTGCAACACAGGAATTTATGGAAGGAATCCGCAAGATCTGTGATGAAAATGATATCCTTATGATCTGTGATGAAGTACAGTGTGGTATGGGAAGAACAGGTTCTATGTTCACATGGCAGAAATTTGGAGTAAAACCTGACATCATGGCAATGGCAAAAGGAATTGGAAATGGTGTTCCAGTTGGTGCATTTGCAATGACAGAAAAGGTTGCAGAATACTCTATGAAACCGGGAGATCATGGCTCAACATACGGCGGAAATCCGTTTGCATGTATGGCAGTGAAGACTGTTCTTGACATTTTTGAGAAAGATAAGATTGTGGCTCATGTAAATGAGATAGCTCCTTATCTAGAAGAATGTCTTGATGAACTTGTGGAAACAAACGAGTATGTAAAGATGAGAAAGGGTACAGGCCTCATGCAGGGACTTGCTCTTATAAAGCCAGCCGGAGAAGTTGTGAAAAATGCAATTGCAGAAGGACTTCTAATCTGTGTGGCAGAAGGCAATGTAATCCGTCTCCTTCCACCATTGATTGTTGAAAAAGAACAGATTGACGAGATGATTGTAAAATTGAAAAAAGTACTGGAAAAATAAGAGTACAGTAAAAGAATAAAAACCAGTGATGTGGATATACTGAACAAAAAAGAGAGGTATAACATATGGCTGGTTTTTTGATTGCACTTTTATCAGGAGCTTTGATGAGTATTCAAGGTGTGTTTAATACACAGGTAACGAAAACAACAGGAATGTGGGTATCAAATGGATGGGTTCAGTTGAGTGCGTTTCTTGTCTGTATTGTAATGTGGTTTGTGATGGGACGTGATGATATTACAGCTTTGGGAAGGGTGGAACCTAGGTATATGCTTCTTGGTGGCGTGATTGGAGCAGGAATTACGTGGACAGTGATTAAAAGTATGTCTGTTCTGGGACCTGCAAAGGCAGCGCTTTTAATCGTTATTGCTCAGCTTACAGTCGCATATATCATAGAATTGGCAGGTTTGTTTGGGACAGAAAAAGTTCCGTTTATGTGGCAGAAAGCAGGAGGACTTTTACTCGCACTCATTGGAATTGCCATCTTCCAGACATCATAGAAAACTGTAATAAAAACGTAACATAAGTGTAAAAAAGTATTGTAATTTGAACACATATTCGTTAAAATGAGACTATCTGACAAAAGGGGTTTACGGTGCGTAGAATGTAAAACATGAAAAAAATAACATATTTCAGAAAAGCAGTAAAGCTGCTTATCATTTCTAACATCGTTGCATTCTGCCTGATTGGATGTGCAGAAGAAAAAAGTGATGATTTGAAAAGTATTTCTTTAGAAGGTCAGACTGAATTGAATCCGGAAGAAAGTACGAAAGAGACTCAAAAAAAGGAAAAACAAGAAGATTCGAAAGAAAAAATCTGTGTATATGTCTGTGGAGCTGTCAAGACACCGGGAGTATACGAACTGGAGAATGGTGCCCGCATTCATGAGGCGATAGCATATGCAGGAGGACTAAAGCCAGAAGCTGATGAGAATTATGTGAATCAGGCACAGTTATTAGAGGATGGTGTACAGATTTATATACCAACAGAGGAAGAAACAAAAGAAAATAGTTTTTCAGCAGAAGTTTCTGCTTCATCATCCGGAATTACGGAGGATGGAAAAGTTGATCTTAATCTTGCGACAAAAGAAGATCTGATGACATTGGATGGAATCGGGGAATCAAGAGCAGAGAGTATTCTTGCATACAGGCAGAACAATGGGGTTTTTCAATGTATTGAAGATTTGATGAAAGTGGACGGAATTAAAGAAGGAGTATTTCAAAAAATCAAAGACAGTATAACGGTAAATACAGGGAGCTAGAAATATTTATGGGTAAAAAGAAAATCTTAGTTGTTGATGATGAAAAGTTAATCGTGAAAGGAATCCGTTTCAGTCTGGAACAGGATGATATGGAAGTAGATTGTGCCTATGATGGTGCGGAGGCATTGGAATTTGCGAAGCAATGTGAATATGATCTAGTATTATTGGATGTCATGCTGCCTAAAATGGACGGATTTCAGGTTTGTCAGCATATCAGAGAGTTTTCAGATATGCCGATTGTCATGCTGACAGCTAAGGGGGATGACATGGATAAGATACTCGGTCTGGAATATGGGGCAGATGATTATATTACAAAACCTTTTAATATTCTGGAAGTAAAGGCAAGAATTAAGGCAATTATGCGAAGAACTGCAAAAAGAGCAGAAGCACCGTCAAGATCAATTCTTGTAAAAGGTAATCTCAGAATTGACTGCGAAAGTCGTCGTGTATTTGTAGGGGACAGAGAATTAAACCTGACAGCGAAAGAATTTGATGTTCTAGAGCTGCTTGCCATCAATCAAAATAAAGTTTATAGCAGAGAAAATCTGCTGAATCTTGTATGGGGTCCAGACTATCCGGGTGATGTCAGAACTGTGGATGTACATATTCGAAGACTGAGGGAAAAAATAGAATCGAATCCAAGTGAACCAAAATACGTACATACAAAGTGGGGTGTGGGCTATTATTTCAAAAACTAAAAAATTACGTTCCTATATCAAAAAAGATCAGATGAAAAGTCTGCGTATTTACATTATTTTGAGTATTGTATGTATAGCAGCACTCACTGGTCTGGCATCATATCAGGGATTGATAAAGAGTTATGAATCGAGGGCTGTTTCACTTCGAACAGCGGAGATTCAGAATCAATGTACAATTTTATGTGACCAGATGAGTTCCAATAACTATCTGAAAAACAATTCTTCAGAGGTTATTAATGCGAGTCTGACACAGCTGACGGATATTTATAATGGCAGAGTTATGATTATTGATGCGAATCTGAATGTTGTGAAAGATACTTATGCATTGGATGAGAATAAGCTCATTGTCTCAGAAAATGTAATTCGCTGTATGAAGGGAGAGGTGACAAGTTATTATGATAGTAAGAATTGTTATATAGAAGTTACATCTCCGATCAAAAATAGCCACTCTGATGAAATCATAGGGGTTATGTTAGCGAGCATCTCTACAAATTCCATTGCAGACAGTATGAATATTTTTTATACAAAAGGTCTTGCAATCCTTGGAATTACGTTTCTTATAGTGCTTGCATTTTCATTTCTGATCGCATACAGACTGGTACGGCCGATGAAAAAGCTTGTTGGACAGATTGAGGGCGTGTCAGAAGGTCATACAGATGAACCACTCGATGTAAAAGACTATAAAGAGACACGAGAGATCACCGATGCGATCAACAAGATGCTTGAGCGCATGCAGCAGCTTAATCAGTCCAGAGAAGAATTTGTATCCAATGTCTCACATGAATTGAAAACACCGCTCGCATCGATGAAGGTACTGGCTGATTCCCTGCTTGCACAGGATAATGTTCCAATAGAATTTTATCAGGAATTCATGGGTGATATTGCAAAAGAAATTGACAGAGAGAATGATATTATCAATGACCTTTTAACACTTGTAAAAATGGATAAGACTGCTCAGAATCTGAACATTAAATCAGTAAATATTAATGAACTTCTGGAACTGATATTAAAGAGACTGAAACCAATTGCAGAAAAGAATCAGATTGAGATGGTTCTGGAAAGTTTCCGCCCGATCAATGCAGAGATTGATGAGGTAAAGATTACACTGGCGGTTTCCAACCTTGTTGAAAACGCGATAAAATATAATAAAAAAGGTGGGTGGGTGCATGTTTCTCTGAATGCAGACCACAAATTTTTCTACATTAAGGTTTCGGATTCTGGAATGGGAATTCCAGAGGAAGATCAGATGCATATTTTTGAGCGTTTTTATCGTGTAGATAAATCTCATTCCAGAGAAATCGGTGGAACGGGACTTGGACTTGCTATTACGAGAAATGCAATTATCATGCACAGAGGTTCTATAAAAGTGTACAGCAATCCAGGAGAAGGAACGACATTTACCGTAAGAATTCCACAGTTGTATGTTTCTGTAGTAGGAGAGTGAATATGAAGAAAAAGCGTTTTTTGTCTCTGATATTGTGCCTGCTCTGTCTGATATTGTGTGTTACGGCATGTGAAAAGCGTACAGATGTAAGTGATGATGAAGAGTATATATACTGTCTGAATGGGGATAAAACCGGACTTATAAAAGTTGAATATGATTTTCCGGTAGCTAATACACAGGATCTTGCAAGAGCGGTACTTCGGGAATTGGCAAGACCTGTGGAAGAGATTGAGTATGTACAGCCCATTCCGGAAGAAATCAAAGTAGAGTCATGCAAGGTTGATGGAATTATTGCAGTGGTTGATTTTAACTCAGCATATTATGATCTTTCGAATCTGGATGAAAAGCTGCTTCGGGCAGCAGTCGTTCAGTCACTTCTCGAGATTGATGAGATCATAGGAGTGCAGTTTACTGTAGAAGGCGAGAGACTTAAACTGGAAGATGGAACTGTTGTAGGGGTTATGAATCAGAATGATTTTGTACAAAATACAAATACTGCATTGAATGAATATCGAACAACGACACTTACTTTATATTTTTCTAACGAAGCGGGAGATGGTCTTACCTGGGAAAAGAGAGAAGTAAAGTACACAAGTAATGAGACTCAGGAGAAGTTAATTGTTGAGAATCTGTTAAGCGGTCCGACAAAGACCGGAGCATATCCGACGATCAATCCACAGACAACATTGCTTAGTGTAACGATAAAGGATGATATCTGCTACGTGAATTTTGATTCGGATTTTCTGAACAGAGTGTATGATGTGAAGCCGGAAGTAATTATTTATTCTGTTGTAAATTCATTGATTGCAGGTACAGATATCTATAAAGTACAGATTACGGTTAATGGGGAAAAAGAAGTTAAATTCGAGGACACCGTTGATCTTTCAAAACCATTTGAGGCAGATTATAGTTATATCAAGTAGGAGGAGATATGTTGAAACGGCCATTGTGTCTGGCAGCAGTTCTCATCCTTGTGATACAGGTGATATTAATCGGAGGGTTTCGGATTGCAAAAGATCTGAAACCTTCTGTTATAGAAAAAACTGTAAAAGAGGGCGCTTCTGCAGAACTTTTGGGACGTGTGTCGCGAAGAGAAGAAAAAGCAGAAAGCCAGGCAATATATCTGACAGATGTCACAATCTGTCAT
Organism: Schaedlerella sp.; assembly: GCA_036309085.1. Taxonomy (GTDB): domain Bacteria; phylum Bacillota; class Clostridia; order Lachnospirales; family Lachnospiraceae; genus Schaedlerella. The sequence goes on from JAXJUL010000001.1 coordinate 51,862, forward strand.
AATAATCAAATCATAAAGGAATCAAAGATTCTTGTTTATATCGAACAAAATAATTCAGAACAACAATTTAATAATGGAGATTATCTGATTGGAAATAAAATCTGGGTAAAAGGTGTAGTGAATTTTTTTGAGCCGGCAGTTAATGAAGGCAATTTTGATCAGAAATTTTATTATCAGAAGCAGGGAGTACATGCTTTTATGTGGGCAGAGGAAGTTGCCTTGGCAGATTCTGATTATTCAATCATAAAAGAGAAGCTGGCAGTATTCCGTAAACAGTGGAAGATACTGCTTACTACGCAGATGGGAGAAAATTATGGAAACAGTATGAGTGCAATTTTGCTTGGAGATAAGGAAGATTTAGACAGTGAAGTAAAAGAACTCTATCAAAAAAGCGGGATTGGACATATTTTGTCAATTTCCGGTCTTCATATGTCATTTCTTGGAATTGGATTTTATCATATTCTTAGAAAAGCAGGAGCAAGTTTTTTATTAGCCGGAATAATAGGTGTCTTATTTTTAAGTTTATACACAATCATGATCGGAGCAGGTGTGTCGAGCCTGCGGGCGATGATTATGTTTTTAGTCAGAATTGGTGCAGATATGACAGGAAGAGTTTATGATCTGCCGACAGGACTTTCTCTTGCAGCGATAGTTCTCATTTTATGCCAGCCATTGTATCTTATAGATGCAGGATTTCTATTATCTTTTGGTGCGATTTTAGGTATTTTCACATTGGAGCCAATATTGCGCTATTTTTGCATTTTCCCGAAATTCCTGTGCGGAGGAATGGCAATTCATATCATGACATTTCCGATAATCTTATATTTTTATTTTGAAATACCTCTTTATTCACAGCTTTTAAATCTGTTGGTCATACCGTTGATGTCGTTTCTTTTAGGCGGAGGGATATTTGGATCAATATTATGTGCTTTAAGGGTGCCTGTTGGAAATCTGGTTCTGAAGTTTTGCAGTATGATATTGTGGTTGTATGAGAAATTCTGCGGCTTGTCAATAGAACTGCCTTTTTCCAGAATTGTAACAGGACAGCCGCCAATTTGGATGATGGTAATATATTATGTCATATTGTTATGTATTACATATAAATTGTGGAAAATAAAGGACAAAACAGAGAAAAAGGAGGAATCTTATTGAAGAAAATTGTGAAAAAAGGAATGCTTTCATTATTGGTAATATTAAGTAATGTAATATTTGTGGCTGCTGTGATAAACACTCGTGGAAATCATAATGAATTAAAGATAACAATGTTAGATGTTGGACAGGGAGATGGAATTCATATCAGAACTCCTTCAGGCATGCAGATTTTGATAGATGGAGGAAGTTCAGATGTTTCAGAGGTTGGAAAATATCGGATTGAGCCCTATCTGGAATCGCAGGGAGTGACTGAATTGGATTATGTTTTTATTTCTCATGGAGATCTGGATCATACAAGTGGAATACAGGAAATGTTGTTAAATCAGAAATTCGGAATCAGAATACATACTCTTATCCTCCCTTCTGAGAATGTCTTAGACGAATCTTTGTTGGAGGTTGGAAGGTTTGCAGAACAATATGGGACAAGGGTGGCTGCAATAGGAGCAGGAGAAAAAATAATAGATGGAGAGATGGTGATTACGTGTATTGCTCCTTCAGAATCTTATGAAGGAGCAATTGGAAATGCCTCATCGATGGTGTTGGATCTTCGATATAAAGGATTTGATATGCTTTTTACAGGTGATCTTGAAAATGAAGGAGAAGATGCTGTAGTAAAAAGTGGAGTACTGAGAGACTATGATATATTGAAAGTGGGGCATCATGGTTCGAAAAATTCTACATCAGAGGAGTTTTTGGAACAGGTAAGACCGGAGGTTGCATTGATTTCGGCGGGAAAAGAGAACAGATACGGACATCCATCCAAAGAAACTTTAGAACGATTGAAGAATATTGGATGTGAGGTGTATTCCACTCAGGAATGTGGAGCGATTATTATTAACACTGATGGAGAAAAGCTGTGGACAGAAACGTGGATAGAAGAATAAATGTTTTGCAAAATAGGGAATTATCCTATATAATAGAATAGTTATGAAGAGCCTTAATGAAGATTTAAAAACAGGACAATTTAGTCAGATATATTTGCTCTATGGAACAGAGAATTATCTGAAGAAGCAGTATAAAGATCGTCTGACGAAGGCAATGCTTCCAGAAGGAGATACGATGAACTATGCCTATTATGAAGGAAAGAACGTAAATCTGAAAGAAGTGATCGACCTGTCTGAGACTATGCCTTTTTTTGCAGATCGCCGATTAATCGTGTTTGAGAATACGGGTTTGTTCAAAAATGCATCTGATTTAGGCGATTATGTCAAAAACATACCGGATACAACTTATTTTCTCTTCGTAGAAGAGGAAGTAGATAAAAGAAGTAAGCTTTATAAAGCTGTGAAGGCAAAGGGCAGGATTGTGGAACTGAATTTTCAGGATGAGTCAATTCTGAAACGGTGGATTGCAGGAAGCATAAAGAAGGAAAACAAGCAGATTTCTGAGTCCGATATTCTTTATTTTCTGAATAAAGTCGGAACAGATATGGGGAATATCACGAAGGAATTGGAAAAGTTGTTTTGTTATACACTTGGCAGAGCTTGGATTACGAGAGAGGATATTGATGCAGTCTGTGTTACACAGATTTCAAATAAGATCTTTGATATGGTAAGTGCGGTGGCGGCGAAGAACCAGAAAAAAGCGCTGGATTATTATTATGATCTCTTGGCACTGAAGGAACCACCACTGCGAATTCTGGCCCTGCTGACAAGACAGTACAGGATTCTTTATCAGGTAAGAGGTCTTATGAAAAAGAATTATGGAAGAAAGGAGATTGCATCGAAAGCAGGTCTCCATCCGTTTGCGGCCGGGAAGTATATGGATCAGGCGAAGCGGTTCAGTTCGAAAGAAATCCGGGAGATTTTGGAGGACAGCGCAGATATCGAACAGTGTGTGAAGACAGGACTTTTGAAAGACAATCTTGCAGTAGAGATCTTTTTGGTGAAATATTCATCAAAATAAAGAAATAGATATATGGAGGAACGAAAGTGGCAGATTTTGATCAGAGTAAAATAAGAAATTTTTGTATTATTGCACATATTGACCACGGAAAATCGACACTGGCAGACCGAATTATTGAGCATACAGGACTTTTGACAAGCCGTGAGATGCAGGCTCAGGTTCTGGATAATATGGATCTGGAACGTGAACGTGGAATCACAATTAAAGCACAGGCAGTGCGTACAGTTTATAGAGCAAAAGATGGGGAAGAATATATTTTTAACCTGATTGATACTCCTGGACACGTGGACTTTAATTATGAAGTATCGCGAAGTCTTGCAGCCTGTGATGGAGCAATCCTTGTAGTTGATGCTGCACAGGGAGTAGAAGCACAGACTCTTGCGAATGTTTATCTTGCACTTGACCATGATCTGGATGTTATGCCAGTTATCAACAAAATTGACCTTCCAAGTGCGGAACCACAGAGAGTAATTGATGAAATTGAAGATGTTATAGGGATTGAAGCGACGGAAGCACCGCTGATCTCCGCTAAGATTGGGCTTAATATTGAAGATGTGTTAGAACAGATTGTGACACATATTCCATCACCGGAAGGAGATGCAGAAGCTCCGCTTCAGGCATTGATCTTCGATTCTAAATACGATTCGTACAGAGGTGTTATTGTATTTTGCAGAATCAAGCATGGAACAGTAAAGAAAGGAACTCCAATCCTGATGATGGCAACAGGTGCGAAGGCAGAAGTTGTAGAAGTAGGATATTTTGGAGCTGGTCAGTTCATTCCTTGTGATGAACTGAGTGCAGGAATGGTAGGTTATATCACAGCCAGCCTGAAAAATGTAAAAGATACACGTGTTGGTGATACAATTACAAATGCATCCGCTCCATGTGCAGAACCATTGCCAGGTTACAAAAAGGTTAATCCGATGGTTTATTGTGGTATGTATCCGGCAGACGGCGCAAAATATCCAGACCTTCGGGATGCTTTGGAAAAGCTTCAGCTCAACGATGCAGCACTTCAGTTTGAACCAGAAACTTCCGTTGCACTTGGATTCGGATTCCGTTGTGGATTTCTTGGATTGCTCCATCTGGAAATTATTCAGGAACGTTTGGAGAGAGAGTATAATCTTGATCTTGTAACAACAGCACCAAGTGTAATTTATAAAGTTCATAAGACAAATGGAGAAGTGATCGACCTTACAAACCCAACAAACCTTCCAGATCCTGCAGAGATTGAGTATATGGAAGAACCAATGGTAAAGGCAGAGATCATGGTTACATCTGAATATATTGGTTCTATCATGGAACTTTGTCAGGAACGAAGAGGCGTTTATATTGGAATGGAATACATTGAAGAAAAACGTGCAGTGCTCACATACCACCTTCCATTGAATGAAATTATTTATGATTTCTTCGATGCTTTAAAATCCCGTTCCAGAGGATATGCATCTTTTGATTATGAGATGATTGGATACGAACGCTCCGATATGGTTAAACTCGATATCCTTATCAACAGAGAAGAAGTAGATGCATTATCCTTTATCGTATTCAGTGGAAGTGCTTATGAAAGAGGACGCAAGATGTGTGAAAAACTGAAACAGGAAATTCCAAGACATTTGTTTGAAATCCCTGTTCAGGCTGCAGTTGGAGGAAAAATCATAGCGCGTGAGACTGTAAAAGCGATGCGTAAAGATGTTCTTGCAAAATGTTACGGCGGTGATATTTCACGTAAGAGAAAGCTTCTTGAAAAACAGAAAGAAGGAAAGAAACGTATGCGTCAGATTGGAAATGTAGAAGTTCCACAGAAGGCATTTATGAGCGTTTTGAAATTGGACGAGAATTAAAAATGAAAACTGTCACATCAGGAATGGTGTGGCAGTTTTTTATGCAGCAGGAAATTCTTACTGATAAGGACTATAAAATATGAAAAAAGAACTTGAATTATATATTCACATTCCTTTTTGCATTCGAAAATGTGCATATTGTGATTTTTTGTCTGCACCTTCAGATGAGAAGACGAGGGACAGATATATAAAAGCCTTAATTCAAGAAATTAAAGCTTCCAAAGAAAAATATGAAGAGTATTTTGTGAGCACAGTTTTTATAGGAGGCGGAACTCCGTCTATTTTGACATCAGGACAAATCAGTGCTGTTTTTCGGGCGATATATCAAAGCTTTGAGATTCAGAAAGATGCTGAGATTACAATAGAAGTAAATCCGGGGACGGCTTCAAAAAACAAAATACAGACATGGAAAAAAATTGGAATTAATCGATTGAGTATAGGTCTGCAGTCGGTCAATAATGATGAGTTGGAAATGCTGGGAAGAATCCACAGTTATGAACAATTTTTGGATACCTTTCACATGGCAAGAGAAGAAGGATTTTCCAATATTAATGTAGATCTTATTTCTGCAATTCCCGGGCAGACTTTAGAAAGCTGGTGCAAGACACTTCGAACAATCGCAGAACTTTCACCGGAGCATATTTCTGCATACAGTCTTATTATAGAAGAGGGAACTCCTTTTTATGAAAAATATGGAGAAGATAATTGTATAGAAGAATCAGGGTGGCTCCCGGATGAAGATACGGAACGAAAGATTTATGAGGAGACAGAAAATATTCTTTTAGAATATGGATATAAGCGCTATGAAATATCGAATTATGCAAAAACAGGGTATAAATGCAAACATAATTGCGGATATTGGAAGAGAACAGAATATATTGGTTTTGGAATTGGGGCCGCTTCTTTAATAGAGAACAGAAGATTCAATGTGATTTCTGATCTAAATCAGTATATGGAAAGCAAAGACTCCGTTTATGAAAATGTAGAGATTCTTTCGACAGAGGAAGAGATGGAAGAATTTATGTTCCTTGGTCTTCGAATGATGGAAGGAGTAAGTAAAATGACTTTTGAACAATCATTTGGAAAAAGTATAGAGGCCGTTTATGGTGAAGTTTTGAAGAATCTGGAGAAAAAACAATTGCTGGATATTTCCAAAGACAGGGTCAGACTTAGCAAACATGGAATAGATGTCAGCAATTATGTATTTGAACAATTTTTATTTTAATACAATCTTGGAGAATTATTATCTTTCTAAAAAATATATAAAGTGTGTTGACAAAAATCAAAACAGGTGCTATCTTATTACTTGTAAATGTTAGCACTCAAATCAAGGGAGTGCTAATAAAAGAAAACATTTCGGAAGGGAGGACGCAATGAGTATTGATCTGGAATTAAGTGCAAGAAAACATACGATATTGCGGGCGATCATCCAGAATTATCTGGAGACCGGGGAACCGGTTGGTTCCAGAACTCTTTCGAAATCTACGGACTTGAAACTGAGCTCCGCTACGATTCGAAACGAGATGGCAGACCTCGAAGATTTGGGATATATTTTCCAGCCTCATACATCGGCAGGAAGAATTCCTACAGATAAGGGCTATCGCTTATATGTAGATATGCTTCTGGCTGATAAGGAAGAGGAACTGGCACAGTTAAAGAATCTGATGCTGGAGAAGACAGATAAAGTTGACAAAGTATTGAAGCGTGCAGCGAAAGTCCTTGCGGCGAATACGAATTATGCAACTATGGTTTCGACTCCGATGCTTAGAAAGAACACATTGAAATTCATTCAGCTTTCACAGGTTGATGATGAGCAGATTGTTGCAGTTATCGTTATGAACGGGAATGTGATCAAGAATAAGATTATCGAAGTTGAAGAACCACTTAGTAATGAGAATATTTTGAAGCTGAATATGCTTCTGAATACAACATTGAATGGAATGCCAATAGAAGAGATCAATCTTGGACTGATCGCACGTTTGAAAGAACAGGCCGGAATTCACAGTCAGGTGATCAGCGATGTTCTTGATGCAGTTGCAGATATCATTCATGTCGAAGAAGATATGGAGATTTATACAAGTGGTGCAACGAATATGTTTAAATATCCAGAACTGAGCTATAACCAGAGTGCACAGGAGATTATCAGAACATTTGAGGAAAAACAGCAGCTTGCAGAATTTGTATCTGATACACTTGCAAGCGAAGAAAAGCAGGGAATTCAGGTTTATATCGGTGAAGAATCACCGGTGAAGACAATGAAAGACTGCAGTGTTGTAACAGCTACATATGAGCTGGGAGATGGGATGAAGGGGACGATTGGTATCATCGGACCGAAACGTATGGATTACGAACATGTAATGAAGACACTTAAGACACTGCAGGATGAATTAGATGCTGTTTATAAAAGTGTAGATGGTAACTAAAAGTGAGATTTTAGGATAATAATACAGAAAATTATAAGACAGGAGGTTGAATAGCCGGTGGGAGAAACAATGAGTAAAGAAGATATGATTAAAGAAGCTGTAGAAGAAGCAAAAGCAAAGGCTGCACAGGAAGCTGAGGAGAATCAGCCGGAAGAAGCAGAAGTTTCAGAAGATACAGCAGAAGATATAGAGGAAGCAGAAGTTGAATCAGATGATTCACAGGATGCTGGAAAAGATAAGAAAAAGTTCTTTGGAAAAAAGAATAAAAAAGATAAAAAAGATGAGAAAATCGAAGAACTGACAGATCGTGTAACAAGACAGATGGCAGAATTCGATAACTACCGTAAACGTACAGAGAGAGAAAAATCTCAGATGTATGAGATTGGTGCAAAGGACGTGATTGAAAAACTGCTCCCTGTAGTAGATAATTTTGAACGCGGGCTTGCAGCGATTCCTGAAGAGGAAAAAAGTAATCCTTACTTAGAAGGAATGGAAAAGATTTATAAACAGCTGATGACAACTCTGGATGCGATTGGTGTTAAGCCAATTGAAGCTGTAGGACAGGAATTCAGTCCTGACTTCCATAATGCTGTACTGCATGTAGAAGATGATACAGTTGGAGAGAATATCGTAGTAGAAGAATTCCAGAAGGGATATATGTACCGCGATTCAGTTGTAAGACATAGTATGGTAAAAGTTGCAAATTAAAATTAAAGATTTGAGATTTATCTGAAAAAGCAACAGGAAACAATGATTTGTTAATATTAGGAGGAAAAAATCATGGGAAAAATTATTGGTATTGACTTGGGAACAACTAACAGCTGTGTAGCTGTTATGGAAGGCGGACAGCCAACAGTTATTGCTAATACAGAAGGTGCAAGAACAACTCCATCTGTTGTAGCATTTACAAAAACAGGAGAACGTCTTGTGGGTGAACCTGCAAAACGTCAGGCAGTAACAAACGCTGACAAAACTATTTCTTCTATTAAAAGAGAAATGGGCTCAGACTATAGAGTAACAATTGATGACAAGAAATATTCACCACAGGAAATTTCTGCTATGATTCTTCAGAAACTGAAAGCTGATGCAGAAGGATATCTTGGAGAAAAAGTTACAGAAGCAGTTATCACTGTTCCAGCTTACTTTAACGATGCTCAGCGTCAGGCAACAAAAGATGCAGGAAAAATCGCTGGTCTTGATGTAAAACGTATCATTAACGAACCAACAGCAGCAGCTCTTGCATACGGTCTTGATAATGAAAAAGAACAGAAAATCATGGTATACGACCTTGGTGGCGGTACATTTGATGTATCTGTTATCGAAATCGGTGATGGTGTTATTGAAGTACTTTCAACAGCTGGTAACAACAGACTTGGTGGTGATGACTTCGACCAGAAACTGACAGATTACATGCTGGCAGATTTCAAAGCAAAAGAAGGTGTAGATCTTTCAGGTGACAAGATGGCACTTCAGAGACTGAAAGAAGCAGCAGAAAAAGCGAAAAAAGAACTTTCATCTGCAACAACAACAAATATCAACCTTCCATTCATCACAGCTACAGTTGAAGGTCCAAAGCATTTTGATATGAACCTTACAAGAGCAAAATTTGATGAACTTACACATGATCTTGTTGAAAAAACAGCAGAACCAGTAAGACGTGCACTTTCAGATGCAGGTATCTCTCCATCAGAACTTGGTCAGGTACTCCTTGTTGGTGGTTCTACACGTATCCCAGCTGTTCAGGAAGAAGTAAAACGTCTTACAGGTAAAGAGCCAAGCAAGACTCTGAACCCAGATGAATGTGTAGCTCTTGGTGCATCCGTACAGGGTGGTAAACTTGCTGGTGATGCAGGTGCCGGAGATATCCTTCTTCTTGATGTTACACCACTTTCACTTTCTATTGAAACAATGGGTGGCGTTGCTACAAGACTGATTGAAAGAAATACAACAATTCCAACAAAGAAGAGCCAGATCTTCTCTACAGCAGCTGATAATCAGACAGCAGTAGATATCAACGTTGTACAGGGTGAAAGACAGTTTGCAAGGGATAACAAGTCTCTCGGTCAGTTCAGACTTGATGGTATTGCACCAGCTCCACGAGGAATCCCACAGATCGAAGTTACATTCGATATCGATGCAAATGGTATCGTTAATGTATCTGCTAAAGATCTTGGAACTGGAAAAGAACAGCACATTACAATTACAGCTGGTTCTAACATGTCTGATGCAGACATCGAAAAAGCTGTAAAAGAAGCAGCAGCATTTGAAGCAGAAGATAAGAAACGTAAAGAAGCTGTTGATACAAGAAACGAAGCAGATGCTATGTTATTCCAGACAGAAAAAGCTGTAAAAGAAGTTGGTGATAAACTTGATGCTGCAGACAAAGCAGCCGTAGAAGCAGACATCCAGGCACTGAAAGATGTTCTTGCAAAATATGCACCAGATGACATCTCAGATGCTATGGTATCAGAAGTAAAAGCTGCAAAAGAAAAACTGACAGAAAGTGCTCAGAAAGTGTTCACAAAGATGTATGAACAGGCAGCAGCAGCTCAGGGAGCACAGGCTGGTCCAACACCTGAAGCAGGTCCGGCACCAGAAGGTTATGACGATGTTGTAGACGGAGACTACAAAGAAGTATAATCATTGAGAATAGAATAAGAAAGTAAGAAAGTCTACGGAACCACGGAAGTGGTTTCGTAGATTTATTGCGATAGAGAAAGGCAGATTTAATTATGGCAGAGTCAAAAAGAGATTATTATGAGGTGCTCGGTGTTGATAAGAGCGCTGATGATGCTGCATTAAAAAAGGCATATCGTGCTCTGGCAAAGAAATATCATCCGGATGTGAATCCAGGTGATGTAGAGGCTGAGAAAAAATTTAAGGAAGCATCAGAAGCTTATGCTGTATTAAGTGATCCGGATAAGCGCCGTCAGTATGATCAGTTTGGGCATGCTGCATTTGACGGCGGCGCAGGCGGCGCAGGAGCCGGCGGATTTGGTGGTTTCGATTTTGGCGGAGCAGATTTTGGTGATATTTTTGGTGACATTTTTGGTGATCTGTTTGGTAGTGGTTCGAGAAGAGGCCGCACAAACAATGGACCTATGAAAGGTGCAAATATCCGTAAAAATATCCGTATTACATTTGAAGAAGCAATTTTCGGATGTGAAAAAGAATTGGAACTTATCTTAAAAGATGAGTGTGCAACATGTAATGGAACAGGTGCAAAACCGGGTACAGCTCCTGAAACATGTCCGAAGTGTGGAGGTCGTGGTCAGGTTGTATACTCTCAGCAGTCATTTTTCGGAATGGTGCAGAATGTTCAGACATGTCCGGAATGTAATGGATCTGGTAAGGTCGTTAAAGAAAAATGCAGCTCCTGTCAGGGAACAGGTTATACGTCAAGCAAAAAGAAGATTCAGGTCAGCATTCCTGCAGGTATCGACAATGGTCAGTGCGTAAGAATCCGTGAAAAAGGAGAACCTGGTACAAATGGCGGACCAAGAGGGGACCTTCTGGTAGAAGTAACAGTATCCAGACATCCACTTTTCCAACGTCAGGAGGTACACATTTTCTCAACAGTGCCGATATCATTTGCTCAGGCTGCACTTGGAGCAGATATTAAGATCAAGACAGTTGACGGTGAAGTGATTTATAATGTAAAAGCAGGAACAAAGACTGGAACAAAAGTACGTCTGAAGGGAAAAGGGGTTCCATCTCTGAGAAATTCTCAGGTTCGTGGAGACCATTATGTAACACTTGTGATTCAGACACCTGAAAAGTTAAGTTCTGAAGCGAGGGAAGCATTGCGTAAGTTTGACGAACTTACAGGAAATACTTTGCAGTTAAACAGCGGAGAAAAAGAAAAGAAAAAAAGTTTTCGTGAAAAAGTAAAAGAAGTCTTTGAAGATTAATATAATTTTATAGAAAGAGTAGGTAAATACGAATGTCAGAAAATAATAACGGATGTTCACCATCAGCATGTTCTACTTGCGCAAGTGCAGGAACATGTTCAAGCAAAAAAACTGATTTTCAGGAACCAGCAAACAAATATTCTTGCATCAAAAGAGTAATTGGTGTAGTAAGTGGTAAAGGTGGAGTAGGAAAATCTCTCGTTACAGCATCACTTGCACGTACATTGGTAGATCAGGGATACAAGGTTGGTATTCTTGATGCAGATATTACAGGACCATCTATTCCTAAAATGTATGGTGTACATGACAAAGTAAGAGGAGATGGAGAAAACCTTTATCCTTGTATTGCACAAGATGGCACACGTATCATGTCAGTAAACCTTCTTCTTGATAACGAAGATGATCCTGTTATCTGGAGAGGACCGGTTATCGCAGGTGTTGTAAAACAGTTCTGGACAGATGTACGTTGGGATGATCTTGATTACTTATTAGTAGATATGCCTCCAGGAACAGGAGATGTTCCACTTACAGTATTCCAGTCACTTCCGGTTGATGGTGTTGTAATCGTAACTTCTCCACAGGATCTGGTTCAGATGATTGTAAAGAAAGCATACAACATGGCAAAAGAGATGAAAGTACCTGTACTTGGTATTGTAGAAAACTACAGCTATCTGAAATGTCCTGATTGTGGAAAAGAAATCAAAGTATTCGGCGAAAGCCATATTGATGAAATTGCAGCAAATCTGAATGTACCTGTACTTGGAAAAATGCCTATCGATCCTGCAATTGCAGCAGCAGTAGAAAAAGAACGTTTCTATGATATTATCAATCCATATCTGAATAATATTGAGTTATAGGCGGAGTGGATTGTAGAATTCGAATCATTAAATTTTTACACATATTATTTATATGGCAGATGATCTACGGATTGTCTGCCATTTACATTTACGATTGATAAAAACATATTGAAATATACCCATAGGGGGTATATAATGAATAAAAAAGAGGTGTGACTAACTATGGATCAGGAAAAGATATGCTGTAATTGCAAACACAAAGAACGCTCCGAAGAAGAATTAAAAAGTCTGCTAAGTCGTCTGAACAGAATCGAAGGACAGGTTAGAGGTATAAAGCGTATGTTAGAAGAGGACAAGTATTGTACGGATATTCTTGTTCAGGTTTCGGCAATCAATGCAGCTTTGAATAGTTTTAATAGAGAATTACTGGCGAATCATATGCGTACATGTGTTGTGGAGGATATACGTGCAGGCAAAGACGAAGTAATTGACGAATTATTAGTAACACTTCAAAAAATGATGAAATAAAAGGAGTTGATAAACTTTGAAACAATTTCATGTAACAGGAATGAGCTGTGCAGCTTGTAGTGCCAGGGTGGAGCGTGCGGTAAATGCCCTGTCAGGTGTAGAGAGTTGTTCCGTTAGTTTGCTGACTAATTCTATGGGGGTAGAAGGTTTTGCAACGGCAGATGAAATTATAAAAGCAGTTGTCGATGCAGGATATGGTGCTTCTGAAAAGGGAAAGAAAGAGTCTGGTTCAAAGAAGAATTCTTTATCATCAGGTAATGATGATTTTTTGAAAGATACGGAAACACCGAAGATGAAAAGAAGGCTGATTGCTTCATTGTGTTTCTTGATTCCTCTGATGTATGTATCTATGGGACATAGCATGTGGGGATGGCCGGTTCCAGAGTTTTTGAATGGCAATCATGTAGCGGTTGGTCTGGTTCAGATGATTCTTGCCGCAATTGTAATGGTGATCAATCAGAAATTCTTTATCAATGGATTTAAAGGCCTGATCAATCGAGCTCCGAATATGGATACATTAGTTGCTTTGGGATCAGCAGCATCTTTTGGTTATAGCGTATATGTATTGTTTGCAATGACAGATGCTTTGACTAACATGGATATGGACAGGATGATGTCTTATATGCATGAGTTTTATTTTGAATCCGCAGCAATGATTCTGACGTTGATCACAGTAGGAAAGATGTTGGAAGCAAGATCGAAGGGAAAAACAACGGATGCATTAAAAGGTTTGATGCGTCTTGCGCCAAAGACTGCTGTTATCATCAAAGATGGAGCGGAAAAAGAAGTTTCTGTTGAACAGGTACAAAAAGGAGACATTTTTGTTGTGCGTCCTGGTGAAAATATACCGGTAGATGGTATTGTTCTGGAAGGTCATAGTGCGGTGAATGAATCTGCATTGACAGGCGAAAGTATTCCAGTTGATAAAGAATCCGGAAATCTGGTTTCAGCAGCAACGATGAATCAGTCAGGGTTCCTGAAATGCGAAGCAACACGAGTCGGGGAAGATACAACCTTGTCTCAGATTATTCAGATGGTAAGTGACGCAGCGGCAACAAAAGCACCAATTGCAAAAATCGCAGATAAGGTATCTGGAGTATTTGTGCCTGTTGTAATTTCAATAGCAGTTGTGACTATTGTTATATGGCTTTTGGCAGGACAGACTTTGGGATTTGCACTTGCAAGAGGAATTTCTGTTTTGGTAATCAGTTGCCCTTGTGCATTAGGACTTGCGACTCCTGTTGCGATCATGGTCGGCAATGGAATGGGTGCGAAAAACGGAATTATGTTTAAGACAGCTGTATCACTTGAGCAGGCAGGAAAAATAGAAGTAGTAGCACTGGATAAGACGGGAACGATCACAAGTGGAGAACCAAGAGTAACAGATGTAATTCCAGCAGAAAATATAACAGAAGAAGAGCTGCTTTCTTATGCATTTGCATTAGAAAGAAAGAGCGAACACCCATTGGCACTTGCTATTTTAAAAAAGGCAGAAGAGAACGGGTTATGTGCGCAAGAAGTAACAGAGTTTCAGGCTGTTCCGGGAAATGGATTATCAGCACTTTTGACAGGAGAAAAATTGTATGGAGGCAATTTGAATTTCATAAGCCGTTACACAACAGTAACAAGTGAAATAAAATTACAGGCAGAACATCTGGCAGAAGAAGGAAAAACACCGATGTATTTCAGTTACAAAGAGGAACTGATTGGTGTGATTGCAGTAGCTGATGTCATCAAAGAAGATAGTCCACAAGCTGTAAAAGAACTTCAGAATATGGGAATTAGTGTAGTTATGCTCACGGGAGATAATGTAAAGACTGCACAGGCAATCGGAAAGCAGGCAGGTGTGGATGAAGTAATCGCAGGAGTGCTTCCGGAAGAAAAAGAGCGTGTGATCAGAAAACTCAAGAAAAAGGGCAGGGTGGCAATGGTTGGAGATGGAATCAATGATGCACCTGCGCTTACAAGAGCAGATCTCGGGATTGCAATCGGAGCCGGAACAGACATTGCAATTGATGCAGCAGATGTAGTTTTGATGAAGAGCAGACTCAGTGATGTTCCAACGGCAATCAGATTAAGCAGGAAGACATTGAAAAATATTCATGAAAATCTGTTTTGGGCATTCTTTTATAATATTATCGGCATTCCACTTGCGGCAGGAATGTGGTATCCTGTATTTGGATGGGAAATGAATCCAATGTTTGGGGCTGCAGCGATGAGTCTGTCAAGCTTTTGTGTGGTATCCAATGCATTGCGTCTGAACTTGTTTAATGTTCATGATGCATCAAAAGATAAAAAGATAAAATCCAAAAAGAAAGAGGAGGAAAAAACAATGACAAGAACAATGAAAATCCAGGGAATGATGTGTGGACACTGTGAAAAAGCAGTGAAGAATGCATTGGAAGCAATTCCAGAGGTTGCATCAGCAGAACCAAACAAGGAAACAGGAGAAGCAATTATTACATTGAATGCAGAAGTAGCGAATGATGTTCTGAAAAAAGCAGTAGAAGCAGAAGATTTTACAGTTCTTTCGGTAGAATAAGTGGAATAAATAAAAAGAAGTTAAAAATAATATGAATTTTAAGATGCAGATTTGAAGAGGATGTTTTTTACAATATTGTTAAATATATCTATCAAATCTGCATTTTTTATGGTAGAATACAACTTGACCATATTATAACGAGGATGGATAAGTGTTTAAAAATGAAAAGAAGACGATGCTTGCCATCCCAAAAAAGACAAGGAGGAAGGGTTATGGAACAATGTAATTGTCAGGGCCCAAAAAGCGACTTTAGTCTGCTTGACAGCGTTTTCGAAAAATATGAGAACGTGCCTAGTAACCTTATCGCAGTGCTGCAGAAGGCACAGGATATTTACGGATATTTACCTAAGGATGTTATGTATTACGTAGCAGAAAAACTTGGACTTACGCCAGCAGATGTAGTAGGTGTTGCCACATTCTATTCACAGTTCAGACTTACTCCAATTGGAAAATATCTGATCATGTCATGTCAGGGAACAGCCTGTCACGTTAACGGAAGCGAGCGTATCTTTGATGCAATGTCAGAATATCTCGGAATTGGAAATGGAGAGACAACTGAGGACGGGCTGTTCACACTTGAAAATGTAGCATGTCTTGGATGTTGTTCACTCGCACCGGTTATCATGATCAACGGAGAAGCCTATGGTAATCTTACACCAGATTCAGTGATTTCAGTACTGAAAGATCTTCAGAAAAAGGAGGGTGTATTATGCGAGTAATAATTGGCGAAGGCTCCTGTGGTATCGCTGCAGGTGCAGGGAAAGTTCGTGAAGCAATCACAGCTCTTTTAAAAGAAAATGAGAATTTTACACTTGGCAGTACTGGCTGTATCGGTATGTGCTTTTTGGAACCAATCGTAGACATTTATGATGGTGATACACTGGTTCGCCGTCTTGTACATGTAGGGGCGAAGGATGCAGACGCAATCGTTGAATGTGCAAGAACAGGCAACCTTTCATTAGTAGACAGTATTACAATTTCCACAGATGATGAAGAATTCTTAAGCCGTCAGACAAGAATTGCTCTTCGTCACTGTGGTTTGATTGATCCGATTTCATTAGATGATTACAGAAATATCGATGGATATCAGGGATTAGAAAAGGTATTAAAGACAATGACTCCTGAAGACGTTATTGAAGAAATCAAGATTTCAGGTCTTGCAGGACGTGGTGGCGCAGGTTTCCCTACATGGTTTAAGTGGAATGCAGCACGTCAGAGCCAGAGTGAACAGAAGTATCTGATCTGTAACGCTGACGAAGGTGATCCAGGTGCATTTATGGACCGTGCAGTTATTGAATCAGATCCACATACTCTGATTGAAGGTATGTTGATCGGTGCTTATGCAATTGGTGCAAGCAAGATGCTCGTATATGTTCGTGCAGAATATCCTCTTGCAATCACTCATTTGGAAAAAGCAATCGAAGACGCAAAGAAAGCCAACCTTTTAGGTGACAATATTCTTGGTACAGGATTCTCATGTGATATGATCATCAAAGCAGGTGCAGGAGCATTTGTATGTGGTGAAGAAACAGCACTTATCGAATCTCTGGAAGGTAAGAGAGGTATGCCAAGGCTGAAACCTCCATTCCCTGCACAGTGCGGATATATGGATGAACCTTCCAATATTAATAACGTAGAAACATTTGCAAACGTTGCATGGATCATGAACAACGGCGGTGAAGCCTTTGCTGCAATGGGAACAGAAAACAGTAAGGGAACAAAAGTATTTGCTCTTACAGGGAAGATTCGCAAAGGTGGTCTTGTAGAAATTCCTATGGGAATGACTCTCCGTGAAGTAATTTATGATATCGGCGGCGGTATTCGTGATGATAAAGAATTCAAAGCTGTACAGATGGGTGGACCATCCGGTGGATGTATCCCCGCAGATCTTCTTGATACAATTATCGATTACAGAGCACTTGGCGCAACTGGCGCGATCATGGGTTCCGGTGGTATGGTAGTTATGGATGAAAATACATGTATGGTAGGTATGGCTAAATTCTTCCTCGACTTTACAGCATTAGAATCCTGTGGAAAATGTGTTCACTGCCGTATTGGTACAAAGCGTATGCAGGAGATTCTTACACGTATCGTAAAAGGTGAAGGTAAAGAAGGAGATATCGAACTTCTTGAAGAACTTTGTGAAGGAATTAAAGACGGAGCACTCTGTGGACTCGGTCAGACGGCTCCAAACCCAGTTCTTACAACAATTCGCTATTTCCGTGATGAATATGAAGCACATATTAATGAGAAGAAATGTCCAGCAAAAGAATGTGTAGATCTTCTTACATACTCTATCGAAGCAGATAAATGTCGTGGATGTACTCTGTGTGCAAGAAAATGTCCTGTTAATGCAATCTCTGGTGAAGTGAAGAAACCTCATGTAATCAACCCAGATGTATGTATTCGCTGTGGACAGTGTATGAATTCATGTCGTTTCAAAGCGATTATCGTAGAATAGGGAGGCTGCAAAATGGAACAGATTAAAATTACAATAGATGGTCGAGAGTTGACTGGAAGCCGCGGCGATACAATCCTTAATATTGCTGCAGCTAATGGCATCGAAATACCAAATCTTTGTTATAATGGAAAATTAAAATTATATGGAGCATGTGGTCTCTGCGTAGTAGAAGCAGAAGGTATGCCAAAACTTATGCGTGCCTGCTCATATAAAGCAGCAGATGGTATGGTGATCCATACGAATACTCCTAGAGTACAGCGTGCAAGAAAGATAGCGCTTGAACTTCTTATGAGTGACCATGAAGGTGATTGTAAGGGACCATGTTCTTTGAACTGTCCTGCACATACAGACGTACAGGGATATTTAAAACAGATTGCACTTGGGAATGACAGAGAAGCAGTAAGAATCATTAAAGAAAAAATTCCGATTCCTGCATCTATCGGAAGAGTCTGTCCACATCCATGTGAATCAAACTGCCGCAGAAAACTGGTAGAGGAACCACTTTCAATTGCTTATTTGAAAGCATTTGCAGCAGACAATGATCTTGCATCGGAAAATCCATATGTACCAGAAAAAGCTGAGAGTACAGGAAAGAAAGTAGCTGTAATTGGTGGAGGTCCTGCCGGACTTTCTGCAGCAAACTATCTGTGTCTTGCTGGGCATGATGTTACAATTTACGAAGCAATGCCTGAAATGGGCGGTATGCTCCGTTATGGTATTCCTGAATACAGACTTCCAAAAGCAGTTCTTGCAAAAGAAGTTGCTGCAATCCAAACACTTGGCGTTGAGATGAAGAATAATGTTAAGATCGGACAGGATATTACATTTGAAGAAATCAAAGAATCTGCAGATGCAGTTCTTGTTGCAATCGGCGCATGGAAAGGAAGCGGCGTAAGATGTAAAGGTGATGATCTTGAAGGTGTTATCAGTGGTATCGATCTTCTCCGTGAAGTAAATATGGGGGCACGCCCTGACCTTGGAAAGAATGTAGCAATTGTTGGTGGTGGTAACACAGCTATGGACTGCTGTCGTACAGCGGTAAGATGTGGAGCTGAAAATGTATACGTTATCTATCGTCGTACAAGAGCAGAAGCTCCTGCAGAAGACCTTGAGATTGAAGAAGCAATTGAAGAGGGTGTGCAGTTCTTATTCCTTACAAATCCTGATGAGATCATCGGCGAAAACGGCAGGGTGAAAGAAGTAAAACTTCAGATTATGGAACTTGGCGAGCCAGATGCATCTGGAAGACGCAGACCAGTTCCAGTAGAAGGTGCATTTAAGACATTGCCAATGGATACAGTGATTGCAGCAATCGGTCAGAAATGTCAGCCAGCAGGTCTGGAAGCAATTGGTCTTACAGGCTGGGGCACAATTGAAGTAGGTAATGTAAATTACATGACAAATATCGAAGGCGTATTTGCAGCCGGTGATGCAACTAACAGGGGTGCATCTATCGCAATCGATGCAATCGCAGAAGCTAATGGTGCTGCAAGAGCAATCGATGCCTACCTTCTTGGAATGCCTATGGACTTTCCAGAGCCATATTATTCAGAAAAGAAAGTAACTGCTGAAATGCTTGCTGACCGTGAAAAAGCGGCTCGTGCAGTAATGCCGGTCGTTGCTCCGGAAGTAAGAAAAGGAAACTTTGAAGCAATTCTTGAAGGATTCTCAGATGAACAGGCAAGAAACGAAGCAAAACGCTGTCTGGAATGTGGATGTCATGACTTTGCAGATTGTAAACTGATCAAATACGCAAATCTTGAACCAATCAATCCAAAGAGATTTGAAGGACCAGTTCATGAAAGCTTTGTAGAAACAAAACTTGTTACAATCGAAAGAGATCAGGGAAAGTGCGTTCTTTGTAATCTTTGTGTACGTACATGTAAAGAAGAAGTCGGCAAAGGAATTCTCGGTCTTGTAGGACGTGGATTCAAAACTGTTATCAAACCAGAATTTGATGACGATGACACAATTGCAGGATGTAAAGATTGTCATAAGTGTGCAGATCTTTGTCCAACAGGTGCGTTGAAGATTCTGAAATAATTGAATAAATGTTTATCAAATAACTTTTGAATGAGAGTGTTTGTGAAATAGAAGTAGTGAGGCGGATATGTTTGAAAAATGTATCTGCCTTTTCGTTTGGTGAATTTCTGTATATTCTTGTAAGGATATCATTGTAGAATAATAAAAGCCACCAAACTGGCAGCTTTTTTAAAAATTTATTTAATATGATTTTTAATCGCTTCAAAACTTTCTGTGCTGATTACATGTTCAATCTTACATGCATCTTCAGCGGCAATTTCTTCAGAAACACCAAGGTGTATAAGCCATGATGAAATCAGTTTGTGACGTTCATAGATTGTTTCAGCAATCTTTTTACCACTTTCGGTAAGATATATAAAACCTTCCGGAGTAACTGTGATATAGTTACTTTCACGAAGTTTTTTCATAGCAACGCTAACACTTGATTTTTTGAAGTCCAGTTCTGTTGCAATATCCACAGAACGCACTACAGGATGGCATTCGCTTAATCTTAATATAGTTTCCAGATAGTTCTCAGCGGACTCGTTAATATGCATGAAAGTCATCCTCCTTTTTTGTAAAATATTTCCGAAACGAATTTAATATAGTATAGCATAAAACATATGATTTTTGTAGTTTTTTTTCTTGTTTTGAAAATTTATCATACCGCATTGACAAAATAGTAAAACGATAGTATATTATAATTAACAATTAGGTTAAATGTTAAATGATAAAAGAAAGGAGTGATGAATAGTGAGTATACAAAATACATTAAAAGCAATGGCTGATCCTATCCGTCGTGAGATTTTAAATCTATTAAAAAGAGGGAGATTATCGGCTGGTGAGATAACAGAACATTTTTCAGTAACTGCTGCATCAATATCAAGACATTTATCCGTATTGAAGGATGCAGATCTGATCAGAGATCAAAGGGAAGGAAAATACATTTATTACGAATTAAATGCTTCCGTGTTGGAAGAAATCATGTTGTGGATCACAGATTTAAAAGGAGGAGTTGAGGATGATGAAAAATAATAAAGGGAAACTTCTAGTATCGTCAATTGTTATATTACTTCCAATTTTAGTTGGACTCGTATTATGGAATCAGCTGCCAGACCAGATAGCTACACATTGGGGAATTCAGGGAAAAGTAGATGGGTGGAGCAGTCCTTTGATGGCAGTTTTTGTATTACCGTTGTTTATGCTGTTTATACATTGGATGGTTCTCTTTTTTATTATGAAAGATCCAGGCAATAAGGAGCAGAACAAAAAGATTGTCGGAATGACATACTGGATCTGTCCGATAATTTCATTATTTTCAAGTGGCGTTATTTATTCATCTGCATTGGGAAAAGAATTTGATTCAGAGTTAGTGCCACTTGTAATGATAGGATTGATGTTTGTCGTAATTGGAAATTATCTTCCAAAATGCAAACATAATTATACAATTGGAATTAAGATTCCATGGACATTGAATGATGAGGAAAACTGGAATATGACACACAGGTTTGGTGGAAAAGTCTGGGTGATTGGTGGAATCATTCTCTTATTGTCAGTGTTTTTGCCAGAGCTACTTTTAACAATTGTTTTGGTTGCTGTATTATTTATCATGATTATTTTACCAACAGCTTATTCTTATCTGTATTATCGTAAACAGGTAAAAGAAGGAAAAGAAATAAGGAAGTCGAAAATGGAGGTTAGTACAACAGGGATCATAATCAGTATTGGCATTACTATTGTTATTTTGGTAGCAACAGCAATCTTGTTATTTACAGGTGATATTGACATAAAATACGAAGATACTGAGTTTAAAATAGAGGCAGATTATTGGGGAGATCTGAAAGTTGCATATGAAGATATTACAAATGTAGAATATCGGGAAGAAGGTACGCCAGGAAAAAGAACGAATGGATTTGGCAGTCCAAGACTTTTGATGGGTTCCTTTAAAAATGACGAATTTGGATATTATACAAGATATTCTTATACAAAATGCGGTTCCTGTGTAGTGATTGAACTGGAAGAAGAAGCTATTGTTTTAAGTGCAAAGGATGCTCAGAGTACAGAAAAAATATATGAAGAACTGGTTAATAGAGTGAATATGAAATAAAACAACAGAGGATACGGTATGATAGAAGTTGAAATAAAATTACCGATTAAAAGCAGAGAATGTGTGGAAGCTGAACTACAAAAACTTGGATTTTCATCAGGAAATTTTATGAGAGAGTCAGATATTTATTTTAACAGTGATAACTATGATTTACGTCAAAAAGATATGGCACTCAGAATACGAAGCTGTGAGAATCTGACAACCGGAGAGTCAGACGCAGTTATGACTTATAAAGGACCGAAATTGGATAGCATTTCCATGACGAGAAAAGAACTGGAAACAGAAGTTGAAGATGCAAAAGTGTGTCAGGAAATTCTGAAAGGAATTGGATTTACGAAAGTGTATCCGGTTTGTAAATTGCGCCAGTATTATCATATGGAGCAGATTACAGCCTGCGTGGATGAGGTGGAAGGACTGGGAGAATTTCTGGAACTGGAGATTATTGTTGCTGGGGAAGAAGAAAGGGAAGAGGCGTTGGAGAGGCTGGAAGAGATATTGACGAAGCTGGGATATGGGATGGAAGAAACAACGAGAAGTTCCTATCTATCTATACTGCAGCGGAAGAAGAGAAAATCAATAATTTAGTAGAATCAATTATTATGATTGAATTTGAATAATTAAAGCTATGGGAAGGTTCCCTTGTTTTACTACCTGTAAATAACAAGGCTGTTCCTTCCCATTTCTTCATATCGTTCTTCTACCAGTTCTTTCGGATACTCAACAATTTTTCCATCTTCCAAAGGATCCATCAGTAAATAATTTTCTTCATCATATCCACAAAGTACCACACAGTGTTCCGGTGACTTCCATGTATAAATTGTTCCATCTTTGAGATAATACTGAATTCCATCATAGGATTCTTCCAGCTCTCTGGTGATCCAGATAATCACAGGAATTTCATTGATAATATAATCCTGAATCAGTTTTTCAAAATCAGTCCCAGTAGTTATTTTAAATGTCAGCTCAGATACATTAGGATAATCCCCTTTTTTCATGGTATTCAAAGCTTTTAAAATTGCGCCGGGATAGCAGCCACGACTATCAGTTGAGTAAGGATCTCCGAGAAAAAAATCATTTGGATCTGGCCCATATAGCTTTTTATCCTTTATGTAAAATGTATCGCATGGGAGATATTCTTCAATAAATATATCAGTATCGATAGCTATGCCATAATATTGCAAAACAGCAGTGGTGCTTACGGACTCACAGCCGGTAGGAATTTTATCCTGTGAAAGTCCGTCAAAAGGAATCAAAAACTCAGAGGGCATAGTTAGGATGTCTGTAGATTGTATCCAAGAGTGATACGGATTCTTTTTTACTAACATACCCAATACAACTGCGAGAATTAAAAATAAAGTAAATTTTAATAATAATTCCCGGGATATTTGTCGCTTGTTTTTTTTCATTGGAAAAGTCCTCTGTTCATATCAATTATAGAAGGTAGTTATGGCATCTCTGATATAAGAATTGTAACATAGAATTCGAGAAGATGTACAGAAAATAAAAACGTGAGGAACACAGGTTGATGATTGATAT
Source organism: Schaedlerella sp. (assembly GCA_036309085.1). Lineage (GTDB taxonomy): Bacteria > Bacillota > Clostridia > Lachnospirales > Lachnospiraceae > Schaedlerella. Next base: position 75,087 of record JAXJUL010000001.1, read on the forward strand.
AATCAATCATCAACCTGTGTTCCTCACGTTCGTTTTATAAGAATTATAATTTAATATTTTTAAACAAATCGCCGAGGTTTGTTCCAATTTCTTCTGCCACAGGAATCTCAACTTTTTCAATAACTTCTTCTTCCTCTTTTTCTTCAAGGGCTTTCATGCTGAGACTCAGTTTTCCGTCTTTGATGCCGATGATCTTAACCTGAACAGTATCACCAACATTCAAAACATCTGCAGGAGATTTTACACGTTTACTGGAAATCTGAGAAATATGAACGAGACCGGAAAGTCTATTTTCAAGCTTCAGGAATGCACCATAACTCTGCAGGCTTTCTACAGTACCTTCTAAAACGGAGCCAACCTTCATGCTGCTTACAAGTTTTTCTTTTTCCTGTTTTTCCTTTTCTTTAAGAATTTCACGTGCAGAAAGAACAAGTCGGTTTTCTTTCTGATCAACATCTATAATGCGTACTTCGATTTCCTGTAAAAGATATGTTTCCAGATCTTCTACATAGGAAAGAGAAAGTCTGGATGCAGGGATAAATCCGCGAAGTCCTTCAATCATGGCAATGGCACCGCCATTTACAATACCTTCAATCTTTACTGTGAGAGTAGTTGCGTTCTCTCGGTATTTTTTCACGATATTCCATGGATTGGCATCGTCAAAATGATCTTTATAGTCTGCCATTGTCTCAACTGGTCCTTCATTAACAGTAACGTCGTTTTTGATTTCTTCACTCATTATTGCACCTCGATTATTCCGATTTTTTCTGAAAACTCGCCCTTTTTGAAGAATGACTGTTTCAGTAAAATAATAAAAACAGTATAGCATAGGTTTTTAGAAAAATTCAACTAATCTGTAAAATTGGGATGACGAAATTAAAAAAAAATGGTAAGCTATATAAATAAAAGTATGCGTGAAATTTTTGCAGGGGATGCAAAAGAAAATAACTGAAAGGCAGGAACATTATGGGTGTAAGGAATAATAAAATTTATGTTGTAGGTCATAAGAATCCAGATACAGATTCTATCTGTTCAGCAATTGCTTATGCAGAGCTCAGAACAGAACTGACAGGGCTTGAACATAGTCCAAGACGTGCCGGAGTAGTGAATTCTGAGACAGAATTTGTACTGGATTATTTTGATACAGAGACACCGGAACTTCTGGAAGATCTTCGTGTGCAGGTAAAGGATGTTGATATTAAAAGAATGGATGGAGTAAGAGGATCTGTTTCTATCAAGTCAGCATGGGAGTTGATGGAAGAAGAGAATATTAACACACTTCCAGTTACACGTAATGATAATAAATTAGAAGGCTTGATCACAATCGGAGATATTGCCACATCTTATATGAATGTTTATTCAAACGATATTCTCTATACATCACGTACACAGTATCAGAATATTGCTTCTACAATTGGAGGCGAGATTATTTGTGGGAACGGACACAGTTACCTTACTCCTGGAAAAGTGGTTGTAGCTACGTTCAGTAAGGAATGTATGGAAGTATTCGTACAGGAGGGCGATCACGTAATCGTTGGAAACCGAAGAGCTGCCATGGAGTGTGCACTCAAGCAGAATGCAGGAAGTATGATTTTCTGTGAAAATACTGTAGTTCCAGAAGAAGTTCTTGAACGAGCAAAGAAACAGCAGATTGTAATTATTGTAACACCTTATGATTCTTTTGCTGTTGCACGATTGATCAATCAGGCTCTGCCAGTACATACCTTTATGTCTAAGGAAAAGATAATTGCATTCAGAAGAGATGAGTTTGTGGATGATGTAAAAGAAATCATGGCAAAACACAGATACAGAGATTTCCCTGTAGTTGATGGCAATCATAAATTTCTGGGATTTATTTCACGAAGAAGATTGCTCAACAGTCATAAGAAACAGGTAATTCTTGTAGACCATAATGAGAAGAATCAGGCGGTTGACGGAGTAGAACAGGCAGATGTGCTGGAAATTATCGATCACCACAGACTGAGCTGTATCGAGACACTGGGACCTGTATATTTTCGCAACCAGCCAGTAGGATGTACAGCTACGATCGTTGCCCAGATGTATAAAGAAAATAATGTAAAAATGACACGCAGAATTGCAGGATTGCTTTGTAGTGCGATTATTTCAGATACACTCATGTTCCGTTCTCCAACATGTACTCCGGGTGATAAAAGAACGGCAAAAGAACTGGCTAAGATTGCGGAGATTGACATTGAAATGATGGCACAGGCAATGTTCCGCGCTGGAAGTAATCTGAAAGGTAAGACTGCAGAAGAAATCTGTCTTCTTGATTTCAAGCAGTTTGAGGCAAATGGTATTACTTTCGGTATTGGGCAGGTTAACTCCATGAGTGGAGATGAATTAAAAGAGATTAAGAAAGTCCTTATTCCAGAACTCGAAAAAGTGCGTGTTGCTCAGGGTCTGAATATGATCTTTTTTATGCTTACAAATATTCTGGAGGAATCTTCAGAACTTCTCTGCACAGGACCAGATGCAAAAGAGCGTGCAATTCAGGCATTCGGACTTGAAGAAGGATCAGAAGATCTTTATCTTCCAGGTGTTGTTTCAAGAAAGAAACAGATGGTGCCTACAATGGCAATGGAACTGCAGCGATAGGATTTAAATTTAACTGCCTGTTAAGCAGAATAATATGAAATTGGAGAAAAACTATGAGTAAACAGACCTGGAAAGCAGGCAATATGATTTACCCGCTGCCCGCTGTGATGGTCAGCGTGGGAGATAAAAGTGGAAATACAAATATTATTACGATTGCATGGACCGGCACAACCTGTACGAATCCGGCGATGGCATATATTTCAGTAAGACCGGAACGCCATTCGTATTCAATGATTCGTGAGAGTGGTGAGTTTGTGATTAATCTTACTACAGAACAACTTGCCAGGGTGACCGATTATTGTGGGGTTAAATCAGGACGTGATGTGGATAAGTGGAAAGAATGTAATCTTCACAGAGAAAAAGCGCAGGAACTTGAATTTGCACCGCTGATAGAGGAATGCCCGGTGAATATTGAATGTAAGGTGACAGAGGTAAAAGAACTAGGAAGTCACCACATGTTCATGGCAGAAGTGAAGGCAGTTCATATCGATGAAAAGTATATGAATGAGAATGGTAAATTCGAACTGAACAAAACAGGTCTTTTGGCTTATTCACATGGAGAGTATCTTGGGCTGGGCAAGTCTCATGGAACATTTGGTTATAGCATTCGAAAGAAAAAAACAGGTGGAAAAAAGAGGAAGAAAAAATGACGATTACTGAAATAACAAACAAAATGATCGATTTTTATAATGGAAATTTTCAAGATATCAGCCATCTGTTGAAAGTACACATGTATGCAAAGACAATCGGTGAAAAAGAAGGGTTGAATTATACAATGCAGATGCTTGTGGAAGTTGCCGCCTTATTACATGATATTGCATGTCCGCTCTGTAGAGAAAAATATGGAAGTGCGAAGCCGATATATCAGGAAATGGAAGGGGAGATTCTGGCGAGAAACTTCTTGAAAGACAGTGATTTTCCAGATTGGTTTATTGAAAGAGTTGTATACCTGGTAGGACATCATCATACAGTTTCAGAAATTGACGGAATGGATTATCAGATTTTGATAGAAGCAGACTATTTAGTTAATACACTCGAAAATAATTATCCAGTTGAAGAAGTAAAAGAATTTGTAGAGACTGTTTTTAAAACAAAGATGGGGAAACATTTGTTAAAGAAAAATTACATTGACAAAATGTGATGAAAGTGAGGAAATTTAATGCAGGAATATCAGCATATATCGCATGAATTTGGTCCAGTATATGATGAAGAGTCGGAAGTTTTGATTTTGGGGAGCTTTCCCTCTGTAAAATCAAGAGAGTTACAGTTTTATTATGGACATCCTCAAAATAGATTCTGGAAAGTATTGGCGTACATTTTTAGAAGCGAAGTACCACAGTCGATAGATGAAAAAAAAGAATTTTTGCTTGATAATAAGATTGCTCTTTGGGATGTAATCGAAAATTGCAGTATTATAGGTTCCAGTGATACTTCCATAAAAGATGTTGCTGTAAATGATTTTTCCAAGATTCTTGCTGAAACTAAAATTAAGAAAATCTATGTGAATGGTACAAAAGCGTATGAGCTGTATCACAAATATGCAGAAAAGCAAACTGGAATAAAGGCAATTAAATTACCTTCTACAAGCCCGGCAAATGCTGCATGGCGTCTGGAAAGATTGTGTGAGGTGTGGAAAGAAAAAATTCTCAATGAATAAGAAATCTGAGCAATACGATATGCTTTTACTGAAAGCAGAGTTTCAAAACGATAATATACAAAAATTTGTCGCCCTCAAGGCGACTTTTTTTATCCATAAACAGACTGGGGAACCTTGTGTTGTCAGAGGGATATGAGTTGCATAAAAAGCCAGCAGCCTTAATCTTTGTGATAAAGGCTGCTGCTCTGCAGCAAGTGTTCCAATTTTTTTCGTGTTTTTTTTACAAGACTGGGGGAAGTTCCACCAGAATTGACAGCAATGATTAGATTCCCATCTTCTATAATGCTTGGAAAATAAAAATCGCATAGATTTTTCTCATCAGCTACACTGACGAGAACTTTTTTGTTTTGTGTTCGTTCTAATTCCCGACAGTCTTGTTGGATTTGATGATTTACCTCTTTATCGTTCGTCATTGCCAAAACCATATCAGCACCATAGATCTGACTGCTGTGGTAAAAATCTTTTACCCATGTGATCTGGGTATTCTGATAGAAATTAATCATTGCATCGCATAATTTTGGTGCTACAACAGTAATATCTGTAGCAAAAGATAATAGTGTTCGTACTCTGCGGCTGGCGATGATACCACCACCAATGACAACGATTTTGTATTTTGAGATGTCAATAAAAAGTGGAAAATTCTTCATTTTGCTTTGTACCAAATTCTTTCTCAATTAATTGAATCATACTGTTCATGGTTGCTTCCTCGGCAACCAGAATTTGCATGCCGTATTTTTCAGCTTCTGAAGCAGTCTGTTTTCCGATACAGACTGCCTGAACTTTACTGTAATCCAGGTCTGGAAAATTAGCTGCAAATCCATTCACGGTAGATGCACTTGTAAATGTTACGGCATCAATTTCATTTTGTTCAAAAGCAGATTTTACTTTCTCGCAAAGTATGTCATTTTTGTTATAAATCGTTTCGTAGAGAGGAATATCGAAAACTTTTAATCCGGCAGATTCAAGTGGAGGGATTAATTCTTTTGATCCCGCTTTTGCCCTTACAATGAGGATTTCACTTTTTGATGATGCTTCTTTTGCGATTGCCTCGCCCAAATGTCTGGTATCAAATACAGAAGGGATGAGATCCGCATATAAACCGTATTTACGCAATTCTTTGTTCGTTGCACTTCCAATTGCAGCGATTTTCAGGACAGAATTTCCCTTCGTAAGACAACGTATATCCAGATTCAATTCCAATAATTGCTTAAAAAATGTTCTTACGCCGACAGGACTGGAGAATACGAGCCATTGTTCAGGTGATTTGATGTTATTTAGAATATCCTTCAATTTATGATTGTGTCTGAATGGAATCGTGGAGATTGTTGGAAATTCGATCACCTGTGCACCTGAATTTCTGAGTCTGGATGCCAATTCTAAATTATTTTGTTTTGGGCGAGTAATCAAAAATTGCTTTCCGCCAAGTGTTCGTTTTTCAGTCCAGGAAAACTCTTTTGCAAGCGCACAAACTTTGCCGACGAGGATAATGGCTGGAGTTTGTACTTGTTTTTCTTTGGCTTTTTTTGTTAAATGTGAAAGATCAGAAACAATCACTTGCTGTCTGCTTGTGGTACCTTTTTCCAGTATGGCTGCTGGCATATCAGGCTGCATTCCTGCATCCAACAATCCTTGACAAATGTCGGACAAAGAGGAAATGCCCATCAAGAATACGAGAGTTCCCTGAAGTTTTACCAGAGATTCATAATCGATACAGGAAATCCCATTCTTTTTAGCGTGTCCTGTAATTACATGGAAAGAAGAAGCATAATCGCGGTGAGTAACAGGTATTCCGGCATAAGCAGCTACAGCTACTGCTGAAGTGATTCCTGGTATGACTTCAAAAGGAATTTTATGTCTTGCTAGAAATTCCAGTTCTTCGCCGCCACGACCGAATACAAAAGGATCCCCACCCTTTAGACGAAGTACCTTTTTTCCATCGAGAGCCTGTTTCAGCAATATTTGATTAATTTCTTCCTGCGGAACCGCATGATTTCCAGAACGTTTTCCTACATAAATGAATTCTTTATCGTTTGCTATGAGACTCATAATCTCAGTACTGATTAATGCATCGTATACGATGACATCTGCAGTTTCCAACAATTCCTTTGCTTTTATTGTTAATAGTCCGGCATCACCGGGTCCTGCTCCGGCAAGCCAGATTTTCCCTGTTTTTCTCATAGACTATTCCTTTTCTGTACAATAATATTTCATCCCATGAGGGGTTTCCATTCGATGTACATTTACATCGAATATTTCTGAGAGAATACCGCTGCAATAGATAGATTCTGGAGTGCCGCAGCATTTTAAAGAGCCATTATGCATTACTGCAAGTCGGTCAGCTCCGCTGAGCGCAAGGGACAGGTCATGAAGTATCAGAACAACAGCCTTTCCCTGGTCTGCCAGTGTACGGGCCATTGTTATAATATGAAGTTGGCGTTTTATATCCAGATAAGTTGTTGGTTCATCCATAAATACAGTTTCTGTATCCTGAGAAAGAGCCATTGCCAGATAAACGCCCTGACGCTGTCCGCCGCTCAATGCATTTACATTATACTGTTCATATTGAATCGTGTCAGTCATGTCCATGGCATTGCGGGCGATTTCATAATCTTCTTTTTTATAGGTTCTCGGATAAGAGATGTATGGAAAACGCCCATGTAATACCATGCGAAGTGCTTGAATGGAGGGGGTGTTCCGATTCTGGGATAATAATGCGGCCTGTTTGGCAATCTCTTTGCGCTTCATTTTCTGAATATTAATTCCATTGTAAAGAATTTCCCCATCCATAGTGGGAATCAATCCAAGGGCAGATTTTAAGAGTGTGGATTTTCCGCATCCGTTTGGACCAAGTAATACAAAGATTTCTCCAGGTATAAATTCCAGAGTGACATCTTTTATGATCGGAGTACCTGCATAACCTGCGGTAAGATTTTTTAATTGAATCATGTTCTGCCTCCTATCTGTTTGAACAATAACCATAAAAAAAATGGCCCGCCTGTAAAAGCAAGAACGATTCCAACAGGTATCTCAAATGGTGAAAACAGTGTTCTTGCCAAAAGGTCACAGAACATGACGAAGGATCCGCCGCCTAATGCAGAAGTAAGAATTAAGACAAGGCTTTCCTCACCGACTAAACGCCGCATCGCATGTGGAATGATCAGACCGATGAAACCAAGTAATCCGGAAAAACTGACAGCGGCACCTGCCAAAGCAGCAGACAGTACGAGAAATGTAAATCTTGCAATACCAACGGATAGCCCTAGACTTTTGGCGATATCACTGCCCAGTGATAAAATATCAAGTTGAGGAGAAAGTGTCAAAATCAATATCAGCCCAGGGAGAATGATTTTAGCTGCAGGGGCAATCTGTTCCATAATAACACCAGAAAAACCGCCGATTCGAAAATCGGTAACTCCATTTAATGCATCTGGAACAAAAGTAATGATTGTATCAATGCCTGCGCTGAATAAGTTTGAAATTGCCATGCCGGCCAAAACAACAGTGATTTTAGAAGCTTTTGTTCCCAGTGACAATCCCATAACCAGAAGTATCCCTGCAAGTGCACCGAAAAATGCAACGAAAGGTGTATATTTTTGAGCCGCAGGAATTAATGCACAGACCAGTGCAACGGCAAAGCCCGCGCTGGAATTAACACCAATCACTCCAGGGGATGCCAGTGGATTGTTCAAAACTGTCTGGATCACAACACCGGAAACTGACAGAGCAGTGCCGGCAAGCAAGGCTGCAAATGTTCTGGGCAGACGGCTGTATAAAACAATGTATGAAGTTGTTGAAGAAGTATTATTACCAGCCAAAGCAGTAAGAATTTCATGTGGAGTCAGACGGACAGAACCCAGCATAATACTTAAGATCATCACGAACAGTGTCAATAGTGTCAGAAGTATTACGAATACTTTTTTATTGTTCCGGATAGAGGATATCCGCAAGTTGCTCATAAGCTTTTCCCCATCTTTCGTTTGGTTTCATGTTGTAAAGAGCTGGATCCATTATATAATAATGTCCTTCTTTCACAGCGCTTAAAGAAGACCAGGCAGGGTTGCTGAGCAATGTGCTTTCCAACATAGCTGAGGCTTCGGCAGGGTCTGCACTCTGCAATACTACAAATATATAGTCGGGGTCTTCAAGTAAAATTTTTTCCATGCTGATCTGTTCTAACAGACTATTATCAGAATCTGCGATATTTATACAATTCATATCAGCCAGCATTTCCCCTAAGACGCTGTTTTTACTGTTTTTTACCTTACAACTGCTGCCGGTAGCACGGATGTAGAGGACACTTGGTCTGTTGCCATCAGCTCTTGCAATCGCAGCATCGACTTCTTTTTGAATATCAGTACCATAGGTTTCATAATTTTCTTCACAACCTGTGATCATTGTACATGTTTTTAGCATTCTCAGGTAGTCATTAAAATTATTTACTGAAAAATAAGCAGTGGTTAATCCCATTTTCTCTAAGGACTCTTCCAACTCCAGATTACGATCAGTACCACAGCTCGCTAAAATCAGATCCGGTTCACAGGAGATAAGCTGCTCCAGGTTCATTTCCTTTGCTGTGCCGAGATTTATAATATCTTCCCTTAAAGGGAGATCGAAATACGTCCAGGTAGCATTTGTTGTGGCTGCCAATTTGTCAATTCCGCCCGCGAGGTGCCATATACTTGCGTAGCTTCCAATCAGTGCTGCCACTCGTTCAGGTTGATCAACAGTAACTTCTCTGCCAAGATCATCAATAAATGTAACAGCAGTAGTGGAGGTTTCGGTCTGCATGTTTTTATTTTTCGCATCATCCGTACGGTATCCTGAGAATGTACTTAGTGTCAGTGCAAATAGAAGTAAAAATATAATTGTTCTTTTCATAAAAATTTAACAGGTAGCTCCGCCTTTTACTTTCTTTTCGAGAATTGAATGCTTTTCAATCTCACCATGAAGAAGTTTTTCCTGAACATAATCAAAGCCAAGTCTTGCAACTGTATCAGCAAATCGTTCTCCGGTAATTCCTTCGTTGCGGAAAAAGAGGATTGCGCGTTCTACTACATCAAAAACTTCTTCTTCAGAAGTGAAAATTTTATTAAGTGCCTGTCCGTGAGCAATCTTTTTACCCCAACGTCCGCCGATCAATACTTTGTAGCCTTTTATATATTCTTCAGTGACACCGAATGGACATTTGTTTTTACAGCGTCCGCAGTGGTTACATGTTTCCATATCTACAATTAGCTTCTTATCTGTCATTTCAGCAATATGGATTGGACAGGAAGTTTCAACCTGACAGTTCTTGCATCCACGGCATTTTGAATAATCAAACAGTGGAACGAGCTGTCCAACGATTCCAAGATCGTTTAAATCTGGTTTTACACAGTTATTTGGGCATCCGCCAACTGCAATTTTAAATTTATGTGGCAGTGTTACTGTGTGATATCCTTTGTAGAATTTTTCATGGAGTTTTTCGCTTAGTGCAAATGTATCAATCAGACCGTACTGACAGGTTGTACCTTTACAGGAAACGATTGGGCGAACAAGAGATCCTGTACCACCTGTTTCTAAACCATGTTCATTCAGGAAGGCAATCATTGGTTCAATATTGGCAAAACGAACACCCTGGATTTCCAAAGTGAGACGAGAAGTCATGGTAACTTCACCGCTTCCGAAACGTTCGGCGGCTTCTGCAACTGCACGGTGTTCATCCACTGTAATTTTACCATTTCTTGTAATTACCCGAACGTTAAATACGTCTGGGAAACGTTTATCCTGTAAGCATCCGAGCCCTTTTACGCGTTTGATGTCATCAGCACTGAGTTTTTGTCCTTCAATGGCAATACTTTTAATCACGTTAAATGTTATACCACCTTCGAGTACGCGTGTGTTTTCATAGCCAAGTGCACGAAGTCTGTTCTGAAGAAGATAAGCTCGCTTTCCTCTCGTACATACGAGTAAAAGTTTTTCATTTTTATCGAATTTTTGAATCATTTCTTCTGCCTTGACAAGGTCAATCCATTCTGCTCCTGGGATAGAAGATTTAGGCTGTGTATCAATCACTGTGTAGTCTTTTGCAGCACCGTCTGCATATTCGGCAGGTGTAAATGAATTCAGACGACCAGTCATTTTATTGACAAGGACGTTGCATGTTGTGGCAAATGGATGAATTGCTGTTGAGAATGGAGGTGCGTAGGCAAAGTCCATTGTCATAAAGTCTTCCACTTTTGTATTCATGGAAATTCCAACAACAGCAATATCTGTCATCTTGTCCACTGCACCGGCTCCGATTACCTGCATACCGAGAAGTTTATGTGTACTGCGGTCTGCGATCAGTTTTGTGACAAAGATTGAAGAATTCGGATAGTAGTGTGCTTTATCGTCTGTAACACATGTCACAGTAACAACATCATATCCGGCTTCTTTTGCCTGAATTTCTGTAAGACCGGTTCTCGCAGCGTTCAGGTCATCTGTAAGTTTTACAACACCTGTTCCCAGACATCCGGCATAAGAAAAAGGTGTTCCACTGAGGTTCAGTGCGAGGGCACGGCCGGCGATATTGGCTGTAGATCCCATAGCAGACCACTGTTTATTTTGAGTGGTGCGGTTTTTTACCATTGCACAGTCACCAACAGCATAGATGTCAGATAGGTTTGTCTGTAGATATTTATTTGTTACAATGCAGCCATGTTCCATTTCAAGTTTCGTGTCTTTCAGGAAATTTGTTGCCGGACGGATTCCGATTGCAAGAATTGCTAAATCTGCAGGAAGAGTGTCGTGACTTGTCTGTACACCAGTTACTTTTTCTGTTCCGGAGATAGCCTTCAAGGCTGTTCCGGTCAGGATACGAATTCCCTTTGTCTGAAGTTGACGGCGTATATAGTCAGACATTTCCGCATCGAAGATATTAGGCATAAGCTGTGATGCCATATCAATAACAGTCACAGAGATTCCTTTTGCCATGAGGTTTTCAGCAACTTCCAGACCAATGAAACCACCGCCGACTACAACGGCACGCTGACATTTATTTTTTTCTGCATAGGTTCTTGCATTGATTGCATCGTCAGGTGTACGAACTGTAAATACACCTGGAAGAGAACTGCCTTCTACAGGAGGAACAATAGGTTCGGCTCCGACAGCTATCACAAGTTTGTCATAGTTTACTGTTTTAACAGAATCTGATTTTACAGTGATTGTTTTTGCTTCAGTATTAACTGAAGTTACTTCACTTTCAGTATGTACGGATGTACGTGTCAGATTCATGAATTTCTGAGGGGTGTTTACGATCAGTTCCTCTCGAGATTCAATAGAACCGCCAATATAATATGGAAGTCCACATCCTGCATATGAAATGTCTTTGCTTTTTGTATAAATGACAATTTCGGCATCTGGGTTTTCTCGTTTTAATTTTGCCGCTGCTTTTGTACCGGCTGCGACACCACCGATGATAACAATTTTCATGAATTTTACTCCTTATCTGTGGTTGTGAATAGATATTATAGTTAAAACTCTATTGATTATATCATGTTAATAAGAAAAATAAAACTGCCCTTAGCTGACTAATACAAGCAAGAGCAGTTTTTGATTTGTTATGCAAGTGGAAGATCCAGCGAATCAATCTTCTCTTTTTTTATTTTACGGAATAAAATAATATTCATCATTACCGCAACGAATTCAGCAAAGATAAATGCCCACCATACACTGGAAAGTCCGAATAACTGTGCAAAGATATATGCAAGCGGCAGGATGACTACAAGCTGACGAGTGACAGATGTAATCAAGCTATATACACCGTTGCCAAGAGCCTGGAATACGGAAGCTGTAATGATATTAAATCCCGCAAATACAAAGTGTGCGCCGATGATTCGAAGAGCCGGAATACCGATTTCCAGCATATTAGCAGACGCATCAAACAGAGCGAATAACCTGCCGGGGATTAATTCAAATGCAGCAATTCCGATAAACATAAAGCTGGTTGCAATAACAACACTTAACTTCATAGTACTGAGAATTCGTTTTTTATTTCTGGCCCCATAGTTATAGGCGATGATTGGGATCATACCATTATTAAGACCAAATACAGGCATAAATACAAAACTCTGCAGCTTGAAGTAGATTCCAAGAACTGCGGCTGCAGTGGAAGAAAAGGCAAGCAGGATTTTGTTAAAACCAAATACCATGACAGAACTGATGGATGCCATGATGATGGATGGGATTCCGACGCGATAAATGGTCCCGATGATTCTTAAATCTGGACGGAACTTTCTCATGTTAAGGTTAAGTTCATGATTGAAACGGACATTAAAATAAAGTGCAAGTCCTAATTCTATGAACTGTCCGATTACGGTTGCGATGGCGGCACCTGAAACTCCCATTGCCGGAAGACCAAAGTATCCGAAGATAAGAATCGGATCAAGAATAATGTTGGTAATTGCTCCGGTTGCCTGAGCGACCATTGCATATACAGTCTTTCCGGTTGCCTGAAGAAGACGGGAGAATGTAATCGCAAAAAACAACCCGGCAGATACCACGGTTACGATTCGAAGATACTGAGTTCCGTATTCTGCAATTAAGGCATCTTTAGTCTGTGAAGCAAAGAACAGACCAGAGCTGGTTCCGCCAATTATCACCATAAGAATATAACTCATAAAAGCAAGAAAGATACCATTTTTTGCAGCAAGGTTTGCAGATTTAAAGTTCTTTTCTCCGAGGTTTCTAGAGAGAAGTGCGTTGATACCAACACCGGTTCCCGTTGCGATTGCAATCATAAGATTCTGGATTGGAAAGGCAAGAGATACTGCGGTAAGGGCAGCTTCGTTGATTTGTGCAACGAACATACTGTCTACAATATTATACAGTGCCTGTACAAGCATGGAAATAATCATCGGAAGAGACATGCTGATCAATAACTTGGGAACAGGTAAAGTTCCCATCTTATTTTCTCGAATAATTGTCTGAGACATAAATTTTCCTCCTTTGTAAGCATAACTTATATTATAGCATTCTTAATATTTCAAAGCAATGCATATAATGAAGTATTAGATGAAAATTCTGGAGTGACTGAATGAACAGAATAAAGTATATGCGATGGCTGCGAGTTCTTTATTGTATCGTGATAATTGTCTCATTGTTCTGGGCAATTACATATAAAAAGGAAGGTGTTTGGGAAACTGCAGCTGATGCACAAGAAAAAAATATTGTTGCGGAGAAGAAAAAGATTGCAATTACATTCGATGATGGTCCACATGAAATATATACACCAGAATTACTGGATGGATTGAAGAAGAGAGGAGTGAAAGCAACTTTTTTTCTGATTGGTAAAAACATTGAAAAGAATGATAATCATCAAATCGTGAGGCGAATGAAAGAAGAAGGACATTTAATAGGAAATCATACTTACAATCATGTGGAAATTTCGAAAGTAGATAATTCAACGGCGCTAAGGGAATTGAATCATACAAGTGAAATTATTTATCAGATCACGGGAGAAAGAGTAGAATATATGCGACCACCTTTTGGTGTATGGCAAAAGAGTCTGGAAAAAGAAGTATGTTTGATTCCTGTGATGTGGACAGTAGATCCACTGGACTGGACAACAGCAAATATGTACGAAATTGTGAATAAAGTAGTGACGGAGATAAAAGAAAATGATATTATTCTTTTACATGACTGTTATGAAAGTTCAGTGAGAGCGGCATTACAGATCATTGATATTCTTACAGAAGAAGGATATGAATTTGTGACAGTTGAGGAATTGATATTAGAGTAAAGAATGGAGTAAAGAGTGGATTTATTTGATTATATGAGAGAAACACAAAAAGAAAAGGAGTCCCCGCTTGCATCGCGTATGCGACCGACTATTCTTGATGAGGTTGTGGGGCAGAAGCATATTATTGGGAAAGATAAACTGCTGTATCGTGCGATTAAGGCTGATAAACTGGGGTCAGTAATATTTTATGGACCTCCGGGAACCGGAAAGACAACACTTGCGAAGGTAATCGCTAATACAACGAGTGCACAGTTTAAGCAGTTGAATGCTACAATTGCTGGGAAAAAGGATATGGAAGAAGTAGTAAAAGGAGCGAAGGATCTTCTTGGAATGTATGGAAAGAAAACGATTTTATTTATCGACGAGATCCATCGTTTCAATAAAGGTCAGCAGGATTATCTTCTTCCATATGTAGAAGACGGAACAATCACACTGATCGGAGCAACGACAGAGAATCCATATTTTGAAGTAAATGGGGCACTTCTTTCACGTTCCAGTGTTTTTGAGTTAAAAGCGCTGGAAAAAGAAGATATCAAGATTTTATTAAAAAGAGCAGTGTATGACAAGACAAAAGGAATGGGGAGCTTCAGTGCGGAAATAGATGAGGAAGCACTGGAATTTCTGGCAGATATTGCAGGAGGAGATGCAAGAAACGCACTGAATGCAATTGAACTTGGAATCCTGACAACAGATCGTGGCAATGATGGTGTGATACATATTACACTTGAAGTTGCGGAAGAATGTATTCAGAAGAGAGTTGTACGTTATGATAAAGGTGGAGATAATCATTATGATACGATTTCTGCATTTATTAAAAGCATGCGTGGATCAGACCCGGATGCAGCTGTATATTATCTTGCAAAGATGCTTTATGCGGGAGAAGATGTCAAGTTTATAGCACGTCGTATGATGATTTGTGCATCAGAAGATGTAGGCAATGCAGATCCGATGGCATTGGTAGTTGCAACTTCTGCAGCACAGGCAGTAGAAAGGGTTGGAATGCCGGAGGCGCAGATCATCCTTTCGCAGGCAGTTCTCTATATTGCATCGGCTCCGAAAAGTAATTCTGCATGCAATGCGATTTTTGCTGCAAATGAAAGTGTGCGCAGTATAAAAACAACGGTTCCGTCACATTTGCAGGATGTGCACTATAAAGGTTCTGCAAAATTAGGACATGGAATAGGGTATGAGTATGCACATGATTTTCCAAATCATTTTTCAAAGCAGCAATATCTTCCAGATGAAATAAAAAACGCCAGGTTCTATGAACCCGGCGATCTTGGTTGTGAGAAAGAATTTAAAGAATGGTTAAAGAAGATTCGTAATGAGTGAGGTATAAATCTCCTGATTCTTTCTTGTCCAGTTATTAGCAATGGTTTCAGCCTCCGTCTCGGTCGGAACAATCAGTTTCAGATCGATGATGCTGGAACCATTTTCTATAATCTGACATCTGACTTCATATTCATGGTTAGTGGTGAGATAATAATCAGTTTTCACAGAAACTTCTTCTTTAAGCGTGTATGCTTTTTCTTTCAAAAAATTATTAATGTCTGTTTGAATTTCAGTAGAAATTTTATTTTTAAAATAAGAAATTGTATTGGCGCCGTTCTTTGTCAGACGATAAAGAGTACGGTTATGTGTGTTCTCCACTGTGACAAGTTCAGAATCTACAAGTTCTGCGAGAGTTTCCTGAAATCTGAAATATGTGGTGTATCCCTGTTCCAGAATAAACTCGGAAATCTGAGAAGTAGTCAGAGGAAAGTCCACCTTGTTCAACATATAGAGAATGATCAGTTTGTATAATGTAAATGTTTCGTTACCCATGGTACTCCTTTCCCTGCCAGATATCATTTTCTTTCAGATAGCTGTGCAGTGTATTCAGTACAGTTCTTTTTTGTCCTGTCCAGAGAGGAGCAATCAGCAGATCTTTTGGCCCGTCACCTGTCAGACGGTGAATTGTAATGTCCGGATTGAGTCTGGAAATGCATTCTCCGAGAAGTTCAATATATTCTTCTATAGAAGGACTCCAAAAAGGTTGTTTTTCATAAACATCTGCCAGATCTGTACCTTTCAATATATGCAAAAGCTGTAGTTTTATGCCTTGAATATCCATATGATTCAGATAGTCCAGAGTTTCAAATATCTCTTTTTTAGATTCTCCTGGAAGGCAGAGGATTGTATGGACAATAACATCGATCCCGTGCCTGCGAAGATTGGAAACTGCGAGATCAAATACAGAAAGGTCATAACCACGGCGGATAAAGTCAGCGGTTTTCTCATGGATTGTCTGTAGTCCAAGTTCAATCCAGACTGGTTTGATCTGATTGATTCTGCCGAGAAGTTCAAGAACATCTTCGGGAAGACAATCTGGTCTGGTGGCAATGGAAAGAACCTTGACTTCCGGATCGGAAACAGCTTCCATA
>JAXJUL010000002.1:0-3270 GCA_036309085.1 Schaedlerella sp.
AATTGATTACTTTAAGGGGAAATTGGTTAATTGTTCATTAACCGATTTCCCCTTTTCTTTTGCTTATGTGATTTTAGGCCACATCATTTTTCTGTTTTTGATAAGTTGTTTATACAATTTCTGGCATTCGCAGAACACACAGGATGGAAACCGAAGATGGTATGTTTATGATAAAAATGACGTGGAATGGGTGAATATTATGGTGCGGCGGAGCCGCCAGTCCGGTGTGGCGAGAGCCACCTGTCCGGACTAACGGAGCCACCCTGTTTGATTTGTTTTGTTATCAGGTTATTTAGCCAGAGCTGGATCTAATCCGTATACTTCTCTCATCGAAAGATCTTTGGATGGATCGATACACTCAATATTGATTTTATATGAATCATAAGATATGCGATCCATAATGGCATCTGCAAGAGTGCTTTCACCACTGCAGATCTGCTGATACCATTCACTTTCACGAAACTGAGAGCAGAAGATCGTTGAAGATCTCTTACGTCTTTTGTGTATCAGTTCGAAAAGGTTTCTGGCTTCTGGTTCTGTCAGTTTAAGAAGCAGCCATTCATCAATGATCAGCAATACCGGCTTGGTATGTTTTTTCAGAACAGCAGCAAATGTACCGTTATCTCTGGCTGCCTGTAAATCCAGCAGCAGATCAGGAAGCCTCACATACCGTACTGTATAATAATGTTTACAGGCTTCCATACCAAAGGCACAGGCCATGTAGGTCTTTCCACTGCCGGTTGCTCCGGTAATGAAGATATTTCGGTATTCTGTGATATATTCACACGTTGCCAGACGGTTGATCAGTGCTTTGTTCAGCTTTCGTCCGGAATGATAATCTATTGCTGCAATGCTGGCATCAGGCTGTTCAAACTCAGCCTGACGAATCAGTCTTTTTAAACGATTGTTTTTGCGGCTGGTGTATTCCACATCAACCAGCATACCAAAACGATCCTCAAAAGGGACTTCCTTCATTGTGGCATCATCCATCTGGATCCGAAATGCATCGGCCATCGACGTCAGCCGCATTTCAATCAGTTTATCGATTGTACTTTGGTTTGTCATGATCTTTTACCTCCATAGTATCCGGCTCCTCTTGTGATACCGTGTGATTTTACTGCTGTTTTATCTTTTTCCGTCTCATCTGATATGAGTTCCGGGTTATCTTTCATTGCAGCCAAAAGATTTTTGATACTTTTATAGCTGGGTTTATCAGAATAAGAAAGTGCTTTGGCACAGACTTGTTCCAGCTTTGCTGGTGAGTGTTTTTCTGCCAGCTTCAGCAGCCCCATACAGCTTCTGTAGGACTGCTGTTCGACCCTGCCAGAGGTAAGAATTGCATTGACAACCTTACGTGTATTAATCCCAATCGAATCTGCCCAGCGGCGAAAACGATCACCGTTCCATTCCAGATATTTCTGGTGTTCCTGAGGCATATGTTCCGTTATCGTAGAATACTGACCATTTCTTCCATGAAGTCGGCGGTGTGAGGCAATCCGATTGTGGTTATAAAATATTTCAACCGTTGTATCTGTTATGCGCACATCAACCTTATTTTTGATATACTGATAAGGTACGGAGTAGTACATTTTGTCTACTGCGATGTGGTAATTGAACTGGACAGTGGCCTGTTTCCACTCAGCCAGTTCAAAAGGTGTGGCAGGCAACGGAGCCAGTAATGGCATTTCTTCCCCAAGAAATAAACTGAGCCTGCTGCATTCCTTTTTCTGGAATTTACGAGCATTAAAGGCATCCAGTTTTTCCCTGACAGCAGCATTTAACTCTGCAAGTGAGAAAAACTGTTCATTGCGAAGGGCTGCAGTGATCCAGGTGGATATCTTGCCCACAGAGCCTTCTACATTCGGTTTATCCTTGGGTTTCCGGACTCTGGCCGGAATAATGGCAAGATTATAATGTTCTGCCATTTCATGATAAGTAGTATTCAAAGCAGTAGTGTACCAGTCACTCTGTGCATGATTTACTGCAGTGGTGCAGTTATCACAAACAAGCATTGGTGTAACACCACCAAAGAATTCAAACATCTGAATATGTGCTTTGATCCAGTTGTTCGTTTTCTCATCCATGTATGCCTTTACAAAAGCATACTGACTGTAAGTTAAAACACCTACAAAAATCCATGCATTTGTAATCTCACCGGTATCCGGATCGATGATGTGGGCAGGATCTCCCGCCCAGTCTACTTCAATCTGCTGGCCGGGTTTTCTTGGGATGTGCATGGTAGCCCTGCGTTTTTCTTCATCTTTTTGGATGTAATAGCAGAACTGAGAATACATCAGGGGATCCTCGCCATTCATGCGGCATTCCTCACAGTATTCAACCCAGAGAAGTTTTTTATTGACTCCATTACGCAGTAATTCTTTGCGGATGTAGTCAAAGTCAGGCATACGTTTATTCGTTGCTGACTTATCCTTGGGGAACATCAGCTCCTCAAGTGCGCTGTCAGTCATGTCAAAATCCAACGGCCATGATAAACTCATTTCCGTTGCTTTTTTCAAGACTTTGGCAACTGTGTTGCGGGATACACCACAACTTTGTGCAATGTTCCGTTCACTGAATCCTAAGCTTTTCAAGCGCAGGATTTCACGATATTTGGTCATAATTGTGACCTCCTTCATCTGTATTCACACTAAAAATGTGTGTCTACAGTATAAAGGAATATATGTAATAGAGCTTGCAAAGTGGCTCTGAATTACCGGAATATGTGGCTCCCATTCTCCGGAACGGTGGCTCTCAAAGTCCGGACAGGTGGCTCAAAGAGCCACGGAATAATCACCACGGCATAATGGTGGTGAGATTGAAAAAGGAAATCTAGCATGATTTGCAGGCATGTTTTTCTGCGGTATGATAGTGGTGAGATTGAAAAAGGAAATCTAGTATGATTTGCAGGCATGTTTTTCTGCGGTATAATAATGGTGAGATTGAAAAAAAGAAATTCAGCATGATATTTAGACATGTTTTACTGCACTATAATAGTGGTAGAATCAAAAAATGAAATTTGCCATAGAAATTAGTGGAATTTTGTTGAGATACGATAGTGGTAGAAATAGAAAATAGAATTTGCCATGAAAATCAGAGGTGGTTTGCTGAAATAAAATAGTGGTCGAATACAAAAATAAAATCTGCCATGAAATCAGACGTATTGATCTAAGATACAATAGTGGTAAAACAGAAATAATAAAATCACTGATTATTCCGTGGCTCTTTGAGCCACCTGTCCGGACTTTGAGAGCCACCGTTCCGGAGAATGGG
>JAXJUL010000003.1:0-3805 GCA_036309085.1 Schaedlerella sp.
ATCGCTGTATACTTTAAGTGCTCCATCTGTTTCGTGAGCAAGTACACGTTTTGCAAGAACTTTACCAAGCTGTACACCTTCCTGGTCAAAGCTGTTTAAGTTCCATGCAAATCCCTGATACATAACTTTGTTTTCAAAGTGTGAAAGAAGTGATCCCAGTGCTTCTGGAGTAAGCTGTTCTCCAATAATGATACTTGATGGACGTCCGCCTTCAAACTTCTTGTTTGGATTTTCATCATCTTTGCCACATGCAAATGCTACGATCTGAGCCGCAACGTTAGCGCAGAGTTTCTGCTGGCTTGTACTTCCCTGGATCACAACATCTGAACCCATCTGGTTGTTCTTGAACCCTACGAACTGAAGTGGGATAATGTCTGTTCCCTGGTGAAGAAGCTGGTAGAATGAGTGCTGCCCATTTGTTCCTGGTTCTCCAAAGATAACCGGTCCTGTTGGATAGTCGATTGGTTCGCCATAACGGTTTACAGACTTACCATTGGATTCCATATCAAGCTGCTGAAGGTGTGCAGGGAAGCGGCTCAGAGCCTGTGAATATGGAAGAACTGCTGTATCGGAATATCCGAGTACGTTACGTTCATAAACACCGATCAGTGCATCAAGCAGTGCCGGGTTCTGTAATAAATCTTCATTCTTTGCAAGTACGTCAGCTGCAGCTGCACCGGCGAGGAAACGGTCAAATACCTCTGGTCCAAATGCCAGTGATAATACTGCTCCTCCTACACCTGATGTAGAAGAATAACGTCCGCCAATGTAGTCATCCATGAAGAATGCTGCAAGGTAGTCATCACTCTGAGCAAGTGGAGATGTCTCGCTTGTAACAGCAATCATGTGCTTGGATGCATCTAAACCAGCTTTTGCAAGAGCATCTTTTACAAATGATTCGTTTGTTAATGTTTCAAGTGTTGTACCTGATTTTGAAACAAGTACGAAGATAGAATGAGCAACGTCAAGTGTGCTTAAAACACCCGCTGCATCATCAGGGTCAACGTTGCTGATGAATGCTGCTTTCATCTTTAATGTATCATTTACTTTTGCCCAGTTTTCAAGAGCAAGATACATAGCACGAGGACCAAGATCACTTCCGCCGATACCAATCTGGCAAACTGTAGTAAACTTTTCACCTGCTGCGTTTGTGATCTCACCAGCATGTACTTTATTAGCAAATTCAGCAATCTTCTTCTGTTCGTTCTTGTAGAATTCACGCTTATTAACGCCGTCAGCGATAACGTCTGCTCCAAGCTGTCCACGTGTAAGCTGGTGAAGGACAAGACGTTTTTCACCTGTGTTGATCATTTCACCATTGTAAAGTGCTTCGTATTTTTCTGTAAGCTGTGCTTCTTTTGCGAGTTTTGCAAGAATTTCAAGAACCTTATCATCTACAGCTTTTGCGCCATAGTTATAAGCAAGCCCTGCTACCATTGGTACACTGTAATTCTTTACACGTTCTGCACCCTTCTCTCCCGCCATAACTTCAGCAAGGTTTACACGTTCTGCATCTAACAGCTCTTTGTAAGAAGCAAGTGTATCTAAATTGTTCCATGAAACCATATCAGATTCCTCCCAATTACTATTTCTATTATTGATAATAAAGAGTTCACTCACGAACTCTTACGCGAATCGCGTTTGTGAAGCATCTGCTTCTGTAAATTTTTATAAATTGTCATACATCTTTTCGTACTGTCTTGCAGAATTATTCCATGAGAAGTCTGCTGTCATAGCACGTTCTGCAATGTCGTTCCAGTCTTCTTTTGCATTGTAGTATACGTCAACTGCTCTGCGGATTGTATCGAGCATTTCATGTGCATTGTAATTTGCAAAACTGAATCCTGTACCAGTCTTTTCAGCATCATCATAATTTTCAACTGTATCCTTTAGTCCGCCTGTTTCTCTTACGATTGGAAGAGTTGCGTAACGAAGACTCATCAACTGGCTAAGACCACATGGTTCAAAGAGTGATGGCATAAGGAATGCATCACAGGAAGCATAGATCTTGTGTGACATTGGTTCAGAGTAGTAAATATTTGCAGAAACTTTTTCCGGATATTTATCTGCATAGTATTTGAACAGTTCTTCATAACGTTCTTCACCTGTGCCTAGGATTACAAGCTGAACATCTTCCCGACAGATTTCTTCAAATACATGTGCAACGAGATCAAATCCTTTCTGGTCTGTAAGACGGGATACGACACCGATCATCAATTTATCTGGATTTTCTTCAAGACCAAGCTCTTTCTGAAGAGCAACTTTATTTTTAACTTTTTCTTCTCTGAAGTCTTCTACACTGTAGTTCTGTGCAATATGTGGATCGCCCTCTGGACTAAAGTCATCATAATCAATACCATTCACGATACCGAGCAGAGCGTTAGAACGTGCATTCATAAGACCATCTAATCTTTCACCATAGAATGGTGTTTTGATTTCGTCTGCATATGTGCTGCTTACTGTAGTAACTTTATCTGCATATACGATTCCACCTTTTAACATATTTGCATCATTGTATGCTTCAAGTTTATCTGATGTAAAGTAGTAATCTGGAAGACCTGTGATTTCTTTCATTCCATCAATACTCCAAATACCCTGGAATTTCAGGTTATGGATTGTCATAGCTGTCTTGATTCCTTTGTAGTAATCCATAAAGAATCTGAAATGATCAAGATACACTGGTACAAGTCCTGCCTGCCAGTCATGACAGTGGATTACATCAGGTTTGAATCCTATAACTGGAAGAGAACATAATGCTGCTTTTGAGAAATATGCGAATTTTTCGATATCTGCAGCAATGTCACCATATGGTTTTGCACCGCTGAAATATTCTTCATTGTCGATAAAGTAGAATGTAACACCTTCATGTACCAATTCGAAAATACCTACATATTTACGCTGATATTTGAAATCCATATAATAGTTTGTCTTATAAACTAATTTGTCTTTCCATACTTCTTTCATGCACATATATTTTGGAAGCATAACACGTACATCATACTCTTCTTTATTAAAATATTTAGGAAGTGTTCCTGCAACATCTGCCAATCCTCCTGTTTTAATAAAAGGAACTGCTTCAGATGCAACGAATAATATTTTTTTCATTTTTCTTCCTCCTCATAAATAGAATTCTTTTTATTATCAATATTTTTCCAGCATGCTGCTCAAAAAACGAAAAGCAGGTGCGTAACACCTGCCTTTCTACCTCTTATTCTGCAATTATGCTAATAATGGTTTGATTGCTTCTGCAAGTGCATCTTTCTGAGCCTGAGCTTCCGCAAGGTCTTTACCTAATGTTGTAAAGTATGTTTTAATCTTTGGTTCTGTTCCGGATGGACGAACAATAACAGTTGCTCCGCCTTCTAATTTATATAATAATACGTTAGCTGCTGGAAGTCCTGTTTCTTCTGTATTCTTATAATCAATTGCTGTTGTTACTTTATATTCACCAATTGCTGTTGGTGGGTTTTCACGCAAACCAGCCATGATTCCAGCCATCTTATCCATACCGGAAAGTCCTGGGAATTCATAGCTGTCAGTTTTGTTTAAGTAACGTCCGTATTCAGCATAGATTTCTTCCATCCTCTGTTTCAGAGAAGAACCAATACTTCTGTAGTACGCAGCCATTTCGCAAATCAGCATAGAACCAATAACAGCATCTTTATCACGTACGTATGGTCCTGCAAGGTATCCATAAGATTCTTCGAAACCGAAGATGAATCTGTCAACTTCACCAGCTGCTTCTAACTGAGCAATCTGATCACCGATCCATTTGAATCCTGTAAGTACGTTTCTCATTTCAACA
>JAXJUL010000004.1:0-75398 GCA_036309085.1 Schaedlerella sp.
GTTACTAATAGGTCGAGGGCATAACCAAAGTGGTGATAGGAGAACATGGATGATGAAGAAGATTTCTTGTATGCAGTTTTGAAGGTACACAGCAGAAATGAGACGGAATCGAAAGGTTCCGTCTTTTTTTGTGCTTATAGGAAAATATTCATATATTAAATCTAATATAATTTTTATAGTATGTTCAAAAATTCCTAAGAAATATATGATAGAATATAACAATAAACAATGTGAAATAATTTGGAGTTTACAAATGAAAAGGAAACGAAAGACAGGAAATATTGTACATATAAAAAGGAATAATAAAAAAAACTATATAATTTATGCTGGAGTAGTGTTGTTACTGGTCTTGATGGTTTTTTTTACAATTAGTAACTTATTTATAAACAAAAGAGGAAAACCGAGTGTGGATGTAGATTCTTCGTGCCCTGAAATTGCTGTAGAACTTTTAGATATCAACGAATATTCAAGACCAGGGATTGAAGTTGATCATATTTCAGGAATAGTAATTCATTATACTGCCAATCCGGGAAGCACTGCTATGAATAACAGAGATTATTTTAATAGTCTTCAAGATGGACATGGGGGTTACGTAAGCAGTCATTTTGTGGTAGGATTAGAAGGAGAGATTGTTCAGTGCATCCCTACCTGGGAACTTGCATATGCATCTAATGAACGGAACGACGACACGATTTCAATAGAGTGCTGTCATCCTGATGAAACGGGTGAGTTTACGGATGAGACATACAGATCAATTGTACAGCTTACAGCTTATTTATGTGCGAAATACAATTTGGATGAAGATGTTGTGATCAGACATTATGATGTAACTGGAAAGATTTGTCCGAAGTATTTTGTTGAGAATGAAGATGCATGGGAACAATTTAAAATTGATGTAGCCGCTGCATTAGAGAAAGGGAGCGAGGAGGCCGAATAATGTTTAAGACGTTTTTTCCAGATGAATATTTAGCATCAACTTATGTGATTCCATTTGAAAAATTATATGAGCAGGGGTATCGTGGAGTCATATTTGATATAGATAATACTCTTGTACCACATGGAGAACCTGCAGATAACAGAGCAAAAAAGTTATTTGAGAGATTGAGAGGAATTGGATTCGAATCCTGTCTGTTATCCAATAATCAGATTCCACGAGTTGAGATGTTCAATGAAGAGATTCAGACGAATTATATTTGTGATGCGCATAAACCATCAATAAAGAATTATATAAAAGCAATGGAGATTATGGGAACTGACAAGGAAACAACAGTATTTGTCGGAGATCAGTTATTTACAGATGTCTGGGGGGCAAAGCGTACAGGAATTCACAACATTCTTGTAAAGCCAATTCATCCAAAAGAAGAGATTCAGATTGTTCTCAAGCGATATCTTGAAAAAATAGTCCTGTATTATTATAAGAAAGAACTGAAAAAGAGATAGAAATTCAGGATTATTACGCTCATTAAAAAATAAAGGGTTGAAAAATATAAAGAGATATTATAAAATTATCAATAATGACAGATTATGTACATCGAAGTACAGTTAAGGAGGATTACTAATGATTTCAGCAGGAGATTTTAGAAATGGTGTTACATTCACAATGAATGGAAATCCTTGCGTGGTTCTTGAGTTCCAGCATGTTAAACCAGGTAAGGGAGCTGCTTTTGTAAGAACAAAGTATAGAGATATTATCACAGGAAGTACTCGTGAAGAAGCATTCAACCCAACAGATAAGTTCCCAAAGGCACATATTGAAAAGAAAAAAATGATGTATCTTTACGCTGATGGAGATCTTTACAACTTCATGGATAACGAAACATATGATCAGCTCGCACTTACAGAAGAGATTGTAGGAGATGCGCTTAAGTTCGTTAAAGAGAACGAAACAATCACAGCTAACTTCTACAACGGATCATGTTTCCAGGTTGAACCACCTATGTTCGCTGACCTTGTTGTTACAGAAACAGAACCAGGTGTAAAAGGAAATACAGCTACTAACGTTACAAAACCTGCAACAGTTGAAACAGGTGCTGTAGTTATGGTTCCAGCATTTATTGAAGAAGGCGAAATGATTCAGATTGATACACGTGAAGGTAAATATCTGAGCAGATCTAAAGTAGATAAATAAGGACTGTTAAAGAGATTGTACGATTTGTACAATCTCTTTTTGCGTACAGAGATGCGAAATTTGAAATTCCAGTTTCATAAGCAGGACTTGAATAAAAAGATAAAGGGTGGGACTATGAAAAAGGATAGGAAGAAACAGAAATTTAAAATGAGATTTTTGACAAAGCTTATGTTGACTGCAATTCTTGCTGTATGCATTTGCTCTGGAATATATTTTTATACGATTTTCAATGAGGGCAGTGCTCTTAAAGAAACTGATAAAGAAAATTCGATTGATGCAGAAGATCTGGAAGCACAGAGACAGCAGGCAGAGGAAAGATTAGAAGAGACTGAAAATAGTGGCATTATTGATTATGTACCTTCTCAGGAGGAGAAAAAGGACCTTGACTGGGTGATTACAGATAAAAATGATGCATACGAGCTTTTGCAGGAAATTCAGTATGATCTGGGAATTTCAGATGCAGAAGAGGAATACAGACCGTCTTATGTCAGAGAAAATGGAGATTATACTGTATATACGATGCAGCAATATTATAATGGCGTAGAAATATATGGGTCTGAATTAAAGATGACCACGGACGCTTCAGGACATTTACAAGCGGTGAATGGAAAGTATCAGTCTTTAAGTGGAGTTTCTATAGAAGCCAATTTATCAGAAAAAGATGCATACGAATATGTAGAAAAGTATTTAAAGAGTGAATACCAATATAATCTTAACGAAGTGTATATTGAAGGGATTGGAAAGAAGATTTGTATATTGGATAATTCCAAATCAGTTTTGTCTTATGTATTTGAATTGAGAGATACGATGTCCGGGGAAGCATATCAGACAATCGTTGTTGATGCAAATACAGGAGAAATTGTCAGTGATAACAGTCAGATTTATACAGAGATGATTCCTTTGCAAAATGTACAGGGACAGTCTGAACGTAAGTCATTGGAAGTCTGGCGTTCTTCCGATACAGACTATGCACTGCGTGATGATGATCGAAATATTCTTGTTGGAGAGGCTGCATCGACCAATATAAGCAAGAATGCTTCTTTTACAGAAATAAGATGGAATCCTGAGACGGAATCGCCAAATGAAAGTGGTGTGGATGCTCTTGCGAATCTTCAGACGATATATGACTATTTTTTGAATACATATGGTCGGCAGGGTACGAGAAATGACGGTTCTTCGACAGATTTGAGAGTGTATGTAAATGTAGAACGTTGGAATGGACATAGCTTTGTAGATAATGCAGCAATGGTCGGGACAGATCTCATATGTATCGGACAGCGCAGCAACAGTTCTCAAAATGAATATTCCGAGGATGTAAATGTAGTGACTCACGAATATGTGCATGGAGTAACAAATGGAGATTCAACGTTATTAAAAGGAACTTATAGTTCATATAGTGCTCAAAATTCGACACAGTTTGGAATTGGAGAAGCTCTTGCAGATATTTTTGCAGAATTGACTGAAGATTATATGGATGATCATCAATATAATAATTCTTGTAATTGGCGTGTTGGTAATGATGGACTAAGGGATCTTGCAAATCCTTCAAACAGTGTAGAAGGAGGAACACATTTAACGAATGAAAATAATTATACTGAAGGAACAGTAAACTGTCATCTTTCTTCAACAATCATTTCACATGCGGCATATCTGATGACAGAGGGATTGGGCGGTGAAGGTGTTGACACAGAAACGCTTGGTACGATCTGGTATCACTCTATGGCAGAGATGACATCATCTACAGATTTTAGAGATGTACGAAAATTAATAGAGAGCAAAGCTGTTTCTATGAACAATTCTGGAGATTCGGACATGAATAACGAAAATCTGGAATGTATTATAGACGCATTTGACAGGACTGGAGTGATGCACTCTTATAATTATGCATTAACACCAGAGTCTGATATTCAAGTTTATGATCAGAATAATGAACTTTATGATTACTATAATATAACAGTAAATAAACGTGGTGGAGAAGAAATCCTTTCAGAGGATGTAGAAGAAACTTCTTATCATCTGGAATTGGATCCGGGAATTTATGAGGTACAGCTTACAGACCTTGAGGATGAAGAACTTTACATCACATTTTCATTAATTGTAAATGATAATGATGCGGAGGATCATGTCGAAGATTATAAGGAAACAGAAAGATTTTTTACAGAATTTGGAAGTGATGAACGGCAGGTGGCACTGGTTCTGGATGTATCCGGAAGTATGGATGGGACTCCGATTGATGAAACCAGGGATGCTGCAGTTAAGTTTGTTGAGACCGTATTGGATGAGAGCCCAAATTCTAAGATCAGTATTGTAACTTATGCGGAAGATGCAAAAACTGTTATTGAATCCAGCAGTGAAAGTAGGGAATTAAAAGCTGCAATCAATGGTCTTGGAACTGGCGGGGGAACAAATATGTACGACGCAATGGATATTGCGAAGGATGTCCTGGACAGAAAAAAGGCAGATAAAAAATTATTATTTGTAATGAGTGACGGTTTGCCGAACAGAGGTCAGGAAGATGGTGGAGATTATAATACACCAATCATTGAACTTGCAGATGAAATGAAGTCCGAAGAAGTTATTATTTATTCTCTTGGATTCTTCCATAATCTTACCGGAGGAGAACTTGAGTCTGGACAGACGTTGATGGAAGCAATTGCATCCGGAGGCTATGACTATAATGTAAGTAATACAGAGGATGTACAGTTTGTTTTCTCAGGAATTGCATATGATGTCAGCGGAGACAGTCATATTTTGATTCGTATTGAATGTCCGGTGGATGTAATCGTACAACATAAAGGAGAAAGACTTTCTTCTGTACCAGAAGAAAGAAATATCAGTACTTCATTTGGAT
The DNA here is from genome assembly GCA_036309085.1 of Schaedlerella sp. GTDB lineage: Bacteria > Bacillota > Clostridia > Lachnospirales > Lachnospiraceae > Schaedlerella. Next base: position 4,980 of record JAXJUL010000004.1, read on the forward strand.
TGCTTTCATTTGATGGAGAGAATGATGAAGAAAAGATTCTCCGCCTGAAAGAAGGTGAAGATTATGAAATCTGCATTAAGGGAACCGGTATAGGAACGATGGATTATTCTATCAGTTATCCGGATGAAAAAGGAGAATATACAGATGAAAGATCATTTAATAATATTCCGATCACAAAGGATACTGTGATTGTAACAAGTACACAAAAAAGCAGAATAACCAGGCTGGAACAAGATACAGACGGTAACGGCACTTTTGATCAAAATTATGCCGCACTGAAAGGTGGAAAAGTATGTGATCTGAATAAAATTTTACAGATTACTGCTTTAATCATTACAGGGATTCTGATGTTTATTCTTGTTATATTTAAGGTGAAAAGAAAGGTAGCAGACAGTAAAGGGGCAAAATTCTGTCCGTCCTGTGGAACACCAATAAATGGTAAAATACAATTCTGTGGAACTTGTGGAAGGAATTTAAATGAAGAAGCCAAGAAGAAACCATCCGTTGCAAAAGCATCCAGAGGATTGAATATATTTAAATTAGTTATAATAGGAATCTGTTTGTTCATGTGCATTGGAATTACCTGTCTTCGCAAATCTGCTCCGGTAACAGTTGCCGAACAGATTAAGAACAACAGGATGATATCAGCACAGATAATCTGTGATGAGTATGTAAGAGGAGAAAAATTTTCTGAAAAATATTTATCCTTACTTCTTTCGCCATATATGAATCAGGTGATGGATGCGTATGATAAAGGTGAGATAAGTGAAGCAACGGTGAAGGAAATCTATCAGATGATTGAGAATCTGGATGTAAAAAATGCTTCTGAAACAGCGCAGGATTATATAAACAGTCTGTGGGGAGAAGAGGATACGGAACAGTAAAAAGAATAAGAAAGATGTCAAATATTTCTTGCAAATATAGATACTTTATGATATAATCTCAGCGTTGCAAAAAAACACGTGTGCACGATTTTTTCCGGTGGTGCCTAAGTCTGCAAAGTACGCAGAACGGTCCGGAGAAAGTAGAGAAGGCACGCGGAAGTAAAAAACCAAAACGGAGGAAAAAAAATGAGCGTTATTTCAATGAAACAGCTCCTTGAAGCAGGTGTTCACTTTGGACATCAGACAAGAAGATGGAACCCTAAGATGGCTCCATACATCTACACAGAAAGAAATGGTATCTATATTATCGACCTTCAGAAATCAGTAGGAATGGTTGATGACGCATATCAGGCAATCGCTGATATTGCAGCTAATGGCGGAACAATCCTTTTCGTAGGAACAAAGAAACAGGCACAGGACGCTATCGCAACAGAAGCACAGCGTTGTGGAATGTTCTATGTTAACGAAAGATGGCTTGGTGGTATGCTTACAAACTTTAAGACAATCCAGAGCCGTATCGCTAGACTGAAAGATATCGAAAGAATGTCAGAAGACGGAACATTCGATGTTCTTCCTAAGAAAGAAGTTATCGAACTGAAGAAAGAATGGGAAAAACTTGAAAAGAACCTTGGTGGTATCAAGGAAATGAAGAGAATCCCAGACGCTATCTTCATCGTTGACCCTAAGAAAGAAAGAATCTGTGTTCAGGAAGCACACACACTTGGTATTCCATTGATCGGTATCTGTGATACAAACTGTGATCCAGAAGAACTTGATTATGTAATTCCAGGTAACGATGATGCTATCAGAGCAGTAAAACTTATCGTTTCTAAGATGGCAGACGCTGTTATCGAAGCTAATCAGGGAGAAGCTGAAGAATACGTAGAAGCTGAAGAGGCTGTTGTAGAGGAATAATTGATTATTAATGCTTCAGTCTTACTATAGACTGAAGCATTTTTTCAACTAAAGCTTTACAGATAAAAGTGAAGAACGGCAATATTGCTGTTTAGTTGATAAAATAAGATTATGGAGGACTAAAATCATGGCAATTACAGCAAGCATGGTAAAAGAGTTAAGAGAAATGACTGGTGCAGGAATGATGGACTGCAAGAAAGCTCTTACACAGACTAATGGAGATATGGATGCAGCTGTTGAGTTCTTAAGAAAGAACGGACAGGCTAAAGCTGAGAAAAAAGCTGGAAGAATTGCAGCAGAAGGTGTTGTTTGCGCACTTGTTAAAGATGACAAAGTTGCTTCTATCGTAGAAGTTAACTCTGAAACAGACTTCGTTGCTAAAAACGGTGATTTCCGTGCATATGTTGCAAAAGTTGCAGAACAGGCAGTTAACACAACAGCAGCTAACATGGATGATTTCATGGCTGAGGCATGGATTGAAGATGCAGCTAAGACAGTTAAAGATGCTCTTGTAGAAAAAATCGCAGTTATCGGTGAAAAACTTAACATCAGAAGATTTGAAAAAATCGAAACAGAAGGATGTGTAGTAGAATATATCCACGGTGGCGGACGTATCGGTGTTCTTGTAGAAGCTGATACAGAAGTTATTAACGATGATGTTAAAGCATGCTTAAAGAACGTAGCTATGCAGGTTGCAGCTCTTAACGCTAAATATGTTAGCCAGGCTGACGTTGATGCAAATTATCTTGCACACGAAAAAGAAATCCTTCTTGCTCAGATCATGAACGATCCAAAAGAATCTCAGAAACCAGAAAAAGTTATCAATGGTATGGTTATGGGACGTATCAACAAACAGATGAAAGAAATCTGCTTGATGGATCAGGTATATGTAAGAGCAGAAGATGGAAAACAGTCTGTAGCTAAATATATTGAAGAAGTTGGCAAAGCTAACGGAACAAAGATCACAGTTAAGAAATTTGTACGTTTCGAAACAGGTGAAGGTCTTGAAAAGAAAGTTGATGACTTCGCAGCAGAAGTTGCAGCTCAGGCAGGACTGTAAGAATAAAAAGATTGCACTTTATGTGCAATCTTTTTTTGAATAAGCAGAAGAAAGGAGAATACAGTATGAAAATTTTAGTTACAGGTGGAGCTGGATATATCGGCAGCCATACATGTATCGAATTAATCAATGCAGGATATGATATTGTAGTAGTGGACAATCTCTGCAATTCCAGCAGAGAATCTTTGAAACGTGTGGAAAAGATTGTCGGAAAAGCAATCAGATTTTATGAAGCTGATATCCGTGATGCAGCAGTTATGACAAAGATTTTTGAAGAAGAAGATATTTATGCAGTTATTCATTTTGCTGGATTGAAGGCAGTTGGAGAATCTGTTGCAAAGCCTTTGGAATATTATGATAATAATATAAACGGAACATTAGTACTTTGTGATGCTATGAGAAAAGCAGGGGTTAAGAATATTATCTTCAGTTCTTCTGCAACAATTTACGGAGATCCGGCGTTTATTCCAATTACAGAGGAGTGTCCGAAGGGACAGTGTACAAATCCATACGGATGGACAAAGTCCATGCTGGAGCAGATTCTGACAGATCTTCACACAGCAGATAACGAGTGGAATATAGTTCTTCTTCGTTACTTCAATCCTGTTGGGGCACATAAGAGTGGAACAATTGGAGAAGATCCAAAGGGAATTCCAAACAACCTGATGCCATATATCACACAGGTTGCTGTAGGTAAGCGAGAATGTCTTGGTGTATTTGGAGATGATTATGATACACATGATGGTACAGGTGTACGTGATTACATCCATGTGGTCGATCTTGCAGATGGACATGTAAAAGCTTTGAAGAAGATTGAAGAAAAGGCAGGTGTATGCATTTACAATCTTGGAACAGGTAATGGATATTCTGTACTTGATATGGTGAAAGCATTCAGCAAGGCGTGTGGAAAAGAGTTAAAATATGAAATTAAAGCAAGAAGACCTGGTGATATTGCAACTTGCTATGCAGATCCGGCAAAAGCAAAGGCAGAACTTGGCTGGGAAGCAAAACGTGGTCTGGAAGAAATGTGTGAAGATGCATGGAGATGGCAGTTCAATAATCCTGACGGTTATGCAAAATAAGTAAAAACTGTTGATAAATAAATGAAATTTAAAATACTCTGTGGGAAACTGCAGAGTATTTTTTCGCTTTCTACACATACTAAAAAGAAAACGAGGTGACAAATATGGAGAATATGGATACAGTTAGATTGTTGAGAGAATGTGACGCAGGAGTAAAAATGGGGGTAGAGTCAATTGATGAAATCCTGGATAAGGTATGTGATTCTGATTTAAAGAAGCTTCTGACAGAAAGCAGGGAACATCATGAAAAGCTGGAAAATGAGATTGATCTTTTGTTGAAACAGTGTAATGCGGAAGAAAAAGAACCGGGTACAATTGCAAAAGGAATGTCCTGGATGAAAACAAATATGAAGATGGGAATGGATCACAGTGATGCAACAGCTGCGGATCTTATCACAGATGGTGCAAATATGGGAATAAAATCTTTGAATCGATATATGAATAAATATAAAGAAGCTGATGAAAAAGCGAAAAAATTATGTGATAAATTAATTCAGATTGAAGAGGAACTTCGTAGAGATTTGCGAAAATATTTATAGAAAGAACAGGTAAGGGCTTATAAACAGGTGGGAAGAGAATGTCCCACCTGTTTATATTTGAGAGGTTATTCGAGTTCTTGGTTGTTAAATTTATTATAGATAGATATGATTATTTTGTCCAATTGATAAAATTAAAAAAATAATCTATGTATAGAAAAAAGCTATACATAGAAACGGAGACAAATCATTAAATAGATAAAAATGATAGAGAGTGTCATATATAGATTTTGTCTATTTGACGAAAGATTTGTGTAAGAATATACTGGAATAAGAGATTGAAAAAATAAAAACAGAGGTTTTTGGAGGATATTATGTATCAGGTTGGAATTGATATCGGCTCAAGCGCGGCGAAGGCAGCAGTGCTTCAGGATGGAAAAGTTATAAAAACATTACTTTTGGATACCGGGTTCAACAGCCGAAAAACAGCAGATGAAATCTATAATTTATTAGAAAAAGAGGGAATTACAAAAGAGAATGCAAAGTATGTTGCGACAGGATATGGACGTATTTCTGTTCCATACGCAGATGATGTGGTGACAGAGATTACCTGCCATGGCAAGGGGGCAGCCTATCTCTTTGGTGATAATGGAACTGTAATTGATATTGGCGGACAAGATACAAAGGCAATTTTACTCAAGAAAGGACGTGTTATGAAATTTCTCATGAACGATAAGTGTTCTGCGGGAACAGGGAAGTTCCTTGAGATTATGACAAATCGTCTGGGACTTACACAGAATGAGCTTTCTGAACTTGCACAAAAAGGTCAGCCAATCACCATCAGTTCCATGTGTACTGTATTTGCGGAATCAGAAGTTATCAGTCTGATCGGAAAAGGTACGCCAAGAGAAGATATCGCATTTGGTGTTGTGGAATCTGTTGTTACAAAAGTAGTGCAGCTGGCAGCACAAATTTCCGGAGATAAATACTTCCTTACAGGAGGGCTTTGTGAAGATGAATATGTGATTGAGAGATTGTCAAAGGCATTGAAAGCACCGGTGGAAAGCACTCCTCTTGCAAGGTATGCAGGAGCGATCGGCGCAGCAATTTTAGCAGAAAAGTAAAGGAGAAGGACATGGAAAAAAGAACTTTAGAATTACCAAAGACATTTGATGAATTTGTAGATGCAAGAAAAGCAGGTTTTTTGAGAGTAAAAGAATACGTTGAGAATGGAGGACATTTAGTAGGAATGTTCTGTTCTTATACTCCATTAGAATTATTTGATGCAGCAGGTGTTTCTGTAGTAGGACTTTGTGGAACAAGCAACGAACCAATCGCGGATGCAGAGAAAGTGCTTCCAAAGAACTTATGTCCACTGATTAAATCAAGCTATGGTTTTGCTTATACAGATAAATGTCCATATACATATTTCTGTGATTTTATCGTTGGTGAGACAACTTGCGATGGAAAGAAAAAGATGTTTGAACTTTTGAATGAAATTAAAGAAACATATGTACTTCATCTTCCACAGAGCCAGCAGAGAGCATATGCAAAAGATATCTGGTATGAGGAAATCAAGCTTCTGAAAGAAAAATTAGAAGAAAAGTACGGTGTAGAAATTACTGATGAAAAATTAAGAGAGGCTGCACGCAAAAGAAATGAACTGAGAAAGACACAGCTTGAACTTTATGCACTTCAGGGAACAACACCTCCTGTAATGAAGGCAACAGAAGTTATGACAACTCTTGCACAGGGATTATTCAGCTTTAATATTGATTCTCAGATTGCAAGCTTCAAGGCAAAAGTAGATGCTGCAAAAGAAGCATATGCAAACGGAGAAAGACCGGTTTCTGAAAAAGCAAAAAGAATCCTTCTTACAGGATGTCCATCAACAGGTGTTATTCAGAAAGTTGGTATGACAATCGAAAATAACGGCGGTGTTATCGTATGTCTTGATGACTGTGGCGGCGAACGTACAACAAAGATGTTGGTAGACGAAGAGGCTGATGATATCTTACGTGCTATTTCAGATCGTTATCTTGGAATCCACTGTTCTGTTATGACAACTAATGAAGGTCGTATGGAAAATACTAAGAAGATGATTGAAAAATACAACGTTGACGGCGTGGTTGAGATGGTACTTCAGGCATGTCATACATTCAATATTGAAGCAAACTATATGCAGGAAATGTGTGAAGATATGGGGGTTCCATATATGAAACTGGAAACAGATTATTCTACAACAGACAGCGGTCAGATTGAGACAAGACTTGCTGCATTTATTGAAATGTTATAAAGATTATATAGAAAAAATTATAACTGCCGCACGGATGAATTTCTGTGCGGCAGTCATTGTAATAAGTTAAATAATTCATATTAAAGATCAATATCTGGAAGACCCGCAAATCCAACTGCAAGTTCTTCGTCTGTAGGAACGTAGTCAGACATCAGTCCGTCATTGAATTTCTGATAAGCATACATATCGAAATATCCGGTTCCTGTGAGTCCGAATACAATTGTCTTTTCTTCCCCTGTTTCTTTACATTTCATAGCTTCATCAATGGCAACTTTGATCGCATGGCTGCTTTCTGGAGCTGGAAGGATTCCTTCTACTTTTGCAAATTTTGTTGCGGCTTCAAATACAGATGTCTGTTCTACGGATACAGCCTCCATCAATCCATCGTCATATAACTGAGAGAGGATGGAGCTCATTCCGTGGTAACGAAGTCCGCCTGCGTGGCTTGCGGATGGAATGAAGTTACTTCCGAGAGTGTACATCTTAGCGAGTGGGCATACCATACCAGTATCGCAGTAGTCATAAGCAAATTTACCACGAGTAAGGGATGGACAGCTTGAAGGTTCAACAGCGATGAAGCGGTAATCTCTTTCGCCTCTGAGTTTTTCTCCCATGAATGGACCAATCAGTCCGCCGAGATTAGAACCGCCGCCGGCACATCCGATGATGATGTCAGCTTTTTCACCGTATTTGTCAAGGGCTGCTTTTGTTTCCAGACCGATGATGGACTGGTGAAGCATTACCTGAGAAAGAACGGAGCCAAGTACATAACGGTATCCTTCATGTGTTGTTGCGTCTTCTACAGCTTCTGAAATTGCGCAGCCAAGACTTCCGGATGTTCCAGGATGCTTTGCGAGAATCTTACGTCCTACGTCAGTTGTCTCTGATGGAGATGGAGTAACATTTGCCCCATATGTACGCATAACTTCGCGGCGGAAAGGTTTCATTTCGTAAGAGCATTTTACCATATAAACCTTACAGTCAAGTCCGAGATATGCAGTTGCCATAGAAAGGGCTGTTCCCCACTGTCCAGCGCCTGTCTCTGTAGTTACACCTTTAAGTCCCTGATTCTTGGCATAATATGCCTGAGCGATCGCTGAATTTAACTTATGGCTTCCAGATGTGTTGTTGCCTTCGAATTTATAATAAATCTTTGCCGGTGTGTCCAGTTCTTTTTCAAGACAGTATGCACGAACCAGAGGAGATGGGCGATACATTTTGTAAAAGTCCTGAATCTCCTGTGGGATATCAAAGTAAGCAGTTGTATCATCAAGTTCCTGCTTTACAAGTTCATCGCAGAATACAACACTAAGTTCTTCTGCTGTCATTGGCTGTAATGTTTCCGGGTTTAAAAGCGGTGCCGGTTTATTCTTCATATCGGCACGTACGTTATACCACTGTTTTGGCATTTCCTGTTCTTCTAAATAAATTTTGTAAGGGATTGTTTTTTTGTCTGTCATAATCTTGTCTTCCTTTCTTTTTGATTTAGAAATTGGTTTGGCTGTGCCAATAGATTTATATACGTTCCGCGAGGATGCGCAGGGATTCATATGAGTGCAGTGTAATGTCAGCTGATGCTGGCATGAATCCTGCGCCAGGTCCCGCGGGCGAGACTTGAACAGAAAAATAAAAAACTGTCCCATCAGATTCGATAGGACAGGTAATATTCCTGCGGTGCCACCTATAATTCACTTCTTTTTGAAGTGCGCTCAGCCATGTACCATCATACATGTTCCAGGATAACGGTCGGAAGCCGTCGCCCCTACATCAGCGGATACTGAATTCAGTTTGCCCTCACAAGTCCATTCGCTTTAACGGTTACTGCTGCGATTCCACCACTCGCAGCTCTCTGGGAGCACTCTGATTAAAGTTACTACTCTTGCTCATCGGTTTTGGATTTTGCTTTATTATAATGCTGTGCGAAAGAGTTGTCAACATTAAAGTGGGGAAATGGGGAAATATCAGAATATTCTGGTGAATTATTTGATAAAATCGACGAGTGAACGGAATGTATAGCCCATGTCTTCCCATTTTGTAAGGAGTTCATCAAGGATTTCAGCGTTAGTTGAAGAGGTGCTGTGCAGAAGAATAATGGAACCTGGATGGACACGACTCAGAAGTTTATCAAAGGCTTCTTCGTGACTTGGCTGGTTATCATTCTGCCAATCCACATAGGCGAGGCTCCAGAAAAATGTAGTGTAGCCGAGGTCCTTTGCCATTTGCAGATTGTCTTCGCTGTATTTGCCTTGAGGCGGACGATACATTTTTTGCATTGTTTCTCCGGTGATTTCCTGATAAATATTTTCTACGGAAGTAAGTTCTTTTTCGAATTCTTCTTTTGAGGAGATGGCGGACATATCGGGATGGCTGTATGTATGATTGCCGACGATATGCCCTTCATTTACCATGCGTTTGATCAGATCAGGATTATTTTCAATGTAACTGCCTACGACAAAAAATGTGGCTGGAACACTGTGTTTTTTCAAGGCATCGAGGATGGCGGGGGTGTATCCGTTTTCATATCCGGCATCAAAGGTGAGATAGAGAACTTTTTCTTCTGCTGAATTCATATAATAGGCGTTGTATTTTTGAAGTTCGTCGGCTGTGGTGTTGGTGACGGGTGCCTTGCCCTCTTCCTGGAAACTAAGGCCCCAGTCAGAGGCACTGGCTGAAACAGGGGCGCTGGCAGCAAAGTGATTTTGTGCCATGGCTGTAAAATGTCCCACAAAGAAGGCAGCAGTCAGGAAGAGAACACCTTCCAGGGCGGGACGGATCAGGCGGGTTGATTTTTTGCAGATGTCTGTACATTTTCTGAGATATGGTTTCATAAAAATACCTTTTTTTTGAACAATATATTCTTTACAAAATGGAAACATTCATATATTGTGGTATTTAAGAGAGGTGGCAGAATGAAAAGAGCGGCATTATTTTTTGATATAGATGGAACATTATTAGACAATAAAACATGGACGATTCCGGAAAGTGCGATCAAAGCACTGAAGAAAGCAAGGGAGAACGGACATTATTTGTTTATCAACACGGGAAGAACATTTTCCGGGTTGTCTGCAGTAAGAAAGCAATTCGAATTTGATGGATATCAGTGCGGCTGTGGATGCCATCTGGTATATCAGGGAGAGGTGCTTTTAGAGCAGCATGTGGAAAGGGAACGAGGAAAAGAAATTCTTAAGAAGATGAGAGAATGCAATGTGTTCGGAGCAGTAGAAGCGTTGGAGACGATTTATTTTCCGACAGAAAAGACAACGATTCCATTGCTTGAATGGGAAAAAATATATTATATTGAAAATGGTATGGGCGAGCTGGTTGATTTTGACAATGCGGAGTTCACATATGACAAACTTTTTTTATTTACAGATGAAAAAAGCGACATGGAGACATTTTCCAGATTCGTATGTGAAGATATGGAAGTAATCGACAGAGGGAACGGGAATTACGAAGTTGCACAAAAGGCATTTACAAAGGGCACAGCCTGTGAGTTGATGCGGAAGATGCTGGGGCTTGAGCTGGATCAGATCTATGTGTTTGGTGACAGTATGAATGATCTGGAAATGTTCCGCTTTGCGAAGCATACGATTGCGATGGGAGAGCATGCGAAGGGTTTGGAACCGTACACAGAGTTTATTACAAAAAATGTAGAGGATGATGGAATTGCATTTGCAATGAAGTATTATGGGTTGATTTAATGAGTATTTATGCAAAGTATGTATGAAAAAGTAAAAATGGTTAATTTTTATGCATTTTCAAATAGAAGATTTCGTGGTATGATATACGAATGGGAATTTAATTAAGTTTAATATAAAGTAAAAAAGTACCTTAGGGGGTAAGAAAATATGATTCTGGTATTAAAACCACTGACAACGGAAGAAAATATACTCCGTGTAGAAAATTTAGTTAGAAAAAGAGGACTTGATACTCATACTGTACGAGGGGAAGGCGTTACGATTATCGGATGTATTGGTGATACAACTGCCGTTGATTCGAGGTTGTTTGAAGTAGATGCTTCTGTAGACAGAGTTATGCACGTACAGGAACCTTATAAACTAGCAAACCGTGCATTCCATCCAGAGAATTCAATCATTGATGTAGGTGGAGTAAAAGTTGGAAATGGACATCTGGCAATGATCGCAGGTCCATGTTCTGTAGAGTCTTACGAGCAGGTTCTTGAGATTGCAGAGGCGGCGAAAGCATCTGGTGCTAATATGCTCCGCGGCGGGGCATTTAAGCCAAGAACAAGTCCATATTCTTTCCAGGGAATGGGAATGGAAGGTCTGGACATCATTTGTAAAGTAAGAGAAGAGACAGGACTTCCAATCGTAACAGAATTAATGTCTGAAGAATATATTGATGTATTTGAAGAAAAAGTTGACCTGATTCAGATTGGGGCAAGAAATATGCAGAATTTTGACCTTTTGAAGAAGCTTGGAAGAACAACAAAACCAATCCTTCTTAAAAGAGGTTTGAATGCAACATATGAAGAATGGATCATGTCCGCAGAATATATTATGGCATCCGGTAATGAGAATGTAATTCTTTGCGAGAGAGGAATTCGTACATTTGAAACATTTACAAGAAATACACTGGATTTACAGTGTATTCCTGTATTACAGCAGAAGACACATCTTCCAATTGTTATTGATCCGAGCCATGCAGGTGGAAAGTGGTGGCTTGTACAGCCAATGGCAAAAGCTGCAATTGCGGCAGGCGCAGATGGATTGATGATCGAGGTTCACAATAATCCGGAATGTGCACTTTGTGACGGCGCACAGTCTCTTAAGCCTGAAAAATACGATGCATTGATCAAACAGGTTCGCGAAATTGCAAAAGTAATTGGCAAAGAGATGTAACGAAAAATAAGAAGGGCATTTTCCTATATGGAGGTGCTCTTTTTTCGATAAAGGAAAGGAGAAATTTATGAAATTAGTAGTAAATTTAGGAGAAAACAGTTATCCAATTTATATTGAAAAGGGAGTCCTTGCACAGGCAGGAAATTATATTTCACAAATTTTTTCGGGGAAAAAGATTGTGATTATTTCTGATGATAATGTATTTTCTTTGTACGGAGAAACTTTAATTAATTCTCTGGGTGGATATGAATGTCATACAATGGTACTTCCTCATGGGGAGTCTACAAAAAGCTTCCAGACTCTGCCGGAAATTTATGCAGCTATGCTTGAAGCGAAGATATCAAGAAGTGACCTTGTCATTGCACTTGGTGGTGGTGTGATCGGAGATCTTGCAGGATTCGCAGCTTCCAGTTATATGAGAGGGGTAAAACTTGTACAGATTCCAACATCTCTTCTTGCACAGGTAGATTCTTCTGTTGGAGGAAAGGTAGCAGTTGATCTTCCACAGGGAAAAAATCTGGTCGGAGCCTTCTTTCAGCCGAAGATGGTATTGATCGATCCAGAAGTGCTTGAGACATTACCAGATCATTTTATCAAAGATGGAATGGGAGAGGTGATTAAATATGGCTGCATCAAGGATGCGGACTTGTTTAAAAAGCTTGCATCCCACGATTCGTTTGAAGATCTGAAACCTGAACTTACAGAAATCATTGCGCGTTGTGTTGATATTAAAAGAATCGTGGTAGAAAACGACCAGTTTGATTTTGGTGAGAGAATGCTTTTGAATTTTGGGCATACTATGGCACATACAATTGAACAATATTTTCATTATGAGAGAGAAAGTCATGGGGAAGCCGTTGGAATCGGTATGTATCAGATTACAAAAATTGCGGAAGAACAGGGACTTACTCCGAAAGGCTGTGCAGATATGATTAAAGAAGTTCTTGAAAAATATGGCTTGCCTTCGTCCTGTGGCGTTGAGATGGAAAAACTTACAGGTGCGATTAAACTGGACAAGAAAAATCTGAATAATCATCTGAATGTTGTACTGCTTCGTGAAATCGGAGAAAGTTACTGGTATCCAACTGACGTGACATTTTTTGAAAATGCAGGATTGGTATAAAAATTAGATGCCAAAATAAGAAAGATATGTTATACTTTTGACTATAGGACACAGCAGATAAAAAAGGTCTGTGGACATTTGAAAAGGAGCGGACATTATGAAAAGAGTATTGTTAAAGCTGAGCGGTGAAGCTCTTGCCGGAGATAAAAAGACCGGATTTGATGAAGCAACTTGTATCGGTGTTGCGAAGCAGGTGAAAAAGCTTGTAGATGACGGAGTTCAGGTGGCGATCGTAACTGGTGGCGGAAACTTCTGGAGAGGACGCACAAGTGAGACAATTGACCGTACAAAGGCGGATCAGATCGGTATGCTCGCAACAGTTATGAACTGTATTTATGTTTCTGATATCTTCCGTTATGTTGGAATGAAGACAGAAGTATTTACACCATTTGTATGTGGTGCATTTACTACATTGTTCTCAAAAGATGCAGCGGTAGAAGCTCTGAATAACGGCAAGGTTACATTTTTTGCAGGCGGAATCGGCCATCCTTATTTCTCAACAGACACAGGAACAGTTCTTCGTGCAATCGAGATTGAGGCAGATGCGATCCTTCTTGCAAAATCTATCGATGGAATCTATGACAGCGATCCAAAGGTAAATCCAGATGCGAAGAAGTATGATGAAGTTTCTATTCAGGAAGTGATTGACAGGAAACTGGCAGCAGTTGACCTTACAGCATCTATTCTTTGTCTTGAGAACAAGATGCCAATGTTGATCTTCGGACTTGACCAGGAGAACAGTATTGTAGAGACAATGAGTGGTAATTTCACAGGAACAAAAGTGACTGTGTAAAATTTTATAGACAGCAAAGGAGCAGATATGAACGACAAATTAAAATTTTACGAAGATAAGATGACAAAATCATTGGCAAGTTTAAATGGCGAACTCGGTACAATCCGTGCAGGCCGTGCGAACCCACGTGTACTTGACAGAATTACCGTTGATTATTATGGAATGCCAACACCAATCCAGCAGGTAGCTAATATTTCTGTACCAGAGGCTCGTATCATCCAGATTCAGCCATGGGAGAAAAAAACACTCAAAGATATTGAAAAAGCAATCCTGATCTCAGATCTTGGAATTAATCCAACAAACGATGGTACATGTATCCGTCTGATCTTCCCTGAACTGACAGGAGAACGCAGAAAAGAACTTGCAAAAGAAGTTAAGAAAAAAGGCGAAGGCGCTAAAGTAGCAATTCGTAACATCCGCCGTGATGGAAACGATGCATTTAAGAAATTAAAAGGATCTGAATATTCTGAAGATACAATCAAAGATATGGGAGATAAACTTCAGAAACTTACAGACAAGTACATCAAAGATGTTGACAAGATGATCGAAGAAAAAACAAAGGAAATTATGACTGTATAGTGGCAATAGGCCTTTATAGTATCTTATATTGGTACTGTAACAGTGTGTTTTCAGAGGGACTGAAAGAGAAGCTCTACAGTCCCTCTCTTTTTGCAGATACGCAGAGTGGAGGGAGAGATTATGAAAATACCACAGCATGTGGCAATCATTCTTGATGGGAATGGACGCTGGGCCAAGTCAAAGGGGATGCCTAGAAACTATGGTCATGCTCAGGGCAGTAAAAATGTGGAAAGAATCTGTGAAGAAGCATGGAGAATGGGGATAAAGTACCTGACAGTCTATGCATTTTCCACGGAGAACTGGAACCGTCCGCAGTCAGAAGTTGACGCGCTGATGACTTTGCTTCGTAATTATATGAAGACTTGTCTGAAGACGGCAGCAAAGAATGACATGAAGGTCCGGGTGATCGGAGACAAACGGCAGCTTGATGAAGATATTAAAAAGCGGATTGCAGAACTTGAGGAGGCGACAAAGAATAATAATGGGATCAATTTTACGATTGCTCTCAATTATGGAAGCCGTGATGAGATGGTCCGTGCAGCGAAAAAGCTTGGACAGGATATTGCAGAAGGCAAGGTGAATCCGGAGGAAATTACAGAAGATGTGTTTTCATCCTATTTGGACACTGCAGGAATTCCTGATCCGGATCTTTTGATCCGTACAAGCGGCGAACAGAGATTATCCAACTATCTACTGTGGCAGCTTGCCTATTCAGAGTTTTATTTTACAGATATTCCATGGCCTGATTTTGATAAAAAGGAACTGGAAAAAGCAATTGAACAATACAATCGAAGAGACCGCAGATTTGGCGGAATTAAAGAGGAGGAATAGAGATGTTTAAGACACGTTTACTTAGTGGAATCTTACTTGTGATCATCGCATTATTCACAGTAATCAGCGGTGGTCCGATTCTGTTCGCTACAATCGCTGCAATTAGTCTGATTGGTATGAATGAGCTGTATAAGGTATTTAAAATTGAGAAAAAAGCGACCGGTATCTGTGGATATTTCATTGCGATATTGTATTTTGCAGTGATTTATGTCAAAACCACAGGTATGGTTGAAGAAGCAGCAGCACTTACCATGCTTATGGGAATCATCATGGTATTTGTGATTGCACTGATGGCGATTATGGTATTTGGCTATCCGAAGCATCACCCATCAGAAATCATGGCTGCGTTTTTTGGAGTATTTTATGTGGCAGTTATGCTTTCTTATGTATACCAGACAAGAATGCTTCCGCAAGACGGAATATTTACAGTATGGCTTGTGTTCGTATGCTCATGGGGATGCGATACAATGGCGTACTGTGTAGGTGTGCTGTTTGGTAAACACAAGATGGCACCGGTTCTCAGCCCTAAAAAATCTATCGAAGGCGGAGTTGGCGGAGTTGTCGGTGCAGCTCTGATCGGTGTGTTATATGCCCTGGCAATTAACAAATGGGGCGGCGCAGGCGTTGATGTGTTATCTTATGCGATCATTGGAGCTGTTGGCGGAGCAATCTCACAGGTTGGTGACCTGTCAGCATCAGCGATCAAGCGCCAGTGCGGAATCAAAGATTATGGTACACTGATTCCTGGGCATGGCGGAATTCTTGACCGTTTTGACAGCGTAATCTTTACAGCACCAATCATTTATTATCTGGCAATCTTACTGTAAGATAAGGAGAAGAATTAATGAAAAAAATAGCAATTCTTGGTTCTACAGGTTCCATTGGAACACAGACACTGGAAGTAGCACGAGAGAATGGAGATCTTGAAGTTGTTGCATTGTCAGCAGGAAGCAATATCGGGCTTCTCGAAGAGCAGATTCGCGAATTCAGACCGAGGCTGGCAGCAGTCTGGACCGAAGAAAAGGCAACAGAATTAAGAAATAAAGTGAAAGATCTCGATGTGAAGATCGTATCCGGTATGGATGGTCTTCTTGAACTTGCAGCAATTCCTGAATCAGAGATCCTGGTGACAGCCATTGTAGGAATGATTGGAATTCGTCCAACCATCGAAGCGATCAAGGCTGGAAAGGATATTGCCCTTGCCAATAAAGAAACTCTTGTAACGGCAGGACATATAATTATGCCTCTTGCAAAAGAATATAATGTAGCAATCCTGCCGGTGGACAGTGAGCATAGTGCAATTTTTCAGTCCCTGCAGGGCGGACAGCAAAAATCATTGCATAAGATTCTTCTGACAGCATCTGGCGGACCATTCCGCGGCAAGAAACTCTCAGACCTTCAGAATATTCAGGTAGAAGATGCGCTGAAGCATCCAAACTGGGCAATGGGACGAAAGATTACAATTGATTCTTCTACAATGGTCAATAAAGGTTTGGAAGTGATTGAGGCAAAATGGCTGTTCGATGTAACGATTGATCAGGTGGAAGTTGTAGTTCAGCCTCAGAGTATTATTCATTCCATGGTAGAATATGAGGATGGTGCGGTGATCGCACAGCTTGGTACACCGGATATGAAACTTCCAATTCAGTATGCTTTATACTATCCAGAAAGAAGATATCTGCCGGGAGACAGACTGGACTTCGGAAAGCTTGCACAGATTACATTTGAAAAGCCTGATCTTGAAACATTTTATGGATTAAGACTGGCCATGGAGGCAGGAAGAACAGGCGGTTCTCTGCCAACCGTATTCAATGCGGCAAATGAAAAGGCTGTTGCAATGTTTTTGAATCGTGAGATTCGTTACTTGCAGATTCCGGAAATGATTCAAAAATGCATGGAACAGCATAAAGTAGTTGCCGACCCAACAGTGGAAGAGATTCTTGAAGCAGAACAGGGAACATACGATTATATTAATAGTAATATTTGGAAATAACAGGTGGTAATTAAATGGGGATTATATTAGCAATTTTCATATTCAGTGCGATTATTATGATCCATGAGTTTGGTCATTTTACACTGGCAAAGCTCAATGGGATTCGCGTAGATGAGTTTTCATTGGGCCTTGGACCGACACTGATAGGAAAAGAAATAGGGGGAACATTATTTTCACTGAAGCTTCTGCCATTCGGCGGGGCATGTATGATGGGTGAAGATGATGCAGATGATGTAGCTGAAGGCAGTTTTAACAGCAAATCTGTCTGGGCGAGAATGTCTGTCATCGTAGCAGGTCCGGCATTTAATCTGATTCTGGCATTGATTCTATGTACAATTATGATCGGTTGGATTGGATATGCAGCACCGGTCATCACAGATGTAGAAGAAGGATACGCAGCAGCGGAAGCAGGAATGCAGAGCGGTGACGTGATCACAGAAATTGATGGACAGAATATTTATCTGTGGGATGAAATCAGTCTGAAAAATCTGATGAATTTCTCAGGGGAGCCGTTAGAGATCACATATGAACGTGACGGCGAAGAGACAACGGTTTCTTTGGAACCTCGCATGCTGGAGGGAGACAGCTATGCAAGAATGGGAATCATTGGACCGACGGAAGCTACAACACCAGGTTTGTTTGGCTCTATTCAATATGGAGCGTATACAGTGCGATACTGGGTGAATTATACAATTGAGAGTCTGAAGATGCTCGTGACAGGACAGGTCGGAGTAGATCAAATGTCCGGTCCAGTTGGTATTGTAAATGTTGTAGATGATACTTATGAGGCTTCAAAGTCAGCCGGGGCCGCAGTGGTAACATTAAATATGATGAACATTGCAATTCTGATCACAGCAAACCTTGGAATTATGAACCTGATACCATTGCCGGCACTGGACGGAGGAAGATTGATCTTTTTGATCATCGAGGCGATTCGCGGGAAACGCGTTTCACCGGAGAAAGAAGGAATGGTGCACTTTGCGGGATTTGCACTGCTGATGGTGCTGATGGTGTTTATTTTGTTTAATGACATTCAGAAATTGATTTAAGAGCTGATAAAAGGGAATCGGGTTTTATTGAACTGACCCCAAAAGTTAGAACTAAAAATCTAATTTTTGGGGTCACCTCATATTCGTTTTCCTTTTTGTTTTGGGGTGAGGGTAGAATATGCAAGATACCCGGTAGTTTTAATGTTTTATAGTGTAGAAGAGAGACATATCCTTTTCAAATGATATTACCCTAAGAAGAGTTGCAGCTCTTACGAATTGCAACTCTTTCAAATTACTCAATTATATTGTCATTTAAAAACTGTCTGATTTTTGAGCTTACAATATCAAATGCAACAACATTACGCCCACTGTTGATAATCATATCGGCAGTATTTTTTGTTGGTTCTACGTAAAGTGCATGCATTGGTTTTACAGTAGACAAATACTGATCTACGATATTGTCCAGATCACGTCCACGTTCTTTTACATCTCTGACGATTCTTCTTAAAATACGTTCATCTGCATCAGCTTCCACATAGATTTTAATATCAAAAAGATCACGAAGTCGTTCATCGGCAAGGATTAAGATTCCTTCTACCAGAATGATGCGGCTTGGCTGAATGATGCTGATCTGGTTGGAACGATTATGCTGTGTAAAATCATAGACAGGACATTCAACAGACTTTCCTTCTTTCAGCATTGTAAGATGTTCCACTAAGAGAGAAGTTTCCAGGGCATCCGGGTGGTCGTAATTCACCTTTTTTCTCTCTTCAAAAGTCAGTTCATCTCTTCTTTTATAATAGTTGTCATGGTAGATGACAGTCACATCATCTCCAAATTTTTCTTTGATACGATTAGTAAATGTGGATTTGCCAGAGCCTGTGCCGCCTGCAATTCCAATCATAAGACAATCCATAGGTAACCTCCTGTAATTCAACGTAGATATATGTGCAGATTTATTTTTATAGAATAGATTTTATCATATAACGAGTTGGTTTGAGAATACAAAAAGGAAATTTAAATTGTAAAGTCTAAATAAAAAGTGTGATTTCTGAACTTTCTGCATATATTATCAGAGAGTTTCTTTTTTATATAGGAGTACCTATGCCAAATGGAAATCAGAGACAGACAGTACAAAACAATGCCGTAGATAAAGGTAAGCTGCAGATAAACCTTACTTCTGAGGTAAATGAACGCCCAATCGAAGGGGCAACGGTAGCAATTTCTTATACTGGTGTTCCGGAAAATACATTGGAACAACTTCAAACAAATTCTTCAGGACAGACAGAAACTATTGAATTATCCACACCACCCCTTGAATACAGTATGAACCCATCAGTTGAATCACAGCCTTATTCAGAATATACACTTGCAATTACTGCTCCTGGATTTGAACCGATTCGTATTTCGGGTACCGAATTACTTCCAGATGTAACTGCGATTCAGAATGTCAGACTTCGTCCACTTGTTCAACAACAGGAAGGAACTGAAGTTTTTGTCATTCCGGCACACACCCTCTATGGTGATTATCCACCTAAAATTCCAGAAGCAGAAATAAAACCAACAAATGAAACCGGTGAAATTGTTTTAAGCCGTGTTGTGATTCCTGAGTACATTGTTGTACATGATGGTTCACCAAATGATCCGACAGCATCTGATTATTACGTGAAGTATCGTGAATATATAAAAAATGTGGCATCCAGCGAAATTTACGCCACATGGCCGGCAAATACAATCCGGGCAAATGTACTTGCAATCATGTCATTTACATTGAATCGTGTATATACGGAGTGGTATCGCAATCGAGGCTTTGACTTCACAATCACTTCTTCCACAGCCTTCGATCACAAATGGATTCCAGAACGAAATATTTACGATACTATTTCAAATATTGTAGATGAAATTTTTGCAAATTATCTTTCCCGTCCAAATGTGCGGCAGCCAATCCTTACGCAATATTGTGATGGTCGAAGGGTAACATGCCCAAACTGGATGACGCAGTGGGGCTCCATGGCTCTTGGTGAGCAAGGTTATTCCCCGATTGAAATTCTGCGATATTACTATGGTGATGATATGTATATCAATACTGCTCAGGAAATTTCCGGAATTCCTTCCTCCTGGCCTGGATATAATCTGGAAAATGGTTCGACTGGCGAGAAAGTCCGTCAATTGCAGGAACAACTGAATGTGATTGCAGGTGCTTATCCAAGAATTCCTAAAATCAATGCCGATGGAATATATGGACCTGCGACAGCAGAAAGTGTAAGAGTATTTCAGTCTGTTTTTGGCTTGCCACAGACGGGAGTAGTGGATTATTCGACATGGTATAAGATTTCTGAGATTTATGTAGGTGTATCGAGAATTGCAGAGTTGAATTAGGCAGCAGTAAATTTGTTGAAGAAGATTCTACGGAGTACGTTTTAACAATTGTTTTGGTACTCCGTATTCTTAAAAGAATGGTATTGCTTAAAATCATAGTTCCACATCAAATGGAATCTCTTTCTGTTCAAAAAACTTCTGAACCATAGAATCCCACATTTTTTCCAGTGATTTGTCCAGAGAAAATATTTTTAAAGAAGTTCCGGTGATGCATTTCAGACCATTCGCATCGAAGGAAATATTAAGATAGAGACCCTGAATATCTTCTGGTTTAAAATCGAGGGAATTCCCGGAAAGAAGACGTTCAGTGTTCTGTGGGGAAAGGCGGAAAATGAACCGGAAACTTAAAGGTGTCTGCCTGCCTTTGATAATAGAAAAGCAGTAATCTTTTACCTGCTTCCAACTGGAGTATTCCGGAAGGTTCTCAGTGTCTTCGTAAAAAGTTTTCTGGATATATCCGTC
This sequence comes from Schaedlerella sp., assembly GCA_036309085.1. Lineage (GTDB taxonomy): Bacteria > Bacillota > Clostridia > Lachnospirales > Lachnospiraceae > Schaedlerella. The sequence goes on from JAXJUL010000004.1 coordinate 25,704, forward strand.
AAAGTTGAATTTGTTAAATGTGACAATTTCGCCTTCTATAAACTGGAAATTGTCGAACGTATCTTTCAATAATAAGTGTGATATAAAAGTCTTCTGACTTGTAAGTGTTAGTGAAATCATATAGAATTCTCCGTAAAAATTAAGATGTTTGTATCATATCACAAAAAGCGAAATGCGTGAACTGGAAGATTGACTTTTAATTCTAAAAAAAGTATTATAAAAGATAGCATGGAGAAGTATGCTTTGTAAAGAATAAAGAGGTGTAAAATTGGATAATAAAGGTAAAGAAATACAGATTCGCTGGCTTTTGATCGGAATCGGAATCCTGGTAGCTGTTATTTTGGCCGCAGAAGGTATCAGTACTTTGGGGAACCAGAAGATTGATACAACAGAAGGTCTTGAGGTCATTAAAAAGGCCGAAACTGCGGATATTACAGTGATTGAGAATAAGATAGAAGGATTGGAAACTTCTACAGGAAAAGTTGATGAAGAACCTGTTGATACAAGAAGTATAAAGGAAAAGTTTGGAAGTTCTGTGGTGATGGGAGACTCAATCGCACTTGGATTCTCAGAATATGATATTTTGAATCCCTCCAGTGTTGTGGCAGAAATTGGCGCACGAATCGGCAATGAAGAGAATATAAAGATTCAGATTTCAAAGGCAAAAGAGATGAATCCACAGATGTTATTTTTATATTATGGAATCAATGATCTTCATGACAGCGATATTACGAAGAAGGAATTTCTGAAAGGATATAAAGATATCATTGATTATATACAGGAAGAGCTTCCGAATACAAAAATATTTGTGAATTCTATTTTGCCGGTTTCTGACAGTCTCGAAGAGGAGAATCCGAGATTGGCAGAGATAACAGAATTTAATGCAGGGATCCGAGAGATTTGTGACAAAGAGCAGATTGCGTTTTTGGACAATACAGATTTAGTGACAGAATATTATTATGAAGAAGACGGGATTCATCTGATTCCAGAGTTTTATGACATTTGGGCAGGTAAGATAGCAGAGGTGGCAGAGTTATGACAAAGAGGTCTGGGAGAAATAGATCTTCAAGGGTAAGAGCAGTCAAGGGAATTGGCATTGGCAAGTATCTTAGTTTTTTGGCACTTATTTCTTTTGTCGTATGGCTTACTGTTTCTCGCAGTGGAAGTACGAAGCCGTTTGAGGAAGTTTCGCAGGCAGTTCAAGAATGTGTAGAAGATGAAGATCTTGAACTGAAGGATAGTCAGGCATTTAAAAAGTATTATGGATTGAACAGTGCAGATTATGAGGGGGTGTTGTTATATACATCTGATTTTACGATGTCTGCAAAAGAGGTGCTTTTGGTAAAAGTTAAGAATGATGTCCAGGCGAAGGAAGTAAAGAGTGCAATAGAAGATAGATTAGAATCAAGAAAAAGTAGTTTTGAGGGTTATGTTCCTGAACAGGTACAGCTTCTGGAACAGGCAGAATATGAAGTAAGGGAAAATTACATATTCCTGGCAGTTACACCAGAGGCAGAAATTTACAGGCAGGTATTTGAAAGAAGTTTATAACAGATGGGAGATGTCTCCTATCTGTTATATGCTCCGCGAGGATGTGCAGGGATTCGCAGAAGAATATTGTCAGCTTTTGCTGACGCGAATCCCTGCACATCCTCGCGAGCGAGTCTTGAAAGGGGAGTTTATATGCTATTTAACAGCATTACATTTATATTTGTATTTTTGCCGGTGGTACTGGCGGTATATTATCTTGTATCTGAAAAGTATAAAAATATTGTGCTTTTGATCAGTAGTTTGATCTTTTATTCATGGGGAGAACCAATTTATGTTGTTTTATTGATCCTGTCCATTTTGTTCAACTTTTTTTGCGGACGGGATATTGAGTGGAAGCAGGAAGAACCATATCTGGCAAGAAGAAGTCTGATATTTGCCGTTGTGGGGAATGTTTTACTGTTGAGCTTTTTTAAATATTATGGATTTGTGATGGAGAATATTAACACTCTGTTTAATATGTCAATACCATACAGGGTACTTAATCTTCCGATCGGAATTTCATTTTATACATTCCAGGCAATCTCTTATCTGATTGATATTTATCGAGGGAAGACGAGGGCGCAGAAAAGTATTGTCAAGTTTTCAGTCTATATGGCAATGTTTCCACAGATTGCGGTTGGTCCGATCGTGCGTTATCATCATGTAGAGGAACAACTTACAAGACGTTATGTCAGCAAGAAGAAATTTTGTGCAGGTGTTATGTACTTTATCTGTGGTCTTGGCAAAAAGGTGATTCTTGCGGACAGTATGGGAATTGTATATGAACAGGTCGCAGCGTTGGAAATGGGAACATTTTCAGCACTGACAGCATGGGCAGGATGTCTGGCATTTGCCTTTCAGATTTATTTTGACTTTAGTGGATATTCAGATATGGCGGTTGGACTTGCCAAGATGGTAGGATTTGATCTCGAACGTAATTTCTACTATCCGTATGTTTCAAGGAGCATCACAGAATTCTGGAGAAGATGGCACATTTCTTTAAGTACATGGTTCAAGGAATATGTATATATTTCTCTGGGCGGCAATCGTTGTGCTCCTGTGCGTCATATTTTTAATCTTCTGATTGTGTGGATTCTGACAGGATGCTGGCATGGTTCAGAGTGGCATTTTATTTTCTGGGGCTTATATTATGGTGTGATTCAGATTCTGGAAAAGTATGTATATGGTGCGATACTCGAGACAAGAAAAGAGAATGTACAGCGTACGGTCACTATGCTGATCATTTTAATCGGATGGGTAATTTTCTTTAGTCCGGATATGGGATATGCGTCTCGTTACCTCAGTACGATGTTTGTATTTGGGGCAACAGCACTTGCGGATGAGCTGTCTTTGTTCCTGATCAGAACGAACTGGCTGCTGTTTGTTGTATGTTGGGTTGCATCCACAACTTCAGGATTAAATATTTTAAATACGATTACAAATACTTATAAAAGCAAATCATTACAGACAATCGCGACCTGTGTTGTGTATATAGGTATCTTTGTTCTGAGCATTGCCTTCCTTGTAACAGGAGAGGCAAGACCATTTTTATATTTTAAATTTTAGGTGACAGGATGCGGGAAAGAAGAATAAAAAAAGTAAAAAAAGAAAATATGTTAGGTCTGGCTTTTGTTGTCTGCATTCTTTTGTTTATGATGCTGAACGCAATTTCAAGAGATGTGGAAATGTCTGCACAGCAGAATAGAATGTTGGCACAAAGACCCAAACTGAGTCTGGAAGGAATTCTTTCTGGAACATATATGGAAAGATATGAGGAGTATATGAAAGATCAGTTTGTAGGAAGTGATCTTTTACAGAGAATGCAGGTGGGGCTGAAGCGTATCGGAGGAAGCAGACTTGAGAACGGGATTTTCATCGGTAAGGAAGACCAGCTTACGGAAGATATTGTGGTGCCGGATCAGGAGACTCTGACAGAGAATCTGGAAGCAATCAATCTGTTTGCAGAGAAGAATGACGAGTTGAATATGTACATGATCCTTGTACCTGATTCTGCAAATATTCTGGAAGCTAAGCTGCCGAAGCTTGCAACGGTGGAAGATCAGGATGTGATGTTTTCGCAGGTGGAAAAGCAATTGGAAGATTCTGTAAAATGGATCGATGCGATGTCCATACTGGATCAGCATTCAGACGAATATATCTATTATCGTACAGACAGGCACTGGACAAGTCAGGGAGCGTTTTATGTGTTTGCTGATTGCACAGAGACGATGGGAATTGATATTGCAGCGCCAAGTTCATTTGTGGCATACCCGATTTCTACGACATTTAACGGAATCCTGTCTGCAAACAGTGGAGTGAAGCTGAATGAGACGGATGATATTTACATTTATGTGCAGAAGGAAAACGCAGGAGAGGTTATTGTAAACCGTGTTGAGGAGCAGAAGAAAACAACTTCCCTTTATGATTCTTCAAAGCTGGAGACAAGAAATCAGTATGATGTCTTCTTAGGCGGAGATACTGCACTGATCGATATCAAGACAGTTTCCACAAGTGAAAGAAGACTTCTGCTTATCAAGGATTCTTTTGCAAATTGTTTCGTTCCATTTCTTGAACCATATTTTAGAGAAATTGTGGTGGTTGATCCAAGATATTACAGTGGAACGATTGATGAGATTATGGATACATACCGTATAACAGATGTATTGTTTTTATATGGTGGAAATACATTTTTCCAGGATAATAATATCAATGGAGTGTTTAGCAGTGAGCAATAAGATCAAACAGGAATTTCAGACAAAGCAGGAACCGGTCCGTCTGAATAAGTTTTTAAGTGAGGCCGGTGTCTGTTCAAGAAGAGAGGCGGATAAGCTGATTGAGAGCGGACAGGTCATGATAGACGGAAAAAAAGCGGAGACAGGAACGAAGGTATTTCCCGGGCAGATTGTGAAGGTTGGACGAAAAGTTGTCAGCCGCCAGGACGAGATGGTTGTTCTTGCCGTCAATAAACCGGTGGGAATTGTCTGTACAGAAGAAAAGAGAGAAAAAAACAATATCATCAAGTTTCTGAATTATCCAATCCGTGTAACATACATCGGACGTCTGGATAAGGATTCAAGAGGACTTCTTCTGATGACGAACAATGGTGATATTATCAATAAAATGATGCGTGCTGGAAATCTGCATGAAAAGGAATATAAGGTTACAGTTGATAAAGAAATTACACCGATATTTCTCAAAAAGATGTCGGAAGGTGTTGCGATTCTTGATACTGTGACAAGACCTTGTAAGGTGGAGAAGCTTGGAAAGTATACATTTTCTATCATTCTTACACAGGGACTGAATCGTCAGATCCGAAGAATGTGCGAGGCTCTTGGGTATAAGGTAAGAGATTTACAAAGAGTCAGAATCATGAATATTAAACTGAAAGGTCTAAAAGAAGGGCAGTACCGAAAACTGACGGACGAAGAACTGAATCATTTATATGAGCAGATCAAAGATTCTTCCAATACACCGGTATGGCCGGCATAGAATGAATAATAATAAAGAAAAACAGGTAGTTTGTACGAAAGTGCAAACTACTTTTGGATAACAGAGAAAGTGAGGAGTGGAGCATGGAGATGAAAAAGCAGAGAATGTTGGAGCTGGTGGAACTTCTGAATCATGCACGCCGTGTGTATGAGCAGGGTGAATCGGAGATTATGAGTAACTATGAATACGATAAATTATATGATGAGCTTTTGGAACTGGAGAAAGAACTGGGGACAACTCTCGCATCCAGTCCGACGATTAATGTTGGATATGAAGTTTTAAGTGAACTGCCAAAAGAACGTCATGAAAAGCCGATGCTTTCTCTGGATAAGACAAAAGAAGTTTCACGACTCAGAGAATTTCTTGGAAATCAGAAGGCCGTTATTTCCTGGAAACTGGATGGACTTACAATTGTTCTGACTTATAAGAATGGCGAACTGGAAAAGGCAGTTACCCGTGGAAATGGTGAAGTTGGCGAAGTTATTACGAACAATGCAAAAGTATTTGTAAATCTTCCGCTGCATATTCCATTTAAGGGAGAGTTGATTCTTCGTGGAGAGGCAGTCATTGGATACAAAGATTTTGAGAAGATCAATGCAGAGATTGAAGATGTGGATGCAAAATATAAGAATCCACGAAACCTCTGCAGCGGTTCTGTAAGACAACTGAACAATGAAATTACTGCAAAAAGACATGTGCATTTCTATGCGTTTAATCTCGTGAAAGCGGATGGTGTTGATTTTGAAAATTCTAGAGAAAAACAGATGGAATGGCTGTCCGGTCAGGGATTTTCTGTGGTAGAACATCTTATGACAGATGCAGGAAATGTCGAAGAGAGGGTAGAACGGTTTTCACAGAAGATTGTGGAAAATGATTTTCCATCGGATGGTCTTGTTCTTGTTTATGATGATATTGCATATGGACAGTCGCTTGGAAGTACAGCAAAGTTCCCACGTGATTCTTTTGCGTTTAAATGGGCAGACGAGATTCGCGAGACAATATTGACAGAGATTGAGTGGAGCCCTTCAAGAACTGGTCTGATTAACCCGGTGGCAATCTTTGAACCGGTAGAGTTGGAAGGAACGACGGTAAGCCGTGCCAGTGTCCATAATGTAAGTATTATGGAAGAACTTCAGCTTGGAATCGGGGATATGATCCAGGTATATAAGGCAAATATGATCATTCCTCAGATTGCGGAAAATCTGACAAGAAGTGGAAGCTGCAAGCCACCTGCAAGTTGTCCGGTATGCGGCGGGGTGACACGCATTTCCATGGAAAATGATACAAAAACATTATACTGTACAAATCCAGAATGTCAGGCAAAGCAGGTGAAGTCATTTGCACTCTTTGTAAGCCGTGACGGCATGAATATTGAAGGTCTTTCCGAAGCCACACTGGAAAAATTCATCCTTCAGGGATTTATCAAAGATTTTACAGATATCTTCCATCTGGACAGATATGAAGAAGAAATCAAGAGTCTGGAAGGATTTGGAGAAAAATCTTATAAGAAACTTCAGAAGAGTGTAGAGGCTGCAAGAAAGACAACACTTCCAAGAATCTTATATAGTCTTGGAATTGCAGGAATCGGTCTGGCAAATGCAAAAGTGATCTGTAAGGCATTGAAACATGATGCGAACAAACTGATGCATGCGACAGAGGAAGAATTGAGTGAGATTTCCGGGATCGGTGGTGTGCTTGCAAAGGCATATGTGGATTATTTTACACAGGAGGCTCATTGTAATGAGTTTATGAAACTTCTGAATGAGGTCGAGATTCCAGAGGAAGAAGAAAATGTTTCTGGGCAGATTTTTGAAGGAATCAATTTTGTAATTACTGGAAGTGTCCATCATTTTGCAAACCGTAAAGAAGTAAAGGAGTTGATTGAAAGTAAGGGAGGAAAGGTGACTGGTTCTGTTACATCCAAGACAAATTATCTGATTAATAACGATACAGAGTCCTCTTCTTCCAAGAATAAAAAGGCGAAAGAACTTGGAATCCCGATTCTTTCCGAAGAAGCATTTTTAAAATTACTCGGAGAAAATGCATAGCCTGTTTAGAAAAACTTCATTTGTATATTAGACAGGCTTACATTATAATAGTATTTTGTATAGAATGAGTTGATGGAGGATAAAAAGATGTCAGATAATGATTATACAATTATAGATACAGATGGAAAAGAAGTGACAGATGTGAATCCTTCTGAATCTGATAAGAAAAAAGATGATGAATATGAAAAAGTCTGTTTTGTCTGCCATCGTCCGGAGAGTGTAGCCGGAAAGATGGTAGAATTACCGAATAATATGACAGTGTGCCAGGACTGTATGCAGAAGAGTGTTGACATGATGAACAGTGGTTCATTCGACTTCAGTTCTCTTCTGAATAATCTGCCGAATATGCCGGGGATTCAGTTTTTAAACATTGATGATCTTGGCGGAATGATTCCAAAGCAGCAGAAGATTAAAAAGAGAAAAACGGAAGAAGAGAAAAAGGCGCAGAGGATGAATCTTAAAGATATTCCTGCTCCTCATAAGATTAAGGCACAGCTGGATGAATATGTGGTAGGGCAGGAGTATGCAAAGAAAGCAATTTCGGTTGCTGTTTACAATCACTACAAGCGTGTTGCTACAGATACCATGGACGATATTGAAATTGAAAAGTCCAATATGCTTATGATTGGACCAACAGGAAGTGGTAAGACGTATCTTGTTAAGACTTTGGCGAAGCTTCTTGATGTTCCGCTTGCGATTACAGATGCGACTTCTTTGACAGAAGCCGGCTATATCGGAGATGACATAGAGAGTGTTGTATCCAAGCTTCTTGCAGCAGCAGACAATGATGTAGACCGTGCAGAGCAGGGAATCATTTTTATTGATGAGATTGATAAGATTGCAAAGAAGAAGACAACAAGTCAGCGAGATGTCAGTGGTGAATCTGTACAGCAGGGAATGCTTAAGCTCCTTGAAGGATCTGAGATTGAAGTTCCGGTAGGGGCGAACAGCAAGAATGCAATGGTTCCGATGACAACCGTGAATACAAAGAATATTCTTTTCATCTGCGGCGGTGCTTTCCCTGAACTTGAAGATATTATCAAAGAGAGACTGATGAAGAAGTCTACAATGGGATTTAACGCGGAACTGAGAGACAAATATGATAATGATAAGGATATCCTGAGCAAGGTAACAGTGGAGGATCTTCGAAAATTCGGCATGATTCCTGAATTCCTTGGACGACTTCCTGTAATTTACAGTCTGAAGCCACTGGACAAAGAGATGTATATCAAGATTCTTAAAGAACCTAAGAATGCGATTCTTAAGCAGTATCAGAAACTCCTTGCACTGGATGAGGTGAATCTTCAGTTTAATGATGGTGCACTGGAAGCAATTGCTGAGAAGGCAATGCAGAAGGACACTGGTGCCAGAGCACTTCGTGCGATCATCGAGGAATTTATGCTTGATATTATGTATGAGATTCCGAAAGATGACAGTATTGGAGAGGTGACAATTACAAGAGAATACATAGAAGGAACCGGTGGACCGATTATTCAGTTAAGAGGCAGCCACAGACCTTTGTTAAGTTAAGAAAGATGGGGAAACCGGTAAATGGTTTCCCTGTTGGTGTTTTTCGGTAAGTTTTTAGAATTGCCGGATTTCTTCAAATGTATTATATAAATTCAATTGTCCATAGCCCCATTCTCGATTTGGGAAATTCATTCCTTCCGGACGTAAGGCTCCCAGGCTCAGGAATCCTTTGATTTGATAAGTATCGATCAGTGCTGTTCCGGTCTGATAGATGAGCCATTCGAGTAAAAGTGCTGCAGCCCCGGCTGCAATTGCGGTAGAAATGCTGGAACCAGACCTTGTAGAATAGCGGTTGTTTGCAGTCAATCCCATAACATTGATCCCAGGTGCCGTAATCGTTGGGAAGGACTGCATATTGATGATATAGCCACGACCGGAACTTAGGGCAATGGCATCTGTATTTCCATCATAATAAGAAACAACCAGAGGGCGCGGGGCATTTCCCGGATTTGTGATCGTATAATGAGGACTCGAATTCAGGAAATAAACTTCTCCGCTTAAAAATTCTGTCAAAGGAAGCCAGATATTGTACTGCCCATCAAGAATCTGCGACGGTTCGATGTTTAATTTCCAAATGCCGGGTGAAGGATTTTCGAAACGAAAGAAGATCAGTTCAAAATTTGTACGTTTTACAAAAAGCCGATATTCAATGGTGACTCGTGTTCCTTCAAAAATGAATTGAAAATCCGTGCTTCCGGAAGAACGAATCGGGATACGTTCTGTATTTTCGCCGGAAGGGGAGGTAAGAGAAATGGATAAGATGTTTGGGATAAAGGTCCAAAGTTCCATCGTAAATCCACTGACATTTTCTCCGGCACGGATTTCTACAGACTGCGTCTCAGAAGGAGAGGTAATCTGTCCATAAAAATGATGACGTTTATCAGCTTCATTTCCAACGCCGATGACGGGAATGATGTTGGAGGTGTCGGCATATTTATCAAGTAAATTTGTCAGAGGAAGGGCATTGGTGAGTCCACCGGCATTTGTTCCGAGTGTGATGCAAAGAACAAGGGGAAGTTCCAGACGCCGGGCAAGATCAGTGAGGTAACGAAGGCCCAGAAGAATATCTGTTTCCTGATAGCAGACCGTTTCATTCGGTATAAAATAATAATCACGCAAATATTGTTTTGGCGGTTTAAGTTTTACCATAGCGATTTTTGCCTGAGGAGCGGCACCGATGAAATCCTCTTCTGGAATCTCGCTTCCGGCTGCAAGACTGGCAGCAAAGGTACCATGTCCGTCTGTGTCCTGAGAAGGAACAACAGATAAGGGATTTTCATTGCGAAGTGCAAGGTTGATCTGATCTTCGGTATATTCAGTGCCATAGACAAAAGTCTCTGGAGGAAGACCGGAATGGATGGTCTGATCCCAGATTCCGGCGATTCGGGTTGAACCATCGAAATTGCGGAATACAGGACTGGTGTAGTTGATACCGCTGTCAAGAAATCCAATCAAAATGCCATCTCCTTTTAACTGTAGAGTCGGATAATTTTGGATTGACAGAATCCCTGCTTCTTCAAGGGCATCCATGGTTAATGGAGCATAACACTTTGGGATTGAATTGTACAAATATTTTTCCAGAGTGATTGTACCGACTTGGGCGGCGGATAAGTAAACACAGCGGTAGTCGAAATCCGCTTCCTGCAGACAGAGATTTTCCAGATTGATTCTTGAGAGAAATGCAGTGCGAAGATCGTCAACAATAAAATCGCGGTAATCTTCTGATAAAATTCTTTCTTTACATATTTCAGCGTTGATCATGATTCTGTACATCCGTTTTTTTAAAGTCTATTCAGTTTTTCTTAATTAAATACTGTAAATATTAAATTAAAATGAAATCGGTTGAAGTTTTAAAAGAATTGGATATAATAAGGGTAATTCAACTTGGATTACGAATGAAGGGAGATATGCAGTATGAAAACATTTTGGGATGATTTTAGTAGAAAATTAGGAGAAACAGCCGATACAGTATCTGCAAAGGCAAGTGAGGTTGTGGAACTTCAGAAGATTAAAAGCCAGATCCGTACAATGGAGAGAAATAATGACAGCGACTACATTGAACTTGGAAAGATGATTTATGAAAAGTACAAAGCAGGGGAAGAAGTTGAAGATATTGCAAGGGGATTCTGTGAAGCAATTGAGAACAGAGAAGAAAGTATTGCAGAATATCTTACAAAGATTGATGAATTAAGAGGCGATGTTCCATGCGAGATCTGTGGAAAGAATGTTGCAAAGGGAATGTCATACTGTCCATATTGTGGAGCTAAGATTGAGACTCTGAGCAGTAAGGTTAAGGAAGCCGCTGAGACAGTAAAAGAAAAAGTAGAAGATGTTGTGGAAAAGGTAGAAGAAAAGGTTGAGGACATCATCGACTGATAAAACAGCAGAATAGAGGACGGTTATGGGAATCTTATTATTAATTTGTATTACAATCATTCTCGCACTGGCTGACATTGTTTTGAAGTCCTGTGTGGAGAACAGTCTTACTACAAAGGAAGAAAGATATGCTTTTAAGGAAAAGATAATCCTTCGGAAAGTCTATAATAAAGGTTTCTGTTTGAATTTACTGGAAGATAAGCCTGAAGTAGTCAAATACACTTCTGCCTACATGACAGTTCTTGTGACAATTTATCAGCTTTTCACACTTATGAGAAAGAAGGAATGTCTTGTGAAGAAGACAGGACTATCCTTCTTTTCAGCAGGTGCATGGAGCAATACATTTGACCGCTGGATTCGAGGATATGTGATCGACTATGTAGGTATTCCGTCCAAAGACAAAGAAAAAGAGAAGTTTTCATTTAATCTTGCAGATGTATTAATTGCACTGGGCGGAATTTTGGTGGTATGCTCTGCAGTCTTCGAAGTGATAAAAGAGGTGTTTCAGAAGAAATTATGATACAGGATATCGAACCATATCAATTTAATAATCAATACAGGATACTGCCTCCGGAAAGAGGCAGTTATCTGTTATATTACGAGAATAATTCCTGTCTCTTAAAAGAAAGTGAAGATGGGATAACATTTCCAACATTTGCGGAGTTAGAACCTTATCTTGCGGATCTTTACGAGGAGTATACATATCTTTTTTCCATCGACGATGAGAGATATTATCTTTTGAAAGAAGTGAATCTGGAGTGGCTTGCAGAATATAAGCTGAAGCCGAAGAATGAGTTTCGAAACATAAAGCCGAGATATCGTGCATTTGCAGGAATTACAGGGATGCAGCTTTCGAACTGGTATAATAACAGAAGATTCTGCGGACGCTGCGGTTCCAGGATGAGACATGATGATAAGGAACGGATGATGCGTTGTGATCAATGCGGACTTATGGAATTTCCTAAAATCTGTCCTGCAGTTATCATCGGTGTGACAGATGGAAATCGTCTTTTGATGTCAAAATATGCGGGAAGAGAATATAAGCATTATGCTTTGCTCGCAGGTTTTACAGAAATTGGAGAAACTGCGGAGGAGACTGTCCAGAGAGAAGTTATGGAAGAAGTTGGACTGAACGTAAAAAATATTCAATACTATAAAAGCCAGCCATGGTCGTTTACAGATACGTTGCTTATGGGATTTTTCTGTGAACTGGACGGGGAAGATAAGATTCAGATTGATGAAGATGAACTTGCACTGGCGAGGTGGTTTGAAAGAGATGAGATTCCGATACCAATTTCTTTGGAAAGCCTGACAAATGAGATGATCATGAAATTCAAATCAGGGGTATAAAAATAGAATATGTGAGTGAAAATGGCGAAGTGATTTGGGAGAATTACTTCGCCATTTTTCATTAATGAAGGAAATTATTTTTGTGTAGTAATCAGGTTATTACAAATCATACCAATAATTATAATTCCAATTCCCACAAATCCAAGAGTAGTTGGAAGTGGATCTCCTAAGAAGAGTACTCCTCCAATCAATGTGAAAATTACTTCTAAAGCAAGAGTAGATTCTACGACCGCCAGTTGTTTAGGGTCATCTTTCACAAGATTTGTTGCTTCGAAGAATAACAGTGTTGCGAGGATGGAAGAGAAGATTGTTACAAGGAGTGACTGTAGAACTTGTCCGGAAGATGGAAGTCCATGAGTGGTCACTGCATATGCGGACAGGATGATCCAGAAAGGCATACTAAAAACGGTCATTCCATATACTCGCTGATTTGTGGATATATCTGGAGGACAGTGCATCATTGTCTTTCTGTTGCCCAATGGATAGCAGATTGCAGCTAACAAAATCAGGGCAAAAGAAATGAGAGCTTCTTTAAATCCCATCTGTCCAGTACGGATGTGTCCGGTCTGCATCAAAAAGATACCAAAAAGTATGATCATTAAGAAGAATATATTCTTCACAGGAATCTTCTTGCCAAATAGTGGTGCCATAAAGGAACCAGTAACGATGGTCACCTGCCATGTCGCAGCTACAAACCAGGATTCTCCGAAGATGGAGGCTGCAGTCAGAGGAGCGTAAAAAAGTCCGAAGCCGACAGTACTCCATAAAAGCCAGTGTTTCCAGTTGATTCTCATCTCTAAATGAATGGCAGGCAGTCCTTTCTGATGATGCACGATGATCAGAAGAATTGGAAGAGAAAAGAAATATCGCAGACTGGCGCTCCAGATCCAGTGACCACCACCAAGCTGCATGCTCCGGTTAAGTACAAAGGTAAATGCAAAAAATGCAGAAGATAAAATTCCATAAGTAAAAGCCTTTTTCATAGTAGAATTATCCTTTCGATGTATTTGGGCTAAGAAAATTTTACTATATTTATAGATGTTTCGCAATAAACGGGAATGAAAAAGGAGAAATGATGAATAGTGATTTTAGGATTACAGAGTGAAGAAAAAGCTTCTTAGAAACAACTCCGTAGTCATCCAGAAATCTCCAGCTCTCTTATAAAAATGAAAAACTCCCGGCGGAAAATCCACCGGGAGAATTCATTCCAAAATCAAAAGTCTATATTATCTTATCTGCAAGCAAGAACATCTGCGTAGAATGCTTTCATATCTTCCTCTGTTGGGAATGTAGCAAGGTACATCTGGTTACCCATAGCGCCTGAAAGTGCTTCAGGGATACGGTCTACCATTCTCATGCAGTAGCCATATTTAGCCATAACTTCATCGTGGCTCATAACGAAATCTTTTCCGTCACGACGTCCAACGAATGCACAGAAAGCGTGTTCATTAGATGTTTTAAGTGTGCTGTCATATGCAATCATGTCTGCCCAGATCTTGTATACGTCTGTGCTGTGTGCAAAGTTGATCATGTCAGGAGTAAATCCTCCACATGGACGCATATTAACTTCGAGAGCGATGATATCGCCTTTTTTGCCAAGGTGATCGTGGTCCTGTGTAAGGCGGAAGAATTCGAAGTGAACAAAACGGCTCTTAACACCGAAGCTTTTAACTGTTGCACGGCCTGCTTTACGAGTTTCTTCTGGCAGATCTTTTACGATATAGTAAATAGAGTTGTCGTTGTTATTTACTGTATCCATGATAGAGTTAGGTGTCACATTACCTGTTTCGAAAAGAGGTTCTCCGTTGGAATCGATGATAGCATCGTAGGAGTTAACTTCTGCGAAAACATATTCTTCCATGATATATGTTACAGGCCATTTTTCCATAAAGAAGTTTTCAAGGTCTGTATCGTTGGAAAGTCTGAATGTGTGAGAAGCACCAACACCGTTGTCTGGTTTTACACATACTGGATAACCCACTTCTTTGATGAATTCTTTACACCCCTCGATTGTATCAACAATGTGGTGACGGGCAACAGGAATTCCTGCCTTGATGTAGAATTCTTTCATTTTAGATTTATATTTGATTCTTGGGATATCAGTTGTCTGGAATCCGCTTGTGATGTTAAAGTCTGTACGAAGGTGTGCATCTCTTTCAAGCCAGTATTCGTTGTTGGATTCAAGCCAGTCAATACGTCCGTATTTGAATGTAAAGAACGCAACTGCGCGGTATACTTCGTCGTAATTTTCAAGACTTCCTACTTTATAATATTCGTTCAGGCTGTCTTTTAAGTCCTGAGTAAGTTCATCATATGGCTGTTCACCGATACCGAGTACGTTCAGTCCGTTGTTTTTCAGTTCGCGACAGAACATCCAGTAGTTTGTTGGAAAGTTAGGTGAAATAAAAATAAAGTTTTTCATAGTCATTCTCCTTTAGATATTATATGTTTAAATGGTTTCTTTCATTGTTGCTTTTGTTTTATTTTCTTTTCTTCTTTTATTACTTTATGGTTTGATTAAAAATTTTTGAAAATTATTTTTCACCTAATAAATATGGTACATAGTATGGCACCTGTTTATGCCACCAGCACCAGTCATGGTTTACATCATGTCCCCAGAAGTCAACCCAGATGTTGATTCCCTTTGCAGCAAAAATATCTTTGAGACGCTGTGTCGTGTCTGGAATTTCCCA
This sequence comes from Schaedlerella sp., assembly GCA_036309085.1. Lineage (GTDB taxonomy): Bacteria > Bacillota > Clostridia > Lachnospirales > Lachnospiraceae > Schaedlerella. The sequence continues at coordinate 40,720 of JAXJUL010000004.1, forward strand.
TGCTCCTTGTCCAACGCATATGATTCCCTTTCCTGCATTGTATTTTTCAATATAAAAATGATCATGAGGCATATTCGCCATATAATCAACAGGTGAGTTCTCGTAAACGACCTCGTCCATGTAGTCACCAAATCCGAAGGATGCTGTATAGATTCCGCTCAGAGCAAGTGTTCCACAGAAAAGATCAGGTCTTCTTAGGAAGAGGTTGGCAGCGTGTGTAGCACCGAGGCTGCAGCCAAATGTGATGATTCCGTGGTAACCGTTCCATCCCCAGTTGTTTCTGTTTGTAATATCCTGGATAAATGGAACCATCTCGTTTGTGATATAACGAATCCAGTCTTCGTGACGGCGGATACGCCAGTAAGCATCACCGCCTGCGTTGGACCATGTCTCAATATCGAGCGTATCAATAGAAAATACTGTGACTTTTCCAGATTCAATCCATGGAGCCCAGGTATCAGTCATGTTGAAATTCTCAAAGTCAAAAAAGCGTCCATCCTGGCAAGGGATAAAAAGGACTGGTCGTCCAGCATGTCCGTAGACCTTGCATTCCATATCTCTGCCTAGGGCATGGCTGTAAAATTTGAAATATTCTGTTTTCATTAGTTGTTCTTTCCTTTATAGTTTATAAATCATAAATTAGTGTTTCAATCACAAGAGAAAGCTGCTTTTCCCAACTTGCTTCGCTGTGGTCACCATATGGAACAACACGGCTTGTCAGAAATACTCCTTTTTTTAACAGCGAACTGACTGTCTTAAAGAACAGAGGCTTCATTCCTTTGTGATTAGAAAATTCTTCTGAACCATAATCCATGTAAAGGATGGTATTCTCATCCAGTGATGAAGTACGAATCAGATAATCAATCTCGCGCTTATTCGCCCAGAGTGATGGAGAAAGTGCTGCAGCACGGGAAAATATGTCGTTGTGTGCAAGCAGTGCATACAGACTCATGAGACCTCCCATGGAGCTTCCTCCGATAAATGTAAATTCTCTCTCAGGCAGTGTACGGTAACATCTGTCAATCTGTGGTTTTAACCAGCGAACAATCCAGTCCATGGTAAGCTTTCCCTTCCCCTGGATCTTGCCGTACTTTGGATCAGAAAAACTGTATGGAGCATACTCTTTCAGACGTCCATTGTCAGGGTCGTGATTGCAGTCAAGTCCGACAACAATAAGTTCCGTTTGTGTAAAATCCATATAGTTTTTCAGTCCCCAGCTCTTTCCAAAGGAAGATTCTTGATCTACAAAAACGTTATGTCCGTCAAACATATACAAGACAGGATAACGCTTTTCAGGGTTCTGCTCATAGGATTCAGGAAGATAAATATAGACTTTTCTTTTTTTTCTTCCGGTCAGTTTTGGAATCATGACCTTGTAGGTTTTTAACATAGATGCCTCCTAAGAAAAAATCTTATAAATATGAAACAAGCTATTTTGTCTCATTAGAAAATTATATCAATTGCCGTAGAAAAATGCAATGACTTGAGATGTTTTCTATAAGGAAGAAACGGTCATTTTATACCAAAACTTGACAATATTAACATTTCCAGATTTTGATAATGCCTTCAATCTGCACGGCGAACTCAAGTGGAAGTTCATATGCAAAGTTATGCATGCCAGGGAAATATAAAAGCGGTACATTACACTGTTCAGAAAAATTATGTGCAATGCGATGCATGAAATGATGTGGATGAGCATCCCCAATACAGATGGCGGATGGAATCATCGGCGGAATTTCCGGTGGCATCCTTTTGGCAAATATGTGCGCAAACTCATTTTTAATGAAGAAAACAAGATTCTTTTCTTCACGCTGCAGTGTTTCCTCCGATTTTGGCTTCGCATATGGAGCACTGTTTTCAAGAAGAAGCAAAAACTGATGTCCGGCGCGGATGTATTTTTCCTGTGCGATATATTCCTTTACTTTGCTGGAAATGGCAAAGACTTCACTGTCCTCTGGAAGAAATGCTGTCAGAGGCGGCTCATGAAGAATCAATAATGAGACAAGATCTGGGCATAGATTCGCCAGTTCCATGGCAATCAGTGCACCGGCACTGCAGCCAATGACGATGGCAGGTGAATCTGGAACAAGCGTATGAAGGATATCTGCAGCATCGGCTGCTTCTATGATGAGAAAATCACCATTGATTTCACCGGTACTTCGTGAATAACCACGGCGGTCATAAGTAATCACCATATGGTTTTTAGAAAGGATATCGGCGGTATCTTCAAAAAAATCGCTGTCACAGACGGCTCCGTGAATTAATAGAACTGGGGTGCCCTGTCCCTTGACTCGACAGAAAATACGTGCATCATCTAATTCTAGAAAATAAGTTTTTGTATTCATATATATACTCCTGTAAATTCTTAAAAGAATGTTGCATTTATATTAACCATGATATATTTTACAGAAATAAAAAAATATTGCAATGTGCGAGTATACAGTGTTTTTGATAAAAAATTAACACTTTGTTGTGAATTTATACAAAATCCTCTGTTTTTCAGCAATATTTGGCTTGCACTTGGAAATTAAAAAATGTATAATGCACTATAGAATTGAACAGTTGGGGAGCTTGTATGACAGGCTGAGAGGGAAGTATGACTTTCGACCCATGAACCTGATTTGGATAATGCCAACGTAGGGATTACATAACGTATGTGTATTGTGAGGAATTGTCAGTCAGGCAGTTCCTTTTTTCATTATAATAGCAGGAAGAGATACAGTCTTCGCTGTTCGATAAATTTGGCGTAAAAACAGGAGATGAGCAGATGAAAATATTAGAATTTAAAGACATTTCCTACCAGTATCCGGGAGAGGATTTTGATATTGTAGATAAGCTTTCTTTTTCTGTAGAAGAAGGTTCCTTTCATTGTATTGTGGGAGTGAGCGGCTGCGGAAAAAGTACGATTTTCCGGATGACAAATGGACTTCTTGAGCCGAAAGGTGGCGAGATTTTTGTGGAGGAAAAATCAATCAAAGGGAAGCAGCATTATTGTGGATATATGCCGCAGAAAGATTTGCTTTTCCCATGGCGTACGATTGGAGAAAATCTTGCACTTCCGCTGGAAATTCAGGGTGGATATACAAAAAAGAAACAGAAAGAAATGATAGAGGCTGCTTTAGACGAAGTGGGACTTTCCGGCTGTTATGACAAACGTCCGGAAGAACTTTCCGGGGGAATGCGTCAGAGAGCAGCATTTGCAAGGACTATGCTTACCGGAAGCGATCTTCTCCTTCTGGATGAGCCGTTTTCTGCACTGGATTTCCTGACAAGGATTTCTATGCAGGAGTGGCTTCTTGAACAGTGGAAAAAGCATAAAAAGACAATTTTATTTATCACACATGATGTTGAGGAGGCAATTTTTTTGTCTTCCAGTATCTTGGTTGTTGAAGAGACACCGATCAGAAAGCTGCGAGAGATTCCCATTCCTCTTGGATATCCTCGTACAAGAAAAGAACTGGCAAAACCGGAAATTATTGAACTAAGAGAACAATTGGTAGATCTGTTAAGAAAGCAGGTGGAAGGATGAAAAATGGATTTAGAAATAATATGACTTCGGGAATCTTTCTGCTGGTTCTTCTTATGTTCTGGCAGTTCGGGGCAATGCAGGTGAATGCTGCCTATATTTTACCGACACCGGTGCAGATTTTTCAGAAGTTGTGGGAACTGAGAGAGACATTGTTCTTAGTCCATCTTCCTGCGACGATGCAGGTGACTGTTATTGGACTTGGAATTTCACTTATATTCGGACTGGGACTTGCTGTTTTGATGGACGTAAGTCCGTTCTGGCAGAAAACCTTATATTGATTGCATCTCAGACAATTCCGACAACAGCAATCGCCCCATTGTTCGTTCTCTGGTTTGGGTATGAAATCTGGAGCAAGGTGCTGGTGACGGTGTTGATGACATTTTTTCCGATTACAATTACAGTATACGATGGATTTCGCTCTGCAAATCAGGAAATGTCAGATTTGCTTAAGACATACGGGGCAACGAAAAAAGATATTTTCATGAAAATAAAAATTCCATGTGCGCTGCCATACTTTTTCTCTGCAGTGAAAATGGCAATCCCACTGAGTATTATTGGTGCAGCCATCGGAGAATGGCTAGGGGCACAGAGCGGGCTTGGATATTTTTCAAGAAGAATGATGACGCAGTTGGACGGAGCGGGAGTGTTTGCGCCTATCGTACTGCTTTCCGCGGTTGCCATGGCACTTGTCGGGGTGGCAGCATTGTTTGAAAAGAAATTTGTACGCTGGCGAGGGGAATCTTGATTAGTGGAGGAGTAATGAATATGATGAAAAGAATAATAACTGTGCTGATCACAGCAGCGTTGCTGATGACCGGGTGTGCAGCAGGAGGAAGTTCTGATGTGGATTCAGAAACTGGATTGAAAGAGCTTGATGTGGTATTAGACTGGTATCCAAATGCACTTCATTCCTTTTTATATGTAGCAATGGAAAAGGGATATTTTGAAGAGGAAGGGCTGAAGATCAATATCCGCTTCCCTTCCAATACAAATGATGCAATTTCGTTGGTGGCAGCAGGGCAGGCTGATATAGGACTTTACTATCAGCAGGATGTGATCCAGGCAAGAGCAGAGCAGGGAATTCCGGTGAAATCCATCGGTGCAATTGTTAAACAACCTTTGAATATCGTGCTTTCTTTGAAAGAAAAGAATATTACAAAGGCAGAAGATCTTGTAGGAAAAACAGTTGGGTATGCAGGGACAGAACTGTCTGAGGCTATTGTAAAATGTATTATGGAGTCTGCTGGTAAATCTTATGATGATGTGACAATGGTCGATGTTGGATTTGATTTGATGAGTTCTATGACAACCGGCAATGTTGATGCTACGATTGGATGTTTTCTCAATCATGAAGTTCCGCAGATGGAAGAAGAAGGATTTGAAGTGAATTATATGGAATTTGCTGATTATGGAGTTCCTTCTTATTATGATAATGTTTTTCTGGCAAGTGACAGAGCAATTGCGGAGGATGCAGAAACTTTGAAAGCTTTCTTGAGGGCTTGTGAAAAAGGATTTGTTGATATGAAGAGCAATCCGGAAGAGGCACTGGAAATTCTACTGAAGAACCAGAATGAGGAGAACTTTCCATTGTCAGAGAGCGTTGAGAGGAAAAGCATGGAAATTCTTCTGGAAGTAATGGAGACAGAAGAAGAAAAATTCCTTTTGCAGACAGATGCGTGCTGGCAGGAAAATATTGATTGGATGACAAAACAGGGGCTGATTGAATGTGAGATTACCCTGGATGATGTCAGAGTGAATCTGGAATTTTAGAAAGAAAAAATTTAGTATGAAAAAACTTTGAAGAATATCTTAATATTTATTTTATAGTAATTTTATTGACAATCAGTCAAAAACAGAGCAAAATAATTGGTATGTAAATAAATAAGAATGGATGATTAAATAATGAGAGAAAGAATAAGACGATTCATGCAGGGACGATATGGAGTGGATCAATTTTCACAGTTTTTGATGGGACTAGGATTGGTTCTGGTGCTGGTTTCTTCATTTATTCCGGTCAATTTTCTTGCATCAGCATGTTACATAATCGGATGGGGGAACGTAATTTACGCTTATGTCCGACTTCTTTCAAGAAATATCAGTAAAAGATATTCTGAGAATCAGCTTTTCCTGACAAAGACGCAGAAGTTTCGCAGATGGTTTACAAGTCAGAAGAATCTGATGCAGCAGAAAAAGATGTATCGTATTTATACATGTCCGGGATGTAAGCAGAAGATCCGTATTCCAAAGGGAAAAGGAAAGATTGAAGTTCGCTGTCCAAAGTGTGGTACGACATTTATTAAGAAGAGTTGATAAAGCGAAGAAAAAGTTGTAGAATTAATGGCGGTGTCGTAAGATACCGTCATTTTCATAAATTTCTATTTTTAGAGAGGAATTAACAGATAAATGAATGATCCATATAGAGTACTTGGCGTGGACAGAAGCGCATCAATGGAAGAAATCAAAAAAGCATATCGTACATTGAGCCGCAAGTATCATCCGGATGCGAATATCAACAATCCGCTGAAGGAAGAGGCGGAAGCAAAGTTCAAGGAAGTGCAGCAGGCTTATCAGCAGGTTATAAATGAACGTGAGCATGGGTATTCTAATACAGGCAGCGGTCAGGGGTATGCTGGCAGTTACGGTGGATTTGGCGGATTTAGCGGTTATAGTCGTGGCTCTCAGAGCAGTACAGGCAATACGGAGACGGATATGCATATGCGTGCGGCTGCGAGTTATCTTCAGGCGGGACGCTATCGAGAGGCTTTGAATGTACTTGGAGGTATTCAGCAGAGAGGGGCACTCTGGTATTTTTACAGTGCAACAGCCAACTCTGGGATGGGGAATAATGTGACAGCTCTGGAACACGCAAGAGAGGCTGTGCGACTGGATCCGACGAATTATCAGTACCAGATTCTTTTGAATAACCTTCAGCATGGAGGGAACTGGTATCGGCAGGGACAGACTGCGTATGGATATACATCAACGATGAGTACAGACTGCTGTACGAAGATTTGTCTGGCGAATCTGGCCTGCAATATGTGCCTTGGAGGCGGAATGTGCTATGGCGGCGGAGCCGGACCATATGTATAAAAAATTAAACAGGAGAGAACAGAATGATTCATCAGTTTTCCAGAACACAGATTTTATTTGGCAGAGAAGCCATGGAGAAGTTATATAAAGCAAGAATTGCAGTATTTGGAATCGGCGGCGTAGGAGGTCATGTTGTAGAAGCGTTGGTAAGAAGCGGTGTAAGAGAATTCGATCTGATCGATAATGACACTGTGGCGCTTACGAATCTGAATCGTCAGATCATTGCCACACATAAAACAATTGGCAGGGATAAAGTGGATGTTATGAAGGAGAGGATCCTTGAGATTAATCCAGAATCAGTCGTTCACGTTCATAAGTGTTTTTTTCTCCCAGAGAATGCACAGGAGTTTCATTTTGAGGATTATGACTATGTTATTGATGCAGTAGATACTGTGACTGCAAAGATTGAACTCGTGATGAAGTGTCAGGAATGCGGAACACCGATTATCAGCAGCATGGGAGCGGGAAATAAGCTTGATCCGACACAGTTTCGGGTGGCAGATATTTATAAGACAAAGGTTTGCCCTCTGGCAAAGGTTATGCGTCATGAACTGAAGAAAAGAGGGGTAAAGAAATTAAAAGTTGTATATTCTGAAGAAGTGGCTGTTCAGCCGATAGAAGTTTCAGAAGAAGATGTTCAGAAAAGAACAGTACCTGGAAGTACAGCATTTGTGCCGTCTGTGGCAGGGCTGATCATTGCCGGGGAAGTGATCAAAGATATTGTGGGAGCAGAAAATTAGAGGAGCGAAAGCTTCTCTTTTTTAACTGCATAGAGACAAATACTATACACTTCGTGAAAGAGTTCACGACAGAATTCTATATTTAACTTAAAGACAAGGAGGAGAAATTTATGATTCTGTCTTACATATTGAGTTTTATCTGTGGGATTATTATTGGCAGTTTTCTTAATGCTTTTATTTGTCATCTCACATGGTGGGAAAGAATTCTGAATGGGGTTTTGTATCTGATGATAAATATAGTAAATGCTTTCAATCTGGATTCAGTTTTTTGCTGTATACTTGCCTCATCCCTTTTAGCACTAAGTGTAATTGATTTTAGAACATTTCAGATTCCAATGGGATTCCATATTTTTATAGGTGGACTTGGTTCGTTGAGGATGATCACTGATTTTGAAAACTGGACTGAATATGTGATGGGGTTTTTCGCAGTAAGCATTGTATTGGAGATTCTGTTTATTGTAAGCAAAGGAAAAGCAATCGGCGGAGGTGATGTAAAATTGATGGCAGCCTGTGGACTTTTTATTGGGTATAAACTCATATGGGTCGCCTTCTTTTTTGGCTGTATTTTAGGTCTTGTGATCCACAGTATTCGTATGAAAATAAAAGATGCCGACAGGGTACTGGCCATGGGACCTTACCTGTCGGCGGGGGTGTTGATTGCTGTTTTATGGGGAAATGACTTCCTCAGTTTGATTTAAGGAAGCATGTAAGTGTACATCACAACAAAGTGGCAGGCGCTTCCGCCCATTACGAAGAGGTGGAAGATTTCATGGCTTCCAAAGTTCTTGAATTTTGCATTGAAAACAGGAAGTTTTAATGCGTAAATAACGCCGCCGATTGTGTAAATGATACCTCCTGCGAGAAGCCAGCCAAAGGCTGCCGTGCTCAGATTATTTAAAATCTGTGAAAAAGCAAGAACGCAGGTCCAACCCATTCCGATATATAATACGGAAGATATCCATTTTGGGCAGTATACCCAAAATGCCTTGAATAAAATTCCTACAATGGCGATTGCCCATACGATTGCGAGAAGAACAGGTCCTGTAGATCTGTCTAAAGCGAGAAGACAAACAGGAGTGTAGCTTCCGGCAATCAGAATAAAAATCATCATATGGTCAATTTTTTTAAGAATCGTGTTCATTTTTTCAGAAATATCAAAAGTATGGTATGTTGTACTTGCAGCATATAATAAAATCAGGCTAACAGCATAAACTGTAAGGGAAATGATATAAATAGAATCTGGTTCCTGTGCAGCTTTAATCAAAAGTGGAACAGCAGCAAAAATTGTCATCAGCATTCCGATGAAATGTGTAATTGCACTTCCTGGGTCTTTAATATGTCTTTCTTTCATAAAATACACCTCCAAATATTATCCGAATGACAATAAGTAGTTTTAAAAACTATATAAAGCATATGCATATATTACAACTTAAATTCGTAAAATGCAAGAACTTTTATTATATGGGCTCATATAATAAAATAAGCTGTATAAGGTTGAGGTGGAGTATGCGTTTATGTGAGCTTCGGGAACGGGAAGTGATTAATGTGTGTAATTGCAAACGTTTGGGTTGCGTTGTAGACATTGTGTTTGACTGTTGTAACGGATGTGTGGAAGCCATTGTTGTGCCGGGGCCTGGAAGAATTTGTGGATTTTTGGGAACGGACGGTGAATTTATCATTCCATTTTCCTGTATCAAAAAAATTGGACCGGATATTATATTGGTGGAGATTCAAGAGGAGAATTTTTTAAAGAAGTTTGATAGAAAATAGATGAGAAATGTGAAAAAATTTTGCAAAAATTCATTGCATTGTGTATAATATCCGTATAAAACAAGAAAGGCGGAAGCAGACTATGAAATGTCCATACTGTGGTCATCATGATACTCGTGTTATCGATTCGAGATCAGCGGAGGACAATAATTCCATACGCCGCAGACGTTCCTGTGATGAGTGCGGAAAAAGATTTACTACATACGAAAAGGTCGAAACCATTCCATTGATTGTAATAAAGAGAGATCAGAACAGAGAAGCATTTAATCGTGTGAAGATTGAGCAGGGAATTCTCCATGCCTGCTACAAGCGCCCGGTTTCGGCAGAAGCAATTAAAAAAGCGGTTGACCAGATTGAACTGGAACTGATCAACAGAGAAGAAAAAGAAATTCCGAGTTGTGTGGTCGGAGAGATTGTTATGGATAAGTTGAAAGCATTGGATCCTGTGGCATATGTAAGATTTGCGTCAGTGTATCGTCAGTTCAAGGATGTGAATACATTCATGGATGAACTGAAGACATTTTTAAATGAATAAGAGAAGAGAAAGGAGCTCGATCAATTTCCATGTGTGGGGTGAGCTCCTTTCATATTTACAAATTTAATTTCGCAAATGCATCTGCAAATGCATTGTTAAGGGGTTCTTTGGCTTCCTTCGCCTGTTTCTTGAGATAGTTATTTACATCTCTCTTATTTGCACCTTTGCCTTCTTTTTGCTTACGCTGTTCAAATGCAGCCATTTTTTCTTTATGACCGCAGACGCAGACAAATTTCTGGGCATCACCTTTTCCAACGAGATCCATCTTCTTATGGCATACTGGGCAGCGTGCATTTGTGTGACGTGAGATTGTTTCCCGATGTCCACATTCACGGTCCTGGCAGACAAGCATCTTTCCGTGTTTGCCATTGACTTCAAGCATGAACTTTCCACATACCGGACATTTTGTACGAGTTATATTATCGTGGCGGAAAGTGCCGCCTCCGGTTTTAATTTCCTCAATCAGAGTTTTTGTATAGTCTTCAATCTCATTCATGAAATGTTGATCTGTTTCTTTTCCCTTTGCAATTGCCTGAAGTCTCATTTCCCAGTCAGCGGTAAGTTCCGGACTTTTGAGATCTTGAGGAACGAGCTTTAAAAGCTGCGTTCCTTTGGAAGTGATATGAATTTCATTTCCTTTCTTTTCCATCAGGAAGCTGTTAAATAATTTTTCAATGATATCAGCTCTTGTTGCAACCGTTCCAAGTCCACCTGTTTCACCGAGCGTGCGAATCTTTGTTTTATCCTTGTTCTGAAGATATTTCGCAGGATTTTCCATAGCTGCGATCAAAGTTCCCTCTGTAAAATGCGCCGGTGGTTTTGTCTTTCCTTCTGTGATGTGAAGCTTATCCACAGAAAGAAGAGTGCCGGTCTTCCAATTTGAAAGAATGTCAGCATGACGGTCGGAAAGTGTGAAGGAAGAATCATTTTCGTTCTCATTATCGTCGCAGCTATAGTCAATTTCATAGGCTTCGCGCCAGCCGTTACTTGTAAGAATCGTTCCTTTTGCTGTAAATATTTCATTGCCAATCTTTGCCTTGATGGAAGTTTCTTCATACTCGCATGCAGGGCAGAGAACTGCCATGAAGCGGCGGACAACCATGTCATAAATTTTACGTTCTTCATTTGTCATATGATCGAGCTGCACATACTGTTCTGTTGGAATGATCGCATGGTGATCAGAAACTTTATTATTGTCCACGAAAGATTTATTCGCCTTAATTTGCTGGCGGGATAGTTTTAATGCAAGTGTTTTGTATGGTCCTACTGCGCAGGCTGAAAGTCTTTCAGAAAGTGTGGATACCATGTCTGTTGTCAGATATCTGGAGTCTGTTCTCGGATAAGTGAGAACCTTATGGTTTTCGTACAGTCTCTGCATAATGTTTAAAGTTTCTTTGGCAGAGAATCCGAAACGTTTATTCGCCTCCTGTTGCAGGGCAGTCAGGTCATAAAGTGCTGGGGAGAAGGATTTTTTCGTCTTCTTGCTAATTTCTGTAATCTGAATTTTTTTTGAAGAAGCTTCTGCCTTGATTTTTTCAATTTTTTCTTTATCAAAAGTACGCTGAGAGTTGGACTTTGCATCGATCCACGAAAATGTTACACCATTTGCAGCTGCTTTCAAACCATAGTAGGACTTTGGCTTGAATTCGCGGATTTCGGACTCCCTTGCCGCAATCATGGAGAGTGTTGGTGTCTGTACACGGCCACAGGAAAGCTGGGCGTTATATTTGCATGTTAATGCGCGGGTTGCATTGATGCCAACTACCCAGTCAGACTGTGCGCGGGCAATGGCAGCACGGTAGAGGTTGTAATACTCTTTTCCTGGCTTCAGATTGGCAAATCCTTCACGAATTGCTTTATCAGTAACAGAAGAAATCCAGAGACGTTTTAAAGGTTTCTTATTTCCGGCTTTATCAAGAATCCAGCGAGCAACAAGTTCTCCCTCACGTCCAGCATCTGTTGCGATGATGATGTCGGAGACATCTTTGCGGTAAATCTGCTCTTTTACAGCGTGATACTGCTTTGAAGTCTGCTTGATCACAACAAGCTTCCATTCTTTCGGAAGCATTGGCAGAGTTTCCATATTCCATGATTGATACTGCTTCCCATACTCTTCAGGGTCTGCAAGTGTGACAAGGTGACCCAGGGCCCAGGTTACGATGTAGTCATTTCCTTCTATATAAGTATTAGTCTTCTTATGACAATTCAGCACACGGGCAATATCCCTTGCTACAGAAGGCTTTTCTGCGATTACTAAATGTTTCATTAATTTCTCCTTACAGGCTCAGGAACAGAAGTTCCACAGCCCTTTCTATATTTTCTTTTTCGATTCCCGAATAATTGATGATCAGCGTATGTCCGGTTGCATTTGTGGAATCAGAAAAATACTGACTCAGACATGAAATATTAATCCTATTCATGCGCGCACGTTCGATCAGTTCCTCGTCAGAATACGCTGTGTCCACATTTAAAAGAAAATGCAGACCAGCATTTTCTTCACGGATTGTTACCTTGCCAAAATCCGGATGTTTTTTGATACAGGAGATCACCGCATCACGCTGAGAACGATAAAAGTTCCTCATTCGGTTAATATGTTTCTCAAAATATCCTTTTTCTATAAAATGTGCCATCGTATACTGTTCGAAGTTCGAGACAGTACAGGAATAAAAGTTCAGTTCTTTTTGATAGCGCTTCATCAGACTCTTTGGAAGCACCATGTAGCTGATTCGGATTGTGGAGGTCAATGTCTTGGAAAATGTATTCATATAAATGACTTTTTCCAGAACATCGATGCTCTGCAGGGAAGGAATTGGCTTTCCAAGGAGACGGAACTCGCTGTCATAATCATCTTCGATGATGTAGCGTTCTGGTGTCTTTGAGGCCCAGGAAAGCAACTCATACCTGCGGCTGATAGGAGTCACTATGCCGGTTGGAAAATGATGAGACGGCGAAATGTGAAGCACATCAGCGTTTGCATCTTCCAGATGATCAATGTCAATTCCATTTTTGTCGAGGGGAACCGGTACGCAGGCAACTTCATTTGCCTGATAAATTTTCGTGATCTTTTGATATCCTGGGTCTTCCACGGCGTAAATTTTATCCCGTCCAAGAAGCTGGATAATCAGGCTGTACAAATATTCTGTTCCGGCGCCGATTACAATCTGGTCTGGTTCTACCGTCATCCCACGAAACTGGAAGAGATAGTCCGAGATTGCATTGCGAAGGGCAGAAATCCCGATAGATGGAGAACTGACCATAAGCTTATCCGTCTCATCTGACATGGTCTCACGCATCAGTTTCGTCCATGTGGTAAATGGAAAGTTACTGCTGACCGTAGAATTTGTCACAAAATCAGCCAGAAAAGTTGCAGAAGCTTCTGAAAATGTGGAGGCTGGTGTCACTTTTCTCACTGGATCTGACTTGGTCGTAGACAAATGTGAGACAAAATATCCGCTTTTTGCCACCGAATAAATATAACCTTCCGCCATTAATTGCAGATAAGCATTCTCTACAGTGACCGTACTTACGTTCAAATGTTTCGCAAGGGCACGTTTTGAAGGAAGTTTTTCGCCAGGAGAGAGCTTATAATTTAAAATATCCGTTTTTATCTGTTTGTAAAGATATTCGTAGAGGCTGTCGCTGCCTCTGTCTTCAAATGAATACGTAAGCATATTTCTCCAATCTGACCATAAAAATTAATCTTATTTTGAATATTTTAATAAGGTCACGAATTAGTATAATAGAAGATGTCAAAAATGTAAAGTATATGAAATAATAAAGATAGAATCCGGAGGGAAAACAAATGAAAAGAATCGTAACAATCCAGGACATTTCCTGCGTTGGAAAATGTTCCTTAACAGTAGCACTGCCGATTATTTCTGCAATGGGAATCGAAACAGCAATCATTCCTACAGCAGTTCTTTCTACACATACTATGTTTAAGAATTTTACAGTTAAAGATTTAACAGATCAGATTGAGCCGATTACAGCTCACTGGAAATCTGAGAACATGGGATTTGGTGCAATTTACACAGGGTACCTTGGATCATTTGAGCAGATCGACCTGATGAAAAAAATGTTCGAAGAATTTAAGACAGAAGACAACATTCTTTTTGTAGATCCTGCGATGGCGGATAATGGTAAACTCTACCCTGCATTTGACGAAGCATTTGCAAAACACATGGGAACACTTTGTGCAAAGGCTGACATCATCGTTCCAAACATCACAGAAGCTTCTTTCATGACAGGCATGGAGTACAAAGAAAATTATGACGAAGCATATGTAAAAGAAATGCTCAAGAAGCTTGCGGAACTTGGCGCAAAGATCAGCATCCTTACAGGCGTAAGCTTCACAGAGGGCAAAACAGGCATCATGGGATATGATAAAGAAAAAGATGAGTATTACTATTATTCACATGACAAACAGCCTGTAAGCTTCCACGGCACAGGTGATATTTTCTCAAGTACATGCATTGGCGCAATGATGAATGGACTTGATTGGAAAGCGGCTGCACAGGTGGCTGGTGATTACACATCAGAATGTATCAGACTGACACTGGAAGATGAAGATAAACCATGGTATGGAGTAAACTTTGAACAGGCAATCCCATATCTTTTGAAAAGAATCGGGAAATAAAAGGAAGCAATAGAAGACTCTTTTCGCTTTATATACTAAAAATACAGGAGAGATGCAGCTCATGCGAGCAGCATCTCTCCTTGCTTAAAGTGATTTAGTTTCCGACCTCTCTTCTTTTTTGTTAGCCCAATTGTTCTTCAATTCTCAGAAGCCGGTTGTATTTTGCAACTCTTTCTGTTCTGCAAGGCGCACCGGTCTTAATCTGACCAGTATTAAATGCAACGGCAATATCTGCAATCGTCGTGTCTTCTGTCTCGCCGGAGCGGTGGGAGACAATCGCCTGATATCCATTTTTTTGTGCCATTTCAATCGCCTCAATCGCTTCTGTCAGAGTCCCAATCTGGTTGACCTTGATGAGGATAGAATTTGCTACATGTCTCTCAATTCCCTTTTTCAAAAGTTCTGTGTTCGTGACGAATAAATCATCTCCTACGAGCTGAATTTCCTGCCCCAGTCTTGTTGTTAAAAGTTCCCATCCATCCCAATCTTCCTCACCGAGAGGATCTTCGATGGAAATAATCGGGTATTTTTCAATCAAATCCACATAATAATCAATGAGTTCTTCAGCCGAGCGCACAACTTTTTGCCCTGTCATACGGCTTTCACCCGGAAAATCATATTTTTTATAATCTTTATTATAAAGTTCAGATGCCGCAACATCGAGTGCGATTGCGATATCTGTCCCCATCTGGCAGCCGGCCTTCTCTGCTGCCTCTTTTAAAAGGGAGAGAGCAGCGTGAGCATCTGGTAAATCTGGTGCAAACCCACCTTCGTCACCGACGGCTGTGCTAAGTCCGCGTTCTTTCAGAAGTGACTGAAGAGAATGATAGACCTCAGAACACATCCGAAGCTGTTCTTTGAAAGTACAGGCTCCGACAGGCACAATCATAAATTCCTGAATATCAAGTGTATTATCTGCATGCGCTCCCCCATTTAAAATGTTCATCATAGGAGTCGGCATTTTTCTTGCATTGACTCCGCCAAGATACTGATAGAGCGGAAGATGCAATGCATTTGCGGCAGCATGGGCAGCAGCTAGAGAAACGCCGAGCAGGGCATTGGCGCCGAGGCGGCTTTTATTGGAAGTGCCGTCGGCATGAATCAGCAGGCGATCAATTTCAGCCTGATGAAATACATTGATTCCAATAATGGACTTTGCAAGTTGGTCGTTGACATGTTCTACAGCACGCTGAACACCCTTTCCACCGTAGCGTGCTTCACGATCACGCAGCTCTACAGCTTCGTATTTTCCTGTAGATGCACCAGACGGAACACTGGCACGACCGATGATATTTTCTCCGACAAGGACTTCAACCTCGAGTGTGGGATTGCCACGGGAGTCGAGGATTTCTCTGGCGTATATATCACGAATTGGTAAGTGTTGATACATAGATTTATTCCTCCTGTCTGCGGGAATAGTATCTGTAAATATTATATAAAAATGCTTGGAAAATGTTAGATGATCGACTATATAGACAGGAAAATCAAGGAGAATTTAACAAGATATACTTGCTACTTGATGTTGATTATGATAAAATAATTGTGGTTTTTCAACAGGAGGTGTTAAGATGGAAATTTTGAAAATTGTTCTTACAATTATATTTGTAATAGATTGTATTCTTTTGTCTGCAATTATCCTTCTTCAGGAAGGCAAGTCCGCAGGACTTGGATCAATTGCAGGTGCAGCTGACACATACTGGGGACAGAACAAAGGTCGTTCAATGGAAGGTGCACTTGTAAAATATACAAAAGTACTTGCAGTTCTGTTTATGGTATTGGCAATTATTTTGAACCTTGGAGTATTTAATAAGTAAGAAAAGACCGAAGATAAAACACTCTATTACAAACTAATAGAGTGTTTTTTTCTGTAACGAAATTATGACATGGTTCTGGCGAGTATAAATCCCCAGGTAGTAGAAGAAAATAGGTCAAAAGCATGTTTTGGCGAGGTGAAGTATGAGTAATTCATTTGAAAAGAGAAAAAAGGTAATATATGATTTTATCTGCGATGACTTTTATGTGCCAATGAAGATTAAAGAGATGGCAATTGTTCTGCAGGTTTCAAGGGAACAGAGAGATGAGCTGAAGGCTGTTCTGGATGCCCTTGTTGAGGAAGGAAAGATTACCCTTTCTAAGCGTGGAAAGTATTCCAGAGGTCAGGCAAAGCTTTTGACAGGAATCTTTCAGTCCCATCCGAGAGGATTTGGATTTGTTATGCAGGAAGGTGTGGCAGAGGATGTCTTTATTCCGGAAGAAGCAAGAAATGGTGCTATGCAGGGCGATAAGGTAGAATTTGTTGTTACAAAGCATAAAGACAGCGGCACAGGCCGCAGAACAGAAGGAAAGATTATAAATATTATAGAGCATGGAACGGTGAAGGTTGTCGGGCTTTATGAACAGAGCAGAAGTTTTGGATTTGTGCGTCCTGATGATCAGAAATTTCTTCAGGATATTTATATTCCGGGAGGAAAGGAAAAGGGCGCTGTTACAGGGCATAAGGTTGTCGTAGAACTGACTTCTTATGGCGATGACCGCATGAAGCCGGAAGGATTTGTAACGGAAATCATCGGTCATGTCAATGATCCGGGAACGGATATCATGTCGATTGTAAAAGGTTTTGATCTTCCGACGGAATTTCCGGAGAGGGTTCTTAATCAGGCAGAACGTGTAGGAAAAGATGTCAGCGAGGCTGATATGGCAGGAAGAATGGATCTTCGAAACTGGCAGATGGTTACAATTGACGGGGAAGATGCAAAGGATCTTGATGATGCAGTTTCTCTGACAAAAGATGGCGAGAATTATATTCTTGGTGTGCATATTGCTGACGTTACGAATTACGTGCAGGAGAAAAGTGCGTTAGACAGAGAAGCATTAAAACGTGGAACAAGTGTATATCTTGTAGATCGTGTGATTCCGATGCTTCCACACAAGCTGTCCAACGGTATTTGTTCTCTGAATGCAGGTGAGGACCGTCTGGCGCTTAGCTGTATTATGACAGTGAACCCGAAGGGTGAGGTTATTGATCATGAGATTGCAGAGACAGTGATCAATGTAGATCAGCGAATGAGTTACACAAGTGTGGCGAAGATTCTCGCTGACCATGATGAGATCGAGATTGGAATGTATAAGCATCTTGTTCCGATGTTCGAAGAGATGGCAGAACTTTCTCACATTTTGAGAGAAAAGAGAAAGCAGAGAGGCTCCATTGACTTTGATTTTCCAGAGACAAAGATGATTCTTGATGCGAAAGGAAGACCGGTTGATATTCAGCCGTATGACCGCAACGTAGCAACAAAGATCATTGAAGATTTTATGCTTCTGGCAAATGAAACGGTTGCGGAAGAATATTTCTGGCGTGAGGTTCCATTTTTATATCGAACACATGAGACACCAGACGATGATAAGATCAAGAAATTGAGTACATTTATCAATAATTTTGGATATCACATTCATGTGGGAAATGAAGTGCGTCCGAAAGAGGTGCAGAAGCTCCTTGCCAAGGTAGAGGGAACTCCAGAGGAGGCGCTGATCAGCCGACTTGCACTCCGCTCTATGAAGCAGGCAAGATATACACCTGAGAATACAGGACACTTCGGATTGGCGGCAAAATACTATACACATTTTACATCCCCGATTCGCCGTTATCCGGACTTACAGATTCATCGTATTATTAAGGAAAATATTCGTGGCAGACTCAACAACAGAATTGAGCATTATGAAAAAATTCTGCCGGAGGTTGCAATACAGTCCAGCATGATGGAGCGCAGGGCCGAGGAAGCAGAACGCGAGACGATCAAGCTCAAAAAGGTCGAGTATATGAAAGAACGAATTGGGGAAGAGTTCGACGGTGTGATTTCCGGTATTACAAAATGGGGAGCATATGTGGAACTTCCGAATACGATCGAAGGGCTGGTTCATGTGACAAATATGTGGGATGACCACTACGAATACTGGGAAGAACAGTATGAGTTGATCGGTGAACATACAAGAAATGTATATAAGCTTGGACAATCCGTACGTGTACGCGTACTGGGGGTTGATAAGCTTCAGAGAAAGATAGATTTTGAATTCGTAGATATGGATGATTATGAGGGATTCGGATACTAAACAGAGAAAGATCTGTTTAGTGTCCGGTATAGAAAGGAATTGCTATGGCAAAGACAGATGGTAAATTAATTGCAAATAACAAAAAGGCATTTCACGATTATTTCATATTAGAAAATTATGAAGCAGGAATCGTGCTTGCCGGCACAGAAGTAAAGTCTCTGCGAATGGGAAAATGCAGTATAAAAGAATCATTTATCCGGATCGAAGACGGAGAAATGTTCATCTATGGTATGCATATCAGTCCATATGAAAAGGGAAATATCTTCAATAAAGATCCTTTGCGTGTAAGAAAGCTTCTTCTTCACAAAAAGGAGATTGATAAGATTTTCGGGAAAATGAAAGAAAAAGGGATTACAGTGGTTCCGCTTCGTGTATATTTCAGCGGAAGTCTTGTAAAAGTAGAGATTGGTCTTGCGAAAGGTAAAAAACTTTACGATAAGCGCGATGATATTGCAAAGAAAGATCAGAAGCGTGAGGCACAGAGAGAGTTTAAAGTGCGTAATTTTGGTTAGGCAGAAAGTGTCAGGTATTTTGTAAATACCTGTGATTATGATAGAGAAGGAATAACATTTTATGGATACAGTTAAGGTACGTGATGTAGAAATTGGTGCAGGGATTCCAAAGGTCTGTGTGTCTGTAATTGAAAAAAGAACAAAAGGAATTGTAAAATCTGCATCGAACATAAAAAAACTTGGAGCAGATCTCATTGAATGGAGAGCTGACTGGTTTCAGGATATATTTGACAGAGATGAAATGCTTCATACACTGGAGCGCCTGAGAGGCACATTGGGAAATACTCCGCTTCTTTTTGCATTTCGCACGGGAAAAGAAGGTGGAGCCCAGAAAATAGATCCACAGGTTTATGTAAAGATCAATAAAAGAGCAATACAGTCCGGATATATTGATATGGTGGATATTGAATTGTTTACAGGAGAAGCAGAGGTAGCGGAACTTGTTAGAACAGCGAAAGAATGTGGAGTGAAAATTGTGATGTCCAACCATGATTTTAATAAGACTCCAGAGAAGCGGGCAATCATCGGAAGACTTCGTCTGATGCAGGAGCTTGGTGCGGATATTGCAAAGATTGCAGTGATGCCGCAGAGTAAAAAAGACGTGCTGATATTGCTGGATGCAACAGAAGAGATGAACAGCAGGTATGCGAACCGTCCGATCGTGACGATGTCTATGAGTGGGATGGGGGTTTTGAGCCGGCTTTGTGGTGAAGTATTTGGTTCTGCGATGACATTTGGGGCAGCAGGTCAGGCAAGCGCTCCGGGGCAGATGGAGGTTGAAGATCTAAAGACAGTGCTGAGACTGATTCATAAAGGGATGTAAGCGTATAATTTAATAAAATATACTAAAATATGAGAGTAAAAATTGAAAAAATATTGTACTTTGCAAAAAAAGAGTGGTATAATAACAAGTTAAGAATAGAAGAGTTTATTATATTGGATTGTTAAATTGTATCAGAGGGGAGAGATGATTTCTGCCTCTATAGACGATAAGCAACAAATTAGTATCATTGTTCGCGTGAGTCACCCCCCTGATATACGATCTGAAAGGATGCGTAAGGATTTGTATAAGTATAATATCGCCGGATGTTGATGTGAATCCTGCGCAAGATTCCGCGAGTGAGATTTGATGGGGAGCATCGACGATGAATAAAGAAATTAATTATAAGCTGATGGTACGGCGCATTGTATTAGTAATCTTTGATAGCTTATGTATCGTATTTTCAGGTTTTTTTGCATTGGCAACAAGGTTTGAATTTATTGTAAGTGAGATTCCGCCAGAACACATGGTGTCATTAGTGAAATATGAACCATATTTTGTGGGAATTACATTGATCATATTTGTACTCTTTCGAATGTACAGTAGCTTGTGGGAATATGCAGGAGAAGATGAAATTAATAATATTGTAATGGCAAGTGTGGTTTCCGGACTCGCAGAATATCTGCTCGTAGTCTTAACAGGAGGACTCTTGCCAAGAAGTTATTATCTGCTCAGGATTCTCTACCTTGGAATTACTATAATATTCACAAGATTTGCATATCGCATGCTCAGAAAAAAAAGACACGAGATGTTCTTTGGCAACAAGGATATAAAAAGGACGATGATTGTTGGAGCGGGAGAATCTGGAAAAGCCCTGATTCTGGAAATTCAGAATAGTCAATATTTGAATCAGAAAGTATGCTGTGCGATTGATGATGATCCTGCAAAGATTGGAAAATATATTAAAGGAATCTATATCGCAGGTGACCGCAACAGTATAAAAAAATGTGTGGAGAGATATCAGATTGAACAGATCATCGTTTCTATGCCATCAGTGCCAATGGCTCAGATTCGCCCGATTTTGGAAATCTGTAAAGAGACGGAGTGTGAATTGAAGATTCTTCCAGGAATGTATCAGATTGTAAATGATGAGATTAAAGTGAGTAAACTTCGTCATGTAAGTATTGAAGATTTGCTTGGAAGAGAAGAAATTCAGATAGAACTGGATGAAATCATGGGATATGTGTCAGACAAAGTCGTTATGGTAACAGGTGGAGGTGGTTCCATCGGAAGTGAGCTTTGTCGTCAGATTGTCTCATATCATCCAAAGCAGCTGATTATCTTTGATATTTATGAAAATAATGCTTATGATATCCAGCAGGAACTGAAAAGATTGATTCCTGATCTGAACTTGGTTGTACTGATTGGTTCAATTCGAGACTATGATCGTCTGGAGTATGTAATGGGAAAATACAGACCTCAGATTATCTATCATGCAGCAGCTCATAAACATGTGCCGCTGATGGAAGATAGTCCGAATGAAGCAATCAAGAATAATGTTCTTGGTACATATAAACTAGCAACTGCAGCAGACCGCTGGGGTGTGGAATGCTTTGTTCAGATTTCTACAGACAAAGCTGTAAATCCTACAAATATCATGGGCGCATCCAAAAGAGTCTGCGAAATGATTATCCAGATGTATGCAAAAAGTTCCAAGACAAAATTTGTTGCGGTAAGATTTGGAAATGTACTTGGAAGTAACGGAAGCGTAATTCCGCTTTTCAAAAAACAGATTAAAGAAGGCGGTCCAATCACTGTAACACATCCGGAAATTATTCGTTATTTTATGACGATTCCAGAGGCTGTGTCTCTTGTGCTTCAGGCAGGTGCCTATGCAAAAGGTGGAGAAATCTTCGTACTTGATATGGGAGAACCGGTAAAGATCAGAGAACTGGCAGAGAATATGATTCGTTTGTCAGGATTAGAAGTTGGAAGAGATATCAAGATTGTATACACAGGACTTCGTCCGGGAGAAAAGCTGTATGAAGAACTTCTGATGAACGAAGAAGGAATGAGCGAGACAAAAAACAAGCTGATTCACATTGGAAAACCAATCGAGATGGATGAATATCTGGTAAAACAGACGATTCAAAGAATGGATAAAGAAACAGATGAAATAGAAATGAGAAAGCTTGTAAAAAGTATTGTACCAACTTATATGCTGCCAGAAGAGTGGAAAGAAGATCTGAAGACCTTAGCATAAATGCAAGGTCTTTTTGTCGTTGTTACAGAATAAAAAATCGATGGAACATGAATCGGAAAAGGTATACATAAGTATATAGAAAAACGGAGTGAATCTAAAAAATGAAAGAATCACAGAAAAAATACATCAAAATAAAAGATAAGGCTGACAGAATACTTGCTGTAGGAGGTCTGATAGTACTAGCACCGGTATATTTGGGAATAATCGCTGCGATCAAACTGGAAGATGGATGGGAAGCACCGGTATTTTTCAGTCAGAAAAGAGTGGGAATTCATAAAAGCCATTTTCAATTGTACAAATTCCGCAGTATGAAACTGGATACTCCACATGACACTCCGACCCATTTATTAAAAAATCCAGAGCAATATATCACAAAGGTAGGAAAGTTTCTTAGAAAAACATCACTGGATGAACTGCCACAGCTCTATAATATTGTACGAGGAGATATGTCTGTGGTAGGGCCAAGACCTGCTTTGTGGAATCAATACGATCTGATTGACGAGCGCGATAAATATGAGGCAAATGATATAAAACCAGGACTCACTGGCTGGGCTCAAATAAATGGAAGGGATGAACTGGAGATTGAAGATAAAGCAAGAGCAGATGGATATTATGTAAATAAATTTGGACCGGCAATCGATATCAGATGCTTTCTAGGAACGATTGGTTCCGTATTTCGGAGTGAAGGCGTGGTAGAAGGTGGAACTGGGGAATTGAAAAATAAAAAGAAAAAAGTGATGATGATAACTAATCACTCGTATATGTTCTGGAGATTTCGTAAAGAACTGACAGAAGAACTTTTGAAAGATTCAGAGGTAATTATCAGTACACCATATGTGGGACATGAAAAAGATCTGGAAGCAT
The DNA here is from genome assembly GCA_036309085.1 of Schaedlerella sp. Lineage (GTDB taxonomy): Bacteria > Bacillota > Clostridia > Lachnospirales > Lachnospiraceae > Schaedlerella. Next base: position 63,526 of record JAXJUL010000004.1, read on the forward strand.
TGGGATGTAAAATGATTGAAACCGATGTAGATAGAAGGGGAATCAATCCGGTAACAGATCTGAAGTTGTTCCGATTTTATTTCAATCTGTTAAAAAATGAAAAACCAGATATGGTTATTACATATTCCATAAAACCAAATATTTACGCCGGATTTGCATGTAGAATACTCAAGATTTCATATTGCGTTAATGTACAGGGCCTAGGAACAGCATTTCAGAAAAGAGGAATCTCTGAAATTGTAACTATCATGTATAAGGCTGCTGTAAAAAATGCAAAGACAGTATTCTTTGAAAACACAGAAAATGCAAGAATATTCCGAGATAAAAAGATTACACCTGCACTTCAGCAGACAATTCTTTCAGGGGCAGGAATCAATCTGGACGAGTATGCATATGTTCCATACCCGGAAAATGAAAAGATTCATTTCCTGTACCTTGGTCGTATTATGAAAGAAAAAGGAATAGATGAACTGTTTTACACAATGAAAAAGCTTCATGAAAAATATGGAGAAAAAGTAGTGCTTGATTTGGTGGGCTTTTTTGAAGATGAATATAAAGAACAGGTAGAACAACTTGTGAAAGATGGAATCGCAGTGTTCCATGGTTTTCAGGAGAATCCTAGACCATACTATGCACAGGCAGATTGTGTTGTACTGCCAAGTTATCATGAAGGGCTGTCTAATGTATTATTGGAGGCCGCGGCGATGGGAAGAGCAGTGATTACAAGTAATATTCCAGGTTGCAGAGAGGCAGTATGTAAAGAAAAAAGTGGTCTGTTGTGTAAGATGAAAGATAAAAAAGATTTGCTGAATACAATGGAACAGTTTGTTCAATTTGAAAAAGAAGAACGAGAAACAATGGGGAGAATTGGAAGAAAACATATGGAAAAAGTGTTTTCGAAAGAGAAGATCGTGAAAAAGACGATGGAAGAAATTTGGAGATAAATATACCGACAAAGAAAAAGTATGACCTGAAAGAGGAGAAAATTTATGTCACAATATATAATGGTTTTGATTTGGTTGGCAATAATTTATTTAATAAGCTGCATTATCAATGTATATAAAAATGAGTATGTATTTGGCAAGAAAGTAGTACGAGTGCAAAGAGGATTTGTAATATTTGCAATTATTCCGTTGATTTGGTGGGCGGCTACCCGTTCAGGTGCATTCTTTGATACTAATGCATATATGAAAAGTTTTGAAGAGATGCCAAATATGTTGAGTGGAATCAGTTCACATATACAAAATGTTGACAAAGATAAAGGGTTTTATATATTAAGTGTTTTGATAAAAACTTTAATAGGTGACAGTGTAGTTGCATATTTTTTGATACTTGCTTCTATTCAATTACTGATGTTGGCAAGCGTTTTTAGAAAATATTCATCAAATTTTGTAATGTCATTGTTCTTGTTTGTAGTTACAACAGATTATTTGTCATGGATGCATAATGGTATTAGACAGTTTACGGCTGTTACGTTAATTTTTGTAGCAACAGAACTTATGTTAAAAAAGAAATATATTCCTTTAATAGGAATTATACTTCTTGCATCAACAATCCATGGTTCAGCATTGCTTATGATTCCGGTTATATTTGTAGTTCAGGGAGAGCCGTGGAATAAGAAAACATTATTGGCTGTTTTTGCGTTTGTAATGTCGATTGTATTTGTCGATAAATTTACAAATATATTGGATGTTATGTTAACAGATACACAATATACAAATGTTGTTAGTGATTGGCAGGCTGGAGCAGATGATGGTACAAATCCTATTCGAGTATTAGTGTATTCAATACCAACAATTTTGTCATTGATAGGATATCGATATATTAAAGCAGCTAAAGATTCGATTATCGATTTGGCATGTAACATGGGGATATTATCAACTATGTTATATTGTTTGAGTGCTGTAACATCAGGAATATTTATCGGGCGTCTTCCTATTTACTGTTCATTGTATGCGACGGGTATTTTATTACCGTGGGAATTGGATAATATGTTTACAAAAGAATCATCAAGAATAATAAAAATGCTTATGTGTGCTGCATTTATTGTGTTTTATTATTTTCAGATTCATTTCATATGGGGGTTGGTTTAGACAATGAATAAAAATAAGGTGACTATAAGTGTAATTATGGGGATTTACAATTGTGCATCTACTTTACCCGATGCGATAAATTCTATTTTAAAGCAGACAATTACGGATTGGGAACTTATATTATGTGATGATGCTTCGCAAGATAATACATTACAAATTGCACTTGATTTTGAGCAAAATAACCCAAATAAAATTATCGTATTGTCAAATGAACAAAATATGGGATTAAATGCAACTTTAAATAGATGTTTACAAGTTGCAAAAGGAAAATATATTGCTCGAATGGATGGGGATGATATTTGTCATCCTGAACGTTTTAAGGAAGAATTGGAAGTATTAGAAAATGAGCCAGAAATATCAATTGTCAGTACAGATATGAATTTTTTTGATGAAAGTGGTATTTGGGGAAAGATTTCTCATCCAGAATATCCTACAGAGAAAGATTTTTTGAAAAAATCTCCGTTTTGCCATGCGGCATGTATGGTGAGAAAAGAAGCGTATTATGCGGTAGAAGGGTATTCGGTAGATTCTAAGTTATTACGTGTTGAAGACTACCACCTTTGGTTTAAGATGTATAAGGCTGGATTAAAAGGAAAAAACATTCATAAATGTCTTTATAGTATGAGAGATGATCAAAATGCTTATAATCGTAGAAAGTTTAAGTATCGTATAAACGAAGCATATGTGAAGTATTTAACCGTGAAAGAATTAGAATTGCCAGTATGGGGATATATATATGTTCTCAAACCGATCTTTGTGGGACTACTTCCTAGATTTTTATACGATATATTACATAAAAGTAATTTAAGACGTTAGGAAGGAGCATTTATGATTCCTAAAATAATTCATTATTGTTGGTTTGGGCATGGAGAGAAGCCGAAACTAGCAGAAAAATGCATTGCAAGTTGGAAGAAATATTGTCCGGATTTCGAAATTATTGAATGGAATGAAGATAATTTTGATATAGATAGTTACCCATATGCGAAATATTGCCATGACAATAAGAAGTGGGCATTTTTAAGTGATTTTGTTAGATTAGTCGTTGTATATAAGCATGGTGGTATATATTTTGATACGGATGTTGAATTGGTAAAGTCTCCGGAAGAATTATTAAAATATGATGCTTTTTTTGGATTTGAGAATGAAACTAACGTGTCAACCGGTTTGGGGTTTGGTGCTATTCCAAGAAATAAAGCAGTATTCTTAATGAGTCAACAATATTATGAATTACAACCGAATAAAAACGGAGATTTTCCAATAATTGTATGTCCAGCACTCAATACAAAGGCATTACTTCCTCTGGGATTGAAGTTAAATGGCGAGTCCCAAATATTGGATGATATGATTGTTCTTGGAATTGATTGCTTAAATCCGTACGATGATCCAACAGGCAAATTGAATAAAACAGAAAATACAATTTCGATTCACTGGTATTCTAAAAGTTGGTTAGATAAAAAAACAATTATTAGGAGTATATTGACAAAGCCATTTCATCGTATTTTCGGAAATGATTGCTTTGCATGGTTAAAAAAATGAAAAATAAGAAACGTATTTTTATCATGTCTCATGCAATGGAATTAGGTGGTGCAGAACGTAGCCTGTTGGGATTATTGGATGCAATAGATACAAATATATATGAAGTAGATTTGTTTTTGATGAGACATGAAGGCGAGCTATTACAACATATTCCAACCAAAATCAACCTTCTTCCCGAAATACCGAGTTACACAGTATTAGCTCGTCCAATGAAAGATACTTTATTGGAGGGACATGTTATATTGACTTTCGCAAGATTATGTGGGAAGATTTGTGCTATAAAATATGACAGAGATCATGACTATACAGATAGTGGAGTAGCACTTGAATATAGTCATAAGTATACGGTGTCTTTGTTGCCTAAAATTCAACCGAACTGTGAGTACGATTTGGCAATTAGTTTTTTAACACCGCATTATTATGTTGCGCAAAAAGTAAGGGCGAAGCAAAAGATTGCATGGATTCATACAGATTACAACAAAGTTCAAATAGATAAAGAATCTGAGTATAATATGTGGAGTGAATATGACAAAATAATTTCTATATCAGATGCTGTAACAAATGCATTTATAGACATCTTTCCAGCATTGAGTGAAAAGATCGTTTTAGTAGAAAATATTTTACCACAAAGCTTAGTGCAATCTCAGAAAGCAGCATTTTCAGTAGAAAAGGAGATGCCTGACAAAGGTATAAAGCTATTGTCAATAGGTAGATATTGTACAGCTAAAAATTTCGATAATGTTCCTGAAATATGTAAAAAGCTAATTGAAGCTGGAAATGATGTGTATTGGTATATAATTGGTTTTGGACCAGATGAAGCATTGATTAGAAGCAAGATCGAGCAATATCATATGGAGGAAAGGGTCATTCTATTGGGAAAAAAAGATAATCCCTATCCATATATTAATTCATGTGATTGGTATGTTCAGCCTAGTAGATATGAAGGAAAGTCGGTTACTGTTCGAGAAGCTCAAATGTTAGGAAAACCGGTTATAATTACCAATTATGCCACATCTCATAGTCAATTAGATGATGGAGTTGATGGAATTATTGTTCCTCTAGGCAATAAAGCGTGTGCTGATGAAATAGGAAGAATAATTCTGAATATCCAATTACGTGATCAATTATCTGTTAATTGTAGTACGCGTGATTATTCTAATTCGGCTGAAATAAATTGTTTATACGAATTATTAGATTAGAAAAATGGAGATAGAGCAAGATGGAAAGAAAGAGATGTACAATTAAAACTATTACATGTCACGATGTTTATAATACCGGAGCAAGTTTACAAGCATATGCTCTATCTGCTTATTTGAAAAGTTTGGGTCATGATGTAGAAATCATCGATTATAAACCGGATTATTTAAAGCATTATGAATTATGGGGAGTGCGAAATCCCCAGTATAATAGACCCATTTTTCGAGAAATATATAATCTCCTTAAACTTCCGGGAAGAATAAGAGAACGTTTGTCGAAACGAAAAAAAAGCTTTGATAGATTTACAAAAATGTATTTACCTGTTACATCAAAGTCTTTTCATACGAACGAAGAGATGAGACAAGCAAACATTGAAGCAGATATTTTTTTTGCAGGTAGTGATCAGATCTGGAATACGATATTTCAAAATGGTAAGGATCCATCATTCTATCTTGATTTTGCATCGGAGGATGCTGTTCGTGCATCATATGCAGCGAGTTTTGCTACGGAAGATTTAGCGAAAGATTATAAAAGAAAAGTTGCTTCTTGGCTTAATAAAATGGATTTCATTTCGGTCAGAGAAAAATCGGCAATTGATATTTTAGAAAAAATGGGTTTCCATGATGGGAAACAGGTTGTTGATCCAGTTTTCCTTTTAAATAAGCAAGAGTGGGAAACACTATTGAACAATAAAAAAAATTCAGAAAAATATCTATTAATATATGATTTTGATAATAACCAAGCAATTAACAGTAAGGCACTTGAATTATCAAAGAGAAATGGATGGAAGATTTATTCGATTTTTCCTAATATGATTTGCGACAGATGTTTTTTTGATGAGGGTCCATTAGAGTTTGTGAAATTGATAAAAGATGCAGAAATCATATTATCAAATTCGTTTCATGCCACTGCATTTTCAATCATTTTTGAAAAACAATTCATTGTGTTTGAAAGAAATGAGAAAATAAATACTAGAATGAGAGATCTATTGATGGGTTTGGAGATATTAATGAATGGTAGGGTAATTGAATATAATAAGGTTAATATATTATTATCCAAGCAAATAAGAGAATCTAAGCAATATATAGATCATGTAATATCTGCAGTGAGAAAGGAGTAACATGAGACCTAAGGTATCGGTAATTATACCAATATATAATGTAGAGAATTTTCTGAATAGATGTATTGATAGTGTATTAAAGCAATCTTTGAGCGATTTAGAAATCATATTGGTTGATGATGGTTCTCCAGATAACTCTCCGAAGATATGTGATGAATATGCAGCAATAGATGCAAGAATCAAAGTAGTACACAAGAAGAACGGAGGACTTGCTTCTGCTCGTAATGCAGGACTGGATATTGCAACTGGGGAGTATGTGTTTTTCCTTGACAGCGATGATTGGCTTGAATTAGATGGGTTGGAACATCTTTATACATTGGGCGATGATTATGGTGTGGATTTTGTAAGATATCGTGCAATTAGATCCGGATGGCCTGGATTAACTGAGCATGCTCCTTGTATGCTCGAGGGACCTAGAGAAATGCCAGGTGGGTATTATGATAAAAGACGAATTGAAGAGAATATAATCCCCAGATTGTTGATAACTCCACAAATGACATTTGGGCCTATATTAGGAGCATGGGGAGCTTTATATCGACATGATTTTTTGAAGAAATGTTCTTTGAGGTTTTACGAAGATATCAAATTTAGTGAAGATGTTTTGTTTAGCGCAAATGTAGTTCGTAATGCCAATAGCTTTTATTATGAAGATAATGCAGGGGTATATCATTACTATTATAATGCAAAATCAATTTCAAAATCATATAGAAAAGGTAGATGGGATTCTTGTAAGAAACTAATTATTCGTGCTTATGAGGATTTTGCTACTGATTCTGTATATAATTTCGAGAAGCAACTTAATATATTATCCTGGTTTTGTATTATGTTGGCATTAAATGAACGAAAGAATATTCCAGATAAGAAGCAACGAAAACTGTATTGCAAAACAATAATGGCAGATGATACAGTAAAAAAATGCGAATATCATGCGGGATGGTTTAAGATTTCAATTAAACAACAATTGTTAATGTGTATGGTAAAAAATAATTTATGGTGGTTAGTAGCTGAGGTTTAAAGATGTCAGATTTAGTCAGTATAATTGTTCCTGTTTATAATGCAGCACAAACAATACAAAGATGCATAGAGTCTCTTATCAATCAATCTTACTCAGATATTCAAGTGGTATTGATTGATGATGGATCTACAGATTCGAGTTTGAGTATATGTAAAAGAATTACGAAAGATGATTCCCGTTTTTTGATTATTGAAAAAAACAATGGAGGTGTTTCATCTGCTCGAAATTGTGGACTTGAAAATGCCCAAGGAAAATATCTGATGTTTTTGGATAGTGATGATTGGTTTGAAAAAGATACGGTAGAACGATATGTAAACATGATAAGTGATTGTACAGCTGACGTTGTTATTGGAAGTCTGCACGGCATTTTAGCTGAGAAGAATGCGTCATTTATTAAAAAGGTGCCGGTAACAGGAAACTATAATGGTGACATCTGGAATGTAATATGTGATGATTCAGAAATGTTTGGATATATTGGTGGCAAAATGTTTAGAAAAGACATTATTGATACATATTCTATTCGTTTCGATGAGAGAATGTATGCACAGGAGGATTTAGATTTTTGTCTGTCATATTACGATGTGGTTAATAATTTTCATTTTACAGATTATCCAGGATATCAATATTCTTATCAACAGGGGAAAAGAATACCACCATATTGTGACTTTATTAGAAATCAACTTAAGCTATTAAACATCGCTCAAAAAAAATGCGAAATAAGTTTTGAATCATACAGAAAAATCCAAGAGAGGATTTGTGGTTACATTTATGTAATGTTCTACGAAGCAAAAACAAAAAGAGATGTTATAAAAGTATCTGAGAAGATAAACACGGTTAAAGGAATAAATATGTATTTGAGAAAATGTAGCTTGCAGGGCGAAATCAAGTACATTATTTCTTTGTATCTAAAGAATAAGCAAACATTAATTTATCTGTTTTTTAAGATAAGAGGACTTGTGAAGAAGATACTGAGAAAAGAATAGAGAGGTTAAAATGGATGTTTCAATTATAATCATTAATTATAAAACACCAGATTTGGTAGTTGATTGTGTGAGATCAATTAAGCAGCTGACAAAAGACATTTCATATGAGGTTATTGTTGTAGATAATGATTCTAACGATGGATCTGTTAATATATTGAATAAAGAGCTGAGTGGAGATGTCAAGTTGATTGAATCAGACATTAATCTGGGATTTGGAAAAGCAAATAATCTCGGTGTTAAATACGCTAAAGGCAATTATGTATTTCTTTTGAATTCAGATACCATCTTGATTAATAATGCTGTAAAAATATTGCATGATTATATTATTAAAGATAAGAATATTGGTATTGTTGGAGGTAATTTGTATTCGGCAGACTTAAAGGAAAATTCATCATTTTGTCTGACATTCGATGACATAGAAACTGTAAAGAAACAATCTAGTTGGATGTACATAATTGGGGATATTCTTTTTAGACAGTTCAGACAAAGATTTTATAGCGAGGAACAAAGACGTCAATATATATATAAGAATACATTCAATCATACTAATCAGCCAATGGAGGTTGGTTACATATTTGGAACGGACATGATGCTTTCTAGAAGCTTGTATCATGAGATGAATGGATTTGATCCAGAGTTTTTCATGTACGCAGAGGAAGAGGAATTATCTTGGAGAATACATCAAAAAGGATATAGAATTGTAAATGTTCCAACGGCAAAAATAATTCATTTAGATGGTGGTACATTTAAAAAAGATGATTCTTTTAATGCAAAACAATATACCATGCGTATGACAGGTACCATGGTCTATTATAAAAAACGATTTGGAGCAAATGGTATAAGGAAATTTTATCACTACAAAATGCGTTATCTTATGAGACAATATAATTTAGCGAGAGTGATGAAGCGTTCTATGTTATATAGTATAACCAAAATACAGATGGATTGCTTAAAAGAACAATATAATACTGTTATGCAAGGAAATATTTATGAACAAGCAAAGAGATGAACGTGTTGACGTTATAAAGGGATTAACAATCTTTTTTATGGTATTGGGGCATTCGTACTCAAATAATAACGGAGAATGGATAATTCGATGGATATCTTCTTTTCATATGCCATTATTTTTTGTTATATCAGGTGTTTTATATGGAATGAGAAAAGAAACAACCATTCGATTGGATATAAAGAAAAAAATGAGAACACTAATATTACCATATTTGTTCTGGGGAACTTTATATCAAATGTTTTTGTCTATATTAAAAATAATTGGAGGAGCACCCATTTCAGAAACAATATGCAGAAGTTTTGTTAATGTAATTACCGTTCAAGGTAGTTCTATGTGGTTTTTACCAACGATGTTTGGAGCATTTATTATATTTTATAGTACACGGTAAATGTACACGGTAAATAGCAAGTACCGCTAAAAATTAAGAGCCACCTTACGGCGGCTCTGGTTATCATTTTTTTCGGATTTCTTCCGGCAGATTTGGTGACCATGGTAACAGATCATCAAGAAAAGACCGGTCGGTATCATCCATATGTTTCGGTATCTCTTCCAGAAGATGAACGAAGTAATCATACGGTTTCAGGTCGTTTGCCTTTGCTGTTTCAGCAATGCTGTAGATGATTGCTGATGAATGAGCACCATGGATGGTGTCGATCATCTGCCAGTTCTTTCTTCCGATACAAAATCCCCGGATGGCTCGTTCAGATGCATTGTTATCGATAGGAACTTCTCCGTCTTCAAGAAATACTCGAAGATATTTTTCCGGATTTAAGATATATGTGTAGGCATCTCGAAGTTTTCCAGAAGATGAAACCGATGGTTCCATTTTTTTCAGGTACACAAATAAGGCATCGACCAGTGGTCTTATAACCAGTTGTCGTTGCATAAGTCTTTTTTCTGGGGAGAGGTCTTTCAGTTTCCCTTCCTCACGGTAGATTGCCTGGATCTGTTTCATTACCAGATAAGCATTTGATTTTTTGCGCTGTTCTTTCGGAACAACATTCTGTGCATCATCAAACTTTCTTCTGGCATGGACCTTATTCCAGTTCTCAGATAAGGCACATTATTCCAGAAGTATTATTATTCGAGAAAGAGTAAGAATTATTGCTTAACTACAGAATTCTTCTTGCTTCTTCTCGAATAATAATACATGCCTTTATAATTGACTTCATTAAAAATAAGGAGGTCAATTATGACAGAAAACACTTTACCTTTCCATGGTTTAATGGAACAAGTACTAATCCAGCTCAAAGACCAAGGATATATGGATTCAACGATTACTGTATATCGTAGGTTTTACAACCGAGTAAATAGCTATCTTAATCAGATGAATACCGACATCTATACAAAAGCCATTGGTGACAGCTTTCTTAGTACACTTAACGTTTCAGATACTACTTTTGTTTCTTACAAATGTGCAATCAGAAGGCTCAACGATTATATAGATGGACTTCCTTACAGATGTCATCATGGTAATCCTTGTGATTGTGTAGTAGATATCTATGCACCTGTTTTGGATGAGTATCTGAAATACTGTAAAGGAATAAATAACAAACCAGCTACTATTCATGCAAAAGAGAAATCTTGTGTGATTTTTCTGAATTGTCTGGAATCCCATGGATGTTCAACTCTTTCAGAACTAAGTCCAGAGCTTGTTTCTCAGGCTTTGCTACGCTTTGATAACAAAGATAATTACGCCCTTATACGTTTATTCCTGAGATATCTGTTTGAAGAAGGTCATATTAAATCAGATTTTTCCGGTATAGTACCCCGTTATAAAAGAAAACAGGTTCTGCCAACCATTTATTTGCCTGAAGAAATCCGTAAGATTGAGTATTCCATCGATACAGAATCAATAACAGGAAAAAGAAATCTGGCAATCATTCGTCTTGCAACGCGGATGGGGTTACGTTCAGGCGACATCGCAAAGCTGAAGTGGTCGGAAATCGATTTTTCTACAGGATACATTAGTATTATTCAGGAAAAAACAAGCAATCCATGGATGATGCAGATGCCACAGGAAGTATACGAATCTCTGTTCAATTATAAGAAAGAAGACCAATCTCATAGAAATGACGACTATGTATTTCATAGTTTATCAGCACCTTATGGGCGTATTACGACAAGCATTATACGTCATGCTGTGACCAATTCTTTCGTTGCAGCCGGGATTGATATCACCGAGAAAAAACATGGCCCACACACCTTCCGTGCTTCACTTGCCAGTTCATTGGTAAATGAAGGAACTTCATATGACACTGTAAGACGGATACTTGGTCATTCAGATCCGGATATGATCAAACATTATGCCAGAACTGATATAGAAAACTTAAGGATGTGCGCAATTGAGCCACCACTTCCAACTGGATTATTCAGTGATTACCTTACCGGAAAGAAGGTGCTCTCACTTGTTTAATAGTATCTATGCCAAACAATTGTCTCAATATTACAATCTGCGATGCTCTATCTTAAGTGAAAGCGCGAAGAAACACGAATTATGTTACCTAAGACGTTTTGATAATTATATAAAAAGCAGGATAACAACTCAGGGAAATCTTACAGAAGATTTCATTAATTCATGGATTGGAACACTTTCCGGCAAGAGTAGTTCTGTCGAAAATGAAGTTGTCGTTATCCGGCAGTTTTTGAATTATTGATGGTAGTATAGAAATAGTACAAATCTAAAATGACTTCTTCCATAACATCATGTAAAATAAAGAGATGGAGGAAGAACATTATGGCAAAAGGAAAACAATATACACAACAATTCAAAGAGGAGGCGGTTCGTTATAAAGAAGAACATCCTGAACTTACTTATGAGAAAGCAGCACATAATCTTGGTGTTAGTGATTCTGCATTGAAAGCATGGGTAAAAGCAGCAAAGGATAACGAAGGAAGCGTTCCTACTCGCGGTAGTGGA
>JAXJUL010000005.1:0-37619 GCA_036309085.1 Schaedlerella sp.
TTCTCATAAGATCCTCCATAAATGTAGTAAAAATCTAACATCTATTTTTGCTATCAATAGATGTTGTAGTAAAAAACTATTTACTATCATTATGGAAGATATGCTATCAGAAATCAAAACGGTCAAAAACTAATCGCTTACGATATTTCCGCCACTTTTTTATTTTTTGAGATTTTTAATGTATTATTTCTGTGTCATTTTATGCCATCGTTCATTGTCTTCAAGAAATCCATAGATTTCTTTATCCTGGAAGCAATTCAATAACTCTTGTTTTAGTTGTTCTGAAAATGTGCTGTTTGACTTCTTGAATACCATGTGTTCATACAGTGAGGAGTTCGAAAAGCTGGTGATATCATCAAGTGAGACAAGCATTGTTTCCATCGTGTCTAACACAGTATCGACATCTTGTTCGGCAGTTGCCAGATCCAGTTTGCAAGCTACCTCATGATATTTTCCCATTTCAAATAATTTTGCCAGCTCTTGTTGCTTGTCTGTAAATAAGTGTGCTTTGTCGAAATTCTGTTCTTCTAAGTTGAGAGCATATAAACTGTTCAAAGTCATACTGAGAATCTGGTATTCAGAAAATAATATTTCTTCGTAGAGTTTGTATGCTTCATTTGTTCGATTTGTTTTACTATAAATAATTCCTTGTTTTAATTTGCGTTGTGGATTTTGCATAGAATAATACTGTAAATATTGTTCTGCAGTTTCGTATTGTTCGTTTCTTGAATAATACCCAAAGAGAGAATCAGCAGCACTGGTGCGAAGAGTTTCTTCATCGCTTTCTAATGCTCGTTTGTAACATTTTAGGATATAGTCATCATAGACCATGGCATTTGGAATATCTTTTATCAAACGCCGTGCATCAAGAATGGTTGCCAGTTGCCAAACCAACATCAAGCAATTGGGATAAGATTCGATGATGGACTTTGCCCAACGGAAAACTTCATCATAAGTTTCAGCTTTTAATTTTTGGTCTGCTTCCATAACAATCGAAGCAATTTCTTCTTTTGTCAGTTCTTCCTGGAATGAAAGCAGTGTATCAAGAGATATTCCGAGAAGTCGTGCAATTGGTGCAAGTAATGTGATGTCTGGATAAGAATTCTCATTCTCCCATTTATTCACAGCAGGCGTTGTTACACCTAAATGATTCGCCATTTCCTCTTGTGTCATACCTTTTTCTTTTCTATATTTTCGAATTGTTTTTCCTATCTGCATTGTTCAAGCCTCCTCTGGTTTATTAATATCGGCCGTTGTTTATATTTCAATCATAGCAAAATGATGGAAACTGCACAATTGAACGAATGTTAATTAACAAGAAATAAATTTAACCAATGTTCAATACCATAAACGAGGATGAAAAAATGGAAAAAATGATATCCTGTTATATCAAAAGATTTTTCATCAATCTCCATATCCAAGAATATCCACTTGCATTTTGTCATTTTTATCATTTTTGTCATTTTACGATAAAGGTAAATCAATCTGTTCAAATGGATCCTCTATCGTATCGTCCATCGTTCCAAAGAATCGTTTGTTCGTTTACTGGAACAGGCGGGAACATAAATGTAATTCATCTGATAGGTTCCAGTACAGGATATTTCATCCATATATTCGATAAAGCTGTCTACAGTATGGTAAGCATCTTGTCTATTCATAAGAGCAACAGCAGGATATCCGGCACTGATAATTGCAAAAGCCATATCCTGATTATCTATAAGAAACAGATATTTCTGCTCATTAGTTTCTGGTTTTGTTTTCATATAGTGTTCTAAAAAACTTTTAATCAATGTAAATCCCTCCTAACGTGAAGAAAGACGCTCCACATGGAACGCCTTTCGATAAATACTTTATAAAATGGCTGAATGTAAGGCGTTTGCCTTTGTCAGACCATCAATCCAATTACATATAATAACGATAGATTCAAGATTTACATTGATTGGTGAGCAACACCTTTTCGTCCGCCAAGTACATAGCTTCCTTTTAAATCATCCCAGGAAAAATCAGATATATTTTCACGGGAAACAAGAAAGTTTCCTGCTCGTTGAGTAAGTTGTGCGAAGTTGACAACATAGTCTTTTGCACCTTCCGCATAGGTATAAATAGAAGATTCTGATCCCATGAAACCGATATCTGCTTCACCGGAGAGAACAGCAGTCATTACTTTGTCTGCTCCATATCCGCAGACAAGGTCAAGATTGATGCCTTCTTCTTCAAAATATCCATTTTCAATTGCAACGTACATTGGGGCATAAAAAATAGAATGTGCTACTTCATTCAGGGTTACGTCAATTAGTTTTATTTCAGAAGGTGCATTGGAAGTTGATTCAATAGTAGTTTCAGAGTGAGTTGCGTGTTCTTTTGAATCAGAAGAGGAACTGCAGCCGGAAAAAGTAAGTGTGAATAATGCAGTCAGAAGGAAAAAGGATAAGAGTTTTTTTGACATAAATCCTCCAGAAAACTTTGATTGCTCTTATTATATGAAAAAAATAAAAAGAAAGTGAATAAAAAAGAGAAGAGGTATACCTCTTCTCTAAAATTACAATATGTTAGTAAACAATACTATTCTTCATCGTCATCCCAATCATCATCTTCATCGTCATCATCGTCGAAATCGTCGTAATCTTCTTCATCTCCGCGAGAAGAGATTGCAAGGATAATAAACAATACAGAAAATGCAGCTCCAATGATTGCACTGTAAAGTAAGAATGTCTCACCATTTCGGTTCAGGAATGCGTAAAGACCACTTGCCAAATACAGGATCATAGGGAGTAAGAAAGCAAAAATATTGTTTGTGCCATTTAAAATGATTAACAATAAACCAGCAACACCCATGCAGCCAGCGAGAATGAGGAATGTCATTCCAATAGTAGTATCCATAAGACCGTTATTATAGCTGTTGTATCCATAGAAACCGGCGATTAAGATAGAGATGATACCAAAAAGAACTCTCAATACACGGAATCTTGCAACGGATTCGTATTCTTCATAATCATCAGTTTCCTGAACAACCGGATTAGAAACCTCTTTAATAACTTCCTTAGCAGGAGTTTTTGATTTCTTACGGGATGGATGCTTTGGATCAGCAGCAAGCATTTCCTGGTATCCTTCTTTCATTGCCTGCTCGCTCTTCATACGTACCTGCTTTGGTGGAATATTTCCTGTTAAATAAGGATTATCATTTGCAGAAATCTTGTCAGTTACTTTTTTAGTTACTGCATCTTCTACGGAAACCTTCTTTGGTGCAGTCTTAGCTGTACCCTTTTTAGCAGAAGTAGGTCTTGCAGCCTTTCTTACAGGAGCAGCTTCTTCAGAAGCAACTTTCTTAACAGAAGCCTGTTTTTTAGGAGCAGCTTTTCTTACAGGAGCGGCTTCTTCAGAAGTAACTTTTTTAACAGGAGCCTGCTTTTTAGGAGCAGCCTTTCTTACAGGAGCAGCTTCTTCAGAAGCAACTTTCTTAACAGGAGCCTGTTTTTTTGGAGCAGCTTTTCTTACAGGAGCCTGTTCTTCAGAAGCAGCTTTTTTAACAGGAGCAGTTTCTTCAGAAGTAACTTTTTTAACTGCAGTCTTCTTGACAGGAGCTGGTTCTTCATGAACAGCCTTTTTTACAGGTTCACTCTTTTCTGTTGTTTTCTTGGCACGTTTTTTATCTAGATTCCATTGCTTTTTGCAATCTTTACAAACTGCATACTGGTTGAAGACAGGATTACCCTGTTCGTCAACGCCAACTTGTCTGTTTCTTAATTCGACATCTTTTCCACATATCGGACATTTCATGCGTAATTCCCTCTCTTCCGTAAATATAGGCATACTCTAATAGAGAGTCCCTTAAAAGTAGTATAACATTTTCGAGTATTTACGACAATGGGAAAATGAGATATTAATAAAAAATGTCGAAATTGGGATTATTTTTCATATGATTTTATATCAGAATCTTTCTTTTTTTTATTGGCAGCAGGTGGCAGGTATTGATAAAGTTCATTGTAGGATTCAAGTTCTGCTTTATTAGCAGGAAGAGACGGGATAAGGCCGGTACAGTCTCCTGAAGAAGCTGCTTTAGTAAGATAATCATAATTGTCGATTATTTTTTGATTTGTTTTTGAATCAGTCATGGGAAACTCCTTTTTTCAGTATAGTATTGTGAAATAAAGAAAAATTATGTGTGGAACAAAAAAATATTTTGCGTTGGTTTGGTTTATGATACAATATAAATAAAAAAATATGGGTGGTAGAGAGATGAAATTTATAGCAGATACACATACACATTCTTTGGCAAGTGGGCATGCATACAGTACAATCAGAGAAATGGCATCAGCGGCAGCGGATAAGGGATTGAAGATGCTTGCGTTGACGGAACATGCGCCAGAACTGCCGGGAACGTGTGGATTATATTATTTTATGAACTTCGATGTGATCCCAAGGAAATTGTACGGTGTTGAGATGCTGTTCGGTGCAGAGGTGAATATTATGAATCCAGAAGGAAAGCTGGATCTTCCGCACAAAGTATATCAGGATCTTGATATTGTGATTGCAAGTATCCACCCGCCGTGCTATGGAATGGGACATTCTATAGAAGAAAATACACAGGCATATGTGAATGTTATGAAAAATCCTTATGTAAATATTATCGGGCATCCGGATGATGGACGTTTTCCAGTTGATTATGAAGTGTTGGTAAAAACAGCAAAGGAAACAGGAACATTGTTGGAACTTAATAATTCGTCCCTTCGCCCTGCAAGTTTTCGTGAGGGCGGAAGAGAGAATATGAAAATCATGCTTGATTTGTGTAAAAAGTATGAGGTGATGGTTACAACAGGAAGTGATGCCCATGTTGATGCTGATGTAGGAAGATTTTGTTACGTTCAGGAAATGCTGGATTTTTGCAATTTTCCAGAAGAATTAATTGTAACAACAGATATTGAAAAATTGAAATTGTATCTAAACAGGTTCAAAAAATAATAAAAAAATTATAAAAATATGTTGTATTGACTTTGAAATGGTAGACTTTAAAAGTTTATTGTGATAAAATAATAAAATCAGCACAAGAAAGAATCATTTTGTATCATGGGATTGCAGACATAATGACAGAATATATGAATGGCTGATAGAGGAGATTGGAAATATGAGTAAATCAATACGAACAGAAGCAGTAGACCATTTATTTAGTGCCATCTTAAGTTTGGAAAATAAAGAAGAATGTTATACATTTTTTCAGGATGTCTGCACAATTAATGAGTTATTATCTTTATCACAGAGATTTGAAGTAGCGAAGATGCTGCGTGAGAAGAGAACTTATCTTGAAATTGCGGAAAAGACAGGGGCATCAACAGCGACAATCAGTCGTGTAAATCGTTCTTTGAATTACGGTTGTGATGGATATGATATGGTATTTGCACGTATAGATAAGAAATAAAAGTGAATAAAAGATAGGCGGTTACTGGTCATATGAGTTGGTATCGCCTATTTTTTATGTTATACGAAGAAATTACTTTGTATTTCCTATAGCATGAAACACTTCGGAGGACCGCAGAGGTGCGGGCATTCTAATTTTATTTGAAGAATCTATACTACATAAGTTGATTTAATATAGAAAACTCGCAGGAAAAATCGATGTGTAAACATTCGACTTCTGCGAGTTTTTAGTGTAGTAAGGAATATTATTAATCTTCGGAATCTGTAAACACGTCATCTAAAATTCTTTCAATCAACATCTTTTTAATATAAACATCAAAGCTGAGATCACATAAAAGTGCAAATGTCTGAAGTGTTTCCCGATCTTTTTCTGGAACATCTGCGAAAGTCTGTTCTGAGCGGCTGAAAGCTTGCTTCATATCCTCGATCATAGGACCAATCTGTGACTTCTGTACTTTAAACAGTTCTTCATAGATAAACGTAAGATCAAGTTCACCTTCTGCTGAGAAATAATTATTCTTTAGCGGAGCTAAAAAAGTTTCAATATCCTTGATAGACAGAAAACTTTTAAAATAGTAAATAAGAATCAGCAGAAGAACGTGTTCTTTGGAATATTTCTTTTTATTAGAAGGTGGAAGCAGGTTATTCTTCGTATAATTGTTAATCATGGTCTTGGTTAAGATCTTATCATCTTCGTAACGCTTGGTTGAAGAAAGATGGGCATCCATGAATGTTGTAACCTGATCCATATATAAATCGATATTAGGAATCTCGCTAGAATGAACATAATCAATATTGGAAAGTTTTTCGATGATTCCATCAAGTAAGTTATTAGAATCCAGTTTCATGTTATCACCTCAATATACTATTATATAGGAAGAAAAATGGTCTAGCAAGAGTTTTTTATTTCTTAAGAAAAAATAAAAAGATAATTAGTTATAGGAAAATGTGCTGGTTTATGGTATTATGACATGAGCGAAAGAACATTTGTTTCGAATTGGAGAGGGTAATGGATATTTATAATTCTTTAAATGAACCGCAGAGAGAGGCGGTATTTCATACAGAGGGTCCGCTTTTGATTCTGGCAGGTGCCGGTTCAGGAAAGACTAGGGTGCTTACACATAGAATTGCATATATGATTGGAGAACTTGGTGTAAATCCATGGAACATTCTGGCAATCACATTTACGAACAAGGCAGCAGGTGAGATGCGGGAGCGAGTAGATAATCTTGTAGGAATGGGGGCAGAGAGTGTGTGGGTCAGCACATTTCATTCTACATGTGTAAGAATTCTCAGGAGATATATCGACAGGATTGGATATGATACCAATTTTACAATCTATGATTCCGATGATCAAAAGACTTTAATGAAGGAAGTGTGTAAGACGCTTCAGATCGATACGAAGATATTGAAAGAAAGAACGATTCTTTCTGCAATCTCAGGGGCAAAGGATGAGATGATCACACCTGCAGAATATGAGATCAATGCGGCAGGTGATTTTGGGAAATTAAAGATTGCAAAGGCATACTGGGAGTATGAAAAGCAGTTAAAAGCTAACAATGCACTTGATTTTGATGATCTTTTGCTGAAGACAGTGCAGTTGTTTCAGACAAATGCGGATGTACTGGAAAGTTATCAAGAACGTTTTCGTTATATTATGGTGGATGAGTATCAGGATACGAATACAGTTCAGTTTAAGTTTATCAGTCTGCTGGCAGCAAAGTATCAGAATCTTTGTGTAGTAGGTGATGATGACCAGTCTATTTACAAATTCCGCGGAGCGAATATTAAGAATATTCTTAATTTTGAAAATGAATTTCGCAATGCAACAGTGATTAAACTGGAACAGAATTATCGATCTACGGGAAATATTTTGAATGCAGCAAATGCTGTGATCAGAAATAATTTAGGAAGAAAAGATAAGACTTTGTGGACGGACAATGGAGAAGGTGAGAAAATTCATTTGCGCCAGTTTGATACAGCTTATGATGAGGCGGACTATGTGGCAGATAATATTCGAAGAAGCATAAGAGAAGGGAATACATACAATAGCTATGCTATTTTATATAGAACCAATGCTCAGTCACGCATATTCGAAGAAAAATTTGTTGCAGCTAATATTCCATATAAGATTGTTGGCGGAGTAAATTTCTATGCAAGAAGAGAAATCAAGGATATGCTAGCTTATTTGAAAACGATTGATAATGGAAGAGATGATCTTGCAGTACGGAGAATCATCAACGTACCAAAGCGAGGGATTGGTTTAACGACAATCAACCGTATACAAGAATCTGCGTCCATGCGCGAGATTGGATTTTATGAAGCATTAAAAGGATTAGATTTAATACCGACAGTGAAAAGAAGTGCAGGAAAGATAGATTCGTTTGTTGCACTGATTGAATATTTCAGATCCAGGGTAGATCATACAACGATTTTGGAGTTGATGAAAGAAATTATTGATGTGACAGCATACATTGAAACTCTGGAAGCGGAAGATAAGATGGAAGCACAGGCGAGAATAGAGAATATTGATGAATTCTTGAGTAAGATTGCAGCATATGAAGAGAAATGTACAGAGACGGGAGAGAAGCCAACGTTGAGCCGATTTTTGGAGGAAGTTGCACTTGTGGCAGATATTGACAGTTTTGATGAAGATCAGGATTATGTAGTGCTGATGACTTTACACAGTGCAAAAGGTCTGGAATTTCCACATGTGTATCTTGCCGGAATGGAAGATGGATTGTTCCCAAGTTACATGACGATTTCCTCTAATGATATAGATGAACTGGAAGAAGAGAGAAGATTGTGTTATGTGGGAATTACCCGTGCAGAAAAAGAACTTACGATGACATGTGCAAGAAAGCGTCTGATTCGGGGAGAGGCACATTTTAACAGGATTTCAAGATTCGTACAGGAGATTCCGGAAGAACTTTTAGAGACTGGTAAAAGAATGTCTCTGGAAGAAGAGAAAGAAATTCCGATTCAAACTGCGTACAAACAAGCGAAACTGGCCTTCCATAAGCAGCCATTCCAAAGTAGTTCCTCTCTTGTAAAAGGAAAACAGCAGTTTGCGGCATCAAAGGAAAAAGGTCTGGAATATGGTGTCGGAGACAGAGTACGACATATAAAATTTGGTCTTGGAACGGTACAGGAGATTATAGCTGGTGGAAGAGATTATGAGGTAGTGGTAGAATTTGACACTACAGGTGTGAAAAGAATGTTTGCTTCTTTTGCAAAGTTGAAAAAGCAGGGATAAAAAAAGACTTAAAAAAATATAATTTAGTAGTAATCTGAAAATGTTAATGGTATAATAGTCACAAAGAATAGAACTTTCATGTAAGGAAGGAAAGGACGTGCAGATATGAACAGAATTGAAGAGTTTATTGCTGAAACAAGATTGAATGAGATTCTCAATAAGAGAGAAGATGAAGAACAGAAAAAATGTTTTATTACGATTCTCGCAATCATTGGTGCAGTTGCAGCAATAGCTGCTATCGCATATACTGTATACAGATTTGTGACACCTGATTATCTGGAGGATTTTGAAGACGATTTTGAAGATGAATTCGATGATTATTTTAGCGAAGATGATCAGATTTAATTGATGGTTAAGCAAATTCGGACAGGACGTGGTCATGACTGCTCCTGTCCATTTTCATGTTTGAACGTTTTATATAGAAGTTGAAGAGGAATTAGAATAATGAAAAAAGGGCAGATATTTGAAGGTATTATTGAAAAAGTAGAATTTCCAAATAAAGGAAAGGTTTATATAGAAGAGGAAGATAAGTATGTTATCGTAAAGAACGGAATTCCGGGTCAGAAAGTTAAGTTTGTTGTCAATAAATTCAAAAGCGGACAGGCAGAAGGAAGACTTCTGGAAGTTCTGGAAAAATCTTCTCTGGAGACAAGAGAACCTGTGTGCAGTATCTTTCCGGCTTGCGGAGGCTGTATGTATCAGACGATGTCATATGAAGAACAGGTGGCAATGAAAGCACAGCAGGTAAAAGAAATTGTTGGCGGAGCAATTGTCAGAGGAAAAAGATGTGCAGGAAATCTGGAATTCACACAGGAAGACGCAGAAAAATTATTTGAAGGTGTAAAGCACAGTCCAAAAGAATTTTGCTATCGCAATAAGATGGAATTTTCCTTTGGAGATGAATACAAAGATGGTCCTTTATCACTGGGGCTTCATAAAAAAGGAAGCACATACGATGTTCTGACTGCTGCCGATTGTAAACTTGTACATGAGGATATGACCAAGATTCTGCAGTGTGTGCTCGCTTATTTTCAGGAAGTTGGAGCTGGATATTATAAAAAACTGCAGCATGTAGGATATCTTAGACATTTGCTTCTTCGAAGAGGAGATACAACTGGTGAGATTCTTGTAAATCTTGTGACAACGACACAGGAAGAGTATGATCTGGCTCCATTGACAGAGCGACTTTTAAACCTTGAACTGGAAGGAAAGATTGTAGGAATCCTTCATATTTTAAATGATTCCTTATCAGACGTAGTTCAGAGTGATGAAACAAGAGTTCTGTATGGACAGGATTATTTTTATGAAAAGCTTCTTGGATTAGAATTTAAAATTACTCCATTCTCATTCTTCCAGCCAAACTCCAGAGGAGCAGAAGTTTTATATGACACTGTAAGAAATTATATTGGCGACATTGATAACAAAATTGTCTACGATTTATTCAGTGGAACCGGAACAATCGCGCAGGTACTCGCACCGGTTGCAAAGCAGGTAATAGGAGTTGAAATTATCGAAGAAGCTGTGGAAGCTGCAAAAGAGAATGCTAAGAGAAATGGTCTTGACAATTGTCGCTTTATCGCAGGAGATGTGTTCAAGGTTCTGGATGAGATTGAGGAAAAACCAGAAGTAATCGTACTGGATCCACCGCGTGATGGAATTCATCCAAAGGCACTTCCAAAGATTCTGGATTATGGTGTAGATAAGATTGTTTATATTTCCTGTAAGATGACGAGTCTGGCGAGAGATTTGGAAATGATCCAGGCGAGAGGGTATGAGGTTGTAAAATTTGCGGCTGTGGATCAGTTTTGCGAAACTGTGCATGTGGAAGTCGTAACATGTCTGCAAAGGGTGAAGTAGTAAAAATTTTTGATTTTGACGCAGGCAATTTGGGTCGAAAAAAGCAATTTTTCAAGAGATTAAAGTCTCAGAAGTTATGGAACTGGTATGAGTGTACACATAAATCTACTGTTTATATTTCAGAAAATTCGAATGATAATCAATAGTGCTTTTCTGATATTTATAGTGTTTTTTTCAGTATTGCGTAATTACCTGTTATGCGGATTAGGTATAGATGCGTTAGGAGATTTTAAGTGATTAAAATTAGGAATATGTGATTTTTTGAGTAGATAATCTAAACGAATGAAAGGGGGCAGACATGGAGTTTTTAATGAGTGATAAAATCAGCGATGTCTGTAACTGTGTGGAACAATTAATCTCTCAGAGTAATAGTTTATTCGAATGTCTGAATAAAGCAGGACAATATTTAGCAATGGATCCGGAGATGCTAATGTGGATATTTAAGAGTATTTATGATTCTTGAAGAGGAATATTAGTCGAACTTAAACATATGAGAAGCGAAAGTGTTCTATTTCTTTCTTGTACAAATATCAATTTAAAAGTGTATCTGGAACGCCCGGAAATCCAACAAATATTGCACCGCCATGTTGGTGGCAAGGTGAGTATTGCAGGAAATATCCTTTTATTAAAAAAGCTAATATACAATTAGTGGAGAAATTGAATTTGACTCTATATGAAATTCTACGCATCGAAGAAATTATATCATTTTAATAGATGCGGAAGGTTATGCAGTTATACCCGAAATTACATTTTTAATAACTGATCTTCCGTTTGGTGTGTTAGTGAAAAAGAAAATAAAACATTTATAAGAAATAAAGACAGAGATACAATCAGCGGTTTAATTGTATTTCTGTCTTTTTTTCTGTGGTAACTGCAGCTTTTTGTGTAAGAGCATATCTGGAATTGCTTCATTTACCTGAAAAGAGTAAAGACGTTCTCTGTGAGCACACACATTTCGGCAACTTGCCAGAATAAGGATGAACTGATGTAATTGAATCTCTGTCATATTTGCAAAATTCATATTTACTTTTGCACGGATATCGGTTGTTGCATACTATTACATTTTAGAAATCTGACTGAAAGTAAGTGCATTAGTTGCTACCCATAGCGGCACGTTTTGGTAGGCAGATTGCTATTCTCCATATTTTTCTTTGTATAGCTGTGCCAATTCTGGCTTTTTTCATCGTGTATAAAGAGAATGTAAGTATTGATACACGGTCTTCATATAATCATTATCGGTTTCCATCACATCGACTATGATAGTTTCAGCAGAGAGCAGATGATGATGACCATCATAAGAGTTCCAAGTGAACTCTTTATTTTATGTCGTCCTCTAAAAATGTTCCAAGCCCAAATCGCATCTCACCATTCCATCCGATAACGGTATCTGCTGCCACCATAGAGTTTAATACAGCTTCTTCTTCTGCTTCGATCACAGCCTGGAATGCAAGATCTAATTTGTCTTCCCTTAGTATCTTAATTGTGTGAAAACCTTTCTCAATAGTCGTTGGAAATACATTTGCAGTAGAAAATCCAATCATGATATCCCCACTGCCGTGTCCAACCATAGAGCCTGTTCTTCCAAGTCCGACTGCTGCACGTTTCAGGATACGGCCAAGTTGTCTGTCAGATACTGGAAGATCAGTGGCGATTACAGAAATAACAGAGCCTTTATCTGTAATGCTTGGGTTGATTTTCTGAGCAAGTTTTTTTCCAACAGTATTGCCGTTGAGGATAAAATCTTCTGTTTTTCCGAAATTGGACTGGACAAGAACACCGAGGGTATAAGTATGTCCATCAATTTTAATCTGGCGGGAGGAAGAACCGATGCCGCCTTTAAAACCAAAACAGATGGTTCCTTTTCCCGCACCCACATCCCCTTGTTCAAATTCACGGCTGGCGGTTTCGATTGCATGATAGACATGTTCTTTTTGAACTGCACGGTGACGGATATCGTTGAGGAAACAGTCATTACATTCGCCAACCACGGCGTTAAAAGAATAAAGGAGGATATCATCTTCAGCACAGCGATGAATCATGTAATCAACAAGGGCATTCTGAACAAGCCCGACATTGAGAGTATTTGTCAGAGCAATGGGAGATTCCAGTGTTCCGAGCTCCTGGATTTGTGGAATACCTGTTGTTTTTCCAAACCCATTTAGAACAAAGGCAGCGGCAGTTAGTTTGTTTTGGAAAATATTTTCCTTTGAAGGCATAATGACGGTAACGCCAGTCTTATGTGCATCTGTGTCGATGGTGCAGTGGCCGACAGTGACACCTTCTACATCAGTGATAGTGTTTTCTGGTCCGGTTGGGAGGGAACCGATAGTAGTTCCATAATCGCGAATACGTTTGTTGTTCATAAAAATAGTTACCTCGTTTATTAAACTGATTATTATTATAGATGATGATTGACAGATAAGTAAAGGCAAACAATGAAAGAGAAGTATTGGCAGTTACGAATTGTTTTGTTAAAATAGTAAGGAAAATTATTCTCAAAGTGAATAATTGATACAATAATGTGGAAAGGTCGTAGAGTTATGATACTGCCTGTGAAAAAAAAGCAGATAGATGAAAAGGAAGTCATCGAACTGGCACTGGATGCCGGTCATATTTTACTGGAAAATGGTGCGGAAATCTCGCGAGTGGAGGAGACGATCGCACGTATCAGCCGTCATTATGGGGTAAATTCAGAAAGCGAATTTGTGCTTAGTAATGGAATTTTTATAACAGCCGGAGATGATAAGGACAGCTTTTTTGCCAAAGTTCAGCATATTCCGGTAAGTGGAACGCATCTGGATAAGGTGGTGGCAGTGAATCATCTTTCTAGAGAAATTGTTCAAGGAAAGTATACTGTAAAAGAAGCGCGCAGGGAACTGGAACGGATTAAGAAGGAGACGGGAAAAAAGAAGACTGCTCTCATTCTGGCATCGGGGATAGGAAGTTCTGCCTTTTGCTATTTATTTGGAGGCAGCCTGGAAGATACACTGGCAGCTTTTTTTGTAGGAGTAGTACTGTACTGTTATCTTTTGTTTTTTTGTGCGAAGCATTTGCGAAAGTTGATGACCAATATTACGGGTGGGATCTTTCTGACAATTCTTTGTGGTTTTCTGCATTGGATTGGTCTTGGTAAACATCCGGAATTTATGATTATTGGTTCCATTATGCCATTGATTCCGGGATATGCATTTACAAATGCAATCCGTGAAATTGCTGATGGAGATTATATTTCCGGTTCGGTGCGTATGCTGGATGCGTTGCTTATTTTTATTTGTATTGCAATTGGAGTTGGTCTTGGAGTTGCATTCGTAAAAACGATGATGGGAGGGGCATTGTTATGACATTATTATTGGAAATATTTGTTGCTGCGGTCGGAACAATCGCCTTTTCCGTTCTTTTTGGTGTGCCGGCACGTTTTTATCCGTATTGTGGGCTTATCGGGGGAATTGGCTGGGGGATTTATAGTTTGATCGAGGCAGACGGTTCAGTTGTTGCGGCATCGTTTGTGGCAACATTTGTGGTTGTATTTTTATCCAGGTTTGCAGCAGTGTTACAGCATTGCCCAGTATCTGTTTTCTTAGTATCAGGAATCTTCCCGCTGGTACCGGGAGCTTCTGTGTACTGGACTGCATATTATCTTGTGACGGATCAGGTGATGCTTGGATTAGAAAGAGGGTATCTTGCAGTTAAGATTGCTTTTGCCATTGTTCTGGGGATTGTATGTGTATTTGAAATTCCACAGAAATTTTTTGCAAAGATGTGTGGAAGAAGGAAAAATTAAGGATAAGAAAAATATTTGTTTAGAACAGGTTGAATAATCCAAAATAACAGGTTATAATGGATTCAATTGAAAGGAAAATCTTCGGGGTAGGGTTTAATTCCCAACCGGCGGTAAAGTCCGCGACCCGCTTTTAGCGGCTGAACTGGTGACTCTTGAGTGAGAATTCCAGTACCGACAGTAAAGTCTGGATGAGAGAAGAGATGTAAAAGATTTAATTACCCCGGATTTTATATCCGGGTTTTTTTCGTTGCATAAACATCATGAGGTTCTGCAGACATCTTAACGAAAATACAATCAACACATTCCTGGAAGAATTTCTTTCTTTAAAACATTTACAGGAGAGAAAAAGATGAGTACAAACACACAGACAATGACAAAACAAAAATCAGGAACTTCCGTACGCAGACTGGTTCAGATTGGAATGCTTGCAGCGATTGCAGTTGTTTTGATGTTATTCGAGATTCCACTGCCATTTGCTCCATCATTTTATGAGATTGATTTCAGTGAGGTTCCTGTTCTGATCGGATGTTTTGTAATGGGACCGGCAGCAGGTGTTGTGATCGAACTTCTTAAGATTTTGCTGAACTTCATTATCAATGGAACGATCACTGCAGGAGTTGGTGAGATTGCGAACTTCGTGATTGGATGTTGTATGGTAGTTCCGGCGGGGCTGATCTACAAATATAATCGTACAAGAAAGGGTGCGTTGCTTGGTATGATCACAGGTACACTTTTCATGGCATTTGCAGGATGTTTCATCAATGCATATGTGATGCTTCCAACTTATGCGGCTGCATTTCAGATGCCAATCGACGCGTTGGTAGCGATGGGAACAGCAATAAATCCTAATATTACAGATCTGTTTACATTTGTGGTACTTGCAGTTGCACCATTTAACCTTCTTAAAGGAACTCTGGTATCTGCTATTGTATTTTTGATCTACAAGAAGATCAGACCGATATTTAAAATATAGTTGATAATTATATCACCACTGATGACGTAAATTTTTGCATTATTTTAGAGTGCTTAACAAGAAAGTAATCATTTTTTGTTAAGCACTTTTCATTTAGAAAAAAAGGTGTTAGAATAACTATATATGCGAGGACGTTTATAAGGAGGAAACAATGGGTATGAAAACACTGATCAAAAACGGAAATATTGTTTCTACAGCAGAGACATATACAGCAGATATTTTAATTGACAATGAAAAGATCGTAAGCATTGGAAAAGACCTTACAGCAGATGACGCTGCAGTGATTGATGCAGCAGGCAAGTATGTAATTCCGGGTGCTGTCGATGTACACACACATATGGACATCGATGTTGGGATTGCAAGATGTATCGATGATTTTTATACTGGAACAGTAGGAGCTGCCTGTGGTGGTACAACAGCGATTGTTGACCACATGGGATTTGGTCCGGTAGGAATTCCATTACACCACCAGTTCCATGAATATGAGAAGCTGGCTGATGGTAAAGCTGTAATTGACTATGGATTCCATGGTGTGGCACAGCATATTGATGATTCTATCATTGAAGAACTTGGAACAATGATGGAGGATGGTATTCAGAGTGTTAAGGTTTATCTTACATATGGATTTAAGCTGAATGATGCAGAAGTTCTTCAGGTTCTTCGTAAGATGAAAGAAATCGGCGGAATCACAGCATTCCACTGCGAGAATCATGACGTTGTAGAGTTTATGAAGCATGAAAATCATGAGAAAGGCAATCTTGCCACAATCTATCACGCAAAGAGCCGTCCAAATGAAGTGGAGGCTGAGGCTGTTGACAGAGTACTTCGTCTTGCACGCCTTGCTGGTGATGCTCCTGTATTTATCGTGCATACATCAGCAAAAGAGAGTCTGGATGTAATCCGTGAAGCAAGAAGACAGGGACAGAAGAACATATTTGTTGAAACTTGTCCACAGTATCTGACACTTACAGAAGACCGTTACAATGACGCTGATGGTCTGAAATACGTTATGTCTCCACCACTTCGTACAGAAGCTGACATTGATGCATTATGGGAAGGTCTTGCAGATGGAACAATCCAGGTTGTTGCAACTGACCACTGTCCATTCTCATTTGCAGAACAGAAACAGGCTGGAAAAGATGATTTTACAAAGTGTCCAAATGGAGCACCTGGTGTAGAAGAAAGACTTTCCATGATGTTCTCTGAAGGTGTTATGAAAGGCAGAATCAGTGTTAATAAACTGGTTGAGACATGTTGTACAAATCCATGTAAGATTTACGGTCTGGAAGAAAAAGGAAGACTTATTCCTGGAGCAGACGCAGACCTTGTAATCATTGATCCTGAGAAATCATACACAATGACACATGCACGTATTCACGGTGCAGTTGATTATACAATGTATGAAGGAAAAGAAGTTCAGGGTGAGATTGGACTTGTTATGCAGCGCGGTAATGTGATCGTGAAAGACAACAAATTCGTTGGTGAAAAAGGCGCTGGTAAGTTTATTCACAGAAAACCATACAAAGAAGCATAATTGTTTACTGCATAGTAAGAACTGAATATATCTATACGGTAAAGACCCCTCATTATGAGGGGTCTTTCAGAAATTCTAAAGATAAAGTTATCTTTTGAAAGAGATTTTCAGAAAATAAATATTAGACAGGATGAGAAGTCTGATGAAAATTCAGGAGGAAGATTATGAAATTCGATTTCAAAACGCCGATTGATCGTACAGGTCATGATGCGATTTCTATGGATGTGAATCCGTATCCGGATATAAAGATAAAAGAGGGATTCAGTAAGATACCGATGTGGGTGGCTGATATGAATTTTCCAACAGCGCCATCTGTTCAGAAAGCGATGATTGAAAGAATTCAGCATCCTACATTTGGATATTTTCCTGCAAGAGCGGAATATTTTCAGTCAATTATAGATTGGCACAGATATCACTTTGGAGTGGATGATCTTAAGCCTGAGTGCATTGGTCATGAAAATGGTGTCTTGGGCGGACTCCTCAGTGCCTTAGGTGTGTATTGTTCACGTGGTGATAAGGTGCTCGTCCATGCACCGACTTATGTTGGATTTACAAAAAGTATGGAAAATGTAGGGTATGAAATTGTTCACAGCCATCTTGTAAAGGATAGAAAGGGTA
Organism: Schaedlerella sp.; assembly: GCA_036309085.1. Taxonomy (GTDB): domain Bacteria; phylum Bacillota; class Clostridia; order Lachnospirales; family Lachnospiraceae; genus Schaedlerella. The sequence goes on from JAXJUL010000005.1 coordinate 17,432, forward strand.
TCTGGCGTATGGATTTTGCAGATATGGAGAAAAAACTGAAAAGCGAGCATATCCATGCGGCAATTTTCTGTTCTCCACATAATCCATGCGGAAGAGTCTGGGAGAAGTGGGAACTTGAGAAGGCATTTGCATTGTATCAGAAGTATGACGTGAAGGTTGTTTCTGATGAAATCTGGGCGAATCTCACATTAGACGGATATAAGCATATTCCATCGCAGTCTGTTTCTGAGTATGCGAAGATGAATACGGTGGCAATGTATGCCCCGACAAAGACATTCAACCTGGCGGGGCTTGTAGGAAGCTATCATGTAATCTACAATCCGACTTTATGTGATCGTGTGATGAAAGAATCTTCATTATCACATTACAATTCGGGAAATGTCCTGTCTATGTATGCGCTTCTTGGAGCCTACAGCAAGGAAGGGAATGAGTGGCTTCAGGAGTTACGTCATGTTCTCACAGAAAATGCAGACTATGCATGTAATTATATAAAGGAACATTTCAAAGGGGTATCCGTTGCAAGACCGCAGGGCACATATATGTTATTTGCGGATTGTACGGAATGGTGTGAGAAGCATGGAAAAACAATTGACGAAGTGATAAAAGCAGGGGTAGAAGTCGGTGTAATCTGGCAGGATGGAAGACCGTTCCATGGTAAGAACAGCATCCGTATTAATATTGCACTGCAAAGATCACTTTTGGAAGAAGCTTTGCAGAGATTAGACAAATATGTCTTTCTTGCATAAAATGAATAGAGGGGGGGATCTGGTCTTTCAATCTCTGGAGACTGGAGAAAAATAATAACAAGAAAGGAGTTGTACAATGTTTCGAACTATATTAAAAGAAGTGAAAGAGTACAAAAGAGCTTCTGTCGTAACGCCGATTTATATGATCCTCGAAGTAATGATGGAAACAATGATTCCATTTCTTATGGCATCTATCATTGACGATGGCGTAAATGTTGGAGATATGAATCATATTTACAAGGTAGGAGCATTAATGATACTGGCAGCAGCGATTGGCCTGCTTGGCGGTATGCTTGGTGGACGATATGGTGCGAAAGCAGCAGCAGGTTTTGCAAAGAATCTGCGAGAAGCCATGTTCAATAGGATTCAGACATTCTCATTTCAGAATATCGATCATTTCAGTACAGCAGGACTTGTAACCCGTCTGACAACAGATGTAACGAATGTGCAGAATGCATATATGATGCTTTTGCGTTTGGGTATTCGTGCGCCGATCAGCATGATTTGTGCCATGACAATGGCATTTGTGATCAATGAAAGGCTCGCATCCATTTATCTGATCGCAGTGCTTCTGCTTGGTATCGTTTTATTCTTCCTGATTCGTCGTTCTATGAAATATTTTGAGCAGGCATTTCCGAAGTATGATGCTTTGAATGAATCGATTCAGGAAAATGTTTCGGCGATCCGTGTTGTAAAGGCATATGTGCGTGAGCCACAACAGATCAGCAGATTTAAAGAAGCAAGCAACAATATCTATAAAATATTTACACAGGCAGAGTGTAATGTAATTCTCAACACTCCGGTCATGATGTTCACAGTTTATGCATGTATTCTTCTGATCAGCTGGTTCGGTGCAAAAATGATTGTGGTTGATGCATTGACAACAGGAGAGTTGATGAGTCTTCTGGCATATTGTATGAACATTCTGATGAACCTTATGATGCTTTCCATGGTATTTATTATGCTTTCTATGAGTATAGCAAGTATTCGTCGTATTTCTGAAGTTCTGAATGAAAACAGCAGTCTTTGTAATCCGGAAAATCCTGTTTATGAGGTTGAAGATGGAAGTATTCAGTTTAAGAATGTAAATTTCGCATACAAAGAGGGCAGTAAGGAATTTGTATTAAAAGATATCAATCTTGATATCAAATCAGGTGAAACGATTGGTGTGATAGGCGGAACCGGGAGTGCCAAAACAAGTCTTGTCAACCTGATCAGCCGTCTTTACGATGTTTCTGAAGGTGAAATCTTAGTAGGCGGAATGAATGTAAAAGAATATGATATGGACAGTCTGCGCGAGCAGGTGTCCGTTGTTCTTCAGAAAAATGTTCTGTTTACAGGAACGATTCTGGATAATCTGCGTTGGGGAAAGAAGGATGCGACTTTGGAAGAGTGCCAGAGAGTGTGTGAACTTGCCTGTGCGGACGAATTTATTGAACGTTTTCCGGATAAATATGATACGAAGATTGAACGTGGCGGAAATAACGTTTCCGGTGGGCAGAAACAGAGACTTTGTATAGCAAGAGCTTTGCTCAAGCAGCCAAAGATTTTGATTCTGGATGACAGTACAAGTGCTGTCGATACTGCAACAGATGCGAAGATCCGCCGTGCATTCCGTGAAGAAATTCCGGATACTACAAAGATTATCATCGCACAGCGTATCGCGAGCGTACAGGATGCAGACAGAATCATTGTTATGGAAGAAGGACGTGTCAGCGGTTTTGGAACTCATGAGGAACTGCTTAAGACTAATGAAATTTATCGTGAAGTTTTCGAATCTCAGACCAAGGGTGGCGGAGATTTTGATGAGAATGGAGGTGAATGAGTATGGCAGGTCCACATGGAAGAACACCAAGAGGTGTAAAACCACAGATTGAAAATCCTGGAAAGATTATGAAACGTCTGATGGGATATGTGTTTAAGGATTATAAAATTCACTGTCTGTTCGTATTCATTTTCATTTTTGTCGGTGTTATTGCGAATGTTCAGGGAACAATGTTTACACAGAAACTTATTGATGATTATATTGCTCCGTTTCTTTTGACAGAGAATCCGGACTTTACTCCTCTTGCGAAAGCAATTGGTAAAGTAGCAGTATTCTATTTGATCGGCGTGGCTGCGACTTATATTTATAATCGTATTATGGTTACGGTGACACAGGGAACATTAAGAAATCTGAGAGATGAATTGTTTGAACATATGCAGAGTCTGCCAATCAAGTATTTTGATACTCATGCACATGGAGATATCATGTCTGTGTACACAAATGATATTGATACACTTCGTCAGATGATAAGTCAGAGTATTCCTCAAATGATCAATAGTGCATTTACAATCGTAAGTGTGTTTGTCAGCATGGTAGTTTTGAGTATTCCACTGACTATTGTGACATTGTTTATGGTATGTGTGATGTTGTTCTGTACCAAGAAAGCGACCGGTGAAAGTGGAAAATATTTTATCAAACAGCAAAAGGATTTGGGAGCTGTTAATGGTTACATCGAAGAAATGATGGACGGACAGAAAGTTGTAAAAGTTTTCTGTTATGAGGAAGAGAATAAAAAGAGATTCAAGGAATTGAATGACGAACTTTATATCAGTGCGGATCGTGCTAATACATTTGTAAATTATTTAGGACCAATCAATGCGCAGATTGGTAATATCAGTTATGTTCTCTGTGCTATTGTTGGTGGTGTGCTTGCACTGACTGGTGTCAGCGGACTTACTTTGGGAGCACTTGCTAGTTTCCTGACATTTAATAAGAGTTTTAATATGCCAATCAACCAGGTGAGCCAGCAGCTTAATGCCATTGTTATGGCAATGGCGGGGGCTGACCGTATCTTTAAACTGATGGATGAAGCTCCGGAAGTGGATGAAGGTTACGTAACTCATGTGAGAGCTAAAAAAGAGAATGGCCAGATGGTTGAGGTTGAACAGAGAACTGGAGAGTGGGCATGGAAGGTTACAAAGGAAGATGGTTCTGAAGAGTTAACAGAACTGAAAGGAAATGTAATCTTTAAAGGTGTAGACTTTGGTTATGTGGAAGGCAAGACTGTGCTTCATGATATCAATCTTGAGGCGAAGCATGGGCAGAAGATTGCCTTCGTTGGTTCTACTGGTGCCGGCAAGACAACAATCCTTAATCTTGTAAATCGTTTTTACGATATTCAGAAAGGTCAGATCATCTATGATGGGTTTGACACAAAGGATATGAAGAAGGAAAACCTTCGTAAATCATTCGGAATTGTTCTTCAGGATACACATCTTTTTACTGGAACAGTGAGGGAAAATATTCGCTTTGGACGTCCGGATGCATCAGATGAAGAAATTGTGGAAGCAGCTAAAATGGCAAATGCGGATGGATTTATCCGCAGACTTCCGGAAGGATATGAGACAATGCTGACCGGTGACGGAGCAAATTTAAGCCAGGGACAGAGACAGCTTCTGGCGATTGCCCGTGCTATCATTTCTAACCCTCCTGTACTTGTTCTTGATGAGGCGACAAGTTCTATTGATACAAGAACAGAACGAATCATTCAGGAAGGTATGGATCGTCTGATGGAAGGACGCACGACATTTATTATTGCACATAGACTTTCTACTGTAAGAAATTCAGATTGTATTATGGTATTGGAGCAGGGAAGAATTATTGAGCAAGGTACTCATGATGAGCTGATTGCGCAGCAGGGAAGATATTATCAGTTGTATACTGGGCATGCTGCGAAAAAGAAAGCAGAATAGGGAAAGAAGGTGAAATCGGCATTATGCCGATTTCACCTTCTTTAAACGTCGTAACAATTGATAATTTAAGTCATCTACCGCCTCCTTCTTTAGAACTGTCATTAACTGACAGTCCCGATTGGTAGATTCCTTGTGTTGTTGAAAAGTTTAATAACATTGTACAAATAGTGATAATCTCCAAAATGTATTTACTGTTTTTCATTAACAATATGTTCTTTCTTGTAAACTGGAATATCTTCTAAATCTTCTGGAATATAATTGATATCAGCAAAATATTGTCCTTCAATATAAATTGTATATCCTTCTTCATTTTCTATGATATACGCATTTTCTTTTGTAATTTCTATCGCACCGTCTTGTTCTTCAGGGTTATCTGGAAAACGTGCTTCAGGTACAATAAATACAGACAAGAGAACAAAAATAAAAATAATTCCTGAATAGATGATTGTCTTTATATTCTTCGTTGTTTCTGTGGAACATCTATCTAAAATAAAATGAATTCGTGATTCCAATGGACATGGAGGATATGGATATAATTAAATTTAACCATATTAGAAAGGAGAATCTCTATGAGAAAATTCGTAAAAAATTTGTAATTCAAATGTATTGAAGAAAAATATAGGATCTGTTGTATTAATTGTAATTTTTTTATGCGTACTATATGTGTTTTGCTGTATAGACTTATCTGAAAGTAATCCTATAAATGAAAATGATAGTCTTTCATATAATACGATGAAACGCTTCATCTCTGCTATGGCAAGCAATGAAGAAATCAGTTACGAACTGGCTTATGAAAAACATCAGAAAGAAATTTCAGAAATTTCGTCAAACACATCAAATCAAATTGGTTACAAAACAATAAACAAATCTTATATAATAAATGATTTAAACAATCAATCCATAGAAATTAAATTTATTGTTGAAGCAGCATATGTATATGATACAAGAAATAGTAAAATACAACAAATCTTTAAAACATACATATCTAATGCATATGTGTCTAATACCGAGTATTCTATTTTTGACCATGGTGACTATAGTTTTGAAAACATGAAAGATTGCACTGGAATTAGTGTTATCGGAAGATTCTGTTTTATTCCTGATTATAATTTAAATAAAAGCGAAAAATTTTTTTAGAAAACGGAAAATATTATACCGATGTAAAAACTTGGATTATTACTATCTCGATAGAGGAATGTTATTAATGACATCACTGAATTAAAAAGATTACCCCACAGAATGAACAACCTAATGAATTGAGGTTTCTACAAATCTGTGGGGTAACTTTATTAAACAAGAAAAAGAAGACGGTTGTCCCTTCGTTGAAAATTTTTAAGAGATTTCACAAGCTTTCTTACGCAGTCTGCTGACTGCATTATAGAAGATATAACTTCAGAAATCAAAACAGTCCCCAATTAATCGCTTACTCACAAAAATTACTTAGGGGCTGTATGTGAATAAGTGAAAAATGCTCAGCCTTTTTCAATCAGAATTCTCAAGTAGTCACTACTGATGGTTGTTTTATCATAGGTAAGACATCCTCCGATATCAGCATAAAGTATGCAATAGGTTTCCTCTTTTTGAATAAATTCTTTTGCTCTTGCAATGAGATTGCCTTCAGCAGGACCGCCTCCAACTGTACCAATGAGTGTTCCGTCTTCATAAACAATCATCTTAGCACCAGCTTTTCTTGGTGTAATGCCGTTATTTTCAAGGACGGTCACAATTGCTTTTTTAATATTTTTTTGTTCATCAGAAAGAGAAGAAAGATGTCTGATCACGCGCATATCAATGTCAGAACGAACAATTCGCTGTCTGCCATCAGCAGATAAGCGTTTTGTCTGGATGATCTGTGCGAGAATCGCAATGGCGATTTCTTCCGGTGTGACAGCTCCGATGTCGAGACCGACAGGAGAGTGAATCTGCTGCATCCATTCTTTTTCAATGCCTTCTTCTGAAAGCTGGGAAGTCAGTTCGCCCATTCTTCTTCTGGAAGCAAGGATTCCAAGATAGGAAGGGCGTTCTTGCTTATACAGTGATCGCAGGCAGATCTTGTCATAAAAATGTCCTCTTGTCAGAAGAACAATATGATCAGAAGCGGAGATTGTCATAGAATCAATCACCTCATCAAAACTTTTGCAGAAGACCTTTTGTGCCCACGGGAAACGTTCTTTGGTGCCGAATTCAGGTCGATCTTCTGTTACAATTACGGAAAATCCGATTTTTGCTGCAATTTCTGAAAGAATATAGGCAACGTGGCCTCCTCCAAAGACTAAAAGACGGTCTTCTCTGGAAAATGGTTCTGCAATAAGAGTTTTTTCCCCTTCTGACTGGAAAAATGGTTTTCCAGTTAAAAGAGCTTCTTCAGCAGGCAGACTAGAGTTAGAAGCGATAATTATTTCCTTTTCGACAGAATCGGTCAGTGTAGTAAGGATTACGGCTCTGGCCTGTTCCTCAAGTGTATTTAATAAATCCTGATAAATATTTTTCATAATGATAAATCCAATCTTTAGAATTTTACTGTTTACAGTTTATCACAGTTTCTTGATACAGACTATAAAAGAATATTGAAATTTCCGAAAAAACAACAGTTGTATTTGCAAAATTTTCATGCTATTCTTACAGTCGATTGAAAGAAAAAAGAGGAAAATAAATGAAGAAATATAAAAAAGAAAGTAAATATTCTGTGCAAGATCTCTGTAATATCGCGATTCTTACAGCAGTCACTGCCGTGATGGCGCAAATTTCCATTCCGATGCCGGTTGGCGTTCCTCTGACGATGCAAACATTTGCGGTTGCATTTGCAGCGATTGTTCTTGGAGCAAGAAATGGAATGATATCCATGGTTATCTATCTATTACTCGGTGCTGTGGGAGTGCCGGTTTTTGCTAATTTCGGAGGTGGACTACATCATCTGCTGGGACCGACAGGTGGTTTTTTGTTATCGTTTCCCATTATGGCGTGGCTGATTGGTTGGGGTGCGGAGCATAAAAAGCAAAAAGTTTTATTTGTAATGATGTTGATTTTTGGCACTTCTGTTAATTTTATTGTTGGATTAGTATTTTTTAGTTTTGTTATGGAGAGTACGCTGGCTGCAGCATTTGTGGCGTGTGTTTTACCATACTTACCATGGGCTGTTGTAAAAGCTGTTGGAGCTGCAGTACTGGGGCTGAAGATGAGGAAAAGATTAAGTTTTATTTTATAATATTGTAATGATTAAAAGAGTGTATTGTATTGAGTTTACAATATGCTTTTTCTTTTATCTGTACATTACGACTGAGTTATAGAAATTTCTTTGACATTTCAGAAAAACTATTATACAATAAGTGTACTAAAAGAATTAGTACACTTATTACACTTGAAGTGAATTGAGAGGAGGAAAGAAAGTGATAGTAATCGACTATAGCGATAAGCGTCCAATCTATGAGCAGATTGTAGAACGTTTCCGAATGTTGATTTTGAATGGAGTTCTGGAAGCAGATGAGAAGCTTCCGTCGGTACGTTCTCTGGCGATAGAACTTTCTATTAATCCGAACACGATTCAGCGTGCTTATGGGGAGCTGGAGAGAAGTGGTTTTATCTATTCTGTGAAGGGGAGAGGCAATTTTGTCTGTGGAAACAGACAGGTTGTAGAACAGGAGAAGGAAAAGATGCTTCATCTGTTGAAAGAGCAGATAAAGACTTATAAAGAGGCGGGAATTGCATTTTCTGAGATAGAAAAGTGCATTAAAGAAGTTTATAAGGAGGTGTAGGAGTATGATTGAGATAAGGCATGTGAAAAAAGCATACGACGAAATCATGGCAGTTAACAATGTGACACTTGAGATTCAGGAAGGAATTGTTTTTGGACTGTTAGGGACAAATGGAGCAGGAAAAAGTACACTTCTTCGAATGCTGGCAGGGATTTTAAAAGCTGATGAAGGAGAGATAATCATTGACGAAAAGAGTGTGTGGGATAATCCGGATGCGTCAGCTGACATATTCTATATTTCTGACAATCAGTTTTATTTTCCAAATGGAACAGCTAAGGAGCATGCAAGATTTTATAAAAAATATTATCCAGAGTTCGACGAAAAAAAGTTTATAGACTTTTTGAAAAGATTTGGTCTTGATGAAAAGCGTAAGATTAAAACCTTTTCAAAAGGCATGAAAAAGCAGATATCCATTCTTTTGGGAATTTGTTCAAAGGCAAAGTATCTTCTCTGTGATGAGACATTTGACGGATTAGATCCTGTGATGCGGCAGGGAATAAAAAGCATTTTTGTGCAGGAGATTTATGAAAGAGGACTGACGCCGGTTATTGCATCACACAATCTGCGTGAATTGGAAGATATTTGTGATTACATTGGTGTGCTTCATCAGGGAGGTATTCTTCTCGCGAAAGATATGGAAAAGTTACGTGGGGGACTTTTGAAAATACAGTGTGTGCTTCCTGAAGAGATGGACCTGATAATTCGTACTACACTGGATATTCTGCGGATGAACCGTCACGGAAAGCTTCTGACAATGATTGTCAGAGGAAGTTCTGCTCAGGTTCTTCCTGTGATTGAGAGTTTGAATCCTGTTTATTGTGAGGCATTGCCGTTGACACTGGAAGAAATCTTTATTAGTGAAATGGAGGTTGTGGGTTATGACGTCAAGAATCTCATTGGTTAAATTGATAAAAGAAGAATTCAGTCATCGCATGATTTCCATTTTTGCGACAATACTTGCATTTCTTACTGAGATTTTATTTTTTTATTTTGACATTCAGAGACTGGCAGAGATGGATCATGAATTGGGATTTCATGCGGAAGCAATAGCATCAGCGGCATCGCCTGATTTTGATAATATGATTTTGACAATTGGACTTTCGGTGTTACTGGCATTTGAATTTTTTTGCTATCTTCATTCACAGAAAAAAAGCGATTTTTATCTGTCGCTTCCTGTAAAACGTGTAAATCAGTTTTGGATAGGAATGGTTGTTTGTGGAATGATTTACATGGTTCCGTGTATTATTGCACAGTTGGCAGAGTGTATGATTGGATATGCGACAGGATATGGAACGACAACATATTTATACAATATTTTGTGGACACTGATATGCAAAATTCTGGTGTTTTCAGCCTGCTTTGTGACCATGGCGCTGGCAATGATCATGACAGGAAATTATGTGATTGCCATTATGGGATTTGGAGTATTTTGTATCTATGTTCCAGTGATTTTAAAATGGATCATACCGGCTTTTTCGGAAATGTTTTTTGACACTTACGCAGGTTTAAAAGATTTTTCAGCTGTATGGAATTATTTTTCACCTGTTTCACTGGCATATGGTCTGACGATGGATTATGAAATGTGGACTTTAGAACGTCATACGAATTATCTGATCGCTATCATCATATTTATTATTGTAGTTAGTATGACCGCACAGTATCTGTATGTAAAAAGGTCTGCTGAAGCAGCAGGAAGGGCGATGGCATTTACAAAGGCAAATGCTGCAATTCGTTTCTTGATTGTCGTACCGTTTGCTTTGTATTGTGGATATTTTTTAAGAATGACTGCACCAAATAATGCGATTGGATGGCTTTTTGCAGGAACTATCGTCGGAGGAATTCTTATGCACGGAATTCTGGAAAGTATTTTCCAATTCGATTTGAAAGGAATGCTGGTTAAGAAAAAACAGATGGTGTTCACTGTATTAATCTGTTGTTTGTTTATTTTTATCATTAAGATAGATCTTTTGAAATATGACGAATATGTTCCGGATGTGGAAGATGTAGAAAGTGTCTCCATTGTTTTTAATACAGATACAATGTATTTTTATGAGTCATATGATGCTGAAAAGGATGGAATACATGGTGAGGCATTAAAAGACGTAGTATTGTTGGCAGATGAGCTGGTAAAAGAAAATGATCAGTTACTTCAGATGATTCGTATGAATGAAGACCAGATGGAAGAAGGAGTACAGACAGCATGGATTCAGATTCAATATGAATTAAGAAACGGCAGTTCGAAAGCAAGACAATATTATATGGATATAAGCAATGAAAAAGTGAAAAATCTAATGGATACAATAGTTGCGACAGAAGAGTTTAAAGATGATTTCTTTGATCTTTATCACAAAAAATCAGAGGATATAAAAACACTTACGCTGGATAATGTTGTTTCCGTGCAAAGTCTTATGCTTTCAGATGAAGAACAGAAAAAATTTTTAGAAATTTATCTTCAAGAACTGACAGAACAGACATTTACACAAACAGAAGACGAACAGATTCTTACAAAACTTAAAGTTGAGTATAAAGAGCAGGAATACGTTGGATATTATTCAAACGAGGTTTATAATATTTACAAAGGATTCAAGAATACGATTGCGTTTTTGGAGAAATGTGGAGTTGAACTGAAGGATCCTCTGGCAGACAGTGAAGTATTGTCGATTGAATTTTATGAAGAAGGAAAAAAACCGGCGTTTACTGTCAGCGATAGTGAACTTTTAGATGAAGTGAAACATGAACTTCAGCTTGTGGAATTATATCAAGATGGGTATATATCTAATATAAAAAATACAAGATTTGCGTCAATTGAGGCGATTGTAAATGGAAGACATACTGTTTATGATGTATATGTGTACCCTGAAACAGAAGAAAAACTTGAGAAGGCAGTTAAGCAGGATTTGAAGTTACAAGGAGAATAACAAAGTTTTGCAAAAAAATGATGTCCCAATTGCTATAATCCCCTCATATGTGGTATGATAAAGACAGGTATGTGATGACCTGTCTTTATTAAATTGCCAAGCATCAGGAGCGGGTTTCAAAAACCTGAATCCTGAAAGAAGGAAGTATAAATGCCAAGGCATTCTAAAATTTAAGGAGGAAAAAGCAATGATTAACAAATTAGTTGCAAACATTAAAAAAACAGGAGCTCCAATCGTAGTAGGTCTTGACCCAATGCTCAACTACATTCCAGAACATGTACAGAAGAAAGCATTTGCTGAGTATGGAGAAACGCTGGAAGGTGCTGCTGAAGCAATTTGGCAGTTCAACAAAGAGATTGTTGACAAAACTTATGATCTGATTCCGGCAGTAAAACCACAGATTGCTATGTACGAACAATTCGGTGTTCCAGGTGTAGCAGCATTTAAGAAAACAGTAGATTATTGTAAAGAAAAAGGTCTCGTAGTAATCGGTGATATCAAACGTGGTGATATTGGTTCTACATCTGCAGCATATGCAGTAGGACATCTCGGAAAAGTAAAAGTTGGAAGCAAAGAATATATTCCATTCGATGAAGATTTCGCAACAGTAAATCCATATCTTGGATCTGATGGCGTAAATCCATTCGTAAAAGTATGTCAGGAAGAAAAGAAAGGTCTTTTCATCCTCGTTAAAACATCTAATCCATCCAGTGGAGAATTTCAGGATCAGCTGATTAACGGACGTCCATTATATGAACTCGTTGGTGAAAAAGTTGCTGAATGGGGTGCTCAGTGCATGGGCGACGACTACAGTTACATTGGAGCAGTAGTTGGAGCTACATATCCGGAGATGGGTAAAGTTCTTCGTAAAGTTATGCCAAAATCTTACATTCTTGTTCCAGGTTACGGTGCACAGGGTGGACAGGGCAAGGACCTTGTACATTTCTTCAATGAAGACGGACTTGGTGCAATCGTTAACTCTTCAAGAGGTATCATTGCAGCTTACAAACAGGAAGCATATGCTAAGTTTGGTGCAGAAAACTTCGGTGATGCATCAAGAGCAGCAGTTGAAGCAATGGTAGCTGATATTCAGGGAGCATTGAACGCAGCAAAATAAATAAATGTCATAATTTCAGCCATGCAGATTCTGCATGGCTGAGTCAAAATAAAACCAAAGGAGACAAAGTAATGTCTAACAAACGTAAAGAAATTGCTACAGTAGTATCTCAGGAAAGTATTGCCAAAGATATTTACAGCATGTGGATTCAGACAGAAGAGATTGCAGAACTTGCAGTTCCGGGACAGTTCATTTCTGTTTATACAAAAGATGGAAGCAAGCTTCTGCCAAGACCAATCAGTCTCTGTGAGATTGATAAAGAGAAAAAACAGCTTCGTATTGTTTACCGTGTGACAGGAGAAGGCACAGGTACAGAGCAGTTTTCACAGATGAAAGCAGGAGATTCCATCGATATTCTTGGACCTCTTGGTAATGGATTTCCGCTTGATGCAGCAAAAGGCAAAAAAACTTTTCTGATCGGTGGAGGAATTGGTGTTCCGCCAATCCTTGAACTTGCAAAACAGTTAGATGCTGATAATCAGATCGTTATGGGCTACCGTGATGAGCAGTTCCTGACAGAAGAATTTGCAAAATGTGGTAAAGTATATATTGCAACAGAAGATGGAAGCGCAGGAACAAAGGGTAATGTTCTTGATGCAATTAAAGAAAATGCATTGACAGCAGACGTGATCATGGCCTGTGGTCCAACACCAATGCTCCGTGCACTGAAACAGTATGCAGAAGAGAATAACATTATATGCTATGTTTCAATGGAAGAGAGAATGGCATGTGGTATTGGCGCATGTCTTGCATGTGTATGTAAGTCTAAAGAAAAAGATCACCATACTAATGTTAATAATAAACGTATCTGCAAAGATGGTCCGGTATTCTTGGCTACGGAGGTGGAACTATAATGAATATGCGTGTAAATATAGCTGGCGTTGAATGGAATAATCCCGTTACGGTAGCTTCTGGAACATTTGGTTCTGGTGCAGAATATTGTGATTTCGTTGATCTGAACAAAATCGGTGCAGTTACAACAAAGGGTGTGGCTAATGTACCATGGCCAGGCAATCCAACTCCACGTATTGCAGAAACATACGGTGGAATGATGAATGCAGTAGGACTTCAGAATCCTGGAATCGACGTATTTTGCAAAAGAGATATTCCATTTTTAAAACAGTATGATACAAAAATTATTGTAAATGTTTGCGGAAGAAGTACAGAAGACTATTGTGAAGTAGTAGAACGTCTTGCAAACGAACCTGTAGATATGCTTGAAATCAATATTTCCTGTCCAAATGTTAAAGAGGGCGGAATTGCATTCGGACAGAATCCACAGGCAGCAGAAGCAATCACAAAAGCTGTGAAAAAATATGCAAAACAGCCAGTGATCATGAAACTCAGTCCAAATGTAACTGATATTACAGAGATGGCAAGAGCCGTTGAAGCAGGAGGAGCTGATGCAGTTTCCCTGATTAACACACTGACTGGTATGAAGATTGATATTGAACGTCAGAAATTTGCAGTAGCAAACAAAACTGGTGGTGTATCCGGACCAGCAATTAAACCAATCGCAGTTCGTATGGTATACCAGGTTGCTAATGCAGTTAAACTTCCGATCATCGGTATGGGAGGCATTTCATGTGCAGCAGATGCGATCGAATTTATGCTGGCAGGTGCATCTGCAGTTTCTGTAGGAACAGCAAACTTTGTAAATCCAATGGTAACAGAGGAAATTGTCGCAGGTATTGAAGATTATATGCTCCGTCATAAGATTGAAAATATCAGCGATATCGTTGGAATTGTAAAATAAAGATAAGACAGGTAAAATATAATGGCTGCAATAGTTTTTTGTACTAAAGCAGCCATTTTTTTGAATTTTAGATGGATTATTTAGGAGTAACAACACCTTCAGAACTAATTGCAGCATTTACAGAGATTTCTTCAAGGAAGGTAAAGTATTCCTCCTGCTCTTTAACATTGCTTATGTACTGTGTCTTGGAATCTGCCATTTGACATGGGATAATATTCATTTCCTGTAATCCATCAATATTAATCTTCAAAGTTAATAGTTCAGAGTATCGTTTATCTGAATCAAACCAAAAATCTCCCAGACTGTAAACGATTGGTTTCCCATCTACATATTCCATACCTTGTAAATAATGCGGATGTCCGCCTATTACAATATCAGCGCCTGAAGCTAAGAATTCTCTTCCGTTTGCTTTCTGCTGATCATTCATATTATTAGTCTCTTCAGCGGATCCCCAATGAATGTAGGCAATCAGATAATCACAATTTTTGGAAGCATTCTGAATGATCGCATTATAAGATGCGGTATCATAAGCAGATATAATACCAGGAGAATTTTCTCCCGCATCTGGTGTGGAAATAGTTTTTTCAGCATTGGATGCACCAACGAATCCGATTTTAATTCCGTTAACAATAAAATAAACCGGACGCTCAGCATCAGACAGGTTCTTACCGCCTCCAATATATGCGATTTCAGCTTCTATTAATAGATCGCAGGTATCCATCATTGCATCTGGACCGTAATCATAAATATGATCGTTGGAAAGTGAGACAAGATCTGCGCCCATTTCAGTCAGAAGTGAAACTCGTTCTGGTTTAGCACGATAAGTATAACTTTTATCTTCTTGAGCAGTGCCACGGTCACTGATACAAAATTCTGTATTCAGATACATGACATCAGATGAATTCATTATTTCTAAAAGATCTGGTGAAATACACTTTGTAAGATCATTTACCTTATCATAATAATCAAGGACAAATTTATCTTCTTCCAGGCAAACATCACCAGCAAGGGTGATCATTGCTTCTCCGGAAGTTACTCCGCTGCGTTCAAAAATACGATTATCAGCAGTAATAACTTCCTGATATCGATCGGATGAAACATGAATACTTTCACCGGTAAACTGATAAAATGAGGAATCATCCAGAGTATTGGATTTTAAAAGCTCAATGATGCCATTAACAGTTTCAGCAGGATAGTTCTCATAGAACCATTCAGCATAGGATATGTCTTTTTTAGCAGCAGAAAGTCCATTTTCTGATAAAAAAGCATCGTAATAATTTTGGAGAAGTTCCGCATCTGTAAGATCCTTTTCGGATTGTTTTTGTGCAGAACTTTCTTTTTCTGTCTGCTTCTGTGCTGATGTTTCTTTGGAAGCAGTTGAATTTTTTGAAAAATATGCAGCGCAGGCTGCGATAATTAATAGAATTACTGCGATTACAACAGCAATTCGTATTCTCAGGGTTCTTACCCTTCGAAGTTTGGCTTCTTTTAGTCGGATTTCTCTTTCTTCTATGCCCATAAAATTCTCCTTTAGCTAATACTTATTAGCATTATATCATAAATATCAAAAAGTATATATAAGGAATTAAATTGAAAATGAATGGATTGTATGGTAATATAATAAATATGGAATAGTCCGTTTAATAAGGAGGAATAAAAATGGAAGCATATAAGAAAGAGTTTATCGATTTTATGGTAGAAAGTAATGTTCTCAAATTTGGAGAATTTACATTAAAGAGCGGAAGAAAATCTCCATTCTTCATGAATGCGGGAGCATATGTAACAGGTGCTCAGTTAAAAAAACTCGGTGAATACTATGCAAAAGCTATTTATGCAGCTTATGGAACAGACTTTGATGTACTTTTCGGACCAGCTTACAAAGGAATTCCGCTTGCAGTTGTAACAGCAATCGCATTTAGCGAATTATATGGAAAAGAAGTACGTTACTGCTCAGACCGCAAGGAAGAAAAAGACCACGGTGCTGATAAAGGAAGTTTCCTTGGAAGCAAATTAAAAGATGGTGACCGTGTTGTTATGATTGAAGATGTTACAACATCTGGAAAATCTATGGAAGAAACAGTTCCAAAAGTACGTGGAGCAGCTGATGTAGAGATCAAAGGACTTATGGTTTCTCTTGACCGTATGGAAGTTGGTAAAGGTGGAGTGAAATGTGCGTTAGAAGAAGTAAAAGATCTTTATGGATTTGAAACAAACGCAATTGTATCTATGGCAGAAGTTGTTGAAGCTCTTTATAATAAAGAAGTAGATGGAAAAGTTCTGATTGACGATACATTAAAAGCAGCAATCGATGCTTATTATGAACAGTATGGTGCAAAATAATTAAATGAAAGTTTATGACGCAGGATGTGAGAAAACATATCCTGCGTTTTTTGCGAAGAGAAAATGTGCATGAAAATATCTTAAATTAAAAGAAATTTTGTGAAGGCTTTATGAAATCGTGAATCACTTGTTTCATTAAAATATGAATTGTGTTATATTATATAAGGAAAAATGAAACAAATGTGGGAGGCAAGAGTATGGAAAGAGCATATAAAACAATGACATCATCAGGAGCGATGAATATAGCATTCGGGATTGTTGTAGTAGTGATCGGACTTGCAGCAGGAATTATTTCAGTCGTTAACGGAGCACGTCTGATGATGCACAGGAATGACCTTACATTTTAATGAATGATGAAGATAATAGATAGAAAATCAGAGGGGGAATAAATTGAGAGTTAAACAGGCAAGATGGATCCGGTTTTTTGGAAAAATTATGTTTGTTTTCTATATTATTTTTTTGATATATTTTTTATGTTTCTCAGAATGGTATGGACGAACAGGTGATTTGGGAACATATAGATACAATTTGATGCCTTTTAAAGAAATAAAGCGTTTTTGGGAATACCGCGAGGTGTTAGGAACCTTCACGGTATTTGCTAATTTATTCGGAAATATATTGATTTTTGTTCCATATGGATTTTTAATATCGACATTTTCGCGCAGAGGAAGAATTAACAGATCATTTTTGTGGAGTATCATACTTTGCACAGGTGTGGAACTGTTCCAGTTATTTACCAGAGTGGGAAGCTTTGATGTGGATGATATAATTTTGAATACACTGGGAGGACTTTTGGGATGGTTCTTGTTTAAAATATGTAATAGAATCAGGAGAAAAATTTATGTCCGAAATCAAGAAAAAGCAGAGGGTTAATGATAAAGAAAAAAGGATCAGTAGTTATAATAAGGCGGGCACGAAGCTTAGGCATTCAAAAATGGGAAAGATTTCATGTGCACTTGCAAGTGTTGCTTTTGCAGCATTGGGAACAGCAATTTTGATTTCTGTAGTTGAATATAAAGAAGCGCAGGCTTTGACAGGCGGTCTGGGAATCAGTGCAATTATTTTGGTACTTATGGGAATTAAGGCGTCAAAATGGGGAAGAAAAGAAAAAGACAGAAAGTATTTAACGTGCAACATTGGATTAATAATGAATATTTTACTGCTGATCGGGTTAGTGATAATTTATGTAATATAGAACGAACGCGTAACAGGAGGAAGTAACATAGATGACATGGCAGAAACAACAGGAAGAAAGAAATTCATTTTGTACAGAAAGACATGAGCTTACAATAGAGAGATTAAAAAGGATTGGGCTTGAAGATACAACACCAGAGAAGTTCAGAGAATATTTTCAGACAGGGGCCGCTTTTTTGCTGAAGTTGGAAAAAGTCAGACAATTAGTGGAAGATGGAATTTGGGATTCTCTTGGTTTAATGGATATGCAGAAATATAATCATGAATTATATGAAGCGATTCTGGATGAGAATTATAATAACAGTTATGCAAACCCATCCTATACAGCAAAGTTGTTCGGAAAAGAGATGGGACAGTTATTAAGTTTGCTTAGTGCAGAGATTCGAGGCGGAATTCCGTATGCATTTGAAAATAATAAAGAATATCTGACAATATTACATGAACTTTTTATTGAAGTATATAATTGCTTTGAAGAGGAAAATGTGCCAGAGTGCAAGAATATTAAAAATATCATTTACTGGTATGCAAGTGATTATTGTGATGTATTCCTTGCAGACAGAGTGGAAGAACAGTTGTACCCAGAATGTAGTTTTGCACTGGATGTATTGATGAATACAGATCTGGAGGATGATCGTTATCTTTACAAATTTGGAGAATATATTACTGAAAATGAACTTGGGACAGCAAGACATTTGCGTTCACTTCCGGAAGAAGTGCTTCAGAAGATGGCCGATGTATATACAGAAGGATACAGAATAGGTTTTGCAGTTACGGGAAAAAACATTTCCGGGAAAAAAACGGTAGAACTTAGATATACATTGGGATTTGAAAAAGTTATAAAGCTTGCAATAGATAATTTCAGGAAAATAGGACTGGAACCAGTCATTTATCGTGCAGCAACAAGTGTAATCACGAAAAAAGAACAGAAGAAGATTGGATATTATGGTGCAATCGCTAATAAGCAATATGATTATGATCACCGCTCCGATCAGTCTGTTTTTATGGACAAGCGTTATATTGAGCGTAAGCTGGATGTTTTGAAGAATTCTTTGGAAAAAAATAAAGAGCAGGCGGCACTTATGGGCGGTCCTGCAGTAATCGAAATTTTTGGAGAACATCCATTTTCTCCAGAAGTTAAAGAAGAGGCGCCGACATATGATGAGTCACTTCGTTCTTTAGTAATCTTATATGATAACAAAGCTGGACAGATTACAAACCAATATATTAAAGGAGAAGAGAGAAGTTTTACAATTGTTGCCTATCCCGTACCGGAAATCGGAGAACAGTATAAAGAAATATTCGATGATACGATTCGTATTAATACATTGGATGCGGATCTTTATAGAGAAGTGCAGCAAAGAATGATTGATATATTGGATCAGGGGACCAGTGTTCATATTTTAGGGAAAGATAACAATAAGACAGATCTTTTTGTACAGCTGTATCGTCTGCAGAATCCAGCTAAGGAAACAATTTTTGAAAATTGTGTGGCAGACGTAAATATTCCTGTAGGAGAGATTTTCACTTCACCAGTATTGGAAGGAACAAATGGTGTGCTGAATGTAACTAAAGTATATTTAAATGAACTTCAGTATCGTGATCTTACAATAACGTTCAAAGATGGAATGATCACAGATTATACATGTGCAAATTTCGAAAAAGAGGAAGACAACAAAAAGTACATTTATGACAATGTACTTCATAATCATGAATCACTTCCTATAGGAGAGTTTGCAATAGGAACGAATACTACAGCATATGTTGTTGCTAAAAAATATAAGATTGAAGATAAGATGCCAATTTTGATTGCAGAAAAAACAGGTCCTCATTTTGCAGTGGGTGATACATGCTATAGCTGGTGTGAAGATATTAAGATGTTCAATGCAAATGGGAAGGAAGTTATGGCAAAAGAGAATGCAATTTCAGCGTTGCGAAATGAAGATCTTGCAAAAGCATATTTTAATTGTCATACAGATATTACTATCCCATATGAGGAACTTGCAGAAATCAGTGTAATCAAAGAAAATGGTGAGAAGATTTTAATATTGAAAGATGGACGCTTTGTATTGGATGGTACAGAAGTGTTAAATGAACCATTGATTGAGATGGGAATTTAAAAACATTAATAATATAGAAGAACTCCTGACTTTTTTTGGTTCAGGAGTTCTTCTGTTAGCTATGAAAATATATCTATATTAAGTGAGTAGAAGAAAGAAAACTTAGAATATTCAGAAAATTTCATATTTGAAAAGTTAAAATTTATAATGATGAAATTTATAGGAATACATAAAATCATTGAAAAATCAGGGAAAAACAACACTTTCTGAATTGCTGGAATAAATTGAGAAAAGCATTGAATTTTCTGAATTGTGCGAAATAAATAAAAAATAAAAAAAACGTTGACAATTAAAATTAAAGGTGATAGTATACTACTTGTCGCTGAGATACAGCGAACGAAAGTAACGCAGAACGGAAGCCGAAAGGCAGAAGGGAAGCGGAGCTGGGAAAGGTCGGGAACGAAACCGAAAGGGGAAGGGAACGGCGAAAGACAAGTTTGAAAAAACTTGAAAAAAGTTCTTGACAGAGTAAACAACTTATGATATTATATCAAAGTTGCTTCTCTGAAA
>JAXJUL010000006.1:0-22267 GCA_036309085.1 Schaedlerella sp.
ACTTCAGAAAGTGAGAACTCTCCTGAAAGGAAGTCTTTACACGCAGCAATTTTAAGTTCAACGGAATATTTTGACATAAAAAATCCCCCTAAGTAGATTTTGGTTATTTACCATGTCTACTTAGGGGGAATCATATCAAATCTCCAAAGGTTCTCTTTTTTCTTGTCGCTATTTATTCGTAGTTGAATATTTTCTCATAAATACAAAATAATCTATAAGAACCACGATTGCACATACAATCCAGATAACAGGTTCAAGAATACATATTCCGAAATATCCGAGTGCCGGGGCAATAAATCCGACTGCTGCAAATTTGAAAACAAGTTCGATCACACTTCCAAGCAGAGGGATAAGTTTTCGTCCCATTCCCTGAAGACTGCTTCGCAGTATAATGAGAACTCCTAAAGCATGGAAGAATAAAATATTGATCTTTATATAGCGGAACGCTGTATCAATAAGAAAAGGATCCTGTGATCCCGTCAGAAGAATGATAATCTGCTCGCCAAACAAATAGGCAATTGCTATCGCAATCACAATCCAGAGAGAGCAGATCGTAAGGGCGGAAGTGATTCCTCGTTTTACACGCTGAATTTTTCTGGCCCCAAAATTCTGACTTGTAAATGTTGCGGCTGCTGAATTTAAAGCACCTATTGGAAGCATAAGGGCATTGTTAATTTTTCTTGCAGTATTGTGGGCTGCGATTGTCTGTTCTCCAAAAGAATTAACAGAACTTTGTAAGGCTATAGTTCCGATAGATACAACAACGTACATCATTGCCATTGACAATCCTGTAGTCAGAAGATTCCCAGTCAGAGCATTGTCTTTCATCAGGTACTTTCTATCAAATCGGAGTATAGGACATTTTGTATATATGTAAATCACACACAGGATTGCACTGATAAATTGTGCGAATACAGTAGCATATGCAACTCCGGCAATGCCGAGATGAAAATCTCTTATAAAAACGATATCGAGAATGATGTTCACGGTTGTCGAGATACTGAGAAAGAACAGTGGAATACGACTGTTTCCGACTGCACGAAGCATTCCGGCGAACATGTTGTAAAACATTGTAACAACGGAAAATGCAAGTATAATCTTCATATAACAAACCGTATCCTCAATAATTGTCGCAGGTGTATTAAGTGCATTTAACAGAGGACGAATTCCTAAGAGTCCTGTAACTGTAAGCAGTATTGCGATGATAAATGAGAATAAATAAGTCCAGGATACTGATTTTTTAAAGTCATTCTCTTTTTTTGCACCAAAGTAACGTGCGATCAGTACAGAAAAACCATTTCCAAATCCCATGGTGATCCCTAAAAACAGCTCGTAGATCGGACCGGAAGCCCCAACGGAAGCCAGTGCATTGTCGCCAAGATAATTCCCAATTATTGCAGTATCAACAATATTGTAAAGCTGCTGCAAAACACTGTCGAATAATATAGGAAGAGTGAATAATAAGAGAACTTTTACAATAGGTCCATTTGTTAAATCAGTGGAACTTTGTCTTTTATTCATAATCTTTCTCCTGTTCAAAAATATAATAGTAAAATTATTTATGTTTTAAAATCTTAAGCATAGATTCGTGCATGATTACCATTAAAATCAGAATACCTGTCAAATATACAGGAAGAAGTCCGATATTAATATGATTTGCAATTAATCCAAAACAAGGCGGCATCAGACAGGTTCCAATATAAGCAAAAGCCATCTGTACACCGATTATAGCCTGAGAATTATCTGCACCAAAATGTGCTGGTGTTGAATGAATGATACATGGATAAACAGGGGCACATCCAAGTCCGATTAAAATAAAACCGACAATGGAGATGACATCGTTCATAGGCAAGAAGAGTATGATTACACCGATTGCAGTTACTGTCTGCCCGAGTCGAATCATCTGTGTATCATTAAATTTCATAGCAAGGAAACCGCTCAATGCACGTCCGGCTGTCAATCCAAGACAGAACATGCTTCCCCAGAATGCAGCAGTTTCACTGTTTGTTCCCTTGTGAAGTGCAAGATAACTGCTTGCCCAGAGAAGAGCTGTCTGCTCAAGTGCACAGTAACAGAAAAATGAAATAAGTAAAGCTTTAATTCCTTTTATTTTAAAAATCTGTTTCAAAGTGAGCGGACCAGTACTTATACCGTTATCATATGAAACATAATTGTCTGAGCGTTTTTTCCAAAGTGGAAGGCTGAAGAAAAGGACGGCTGTAAGAGCAATCTGCAGGAAACTGATATAGCGGTATCCGTTGTTCCAGCTTAATCCGTTACTAAGAATAAATCCCATAATGTAAGGTCCGGACGTGGCGCCGATTCCCCACATGCAATGAAGCCAGTTCATATTTCTACTGGAATAGTGAAGAGCGGCATAATTGTTTAAGCCGGCATCTACACACCCAGCTCCTAAACCATAAGGAATGGCCCATAAACAGAGCATGATAAATGAATCACTTATAGAAAAGCCGAAGAGTGCAATTGCAGTAGTTGCCACACTGAGGGCAGTTACTTTTCCGGTTCCAAGTTTCCATGTGAGACGGTCACTTAGCAGACTGGAAACAATTGTTCCCAAAGAGATGATCATTGATATAATACCGGCATAAGAAATCGGAACCTGAAATTCAGGATAAATGGTTGGCCAGGCAGCGCCAAGAATTGCATCCGGCAGCCCCAGACTGATGAAAGATAAGTAAATAATTGCTAAAAGTAAATTTACCATATTGACTCCTCCTTGTGTATCGTGCTATGATTATATCATAATAAAAAACGAAATAATATGATAAAAGTGGTGGTTTTATATGGCAAAACAGTCAAAAGAGGAGATTATGAGACAAACCCAGGTGTATAAGAGAGTAGATGAAACAGGAAAGGAAACAGTGAAGCACGGAACTTCATTGTTTCCTATTGCCTGTTATTATAATAACCTGGGGAAATTTACAGTTGACTGGCACTGGCATGACGAACTGGAAGTGGCGGTCATCGAAAAGGGATCTGCAATTGTTGCAGCAGGAAGTGAAAAGTATGTGATTAAAGAAGGAGAAGGTTTCTTTTTTAATCCAGGAGTTCTCCACAGTATGTGGAGGGCAGGCGACGAAGGGTGCACATTTCATTCATTTGTTTTCCATCCGCGATTGGTATATGGAAACATTGACAGCGTGTTTTATCAGAGATATTTTGCCCCATTGTCTGAAAGCAGAAGAATGGAGAGTATTCATTTGACTCCTGATATTCCATGGCAGAAAAGAATTCTGGACATTGTATCTAAGATGTGGAGTATCTGTATGAATGAGCAGGATGGGTATGAATTTGAAATCAGATCTATTTTATCAGAAGTAATGTTTAAATTCTGGAAGAATTTCTCAGAGGCACAAAACCCTGTTGGGAAAACAACAAGGGATGAAGATCGTATCAAAACGATGCTTCAGTTTATACATGATAATTACTATGGTGAAGTTACAATGAAAATGATCGCAGACAGTGCTATGGTAAGTGAAAGTGAGTGTCTTCGTTGTTTCAGACGTACAATTGGAACAACACCGATTCAATATGTAAAGCAGTACAGGATTCAGACTGCAGCCGGTTTACTGGCATCTACACATATGAAGGTTGCAGATATTGCAATTCAATGCGGGTTTCAGGACATCAGTTATTTTACAAAGTCATTCAGAGAATACAAAGGTTGTGTTCCGACGGAATACAGAAGAATAAATTTGTAATAATAATATTGTTATATTATTAAATACATGAAAAGAAAGGGGTAAATTTTATGAACAAAAAATGGTGGAATGACAAGATTGCCTATCAAATTTATCCAAAGAGCTTTTTGGACTCAGATGGTGATGGAATAGGTGATTTGCGAGGAATCATTTCAAAACTCGATTACCTGAAAGAACTTGGAGTAGATGTTATCTGGCTTTCTCCGGTTTATAAGTCACCTTTTGTTGATCAGGGTTATGATATTGCTGACTATTACAGTATTGCAGAAGAGTTTGGAACAATGGAGGAGTTTGATGAACTCCTTGAAGAGACAAAAAAGAGAGACATGTATATTTTGATGGATCTTGTGGTAAATCATTGTTCAGATAAACATGAATGGTTTCAGAAAGCACTGGCCGATCCAGATGGAGAGTATGCTGAGCGTTTTTACTTTGTAAAGGGCAAGGATGGCAATCCACCAAGCAATTACAGAAGTTACTTTGGCGGAAGTGCGTGGGAGCAGGTTCCGGGTACAGATAAATATTATTTACATATGTTTGCAAAAGAACAGCCGGATTTAAACTGGGACAATCCGTTTGTCCGCGAGAAAATTTATACAATGGTAAACTGGTGGCTGGATAAAGGGATTGCCGGATTTAGAATTGATGCCATCATTAACATAAAAAAAGACTTAAACTTCCCATCTTATGAACCAGATGGTCCGGATGGAATGGTAAAATGTTCTAAAATGTGTGACAACACACGAGGAATTGGTGAACTTCTCCAGGAGTTAAAGCATGAAACATTCGACAAATATGATGCATTTACAGTAGGAGAAGTATTTAATATGCATCCAGATGAATTGGAAGAGTTCGTTGGAGATGAAGGTCATTTCTCATCTATGTTTGATTTTAGCGCCCATGAGATTACATTTGCAGGACATGGATGGTATGATATGCCAGAGATGACATTTGAGGATTGGAGAACATCTATTTTTGAATCCCAGAAAAAGATGCTGAATATCGGTTTTCTGGCAAATATTATTGAAAATCACGATGAACCTCGCGGTGCAAGCCGCTATCTTCCATCTTATATCCAGAATGATGCAGGAAAGAAAATGCTTGGAACAACTTCTATTCTCCTGAGAGGTATTCCATTTATCTATCAGGGACAGGAAATCGGTATGACAAACTGCAGATTCGATGATATTGATGAATACGATGATATCAGTACAAAGGACGAATATAAGCTTGCGCTGAGTGCAGGGTGCAGTGAAGAAGAAGCAATGAAATGCTGCTATGAAAACAGCAGAGACAATGCCCGTACACCTATGCAATGGAACAGCGAAGCGAATGCAGGATTTTCAACAGGAACCCCGTGGCTGAAAGTAAATCCAAATTATAAAGAACTTAATGTGGAAGAGCAGGAAAAAAGAGAAGACTCTGTTCTCAATTACTACAAGAAACTTGTAGCTCTTCGAAAAAATGATTTTTATAGAGAAACATTTACATATGGTACATTTATTCCGGCTTTTGAGAATGAAGAGAACATTCTTGCTTATTATCGTATGAATGAAGAATCAGACCAGAGAGTGCTTGTTGTTTCTAACTATGGAGAAAGAGCATGCCTTCTTAATGTGAAAAATATCGTGAAAGAAGTGCTTTTGACAAATATAAGAACTTCTGAAGCTGTATTTAACGAAATTACGGAGACTAATACAATCACTCTTGCGAGTGGAGAATGTGCAGTTCTTCTTTGCATATAAAAACAGAAAAGAATCCCTTTGTCATCTCACAAAAAAGAGATGAACAAAGGGATTTTTTGAATTAGTTTTTTACAAGTATATTTTTTTCGCGAAGCATATCTTCAATCTGATCCAGAGTTTCTTCACTGTCGGCTTCCACGGTGTGATAATGATATCCGCTCGTTATATTTTTAAGATGGCTTGATTTGCCACATTCAATAGCCTGAATAAATTCTGTAATATTTTTGCGGGAACGTATTCCAAGTTCAGCTTCAATTTGACCATAAACCTTATGGTTGACTATGACATTTAAAACTGTGCCGCCAAGATCTACGATAGAACACAGTTCATCTTTTGTCAATTCATCATTATGATAAACTTTGAATACACGCTGTACAGAATGAGGTGTAGTTAAAATATATCCACGATGGGTTGAAATAATATCATAACCGGAAGCACGAATCAAGGCGATATCCTGGACGATTACCTGTCGGCTTACATTGAAAAGAGATGCCAGTGCACTGCCGGAAAGCGGCGAAGAACTTTTTTGTATTTTTTCTATAATTAAATTTCTTCTTTCTGTTCCTGTCATAATTGAAGAAAATCCTCCTGAATATAAATTTTGTCTACTTAATTATAACACGAAAACTTCCAGAATTTATAATTTTTTATCGGAATTTAATTGAAAAAATGATATACTAATAAAATATATTACTACAAATTTGAAAGGAGAAGTGTATGATACAATATATATTCGGAATTGCATGTGTAATTCTGCTTTGTATACTGGCAGAAAAGTTTTCAGATAAACTGGGGATGCCAGCACTGATTTTATTTATGTTTGTCGGTATTTTGTTCGGCAGCGATGGTGTATTCAAGATTGATTTTTCTGATTTTAAAATGGCAGAGAATTTATGCTCTTTTGCATTGATTTTCATTATGTTTTATGGTGGATTTAACACGAAGTGGAAGCAGGCGAAGAAGGTCGCAGTCAAGGCAGTTCTTCTTTCTACCGTGGGTGTTCTAATCACAGCGGCAATTACCGCTCTTTTGTGTCATTATGTTCTTCGCATGACAGTTGGGGAAAGTTTTCTGATAGGTGCAGTTTTGTCTTCTACAGATGCGGCAAGTGTATTTGCGATTCTTCGAAAAAAGAAGTTGAATCTGAAAGATGGTACAGCTTCGCTTTTAGAAGTAGAAAGTGGTAGTAATGATCCTGTGTCATACCTGCTGACTATCGTTGCAATCAGTGTTGTAAATACAGGCGGACTTGGAAATGTGATCAGTACGATTTTAATGCAGCTGATCGTTGGTGTAGTCGTTGGTATTCTCATAGCAGAACTATCTGTTCGTATTTTAACAAGAACTAATCTGGTGACAGAAGGTCTGGATACTATTTTTATCATTGCAATGGTCATGGTATGTTATGCAGTGACTTCCTGTTTAAATGGAAATGCGTACCTAAGCATTTACCTTTATGGAATTTACATAGGGAATAAAAGAATTCAGAATAAACAGACGATCATCGGATTTTTTGATGCTTTGACAAGTTTGGCTCAGATTGGAATCTTTTTTGTCATCGGACTTCTCAGTTTCCCGAATGAACTACCAGAATTTATTCCGACAGCACTCGCAGTAGTTGCATTTTTGACAGTGATTGCAAGACCTGTGGCTGTATTTCTTCTTTTGATTCCTTTAAAATGTAGTATTCCACAGTGCCTGCTTGTATCCTGGGCGGGACTTCGAGGTGCTTCATCTTCTGTATTTGCAATAATGGCAGTTTCAGCAGGGATTTCGATGCAGAAGGATTTGTTTCAGATCGTATTTATGGTTTCGCTTTTCTCAGCGGCGATTCAGGGAACACTGCTTCCAGATGTTGCAGAAAAACTGAAAATGATAGATGATAAGTCTGATGTCAGAAAAACATTTAATGATTATCAGGATGAAACAGATTTCCAGCTTATGAAGATGCATATTCCGTCAGGTCATAATTGGGAGAATAAAAAGATAAAAGAGGTTTCAATGCCAACAGGCTCTCTTGCGCTTATGATTATGAGAGATAAACAAAAGATTGTTACAAGAGGTGATGTGGAGATTCATGCAGGGGATGATATCATCCTCAGCGTTCCGCCATACAATTCTAAGGAAAAATTAAAGGAAAGACAGATTGGAAAGAGTCATGCATGGTGTGATAAAACAATCGAAGAGATAGAAATACCAGAGCACAAAATTATTGCAATGGTCTTAAGAGACGAAGAAACGATTATTCCTGATGGAAAGACAGTGATTAAAGAAAATGATATTGTTGTATTATTTCAGTAAGAAGGGTTAAAAAAGATGGTACGTGTATATGCAGCAGATATATCTATGTTAAAGGATCCAAAAGTTTGTCCGGATATTCTGAATGGATTAGCAGAATACAGACAAAATAAAATTAAAGCATTTCACAATTCAAAAGGCAGAATAGAAAGTTTTGGAGCAGGAATACTTTTGCAAAAAGTGTTATCAAGACACGGAAAATCTGATCGGGAAATTACAATTGGTGTTCATGGAAAACCAGAACTGTCAGGATTGTATTTTAACTTATCACATTCAGATACGATATGTTTATGTGTAGTAAGCGAAAAGAAAGTCGGATGTGATATTGAAAAAATTAAGACAGCACCTCAAAAACTTGCAAAGCGTTTTTTTCATAAGAATGAGATTCAGTATCTGGAAACGTTAGATTCTAAAGAACAGAATCTTACATTTTATCGCTTATGGACGATAAAAGAAAGTTATTTGAAAATGACGGGAGATGGCTTAAGCTATCCGCTAAAAGAATTTGAGGTGAGATTTGCTGATGATATAAAAATATACAAAGGGACAAAAGTACAGAATTGCTATGTAAAAGAATATTATATTTCTGGATTTAAAGTGTCGGTATGCGCGAAAGAAAATATATTTGACAATACTATAGAATTTATACAGTTATAGAGAGGTTTGCCAGAAAAATACAGATATTAAAAAAGAGAAAGATATGAAAAAGAGGAGCCTGTAAAGTGAACTTTTGTCGATTCACTTTACAGACTTCTTTTGTTGTACCTAATTTAAATTGTTATAATCTAAAGATCTATACTTGCTGTAGATTCTTCTGCAATTCCATGTTTTTTAGCATATCCTGTGAGGATCATAGTAAGGGCACCGTCACCTGTCACATTGCAGGCTGTACCAAAACTGTCCTGAAGTGCAAAGATTGTAAGCATAAGAGCTGTACCTGCATCATCGAACATAAGGACACCTGTAATAATGCCAAGAGATGCCATTACTGTACCGCCTGGAACACCAGGAGCACCGATTGCAAAGATTCCAAGAAGTGCGCAGAACAAAATCATAGTTCCAACAGATGGAATCTGACCATAAAGAATTTTAGAAATTGTCATACAGAAGAATACTTCTGTAAGAACAGATCCGCAAAGATGAATGTTAGCAAATAATGGAATGCCAAACTGTACCATATCTTTACGAAGCGGTTTTGCCTTACCAGCGCATTGAAGAGCAACTGCAAGTGTGGCTGCAGAAGACATTGTACCTACAGCTGTAAGGTAAGCAGGACCGTAGTGTTTTACAACTTCCATTGGATTTTCCTGTGAATATACACCTGCGAGAACATAGAGCAGTGCCATCCAGATGAAGTGTCCTACAAGAACAATCAGGATAACCTGAAGGAAAACAGGCAACTGTTTTGTGATAGAACCTTCGTATGCCAGTCCGCAGAATGTAAATCCGATATAAACAGGAAGAATCGGAATGATTACCTTAGATACGATAGAGAGTACAATCTTCTGGAATTCATCAAGAATACCTGTTGTTAGTTTTGCCTTGTTCCATGTTGCGGCAAGACCTATCATTACAGAGAATACGAGAGCACTCATAACGGACATGATCTGTGGAATGTCGAGCTGGAACACTGCGTCAGGAAGTGATTTCAGACCTTCAACATCTGTTACGATGGAAAGGTGTGGAATGAGCAGATATCCTGCAGTCATTGAAAATAATGCAGCACCAATAGATGAAGCGTAAGCAAGTACTAGTGCAACACCGAGCATACGGGATGCACTGTTTCCAAGCTTTGTAATGGATGGTGCGATAAATCCAATGATGATCAGCGGAACACAGAACATAATAACCTGACCGAGAATGTATTTCAAAGAAACAACTACGTTCAGAATGGCTTTTGTAATTGGTGCTCCATCGGTGTTGTTGAGAAGAATTCCCAGAACAATACCAATAATTACGCCTACGATTAATTTAAATGGCAGACTTGAAAAAAAGCTGTTCTTTTTCATTAAAAAATTCCTTCCTTTAATAAACTATATTCAATTTTATGTTGTGAGATGGAATATCAGCACTGCTTACCGATATCAACACGGTCAATCATGACATTTAAGATTTCCGTGTCAGTCTCTCGCATACCTACACGGCCAATATATCCCATACTCTTGATGGTTTCCTCAATATCCCCTTTGATCAGCCCCTCACCCGGAAGGAAACTCTTGTTGCGGATACTAAGTTGGAATGCCATCAGTGCGGCATCGATAGAAATGGCGATTTTAGCTGCACAGGATGGTTTGGCGCCATCACATACAATTCCGCCAATATTGCCGAGCGTATTAATGATTGTAAGAGAAACCTGTTCATAACTTCCACCATACATATAGGTAACACCGGCTCCAGCCCCACATGCAGCACTTACAGCACCGCAATATGCAGAAAGACTCCCAATATAATATTTCTGGTGGATTGCAATCAGATTACTTACAATAAGAGAGCGATATAACTTTTCTTTAGATACCTCCCATTCCTCCGCATATATGATGACAGGAAGAGAAACAGTAATTCCCTGATTACCGCTTCCGGAGTTGATAACAACAGGAAGAGAGCATCCGCTCATGCGGGCATCGCTTCCGGCAGCAGCTCTGGCACATGCACGTGTACTTGCATTTTTTGCCCAGATATGCATGATTGTCTTGCCAATCTGAGCACCGTAATTATTATCGAGCCCTTCCTGAGCAATTGCAGAATTCAGTTCAATCTGACGATCAAGAATTTCTTTTACATCGTCAATTTTTACAGTATCTGCAAATTCAAGGATATCTTTTACTGTAAGTTTGGATTTATCAAACAATTCTTCATGTGACTCTGACTGGAGTGGCTTGTCAATAAACACAACACCATCTTTTACGATTTTGATGATATTGGTATGTGTGCCTGCAATTGTAACTTCAGCGAAATGTTCGTCTTTTATAACTGTGGCAGCTATATAAAGATTAGCGACATCTTCGACGAGAGAACATTTGCAGATTTTCTTTTCAACAAGCTCTTTCGTTCGGTCAATATGTTCCGGAAGAATATTTTCAAGAACCTCCAGTTCACTGTCTGCGTCACCACCAACAGCTCCGAGAATAGCTGCAACATCAATTCCCTTCATGCCACCGGAATTTGGAACAACAACACCCTTTACATTTTTAATAATGTTGCCGCTGCACCGCATTTCAATTCTGTCTGGAAAGTCACCAAGTATCTGAACCGCTTTCGCAGAAGCATATGCAATTGCAATAGGTTCTGTACATCCAAGGGCAGGAACAAGTTCATGCTCAAGAATTCTTAAATAATTGTTATAAAGTTCAGAATTCATTGTTTTCGCTCCTTTTAAGATTTTAGTGCACTTGAAAAATATTAAATTTTTATAAAATACACTTGAAAAACATTATAACATTGTGAATTTAAAAAGCAAAGTTTTTCACGACAAAAAATACAGGAAATTCTGTACAGAATAATCTGTTTGACACAATGAAGATTTTTTCGACAGCGATTGTCGAAAAGAAGAGGGCGATATATCTTGAATCTGCATAGTACGACGAATATAATTGGTTTTGGCAGTATTTTTAGAATCAAGTTTTGGAAAATGGAGGGATTATGGAGCATTTAAATGTGGCGATTGCTGATGATAATGAACGAATGCTGGATATGCTGGAAACAATCATCAGTACAGATAAAACATTACATATTGTCGGGAGAGCGAAAAATGGAGAAGAAGCATGTAAAATTATCAAAGAAAAAACTCCTGACGTTGTATTGTTGGATCTGATCATGCCAAAGATGGATGGTCTGACCGTCATGGATTATGTACATCATGATAAATCTCTCAAAAAGCAGCCAGATTTTATTGTTGTATCGGCTGTGGGACAGGAGAAAATTACAGAAGACGCCTTCAACAGAGGGGCAAATTACTATATATTAAAACCATTTAATAATGAAATACTTTTGAATCAGATAAAAAATGTAAGAAAAACGGAGATTAAGGCAGAACTCAGGGCAGAAAAAGCTGCAAAAGATGAGAAAAATTTAAAAAATAATCTGGAAAACCGTATTACAGATCTGCTTCATGAGATGGGAATTCCGGCACATATTAAGGGATATCATTATTTGAGAGATGCAATCATGATGGCTGTGGATGATATGGATGTACTCAATGCAATTACAAAGATATTATATCCAACAGTGGCAAAGAAATATCAGACTACGTCAAGCCGTGTAGAGCGGGCCATCCGTCACGCAATCGAAGTTGCATGGAGCAGGGGAAAACTCGATACGATAGAGGAATTATTCGGCTATACTGTAAGTAATGGAAAAGGAAAACCGACCAACTCGGAGTTCATTGCACTGATTGCTGATACGATCCAGCTGGAGTATAAACACAGGTAAAAATAGTTGACGGATTTTGTCATATTTTTATCAGAATTTACTTTGCATCTTAATATTAATCCTTTTCATAGAGCAAAAAATGAGTTATAATACATATAATTTAGGAAATCGTTAAGAGGTAAATATGGAGGATTTGTAATATGAAAAAGATTTTATTTGCGGCATCAGAATGTGTTCCTTTCATTAAGACAGGTGGACTTGCAGATGTTGTTGGTTCTCTGCCAAAGGATTTTGATAAAAATGAATATGATGTAAGAGTTGTACTTCCAAAATATAGTTGTATGAAAGATAAATGGAAAGATATGATGGAGTATATTGATCATATTTACATTAACATCGCAGGACAGGATCAGTATGCTGGTATTCTTCAGTGCGAATACGATGGAATTCAGTTCTATTTCATTGACAGCGAATATTATTATACAGGATCCACTCCTTATGAAGGAGATCCAAAGTGGGGAATTGAGAAGTTTGCTTTCTTCTCAAAAGCTGTTCTCAGCATTCTTCCAGTAATCGACTTCCGTCCTGATCTGATTCACTGTCATGACTGGCAGACAGGTCTGATTCCAGTATATCTTGATCACTTCCGTGCATACAATGATTACTTCAAAGGAATCAAGACAGTTATGACAATTCATAACCTGAAGTTCCAGGGTGTATATGGAATCAATGACACAAAGTGGATTTCAGAACTTCCAGACTATTATTTCACATCTGATAAGATGGAAGCTTATGGAGATGCAAATCTTCTCAAAGGTGGTATCGTATATGCAGATAAGGTTACAACAGTAAGTAATACATATGCTGACGAGATTAAGACTGCATTCTACGGGGAAAAACTTGACGGACTTATGAATGCGCGCTCTAACGATTTGATTGGTATTGTTAATGGTCTCGATTATACAGAATGGAATCCTGGCATTGACAAAAAAATTGTAAAGAACTTTACGGTAGAAAACTTCCGCAAGAATAAAATTGCGAACAAGACAGCTCTTCAGGAAGAACTTGGTCTTGAGAAGAATCCAAAGGCAATGATGATCGGTATTATTTCCCGTCTTACAGATCAGAAAGGCTTCGACCTTATCGATTATGTAATGGATGAACTTTGTCAGGATCCTGTACAGATTGTTGTTCTTGGAACAGGTGAAGCAAAATATGAAAATATGTTCCGTCACTTTGCATGGAAGTATGAAGGCAAGGTGGCTGCTAATATTTTCTATTCAGATGAATTGTCACACAAGATTTATGCTGCCTGTGATGCGTTCCTTATGCCTTCACTGTTTGAACCATGTGGACTTAGCCAGTTAATGAGCTTGCGTTATGGTACACTTCCAATCGTAAGAGAAACAGGCGGATTGAAAGATACAGTACAGCCTTACAATGAATTTGAAAAAACTGGAACAGGATTCAGCTTTACAAACTACAATGCTCATGAGATGCTCAACACAGTACGTTATGCTGAAAAGATCTACTACGAAAAGAAGAGAGACTGGAATAAGATTGTAGAGAGAGCTATGAACGCAGATTTCTCATGGAAGAATTCAGCAGTTCAGTATCAGGATTTGTATAATAGCCTTCTGACACCAGCTGTTGCAGTTGAAGAACTTGAAGAAGTAGCAGAAGCTGAAGAAATAGCAGAAGCTGAAGAAGTAGCAGAAGCTGAAGAAACAAAAGCAGAATAATCATAGTTCTGAAATGAAATATATCAAATAAGCTTTTGTCTTATGTAAAAAAGGAAGTTTTCCAAAAACTGGAAGGCTTCTTTTTTATCTTGCAAAGAAATTATATGGAGCAATAGAAATATTTTATAAATTCTGTACCAGTGTTGAGTTATTTTCAAACAACAAATACAGAAAAATCAGTTTTAGATAACCGAGAGCACTGGTTTTTAACAAACAAATGAAGTATAATGTGTACAGACTCTACAGTGCCGGCAACAAACTTTTACAGAGTGCGGATAAACAACCGGCTCATTCAGTAGTTAAATTACAATAAAGAGGACAAAAATGAAAATAATAGACAAACTTAACGAAGATAAAATTCACATTTCATTCGAGGTGTTTCCACCTAAGACAGACGCGGGCTTTGATAAAGTAATTTCTGCTGTGGACAAGATTGCGGAATTAAATCCATCTTACATAAGTGTTACATACGGGGCAGGTGGAGGAACAAGTAAAAACACTGCGAAAATCGCTCAACATATCAAAAACGATCTTGATGTTTTAAGTCTTGCACATTTAACCTGTGCATCGTCTACAAAAGACGAAGTACGCGGTGTGATCGAGAATCTTAAAACATCAGGGGTTGAGAACATCCTTGCACTTCGCGGAGATATTCCAGAAGGGATGATATTTCCGACAGGAGACAGATTCCATTATGCATATGAACTGGTAGAAGAGATTAAGAAAAGAGGAGATTTCTGTGTTGGTGCAGCATGTTACCCGGAGGGACATCCAGAGACAGAACACAAAGAAGACGATATCAGGTTTTTGAAACAGAAGGTTGACATGGGAGTAGACTTTTTGACAACACAGATGTTTTTTGACAATGATATTCATTATAATTTCCTGTATCGTGTCCGAGAAGCAGGGATTACAGTTCCAATCTTGCCTGGAATCATGCCAATTACAACGAAATCACAGTTGAAAAGAAGTCAGGAACTTTCAGGAACTGTATTTCCAAGAAGATTTCTTGCACTGGTCGACCGCTTTGGCGATTATCCGGAAGCAATGAAGCAGGCCGGAATTGCATATGCTACAGATCAGATCATCGATCTGTTGTCAAATGGGGTGAAGAATATTCATGTATATTCTATGAATAAACCAGATGTTGCTGCAAAGATCATGGCGAATCTTTCAGAGATTATCAAATGTTAAATAAAAAAGAGAAACTGATAAAGGAAGCGGTACGTTATCTGGGATATAAGAATCATGAGCCAGAAGGACAGATTATGAAACTAATTCATGAGATTCTAGATTCTGTTGAGAAGATGGAAGGACGAAGATTTATTTATAAAATTTTTGATCTGAAAATTGTTGAAGACAGGTATCTGAAATTTGGAAATATCGTGACAGAAAGTAAAAGCCTTTTCAAGAACCTAAAAAATTGTAAGAAAGTGATTGTGTTTGCAGCGACTCTGGGAATAGAGGTGGATCGTATGCAGACAAGATTTTCTGTTATGGATATGGCAAAGGCAGTGATTCTTCAGGCATGCGCAGCAGCTGTTCTGGAAGCGTATTGTGATGAGTGTCAGAGAAATATTGCAGACAAAGTGATGATAGATGGATATTATCTGCGCCCAAGATTCAGTCCTGGATATGGAGATTTTTCAATCGAATTCCAAAAATCTGTTCTTCAAATGCTGGATTGTGGGAAAACAATAGGAGTAATGGCAACAGACAATTACATGCTTACTCCGAAAAAATCTGTTACGGCGGTTATTGGGATGAGTACGACAGAGGAAAGATGTCATCATTCAGGCTGTGAAGTCTGTGTAAATATAAATTGCGAGTTCCGGAGGAACATAGAATGATAAGAGAAGCACTTGGAAAAAAGTTATTATTTTTTGACGGAGGAATGGGAACGCTCCTTCAGGCAAAGGGGTTACAACCAGGGGAACTCCCGGAAGTATGGAATATAGAGCACAGAGAAGATATTGTTTCCATTCATCAGTCTTATATTGAGGCTGGAAGTGATATTGTGCTTACCAATACATTTGGCGCGAATGCGTTAAAATTCCACAGCGATAAATATACGATTAAAGAGGTTGTTCAGGCAGCTGTGGAAAATATGAACGAGGCAGTGAATCGTTCTTCTAATGGGAGAAAAATATATATTGCATTGGATGTAGGACCAACAGGCAGGCTTTTAAAGCCAATGGGAGATCTGGATTTTGAAAAGGCGTATGAGGTCTTTAAGGAAGTTATGATCTACGGAGAAGAATCCGGTGTTGATTTGATTCATATTGAGACTATGAGCGATACGTATGAGATCAAGGCGGCTGTTCTTGCAGCGAAAGAGAATACAAAGCTCCCTGTTTTTGTTACAACAATTTTTGATGATAGAGGAAAGCTTCTGACAGGAGCGGACGTGGTTTCTGTTGTAAGTATGCTGGAGGGATTGAAAGTTGATGCAATAGGAATCAATTGTGGTCTTGGACCAGAACAGATGCTGCCAATCCTCGATGAGCTTGTGGAATATTCTTCAACACCGATTATTGTGAAGCCGAACGCGGGACTTCCAAAACAAAGTAATGGAGAGACATACTACGATGTATCTCCGGAAATTTTTGCTGAAACTATGAAAAAAGTAATAGATAAGGGGGCTGCGATTGTAGGAGGATGCTGCGGAACAACACCACAGCACCTTGCGAAGATGATTTCTGCATGCCACAATATGGAGATAAAGCCGATTGAAAAGAAAAATCATACGGTGGTTTCTTCTTATGGAAAGGCAGTCATATTTCGAAATGGATCAAAGATTATTGGAGAGCGCATTAATCCTACAGGAAAGAAAAAATTCAAGCAGGCCTTAAAAGAGCATGATATCGATTATATTTTAAAAGAAGGTATCATACAGGAAGAGAATGGAGCTCATATCCTAGATGTTAATGTAGGGCTTCCGGATATTGATGAAGTTGCAGTGATGAAAGAAGCTGTGACAGAACTTCAAGGTGTGACAAGCCTTCCTCTGCAGATTGATACGGTGAATGCAGAAGCAATGGAAGCAGCAATGCGTCTTTACAATGGCAAACCGATGGTAAATTCTGTCAGTGGAAAGCAGGAATCTATGGATGCTGTATTCCCGTTGATTCAGAAATATGGTGGTGTTGTAATTGGTCTTGTTCTGGATGAAAATGGTATTCCGGATACGGTTCAGGGAAGAATTGAGATTGCGAATAAAATTATAAACGAAGCTGCCAGATATGGAATTGAGAAAAAGGATATCATCATAGATGCTCTTGCCATGACGATCAGTTCAGAAGCAGATGGTGCAATTGTAACATTAGAAACATTGAAGAGACTTCGTGATGAAGTTGGAGTGCATACCGTACTTGGGGTATCCAATATCTCTTTTGGTCTTCCTTGCAGATCAATCATCAACTCAAATTTTTACACAATCGCAATGTACAATGGTCTGAGTGCCGGAATTATAAACCCATCTTCAGAAGATATGATGAGATCATGGTACGCATACCATGCACTTATGAATTATGATAAGAACTGTAGCAATTATGTAAATAAATATGCAGCCGCTGCGGCAGAACAAAAGTCAAAGACTGTTCAGAAAACAGTAAATATTTCTACAGATTCAAAAGCAGGGGTTATGAATCTTCAGACAGCGATTGAAAAAGGATTAAAAGAAGAATCCTGTCAGCAGACATTGAGTCTTTTGGAGGCAGAAAACCCTTTGGAAATCATCAATAAATATCTGATACCGTCCCTGGATAATGTGGGAAAAGGATTTGAAAAAGGAACAGTTTTTCTTCCACAGTTATTAATGAGTGCGGAAGCGGCAAAATCCGCTTTTTCTGTGATAAAAGACAAGATTTCAAAGAGCGGTCAAAAGGAAAAGAAAAAAGAAAAAGTACTGTTGGCAACAGTAAAAGGTGATATTCATGACATAGGAAAGAATATTGTGAAAGTACTTCTTGAAAATTACAGTTTTGATGTGATTGATCTTGGCAAAGATGTAGATCCTGAGACAATTCTTGAAGTAGTTATCGAACAGGAGATACGTCTGGTTGGACTGAGTGCGTTGATGACAACTACTGTAGTAAGTATGGAAGATACAATTAAACTCTTGCATGAAAAAGTTCCAGAGTGTAAGATAATGGTGGGTGGAGCTGTTCTGAATCAAGAATATGCAGATATGATTGGAGCTGACTTTTATGGGAAAGACGCAATGCAGTCCGTATATTATGCTCAGGAACTGCTTCAGGACAAATAAACACTAGAGGAGGAAGGTTATGTTTCGAGGAATTATAACACCTGTTCGTGAAATTCGAAGAGATGTATTCACGG
This sequence comes from Schaedlerella sp., assembly GCA_036309085.1. Classification (GTDB taxonomy): domain Bacteria; phylum Bacillota; class Clostridia; order Lachnospirales; family Lachnospiraceae; genus Schaedlerella. Next base: position 18,217 of record JAXJUL010000006.1, read on the forward strand.
CAGTAGCAAAACTTGGTTTTAAAGCGGATGCTTCAACATTACTGCAGGATCTGGAAGCAATTCCATATGAACTTTGCAGTGATGATACAACAAGATATAGAGAAAGTGTATATCGTGAAAGAGCGATTTTGCGTGAAAGACTGCGTCTTGCAATGGGACTTTCACTTAGACCGGAAGACAAACCTGTACACGTTACATCAGGTGTACAGGCAAGTAATGTTTCTGAAAAATATTATGAACCACCGCTTATGCAGGTAATCCCATCTGCATGTGAATCATGTGAAGAGAAGGGATTTGAAGTAAGTAATATGTGCAAAGGCTGTGTCGCACATCCATGCCAGAGAGTATGCCCAAAGGGAGCAATTTCTACTGTGAATGGTATTTCCTATATTGATCAGTCTAAATGTATCAAGTGTGGTAAATGTAAATCAGCTTGTCCGTATGATGCAATTGCTAAAAAAGTTCGTCCTTGCGCTGTTTCCTGTGGAGTAGGAGCAATCAAGTCAGATAAGTACGGACGTGCACAGATTGATCAGACAAAATGTGTTTCTTGCGGTCAGTGCATGGTAAACTGCCCATTTGGAGCAATTTCTGACAAGTCTCAGATATTCCAGCTTGCACGTGCACTTTCAGAAGGTGATCAGATCATTGCTGAAGTAGCACCAGCATTTGTAGGCCAGTTTGGAGATAAGATTCAGTCCAGACATATTAAGGCAGCTCTTATGGAAATGGGATTTTCAGATGTTTTCGAGGTTGCTCTTGGAGCCGACATTGGAGCCGTTGCAGAGGCACATCATTACGTAGAGAAAGTTGTAACAGGTGAACTTCCATTCCTGCTTACATCCTGCTGTCCATCATGGTCAGTCCTTGCAAAGAGTCAGTTTCCAGATATGATGGATAAGATTTCACGTGAGCTTACACCAATGGTTGCAACAGCAAGAACGATCAAACAGGAATACCCGAATGCAAAAGTAGTATTTATCGGACCTTGTGCATCTAAAAAGCTGGAAGCTTCCAGAAGAACAGTTCGAAGTGATGTTGACTTTGTAATTACATATGAAGAATTACAGGCTATGTTTGATGCGAAAAATATCGATCTTACAGATTATGAGAATGAAGAATCCTTCCATGATGCAACTGGAGCAGGACGTGGATACGGAGTTGCAGGCGGAGTTTCCAGTGCGATTGAAAAATGTATCAATGAATATTATCCAGGTGTTCAGGTTAATATCGAACACGTAGAAGGACTTGCAGAATGCCGTAAAGCATTGCTTCAGGCTAAGGCTGGAAGAATGAACGGATGTCTCATCGAGGGTATGGCATGTCCAGGCGGATGTGTTGCCGGAGCAGGAACAAATCTGCCGATTGAAAAGGCAAAGAAGATGGTTGCAGAATATGTTAAAGTATCTACAACACCACTTCCTGCAAAAGAATTACAGGAAATCGAATTAAAATAAAGTATATTTTAGTGAAAAATCAAACCCGAAACCGACGGTGAATCGTCAGTTTCGGGTTTCCTTTCTTCGTATTAAGAAAATTTAACTGCTATAATTGTTGCAATCAGATGATATCTATGTATAATTAAAAATGGAAATTTAGGATTTGAATGCAAATCCTGGATTGCAGATATTCTGACAAAGGAAGGAGAGGTTGGAATGGAAGAGAAAAAAATTATAGAGTTCCGTAATATAGTAAAGAGCTTTGATGGACAGGTTATTCTGAAAGGCGTAAATCTTGATATATACGAGAATGAATTTGTTACTCTGCTCGGTCCAAGTGGATGTGGAAAGACTACACTTCTTAGAATTTTGGGGGGATTCCTGGATGCTGATGATGGTAAGGTGATTTTTGATGGTGAGGAGATCAGTAGCAAACCGCCATATGAAAGAGAACTGAACACAGTTTTTCAGAAATATGCTTTATTTCCACATTTAAGTGTATATGAGAATATTGCATTTGGTCTTAAGATCAAGAAGATGAGTAAGGACGTTATCGATCAGAAGGTTATGAAGATGTTAAAGCTTATCGGTCTGGAAGGCTATGAAAACAAGAATACAACCTTATTGTCAGGTGGTCAGCAGCAGCGAGTTGCGATTGCAAGAGCACTGGTAAATGAGCCGAAAGTTTTACTTCTTGATGAACCTCTTGCAGCGCTTGACTTAAAGCTTCGCAAGGAAATGCAGTATGAGTTGAAGAGAATTCAGCAGGAAGTTGGGATTACCTTTATTTTCGTTACTCACGATCAGGAAGAAGCTCTTACAATGTCTGACAAGATTGTAGTAATGAAAGGCGGAGAGATTCAGCAGGTAGGTACTCCGGAAGAAATCTACAATGAACCGGCGAATGAATATGTAGCAAACTTTATTGGTGAAAGTAATATTTTACCAGGAGTTATGGTAGATGATTATAAAGTACGCTTTGATGACATTACATTTGATTGTGTGGACTTTGGTTTCAGAAAGAATGAAAAAGTCGATGTCGTAATACGTCCGGAAGATATTGATATCGTCGATGTAAAAGATGGAAAGATGACAGGAGAAGTATTAAGTGTTCTGTTCAAAGGTGTACATTATGAGATTATCGTCGAGACTGTTCCAGGTACGAGTGTAACAGTAAATATGTGGGTGATCCGCAATCAGGATGTAACCAGTGAAGATGGGAAAGAAAAAATAAGTGCAAACCATTTCTTTGTTGACTTGGAAGATCTTGATGAACTTGACGATATTGAGATTGTTGCCCGTTCCAATGCGCAGGCATGGGATACTGAGACAGAGGAGCTTCTTTCCATCGCAAAGATTGAATATGATGTAAAACCAGAGGTTGGACAGTATCCTGTAATATTTACAACAGCAGAAGGAACAAGCATCGAACGTACAATTTATGTCGTAAATCAGCCAGTTGTTAAGAATGAAAAAGCAAACGAAGCGGTTATGGCATTCAACTTCTTCAAGACAGTCGATGAGCTTCAGGAATCACAGGCATTGGATACAGACCTCAAGACATGGGCCAGTGCACAGGGATGGAAACTCAGCAATGAAGACGAAAGCGTAGATATCAGCGTAGATTATGACTTTGATCCCGATGATATTAAAGAAGGCGTTCATAAGATTACATTCTGGACAACAGGACGTGAATTTAAGATTCATACAACAGATTATTCTGAAGAAGGTCAGGAGGTCGGCCTGACATTCTTCCCGGAAGATATTCATGTTATGTCAAGGGTGGTATTTTAAATGAAGCGTTTTTCACAGTTGGCAATCCCATATATTGTATGGGCAGCTCTGATGCTGGTACTTCCGATGATCCTGATTGGGTTATATTCAGTAACAGAGCATGGGAATTCCATCGTTTCCTTTTCGCTGACGATTGATCATTATGTCAAATTTTTTACCGACCCGGACTTTTTGATCATTCTCTGGCGTTCTTTATGGATTGCTTTTAAGACCACGATTATCTGTCTCTTACTGGGATATCCGGTGGCATATTTCATTTCCAGATGCAGTGAACGTCTGCAGGGAATACTGGTGCTTGCGATTACACTTCCTACATGGATCAATATGTTGGTAAGAACATACGCCTGGATTGGTATATTAAGTGAAGGCGGACTGATCCAGAGGCTTTTAAGTATTGTAGGTCTGGGAGATGTAGAGCTTCTTTATACAGAAGGTGCAGTACTTTTAGGCATGGTGTATAACTTTGTACCGTTTATGATTCTTCAGATTAATACTTCTTTGTGTAAGATGGATTACTCTTTGATTGAAGCAAGTGCAGACCTTGGTGCAAATCCGGTACAGACATTTATGAAGGTAACATTTCCATTGTCACTGCCTGGCGTGATCAACGGTATCACACTTGTATTTCTGCCGGCAGTAAGTTCCTTCTTCATTCCAAAACTTCTTGGTGGAGGACAGTATTTCCTTATCGGTAACCTGATTGAAAATCAGTTTATCACAGTGGGAGAGTGGAACTTCGGAAGTGCGATTTCAGTAATTATGGCAGCAATTATGATGCTTATGATGATGCTTGTACGTAAGGTTGAGATCAGAAATCA
>JAXJUL010000007.1:0-275440 GCA_036309085.1 Schaedlerella sp.
ATATGTGAATTGTCAAGGTGCTCTGATCACGTTAAGTGGTCAGGGTATTTTTTAATAGGGAACTGTAGTAAAAAACTATTTCCTATCTACAATACGGTCAAAAATTAATCGCTTACCTTATTTTTGCCAGTTTTGTTACTAATATATTTTAATGTTAATAAATATTTAGGCATTAAGATTGGCAGATATTGTTTGATTATTGGAAATTTTGTTTTTTATGGGTATGCAGGAGTAACATACCTGCTTTATTTTGCTGGGTGTATACTTTTTAATTATTTTATCTCAAAAAGAATTCTGAACAGTAAAAGAAAAAATCTTTTAATTTTCGGAATTGTATTCAATATAGGATTATTAGGCATATTAAAATACTATAATTTTTTTATCTCGTCGATAAATGGAATACTAAAAACAAATTTTAATTTGATGCATGTATTTTTACCATTGGGTCTTAGTTATTTTACGTTTCAGTTTGTTTCAGTTTTTTATGATTGTTATAAGGGTAAGATATCACAGTTGAATTTTACTGAATTTGTTTTATACGTATCATTTTTTCCTAAAATAGTCCAAGGTCCTATTATGTTGTTTTCAGATTTTGAGAAACAGCTCAATCAAAAAAAAGCAGGTGAATTTCAAATTGAAAATTTTAGCAAAGGTCTCTATGCATTTGCAATGGGATTAGCAAAAAAGATAGTAATCGCAGATGCACTTGCTGACTTTGTGAACCCTGCATTTTCAGGAGAATATCGATCTGCCGAAGAACTTTAATTCACCTTATAAGGCGTGTTCTATAAATGATTTTTGGAAACGCTGGCACATGAGTCTGACCAATTTCTTTACACGATACTTATACATACCTTTAGGCGGAAATCGCAGAGGAGAGTTTTATACTTATCGTAATGTGCTGATTGTCTTTATATTGAGTGGATTATGACACGGTTCGGCCTATACATTTATTGTGTGGGGAGTATTACATGGAATTATGAGTGTAATAGAAAGAAAATTGAAATTTGTAGAAAAACTGCATATAGTGCTGCAGTGGGGATATACTTTCGTATTTGTAAATATTTCATGGTTGATTTTTAGGTCGGAATCCTTATCGCAGGTTAAAGAAATAATAAAAGGTATATTGAGATTGGATTTCTCTGGATATTCATATTCAGCTTTAACAGCCATGCTTCCAACTGAGATTTTAAGTCTGGCAAGCAGTATGCAGTTTGGAGTGGGAGCAGCAATTATTTTTTTAGTAGTATTGTTGATTTCTGTACTGCAATTGAAAAATACAGATGAGAAAATAGAAGATTTTAAACCGACTTGTTTCAAGGCATTCATTACGATTATCCTTATGAGTTGGTGTATCTTATCATTTGGTTCAAAAATCATATTTCTATATGAGATGTTTTAAGTGGAGATAAAGACTATGAAACATAAGACGTTTGTTACCGTAACTTTAACAGGTATTATTTTAATTTTATTGATTGTCAGTGTTGTGGTTTATACAGTTGATCCTTATCAATTGTATCATTCTCCGAAACATTCTTTAGCATATAAGATGGAGACGAATTCTTTCAGTTATTATAATCCTGGAATTGCAAAGAACTATGATTATGACACGGTTGTAACAGGTTCAAGTATGTCGCGTTCTTTTTTGCCAAGTTACATAGATGAAATATTTTCGTGCAAAACAGTAAAATTATCTATGGCTGAAGCACGAGGAAAGGATTTTTTTGATTTATTTGAGGTTTTGTTTGCTGAAAAAAAGTGTAAAAGAATAATTATGGGATTGGACATATTTGCATTTAACGTGAATAAAGATTTTACATCTTATGAAAAACCTATGTATATGTACGATCAAAATATCTTTAATGATTTATATTATTTGACGAATTTGGATGGGTTAAAAGAAAGCATTCAAGTGATTCAATATACGAAAAGTGGTGGGGAAACGACTACAATGGATGAATATCAAAATTATGCTTTGGAAAGTACATTTTCAAAAGAAAAAGTAATTAAAGTATATCAGGAAAATATGCCCGTAGAGAAGACGAATGAATATGATAAAGAAGAACTCCGTAAAACCATTGTAGATAATTTAAATCAAAATCTCATTCCGGCTATAGAGAATAATAAAGAGTGCGAATTTATGTTTTACTTTCCGCCATATTCTATTGCAAGGTGGGGGATGACAAAAAATGTAGAAGCTGATTTGGAAGCAATAAGGATCATTGTGGAGCAACTGGTAGAATATCCGAACGTATCTATTTTCTTCTTTCAGGGAGAAGAAGAAACAATTACTGATCTGAATCATTATATGGATACAATTCATTTTGATAGTGAAGTATCCAAAGATATTATTGATTATATGGCAGAGGAAAAAAATAAGATGACCATTGATAACTATCAACAGATGATAGATGATTTTTCAGCATTTATTTATAATTACAATTATGATGCTTTTTAGTGAAGTTTATGTTATAATTTCTATGCAGTTTCTGCACAATTTATCATAAAATTCAAAAGATGCAGAAAAAGAAAGTACAAGGAAAGGAGTAAAAGGTGTATTTTTGAATACGCCTTGTGAAAAATCTATGGAAAAAATATGGATTTCCGGTGCTGATGGCCATGTTGGACGTGTATTGATAAAGATGCTTGACCGTCTTCAGTATAAGTTTATCGGTACAGATAAAACAGAAGTAGATATTACAGACAAAGAGGCTGTTCATATGTACTGTATGTTGAATCGTCCGGATATTATTATCAACTGTTCCGGACTTACTGATCTTGAGGAGTGTGAAAAGAATCCGGATCTGGCTTACGCAGTGAATGCAGTAGGTGTAAGAAACCTTGCACAGGAAGCGGAAGAAATTGGTGCAAAACTGATTCAGCTTTCAACAGATGACGTATTTGGAACAACAGACAGCGAAGCAAGATTGAATGAATTTGATCCAATTGTGCCAAGGAGTATTTATGGAAAATCAAAGGCAGCGGGAGAAAAATTCGTTAGAACCCTGATGACGCGTTATGTGATTGTCAGAAGTTCATGGGTATATGGAACTGGAAAAGATTATCTTAATACCGTATTAAAAGCAGCTGAGAATGGAGGTTCATTTAAAGCTTCGATTAATCAGTTTTCAAGTCCGACAAGTGCAAAAGAACTGAGTAAAGTAATAATTGCACTGATTGAGAATGATGTATATGGTACATATCATGCAGTATGCAGAGGTGTTTGCAGTCGTTATGAATATGCGAAAGAAATCCTTAAACTGACGAACAATGAAGAGAAACTTTCTCTTATACCGGTTGCAGATGAGACAGACAGCCGTCCAAAGTATTCTGTGCTGGATAATATGATGATTCGTATTTCCGGTTTGGAAGAACCGAAGGAATGGAAGGATGCTCTGAAAGAATATCTGAAAGAAGGAGGTATCGCATAATGAAAGAAAAGAAACCTCTGGGACTTTCAACCAAGATTTTTATTGCACTTCTTTTAGGTGCAGTTTTAGGTGTGATTGTAAACTACTGTGTACCGGCCGGATATTTTAAAGATACTGTTTTAATCAATGGTGTTCTTTATGTTGTTGGCAACGGATTTATCCGTCTTATGCAGATGTTGGTTATTCCACTTGTTATGTGCAGCTTGATCTGCGGTTCAATGGCAATCGGTGATACTAAGACACTAGGAAAAGTAGGGATTAAGACTTTGGGATTTTATCTAGTGACAACAGCACTTGCAGTTGCGATTGCACTTACTGTAGGTTTGGTTGTGCATCCAGGAGTAGGACTTGATATTGCAACTGTTGAGACCTCAGAAGTTACTGTTGCAGCGACAACAAGTCTTGCTGATACATTATTAAATATTATTCCTAAGAATATTTTTTCATCAATGGCAAATGGAGATATGCTTCCAATTATTGTGTTTGCAGTAATTGTTGGTATTCTTCTTGCAAAGATGGGGAAAAAAGCATCAACAGTATCAAATTTCTTTGCACAGTTTAACGATTTGATGATGGAGATGACAATGGTAGTTATGAATCTTGCTCCAATAGGTGTGTTTTGTATGATTGCAAAAACATTTGCTACAATTGGATTTGATGCATTTCTTCCAATGTTAAAATATATGTTCAGTGTAACCTTTGCGCTTGTTCTTCAGTGCTTTGTAATTTATCAGATTCTTCTGTTTATTTTTACAAGATTGAATCCACTGAAATTTATCAAAAAATATGCACCTGTTATGCAGTTTGCGTTTTCAACTTCAACTTCTAATGCGACAATCCCTCTCGGTATTGAAACATTGAAAGAAAAGATTGGTGTTTCCAGAAGAATTTCTTCGTTTACAATTCCTCTCGGGGCAACAATCAATATGGACGGAACAGCAATCATGCAGGGGGTTGCAGTTGTGTTTATTGCTGAGGCTTATGGAATTGAATTGACAGGTTCTATGCTTGCTACAGTTGTACTTACAGCAACACTTGCTTCAATCGGAACAGCAGGTGTACCTGGTGTAGGACTTGTAACACTTGCAATGGTACTTACATCTGTAGGTCTTCCGACAGAAGGAATTGCATTGATCATGGGTATTGACAGAATTCTTGATATGATGCGTACAGCAGTTAATATTACAGGTGATGCGGTTTGTACAACAATCGTTGCACATCAGGAAGGTATGCTGGATAAAGAAGTATTTAATAGTAAATAATAAAATTACAGGCGGGTATGTTCTTGAGAATGTATCCGCTTTTTGGCAAAAACAAAAACCAGACAAAGTGTCTGGCTTTTTATCAAATCTATATACTTTCCGCTTTTTCTTTTTTTCTTAATTCACAATATTCGTTAAGTGATTTCAATGCCTGTCCTGACATTGGAATGATAGCGATCATATTGAATATTGTCATCAGACCAACCCCGATATCTCCAAGATCCCATACAAAAGTATAAGCTGCAAGTCCGCCGATGAACAACATGATCAGAGCAAGAATCTTATATGCCGTTTGTGATTTCCAATTGTCACCAAAAAGGTAGGCTACATTAGAGCGTGCATAATATAAGATTCCGATAAATGTTGAAAAGCTGAACAGCCATAATGCGATTGCCGTAAATACAACACCAGCTTGTCCAAAGTGGTGGTACATTGCGGTCTGTAAAAGTTCCATACCGGAAAGTCCTTCCAGAAGCTCAGCAGGAGCTAAAAGCATGATAAATGCTGTACAACTGCAGATGATGATTGTATCAATGATTACACCAAATGACTGGAATAATCCAGATTTTGCCGGATGAGTTACATCGGCAGCGGCAGCTGCGCAAGGAGCAGAACCAGAACCGGCTTCGTTGGAAAAAAGTCCTCGTTTTACACCGTTCATGAGTGCGGCACCAAATCCACCGGCAACAAACTGACGCAGACCAAATGCTTCTTCAAAGATACGCTGGAAAACTTCAGGGAGCAATCCAAAATTCTTAACAATAACAAAGACTGCAATCAGGAAATAAAATACTGCCATAACAGGTACCATAATATCAAGAACCTTGATGGTTGCATTTTTTCTTAATACGATAATTGCTGCCAATGCTACTAAAAGTACAGTAGATACAATTGGAGGAATATTGAATGCATTATAAAATGCTGAACTTACGGAGTTACTGATTACCTGACTTACACCGCACCAGCAAAGGAGTCCTGAAAGTGCAAATAAAACTGCGATTACACTGTATTTTTTTCCTTTTGCAAAGAAATTATGGATGTAATATGCCGGACCACCACGGTAACCACCGTAGAGAGGATCAGTTTCTTTATATAACTGTGCAAGTGTTGCTTCAACAAAGGCTGTTGAAGAACCGATAAGAGCAGTTACCCACATCCAGAAAACTGCGCCGGCACCACCAGCAGAAATTGCTGCAACAACACCGACCATGTTCCCCATTCCTACTCGGGTTGCTGTTGAAACAATCAATGCCTGAACACCAGAGATCGCACCTTTTTTACTTCCGGTACTTTTTTCTAATGAAATGCGGAGCATCTCAGGGAACATACGAATTGGAAGAAACTTTGTGCGAATCGTAAAATAGATTCCAGCAGGAATCAAAATTAAAACCAGAAGAGAAATTCCAATTGAACTTCCTCCTGGCAATGGAAGAGTGAATAAATCACCCCATAAAAAATTATAAAGTGTTGTAATTAATTGCATTTTTTATACCTCTTGATTTTATTCCAATAGAGTATATAATAAAAAGCAAGATTTGTCGAATTTATAGTTTTGATGAAATGTATTTAAATTTTAAATCGAGGTGAAGGAGATGGATTTGCAAAGTCTTCATATATTTATAGAAGTTGCAGAGATGAATAGTTTTACGAAGGCAGGGGAAAAGCTGGGATATTCGCAGCCTACCATTTCTTTTCAGATTAAACAGCTCGAAAAGGAAATGGGAGTAAAATTATTTGACAGAATCGGACATACTGTGAGTCTGACAGATGAGGGAAAAGATGCACTTACTTATGCGCAGAATATTTGCCGTATGTCAGAAGAGATGGTCTTGGGAGCGAAAAGAAGATATGAAGCGAGAGGAAATGTGCGTATAGCCATGCCAGATTCTTTGTGCGTTCCCTTATTTGGGAAAAAATTTTCAAAATTTAGAGAAACATATCCGAATGTATCACTTCACGTGACGACGGCAGGGACGGACGATTTATTTGTACTTCTGGATCATAATGAAGTAGATTTAGTGTGTACATTGGACAACCATATCTACAATAATAATTATGTTATTGTGGATGAGGAAAAAATAAATGTTCATTTCATAGTTTCTTCAAAAAACTCCCTTGCGTCAAAAGAAACGGTAGGAATTGAAGATCTGATGTCAGAATCATTTATTCTAACAGAAAAGGGAATGAGTTATAGACGTTTGCTTGATGAAAATATGGCACGTAAGTCATTACAGATTCATCCAGTACTTGAGATGGCAAATGCGGATCTGATCTGTAGACTGGTTGAGCAGGATATGGGGATTTCGTTTTTGCCAGATTTTGTTACGGAGGAAGCAGTCGAGAAAAATAAAGTGAAGCGTTTGCATGTTGAGGAGTTTGATGTAGAATTATGGAAGCAATTATTTTATAGAAGAGATAAGTGGGTGTCATTGCAGATGAAGGCAATTATAGAGCATTTATCATCGATTTTAATTGAGTAGCAGGAAGAGTAGAGTTATGGAAAATAAAAGAGAATCATTTCAAACAAATTTGGGGTTTATTCTTGCGTGCGTTGGTTCGGCTGTCGGAATGGGCAATATCTGGATGTTTCCATATCGTGTCGGACAATATGGCGGTGCCGCATTTTTGATACCATATATTATTTTTGTAGTTGTATTAGGAATTACCGGTGTGGCAGGTGAGATGGCATTCGGAAGAGCGATGCAGTCAGGACCTTTGGGAGCTTTTAGAAAAGCAACAGAAACACGTGGCAACAGTATTGGAGAGTGGGTTGGACTGATTCCAACAATTGGTTCAATGGCACTTGCCATTGGATATTCTGTTATTGTTGGCTGGATTATCAGATATCTGGTATCTGCTCTGAGTGGCAAATTATTGGAAATAGATACGACAGAATATTTTGTAGAAATGTGTGGTGATTTTGGAAGTCTTCCATGGCACCTGACAGGCATTGTAATTGTGCTTTTTCTCATGGTACTGGGAGTTGAAAAAGGAATTGAAAAAATAAATAAAATTATGATGCCGCTTTTTTTCTGTCTATTTTTAATTCTTGCAATAAGAGTTGCGTTTTTGGATGGCGCGACGGAGGGATATCTTTATTTATTCAAGCCAGAGTGGAAGCAGCTTCAGAATGTAAAAACATGGGTATATGCCCTTGGGCAGGCATTCTTTTCTTTATCGCTGGCAGGTTCGGGAACGATTGTTTATGGGAGTTATTTGAAAAAGACAGAGGATGTTACAGCTTGCGCACAAAGAGTGGCGGTGTTTGACACAATAGCAGCTATGCTGGCAGCTCTTGTAATCATTCCATCAGTATTTGTATTTAATCTTGATCTTTCAGCAGGACCTGGCCTGATGTTTATCACAATGCCAAATGTATTCCAGATGCTGCCACTTGGACAGATATTCGGAATGTTATTCTTTTGGGCTGTACTTTTTGCGGCGATTACATCAATGGTTAATTTGTTTGAGTCACCGGTGGAAGCACTGCAGACAAAATTTGGACTATCAAGAAAATGGTCTGTGATGATTATTATGGTAATCGGAACATTGGGTGGAATTTTGATTGAAAATGGAGATACAGTCAGCAAGTGGATGGACATCGTCTCCATCTATATTGTTCCTTTAGGGGCTTTGCTTGCAGCAGTGATGTTCTTTTGGATCTGTCCAAATGGCTTTGCACGTGATCAGGTGCAGCTTGGACGTGAAAGAAAGATTGCAGACCATTTTGAATTCCTGACAAAATATATATTTGTTGGTCTTACAGTGGCAGTATATATTCTTGGTATTTTATATGGAGGAATTGGTTAAAAGATGAAAAAAGAAGGTTATTATTCATCAGGAGAATTTGCACGCATGGCACAGGTCACTTTGCGTACAATTCGATATTATGATAAGCAAAACATACTGAAGCCCTCCTTTGTGACAGAAGCAGGAGCACGGTTTTATACGGATGAAGATTTTGCAAGACTTCAGCAGATTCTTCTTCTGAAGTATCTGGGATTTTCGTTGGATGATATCCGTGAAATGACTGTGTCTGATATGGATTATCATTTCATGTTGGATTCATTGAATATACAATTGAAACTTGTAAGAGAACGTATTGAGCAGATGCAGCTTGTGGAGAAAGTGATTCAGGATACAGCGGAAGTGATTCAAACAGAACATACAATTGATTGGAGCCAGATGTTAAAACTCATTCATCTTACAGGAATGGAAAAAAGTTTAAAAAATCAATATCAGAATGCATCAAATGTATCAGCAAGAATTAATTTACACAGTAAGTATTCAAAGAATAAAGAAGGCTGGTTTCCCTGGATTTTTGGGAATATGAATTTAAAATCTGGAATGAGGGTGCTTGAGATTGGATGTGGAGATGGAACTTTATGGCGACAAAATCTGAAACACATCCCTCAAAATATAGATATCACACTTTCCGATATTTCAGAAGGAATGTTAAGGGATGCCAGACGAACTGTTTATGGAGAGGATTCAAGATTTTCTTTTAAAGTGATGGATGCACAGAAATTGTCATATGATGACGAAAGATTTGATCTTGTTATTGCAAATCATGTACTTTTTTATTGTGAAGATATGGAAAATGTATGTAAAGAAGTGAATCGTGTTCTGAAAAAAGATGGATATTTTATATGTAGTACATATGGTAAGGGACATATGAAAGAGGTTGGGCAGATGGTGAAAGAGTTTGATGAAAGAATTGTTCTTTCTGCTGTTAATCTGTATGAGAGATTTGGAAAGGAAAATGGAGGTACTATTTTAGCAAAATATTTTACAGATATAAAGTGGATAGAATATGAAGATTCTTTATTTGTGACAGAGTCAGAACCTCTGATTTCGTATGTTTTATCATGTCATGGAAATCAGAGCCAGTATATTACAGATCATTATAATGAATTCCGTTCTTTTGTGAAGAAAAAGGTAGTTGGAGGTCTGCAGATATCAAAGGATGCAGGTATATTTGTTGCAAAAAAATTAATTTTTTAATAAATTTGTAAAAAGGACTTGAAAGTAACCTAAGGTTACCTTTTATAATGCTAATAAAAGGATACAAATAGGTTACTATATATGTATATATAATAAAAAGGAGGTTCCTCATGAAAGGGATTATTTTAGCAGGAGGATCAGGCACACGTCTTTATCCTCTGACAATGGTTACATCAAAACAGTTATTGCCAATTTATGATAAGCCAATGATTTACTACCCAATGTCTGTTCTTATGAATGCAGGAATCCGTGATATTCTGATTATATCCACACCACAGGATACACCACGTTTCAAAGAACTTCTCGGTGATGGTCACCAGTTTGGTGTGGAACTGACTTATGCAGTACAGCCAAGCCCGGACGGACTTGCACAGGCATTTCTGATTGGAGAAGAATTTATCGGAGATGATTGTGTTGCAATGGTTCTTGGAGATAATATTTTCTCAGGACATGGTTTGAATAAACGTTTAAGAGCTGCTGTTCATTCTGCAAAAACAGGAAAAGGAGCAACTGTATTTGGGTACTATGTAGATGATCCAGAACGTTTTGGTATCGTAGAATTTAATCAGGAAGGAAAGGCTGTTTCAATCGAAGAAAAACCAGAACATCCAAAGAGCAACTACTGTGTGACAGGATTATATTTTTATGATAATAAGGTTGTTGAATATGCGAAAGGCTTAAAACCAAGTGCACGTGGAGAGTTAGAGATTACTGATCTGAATAGAATTTATCTGGAACAGGGAAATCTCAATGTAGAACTTCTTGGTCAGGGATTTACATGGCTGGATACAGGTACACATGAAAGTCTTGTAGAAGCTACTAATTTTGTAAAAACAGTAGAAACACATCAGCATCGTAAGATTGCATGTCTGGAAGAAATCGCTTACCTGAATGGATGGATTTCCAAAGAACAGATTCTGGAAGATTATGAAGTATTGAAAAAGAATCAGTATGGTCAGTATCTGAAAGATGTAATTGATGGAAAATATAAAGAAAATCTTTATTAATATTGAAAGGAATGGATGATAATTATGACAATTATTGTAACTGGCGGAGCAGGATTTATTGGAAGCAACTTCGTATTTCATATGTTGAATAAATATCCGGATTACAGAATCATTTGTCTGGACTGTCTGACATATGCAGGAAATTTATCTACACTTGAACCAGTAATGGATAATCCTAATTTCCGTTTTGTAAAAGAAAGTATCACAGATCGTGAAGCAGTATATAAATTATTTGAAGAAGAGCAGCCGGATATGGTAGTCAATTTTGCAGCAGAAAGCCATGTAGACCGTTCAATCGAAAATCCGGAAGTATTTTTGGATACAAATATCAAAGGGACAGCAGTGTTGATGGATGCCTGCAGAAAATATGGAATCAAGCGTTATCATCAGGTATCTACAGATGAAGTATATGGAGATCTTCCACTGGACAGACCTGACCTCTTCTTTACAGAAGAAACACCTATCCATACAAGCAGTCCATACAGCTCATCAAAAGCAGGCGCAGATCTTCTTGTTCTTGCATATCATAGAACATATGGATTACCTGTAACAATCAGCAGATGTTCCAACAACTATGGTCCATATCATTTTCCAGAAAAACTGATTCCATTGATGATTGCGAATGCTCTCAATGACAAACCACTTCCGGTTTACGGAACAGGTGAAAATGTACGTGATTGGCTATATGTGGAAGATCATTGTAAGGCAATTGATTTGATCATCCACAATGGTCGTGTCGGAGAAGTTTATAATATCGGTGGACATAATGAAATGAAAAATATCGATATTGTAAAAATTATCTGCAAAGAATTGGGAAAACCAGAAAGTCTTATCACATATGTAACTGACAGAAAAGGTCATGATATGCGTTATGCGATTGATCCAACAAAGATTCATAATGAACTTGGATGGTTGCCTGAAACGATGTTTGCAGATGGAATCAAAAAGACAATTCAGTGGTATCTTGACAATAAAGAATGGTGGGAGACTATCATTTCAGGAGAGTATCAGAATTATTATGAAAAAATGTATAGTAACCGCTAGGAGGTAACTTTATGAAAGTATTGGTAACTGGTGTTGCAGGACAGCTTGGACATGATGTAATGAATGAACTTGCAGTAAGAGGATATGAAGGTGTTGGCTCGGATTTGAAAGAGATTTATGCCGGAATCCAGGATGGTACTGCAGTTACAACAATGCCATATATTGCAATGGATATCACAGATGAAGAGTCAGTACAGAAAGTATTGTTTTCTGTAAAGCCAGAGGTGGTTATTCATTGTGCAGCATGGACAGCAGTAGATCTGGCAGAAGATAAAGATAAGAAAGAGCTGGTTTATAAAGTTAATACAAAAGGTACGGAGTATATTGCAAAAGTTTGCAAAGAATTGAATGCAAAGATGGTATACACGAGTACAGATTATGTATTCGATGGTCAGGGAGATGAACCCTGGATGCCAGACTGCAAAGCATATAAACCTCTAAATGTTTACGGACAGACAAAACTGGATGGAGAACTTGCAGTTGCAAATATTCTGGAAAAATATTTTATTGTTCGTATTGCCTGGGTATTTGGAAAAAATGGGAAAAACTTTATTAAAACAATGCTGAATGTGGGAAAAACTCATGATAAACTTACAGTTGTATGTGATCAGATTGGTACTCCTACATATACGTTTGACCTTGCAAGACTTCTTGTTGATATGGTTGAAACAAATAAGTATGGCTACTATCATGCAACAAACGAGGGCGGTTACATCAGTTGGTACGATTTTACTAAGGAAATCTTCAGACAGGCTGTGGAGATGGGATATGAAGAGTACAGTGAAGACAGAGTAACTGTGAAGCCAGTTACAACAGCAGAGTATGGCATTTCAAAAGCAGCTCGTCCATTCAACAGCAGACTGGATAAGAGTAAACTTGTTGAATGCGGATTTAAACCACTTCCTACATGGCAGGATGCGCTTGGAAGATATCTGAAAGAAATTGAGTTTTAGGAGATAATGGAATGGGACAGATTAAAGTTGAAAAAAATGTAGGTGGAATTGAAGGTCTTTGTGTTATTGAACCGGCAGTTCATGGAGATTCCAGGGGATACTTTATGGAAACATATAATCAGAGAGATATGGAGGAAGCAGGACTTAATATGGTGTTCGTTCAGGATAATCAGTCCTGTTCTACAAAAGGTGTTCTTCGCGGACTTCATTTCCAGAAACAGTTCCCACAGGGAAAACTCGTACGAGTGATTAAAGGTTCTGTATTCGATGTTGCTGTTGATTTGAGAAGCAACAGCGAAACATTTGGAAAATGGTATGGAATTGAACTTACAGAAGATAATAAAAAACAGTTCTATATTCCGGAAGGATTTGCACATGGATTTTTAGTGCTCAGTGATATCGCAGAATTCTGCTACAAATGTACAGATTTTTATCATCCAGGTGATGAAGGTGGTCTGGCATGGAATGATCCAGAAATTGGAGTAGAATGGCCACAGCTTCAGGGTGAATATAAAGGTTCTGCCAGTGCAGAAGGATATAGCCTGAGCGATGGAAGAAAACTGAATTTGAGCGAAAAAGACCAGAAATGGCTTGGAGTAAAAGAGACATTTCATTTCTAATAAAATAGAGTTATTACTGGGAATATGATGAAAAAATACAGGAAACAAGAGGAAATTCACCTTTTGTTTCCTTTTTTCATATCATAGTATTGTAATCAGGCTGAAAGGAGTTGTCGTTGATGGTAAATTATTCAAGTAATATGCGCTATAGCCGAATGGGAAATTCATATTCTCAGCAAAGACAGAATTATGGAAATATGATGGCTGGCAGAGAAAACTGTGGCTGTATGCAGATGGTAAATAATATGCAGGAACGACAAAGTGAAGAATGTCCATGCAAATGTATGGAAGATAAATGTGATAATTATTATGAGTCAGAATGCAAAGAAGATCTTTCGACTATGCCTCTTGCCATGGCATATGTTCCGTGGCAAAAATGGTGTAATATTTATGAAATCTGTAAAGGTTTTCAAAGAGGAACCATATTTGGTGAATTGGATAAACCATTTTTAGGAAGAGGAGGTTGTAATAGATGAGTGATTGTCCATGCAGACAGGAATTACTTGAACGAATCAATCAGGCCAGTTTTGCTGTAGATGATGCAAAATTATTTTTAGATACACACCCTTGCGATGAAGAGGCAATGGAGTATTTTGAAAAATACAGCCAAATGCGAAATCAGGCATTAAAAGAATATGCAAAGTATTATGGTCCACTCACTGTTGATACTGCAATTTATGCAGAAAAAGACAGATGGAGTTGGATTAATGAACCGTGGCCATGGCAGGAAGGAGGGTGTTGATTTATGTGGAATTATGAAAAAAGATTGCAGTATCCAGTAAAAATCACACAGACAAATCCGAAGATGGCACAGGTGATTATAAGTCAGTTCGGTGGACCGGATTGCAGTAACCTATAATATGCCGAAAAATCCCGCAAAATCAAGGATTTTACGACATATACAGGTGGAAGATCAGGTCATTATTTTTCTTGTCATACGTGATACATTCAATCAAATCACGTATGACATTCCCTTTTATTTCTGAATCCACATCAGGATTCTTGATCACATCATAAACAGTCTGTACTTTGGAAAGAGCCTCGTCCTTTGAAGGAAGATTCGTTCTTTCCGGGATAGCATCCAGTTCTTCTAATTCTTTCTGAAGCTCTTCACGCTCCTTTTTCAGACGTTTTTTATTCTCGGCATATTCTTCCAGGGTATCGATGCCATTTTCAAAAGCAAGGGCAATACGGCGCTCTCTGACAGAAATTCTACTCAATTCATTCTGTAATTCTTCTCGCTTTGCATTTGTTTCCGGAGTTTCCGGAATGCGATAAGAATATTCAAAATCCATTCCATCTAATAAACTTTCAAAATATTCATATATTGCAGCAAGGATCTTTTTCTCACTGATGGAGCAGGATTCATTGTGTAGTCCTTTGCTGTATTTGTAGCACTGGAAACCGGGAGAGTGATTGGTTCCGTTGTATGTCATGGTAGCGCCACAATATCCGCATTTCAGCAAACCGGACAGCCAGTGTTTGCAAGTTGATACATCACGTCTTTTCGAAGGTCTGTATCGACTTTGAAGCTTTTTCATACGTGTATCAAATTGTTCCTGGGTGAAACGCACTTCATGTGTTCCGATAAAATGGATTCCATTCCAGGACACGAGACCGTAGTAAAAGGGATTCTGCAAGATTCGTTTGACACTTCGGGATTCAAAAGGATTGCCCCGTCTGGTTTTATAACCAATGTTGTTGAGCTGTCTTGCAATTGCAGTGAAATCTTTTCCGTAGGTATCATATTGTTCGCATATGTAAGTAACGATTTTAAATTCCTCTTCATTGATCACAAATGGCTGCCCGCTTCCAACAGCCTGATAACCAAGAGGAGGGGAAAGCTGATAGCCTTCTCTCAAAGCTTTTTCCTTCATACCGCGAAGCACTTCCCCAGAGAGTCGTATCGAGTAATACTCATCCATCCACTCAATGATACGCTCAATCAGAGAACCGAAGGGTCCGTCAATCAACGGTTCAGAGATGCTGATCACATCTACTTTATCTTTCTTCAGCATGCTTTTGTATACGATGGATTCTTCCTGATTTCTGGCGAATCGGCTGAACTTCCAGACGAGGATTACATCGATCGGATGGTCCTGCGATTTGGCCAAAGAGATCATTTTCTGAAATTCGCGCCGATTCCTGGCATTGCGGCCGGAGACGGTTTCGATAAAAATGAAATCTTTGGGAATGATAATGCCGTTGTTTTTGGCATAATCCAGTCCGAGACGTTTTTGTGCATCTGGTGAAAGTTCATCCTGACCATGTGAGGAAACTCTGATGTACAAAGCTCCTACGAGCAGATTCTTTTGCATCTGCATCACCTTCCTTTGCATGTATATGTTTTATGGGTACAAAAAGAACAGCCAGCGAGGAACAAGTGTTTCGCTTGCAAGCTGTTACCGAAGATGATACAATATTTGTGAGTTAGGGAACTCAAGTATATCTTCGGATATATGCAACCGTCTTAGTGTTGGTAGCACTGAGGCGGTTTTTTAATTTTGTTAGTAAGAATGGGGGTGTATTCATCACAGAGTAGATTATCGGTACTTCTATGAAACAAATATTTTTTCGGAATAATCGTAGATTCTACATTAATGCTGCACTATTCAGCAATTGCATTCATTATTTCTAGTTTAAGTTCTTCATTTTCTGCATAAGTTCCATCCATGATTGCAACCATAATCTTATGGAGAAGTTCTTTACTTATTTTTCCAGCAGCAACATGATAACTAATATTTTCGGTGATTTTCATAAAGTTTTTAGCAATCCCCAAATAACCGTTAAATAACAAAAATTGTAATGATAAAGTAATAGCCAATCTTTTGTTGCCATCGGCAAAACAATGAAATTCACATGTACAATAAAATAAATGTGTTAGCTTGTCCACAAATGTTGGATAATATGAATCGTTTTGTATGTGTTGTAAAACACTATCCAGCTTTCCTATATCTAATGGTTCGTAAGTTCCTCCACCACTGTATGTAATGGTTTTCTTATGTATTATTTCTGCTTGTTCAAGCGTTAAATAAATGATTCCATCCATTTAATCACGCTCCTTTAATCTACGCAAAACATCCTGGTTTTCTTGCATCAATCTATCCAATTCATCTCCAGCAGCGCCAAGGAATTTTTGATATTCATCCTTGTCAAGTGGTTGGATATACTCTGATAATTGATAATGAAAAGCATCTCGCAGTGCCATATCGCGGCTTGCCATTTTTACTCGTCCACGTTGAATGAGCGGTTTCCATAGAGCCATGCTTTCGAAACTGTCGAATAAATCCTCTGTTTCTTTTTGTGACAAAATGTGTCCAACTCGTTTATATTCACATTTTATGGCATCAGCAAGTCCGCTTTCATAAGCTGCAATGATATCCAATATCTCGCTATAAAAAGTATCTCGAACCTTATTATTTGCCTTTAAATCCAGAATTTTTTTATATTCTTTTGCTTTTTCCTTAAATATGCTTACATATATCATGTCAGTAAAATGTGCATATTTATAGCGATTATCCTCGACGTAATTCTTGAGTGCATCAGTAAATTGTCTACGATAATTATCTTCCTGTAGTGAAGAAAATACAAAATCTTTATCACGTTGATTAATATATTTTGTGCCACCTCCGGTTTTACGATTAATGAGGTCAATAACAATATCTAGCATCAACTGGCGAAGTGCTTTTGCTTTCTCACTTTCGGATAAAAGCATAGCCATATTTAAGAAAGCACGAAAGTCAAATACGCCGAGGACCGTGGTTTTGGTAGGGACATTAATGTCCTTACCAGAATTCTTTGCAGTTTCTAAAAATGATTTTAATTTTTTTCCACGCAACACCTCATATCCGTTTTCGGATAATTCATCACCATTTTGTTCTAAATATCGGCTAATAGTTCTTACATCAACATCAAAAAAATTTGCAGTCATTTCACGAGTCATAAACACTTTATTGTTCCATACAACACCATTTATGCCAGATTTATTTTGTATTTCTGTAATTGCAATTTCATTATTTAAAATATTTTGTCTGTCTAATCTTGAGTTAGTTAAGTCTTTTGTCATTATAAAACCTCCAATTATCCACTCATCAATTTGGCACTTGTATTCATAAATTGTTTACAAAGTGATATGGTTATACGTGAATATAATATTAAGGAATAATACCCTTACCACCACAACCGAATTTCGGCAACAGTGGTAAAGATATTATTGGATCCCCGGCACCGAAGTGCCAGGGAAGAGAATTTAAAGTAAATCAATAATTGTTACTTGAAGATCAGAGTAGATCCCTACCTGTATAGCTTGTTCGAAAGGAATGATAGTAGGAGCTGCATCTTCATCGTAGCGATAAATAGTAGTGCGTTCTTTCTCAGGATCCACAATCCAGTATTCACGTACACCGGCATTAGAATAAAGAGCATTTTTAGTAGCGTAATCCATCTTACGGCTGCTAGGTGATACGATTTCCACAATAAAATCAGGTGCTCCAGTGCATCCTCTGTCGGTGAGTTTACCTTTATCGCAGATAATGCTTAAATCTGGCTCAACATAAGTGGAATCGTCCGCATTTAAATTTACTGCAAATGGAGCAGGATAAACTTCACAGGAACCGTTTTTAGCAGCAATATGGTTTCCAATGATTCTGCTAAGCTGAAAGACAAGCTTTTGATGGATTCTGCTTTGGGGAGCCATAGCATAGAGTTTGCCGTCGATTAGTTCTGCACGTTCATCGGCTGGGAGATTCCAGTAATCTTCTGATGTGTAATAGTGTTCTCTTAATAATGGCAAGTTTTCACATCCTTTCATGTAGAGGGATTAAAGTTTTTACGTGTAGAACGTAAAAGACACCCATACAAAATATCGGGCAGGTGCGGTTAATACCAGGCATATGCAGAAATAACATATTCCGTATATTCTGGTAGATTAAAGCAAGAAATTTCAAAAGGTTTTTTAGAGCCGGATGTCAGAGAGTCTACATAAGTAGTTTCTCCGTATACAATTTCTCCATTATTTTTCAATGTCACTGTTACTGATACAGTGCCGGCGTCTTTTTCTCCAGTATTTTCAATTTCTCCGGTAAATGAGACATCTCCGTATTCTCCAATCATTTCGTTTGTATTGGAAATGGCGAATGAAGAAGTTGGAATAATAGCATCATTATCTGCTGATATAAAATCCCCTGAAGAAGTTGTTATTTCAATAGATGCCGGAACGGAACCATTACAATCAAGAAGAGATGCGAAGGTAATCGTATCCAAAGGAGCAATATAGCTAAGATAATTGTCTGTAGTCCCCAAAATAGTTCCATCTTCTGATTTTGCGGTTACAGTAATGATTGGCGCGTTCAGAGCATAGTTTTCATTTGGATTATTTAATGAAACAGCATAGTATGCAAAAACATATCCGGTTTCATCATTAACAATAGAATATCCGCTTTCTACCAATACAATATCTTGCTTTTCAGGTTTTACAGATTCTTCAGTAACACCTGTGTTTTCAGTTGTGGAAGATTCTGATTCAGTGCTTTCACTACCTCCACACGCTACCATTGACAGTGACATTGTTGCAGCCAATAAGGCTGCTAAGAGTTTGTTTTTCATTTTACCTCTTTTCTCTTGTATTACCCTAAAGAATGCTGCCAACATTTCACATGCAAATGCCGAAGCGATTATATTCTTTTGATAATTGATAAATATGGGATGAAATAAATTGTATAGTTGTCTACACATGTGCATATTCCATATTTATTTTTATAACATTCGAGTGCTTCACACAAGAATTCTTCTGTTACATCTAGATACTCAGCAATCTCATGTGAATTACTGCAACCGCGTTCATACGCTCTAATAAGACCGCACAAACCGATTCGTTTGTTGTATGCCCAAAGCCTTGCTTGACGTTCTTGTTTCCGATTCTGCGAGAAGGAGAGGTCTAGTATATTGCCTACAGAAGT
Source organism: Schaedlerella sp. (assembly GCA_036309085.1). Taxonomy (GTDB): domain Bacteria; phylum Bacillota; class Clostridia; order Lachnospirales; family Lachnospiraceae; genus Schaedlerella. The sequence continues at coordinate 19,279 of JAXJUL010000007.1, forward strand.
GTAATAGTGCCCAAGCTCTTCTGCTAAGATGCAGGATTTTTCATTGGAAGTTGCAATATCTTTACTGATTCCAATTTTTGAACCTTTGCATAATCCTTTCGCTTTAGATTTAAAAATTTTTTCAACGACATAGACCTTATCGCTGTATTCATCAACTAATTGTTCGTAAATATTCAAGTAATCACATCCTATAATTCGTCTATATCTTGTTTTAGAAGAACTTGTTCCTCTGGAGTATTAGCTTCATCATTATGTGCTGCCAAAGGAATAAGATTAGATATCTTTTGTTCAGTCTTCCAACGTTCGTGTTCCTTTAGTAATACGATATCTACCATTTCTTTGCCGTGAGTATCCAAGTCTCTGTATTTTTCTATGAGCTGTTTTTCGTGATATGCAAGCATTACATTGGCATCGGGATAAATTCCATAAATATCATTTATTGATATATTTAATAGTTTGCATACTTCAAAAAGCATATCTATTGTAGGGCAATTTGCTCCTTGTTCCCAATTAGAAACTCTAGATGGTGTGATAGATAAGCGTTTAGCCAATTCTTTTTGAGACAAGCCAGCTTCTTCTCTATATTTTGTAATGTTTTGAGAAATAGTTTTCTTGATTGTATCATCGGTTGTTGCCATGTTGCTACCTCCTTTTATTGAAATGATAGCACAGGGAATATGTGAAATCAATAAAAAAATACAGAAAAACTGAAATAAGGATTGACAAAACAGAAAAGCTGTTATAACATACAGAAGGAACAGGAAAACTGTTCTTAAAACAGATTATTTGGATAAGGAGGTGTCAAATTGCTTGGATTGAGAATTAAAAGATATCTAGACAGTAAAGGAGTTAAATATTCTCATGTTTCAGAAAAAACAGGGATTCCTATGAATATTTTAAGTCCGATGCTTAATGAAAAAAGAGAAATTAAAGCTACAGAATATTTTATGATCTGTGCTGCATTAGAAGTAGGACTTGAAACATTTGCAGAAGAATCAAAAGAGCAGTCGGATTGAGTAATGGAGCAATTGGAAAATGGAGAAATTCGAATCCTACAGTAGATAAGTTAAAAAAGGTTGCAGATTACTTTGGTGTATCAATCGAGTATTTTCTGGCAACAGGGTCAGAAGAGAAAACAGGATAGGAGGGGAGAAAGAATTGTTAAATCTAAAAGGAGAAATGGCGAATCGAAGAGTATCAATTGAAAATCTTGCAAATTTGCTTGGTATTCATAGAAATAGTGCTGCGAACAAGGTGAATGGAACTGTAGATTTTAACAATGGGATTTGAAGACAAGGCTATTAAATCTTGTGACTAATCAAAAATTCCAATAATCAGCAACAAGTACAAACGGTAGCACATACATATTAACGAGGTGATTCCAGTGAGCAAGTTGAACATAGTAAGCAAGGTAAGAATCAATGGAAGACTTGTTCTTCAAGAGGAAATACCACAGGAAGAGTTCAAAAAGCTTTTAAGAGAAAAGATCGATAAGATCATGGAGCAGAATGGATTTGACAGAAGAAAAACTGTGTAAGCGGCGAAAGGAGGAAGAGAATGACATGCAAAGAATACCAGCGTTATAAGCGCAATAAGAACAGGGCGAAGAAACGCGAAAGAAGAAAAGAAAAATGCCAGAAGAAAGATGAGCTGACTGCAGGAGCACTCGCGTGGTACATGTCTCCTTTTTGGATGGCATTAGTAATCTATCTGTTGGAGCGAGGACCGGTATGATGAAAGGAGGTGTGAAAGTTGCAATACGAAAGATTAACCCATCAAAGAAAAAATGGAATCAAGACAGGGTTCTGGGTGGATAGTAAGACAAAGAAAGAAGATATCGTTCAGCGTCTTGGCCAGTATGAGAACTCAGGGTTATCTCCAGCGGAAGTAATGGCTTTCTTAACAGTAGAGGATACAGATCCGGCAGATTTTGAAAAGTTTTTAAAGGAAGCGGAGACTGCGCTGGAGGAGTACAAAAAGAACTGCGTGAAACCACCAGGTTACGAATCTCGGTTATGTGTGATGGCGGAAACGCTTACAGGTTCCATTGCAGGACCTGTGGAACTGAGATTTTCAGCCAGTGAGATCAAAAGAGTTTTGGACCTGGCGAAAAAAAGATGAGCACCCATATGAGCCGGCAAGCTTGGGTACTCAGAAAATAGATCAATTAAATTATAGTAGAAAGTTGAGGAAGAGTCAAATGATTAAATTCAGCATGAATGGAGAAATAAGTATAAGCGGTGCACTCCCACAGATTGTAGTGGAGTTGGAATATATCTTAAGAAGTGTCAGAACAGCATTTTGCGATGTTCTTGGAAAGAAAGATGGTAATTTGCTTTTGGAAGAATGCATCAAAAATTCAAAGTTGTCAGTACAGGAACGTGCTAAAAGGGGCGAGGAAGAATTAGAAAGAAAACGAGAAGAAGATCCCGAAGGTGCAGCATCGATTGAGACTGAGATTGACAAGCTTATGGAGACGATTTTGGAAAGGCTGGGGAATAAAATGGCTTTTTATAATAAATGCTCTGTCTGCGGAGCACATTTGGATCCGGGCGAAACCTGTGATTGTCAGAGAGAAAAGAAAGTGGTTTATGTAGGAATCTGTTCTGAAGCAGGAACAGTAGTAGAAGAAGAACAGGCGTATGATTACGCGTTAGAAAGATGTTTGAAAGGAACTTCGCAGGATCAGGAAGATTTCAAAGAAATGCTGGTAGAGTGGTTTTATTCTGGCAACTTCGTGAAAGAAGAGGTGGCAGTATGAAGTTAGTAAAACTTGTTTCCACTGTTGGCGTGAGCAACGAAGAGTGGTTGGCACACAGAAAGAAAGGTATTGGTGGATCTGATGCAGGGGCTATTTGTGGATTGAATCCGTATAGAAGTGCATTAGCTGTTTACATGGATAAGACATCTGCTGTTTCAGAATTAGAAGACAATGAATCAATGCGTCAGGGAAGAGATTTAGAAGATTACGTTGCAAAAAGATTCATGGAAGAAACAGGGAAAAGAGTCCGCAGAGCAAATGCTATCTTTGTTCATCCGGAGCATTCGTATTTATTTGCAAATGTAGATAGATTAATCGTTGGAGAGGATGCTGGACTTGAGTGCAAAACAGCATCAGCTTATGCAGCTGATAAATGGGAAGACGGGAAGATTCCAGCATCATACGAACTGCAATGTCATCATTATATGGCAGTAACTGGAGCGAAAGTCTGGTACATCGCATGCGTTATTTTAGGCGAAGGTTTCGTGTGGAAGAAGATCGAAAGAGATGAAGAGACAATACAGATGCTTATTGAGCTGGAGAAAGAGTTTTGGGTAAACAATGTGCTGGCAGAACAAATGCCGAATCCAGACGGAACAGAAGCAGCAGAAAAAATCATTTCTGAAAAATATTCTTCGTGCGTACCAGATAAGCATATAGAGCTGTTTGGTTTTGATGAAAAACTGAAGCGTAGAAAAGAAATCGTTGTTTTAGAGGAAAAGCTTAAAAACGAAAAGAAACAAATCGAGCAGGAAATCAAGGTTTATATGGATGATGCAGAAAAAGCTGATAGCAATCTGTTTTCGGTTTCGTGGAAGACAGTTGAAGCAAACAGGATTGATAGCAGCAGATTAAAAAAAGAACATCCTAACATCTATAAAGAATGTTTAAAAACATCAACAAGCAGACGTTTTGTTGTAAAGGAAATTGCTTAAGGAGGCGAAAATATGGCAGTAAAAGACCAGTTAGCAGAACGAACCTCGAATAACACTAGGGTTAAATTAACAAAGAGCATGAGTATTTCAGATATAATCAAGGCGATGGAGCCGGAAATCAAAAAAGCATTACCTTCCGTGATCACGCCGGAGAGATTTACAAGAATGGCATTATCGGCATTGAACACAACACCGAAGTTGCAGGAATGCAGTCAGATGTCTTTCCTAGGCGCATTGATGAATGCAGCACAGTTAGGCTTAGAACCGAACACTCCACTAGGACAGGCTTATTTGATCCCGTACAGAAATAAAGGAAAATTGGAGTGCCAGTTCCAGGTTGGATATAAAGGGATGCTAGATATGGTTTATCGAAATCCAGAGATTCAGACGGTTCAGGCGCAGTGCGTATATGAAAACGATCAGTTTGAATATGAACTTGGATTAGAACCTAAGCTGATTCATAAACCAGCCTTGAAAGATAGAGGGGAATTACTCTCGGTTTATGCTCTTTGGAAATCAAAAAACGGAGGCTTTGGTTTTGAAGTAATGAGTAAAGCAGATATTGATGCTCACGCAAGAAAATTCAGCCAGAGTTTTGGAAGCAGCTATTCGCCGTGGAAAACTAATTATGAGGAAATGGCTAAGAAAACAGTGATCAAAAGGTGTCTTAAATACGCACCAGTGAAGTCAGATTTCATGAGACTTATGTTTAATGATGAAACTATTAAATCAGATATTTCGGTAGATATGAGTGAAGTGGTAAACGAGCAGGAAGTGGTTATGGATGCCGAATATCAGGAAGTAAATGGAGGAGAAGAAAATGCAGCACATTAATTTAGAAACATTTGCAAATGGTGCATTTAGTGCACAGGTGAATCGTGCAATTGAAGAAGTCACGAAGAATATTCAGGACCCGAACACTGAAGCGGGAGCTACAAGAAAGATTACAGTCACCATCGGATTTAAGCCGAATCAGGAGCGTAATTTTGTAGCAACTGGAGTACAGACAAAAACGACACTTGCACCGGCTTTAGGAGCTGTTACAGCAATTCAGATGGGCAAGAATATCCGAACAGGTGAAGTAGAAGCAATTGAACTTGGAAACAATCAGCTCCCAGGTCAGATGTCTGTGAATGATATTCCGGGTGTTGTACCAGAACAGAAATTTGATCCAGATACAGGAGAGATTCTGGAAGAAGTTCAGGCGGTAACGCCTACAAATGGAACGATTATTGATATGAGAAAGAAAGCATAAGGGGGAAACAGGATTATGGAAGGATTAGAAAGAGCATTACAGTTTATCACTGATTTAAAAGAGAGAAGCATGGAGCCGAAGGTTGTAACAATTGATGGAAGGATTTATTGCAATAAGGATTTGAAAAGATATCACGTATTCGATAAAGCCAGCTGCATCGAAGTGAATACATTAACAGCAATTGTGGATTTCATCAAAGGAAAGCCAGAAGAACTGAGAGAAACAATGTTGTTACATATCAAGAGCCCAACAAAGGTTTGTTTGTATTCTGGGCTTATTGATGAAAGAGACAGAGAACATCTGATGGAAGCAAATGCCATTGTTAACTCGTTTTCTTTTGATCGCTGGTATGATCAGGAGCGTTTCCTCATTGAATTACAGGCGAACTTCTTGAATACGGAAGATTTGGAAAAAATCAAAATGGTTTCAGGAAATATTAAAGCCGGTACAACTGCGAATTATGACGATGATGGGGTTAGCCAGAAAACAACTATCAAATCAGGCATTGCGAATAACACAGATGTAATCGTCCCTAATCCGGTAAAGCTCAAACCATATCGCACATTTAATGAAGTGCAGCAGCCAGAAAGTGATTATGTATTCCGTATCAGAGATACAGGCCGCGGGCCAGAATTCAAATTAGTGGAAGCTGATGGCGGTATCTGGAAAATGGCTGCTATGAAGAGCATGAAAGAATATTTTGAGTTCGAACTGAAAGAAGAACTTGAAAAATTACATATTACTGTAATTGCTTAAAGGCATCTCCATTCTTTGGAATGTAATATACGTCACACATGATACTTGTTAACTAGGGATTGCTCCTGCTAGAAGAAATTCTGGCAGGGGAGAAAGGAGATCTATGAAAGCAGTTACATTTCATGTTCCTGGTAAACCTCAAGGAAAAGCCAGAGCGCGAACTTTCTACAATAAAAATGTAGGGCACAGTACATCGTATACACCAGAAAAAGATTTGTTGTATGAGAATTTTATCAAGAATCAGTATTTGAATTCATGCAGCGATACATTTTTCGAAAGAGGTACGCCGGTTACGTTGAGTATTGTGGCAAGATTTCTTCCACCGCAGAGTAAATCGAAGAAAGTGAAACAACAGATGTTATCAGGACAGATCCTTCCGTTAAAAAAGCCGGATATGGATAATATTGTGAAAGTTGTTGCTGATGCTTTAAATGGCGTAGCATATCATGACGATACGCAAATCGTCTGTGTAGCAGCAAAGAAAGTCTATTCAGCAGTGGAAAGACTTGATATTACAGTAGGAGAATACATAGACGGAAGGTAGGTGGTTTGGATGGGGCGCGGAGCACCGAATAAACCTGGACTTGAATACTTTCCGAAAATGCTTAATTTCTATGATGATGATAAGATATTTGATCTCATGGATGAATATGGGCCTTTAGGCGTTACGATATACGATGTAATCCTCACCATAGTATATAGCCAAGGGTATTATGCCGAGTTATCAAAAGATAAACTATCAAGACTGGTTACCAGAAAGATAGGAAATAAATGGATTAAATCACAAAAGGTTGTCGTGCAAGTGATAGATTATTGCGCGGATTTAGGACTTCTCAGTAAGGATCTCCTGCAGCAGAATATTATCACCTCTGAAGGAATTCAAAGACGTTACCACAGAATTGCAGTGAAACTGATGAAGAGACAGCTCTATAGCGCAAAGTATTGGCTCCTTGAAAAAGAGGAAAGAGGGGAGTCTTTATTAAATGCACCTAAAAATAGAACTTCTTCGGAAGAAAAAGGATTTAATTCGGAAGAAAATAGATTAAATACGGCAGAAAGTCCTACAAAAGGAAAAGAAACTAAAGATATATATAATACTGCGTTTCAGTCGGTAGAAGTTGAACGGGCTTTTCAGATGTATCTTCTTGTTCGTGAGCATAATTATGGACCTATTCCAGAGGAACAGAAAAGTGCTTTAATAGAAGAATTGCTCAATCTATCTTCTGATTCCAAAGAACAGCTGGCTATCGTAAAAAAAGCAACAGCTGGAGGTTGGAAAAGCTTCTACAAATTAAAAAAAGAGAAGCCGAAAGAGAAAGCAGCTCCTAAGAAAAAGGTATTTGATAATTTTGAAAGACGACAATACGACATGGATTCATTGGAACGCAATCTATTGAAAAATTAGGAAGGTGATAACAGTTGAATAAACAAGTAAAAACAACAGAGATCCAGAAAATAAAACTGGACTTTGAGAAATTGGATAAGATTTTAAAAGAACGGAAGATGAGCCAAAGAGAGCTGTCTTCCAGAATGGGACATAATCAAACGTGGGTGGCAGATTTAAAGAAAAAGGATACTCCGATACCTGTGGGAGTGGAAAAGTTTATCTGCTTAGAGTTGGGTTATGAACCAGGAACATTTGTAAGAAAAGAGCGTCCCGAGCAGAAGCCGGACGGAAGTTTGGCAGAACTTGCAATTCTTGAGAATATTTACAGGGAGATTCGTGAAGAACGAAAACTATTGGAAGAAGTTGCAGAACGTGCAGAAGCAATCTGGAACAAACTAAACACACAGGCAACCCAGCTTATAAAGATTAAGGACAAAATAAATGTTCTTAGCATATCAGATTATGAGAAAGCACTTAAGTTCCTGAGAGATATATTATCCGAGGGGAAGGTTTTGGAAAGTGAAGTGATTGCAAAATCAGATGAAGCAGGAATTAAAAGAGCAGAATTGTATAAAGCAAGAAGAGATATGAATGTACAGACAGCAGTAACAGGGTACGGAAAGAATCAGAAGACCTGGTGGTTGCCAGCGGAGTAGAATTAAACTTTTATACGAAAGGTAAACTTATGGGTAAACAAATTAAGAAAATCCGTCCGAAACCTGTAGATAAGTACATAAAAGTTTGCGAAAGATGTGGAAATGGTGGAAGAACGAAAAAGACAGTGTTCTTCTGTAAGTACTGCAGTTGGCAGAACGGAATCGGGCTTGATCAGTACGATGTAGTAATAACAAGAGGCGGATTGGAGGACTATTAATGGTAATGCATAGAGATAACAAATCGAAACAGAGAGTGCGACCTGCAGGAGAGAATGTTGAGTTGACGTTAAGTTTCTCAAAGAAGGAATATACATTGCTGAGACGTGTAGCTGACAAACGAAAAAGGAGCATCCGTTCGATGATACTGAAGATGTTTTACGACATGGATTTCAAGCAGGAGGCAAAGAGGTGGGTATGACAAAAAAGAATTGGTAGAATATTTGGAGCGATATTCAGAAGATTCTGTAGTCGGAGTTCTTGTTGCAAATGCACCAGCAAGAAAAATTTATCCTGTAACGGAATTAAGTTGCATAACAGATTTAGAATATCCAGTTTTCTGCATTGAAGTAGGAGCTTCACAAAACATGAATGAGGAAATGATTGAAGCTTGTGAAGAAGATGAAAGAACTGTGAGTCTGGTTTTAAAGCGGGACGGCAAATAAACCTATGCTTGGAGGAGAATAGGTGAAAAGTAAGAAACATATTAAGAAAACATATACTATGACGCGTAGTATGGCTACGTAATCCTGCATTTTACAGGACAAAGTAAATTTATATGCAGTATAAAAGGCGATGACAACAGCTAATAAAAAGGTAAATAAATCGAGAATGAATATGTCGTAACCGACGATTCCGGTGTAAGTATAAAAAATAATTGGAATAAAGACTGTCCCAACTAAGATTCCGGCTAATAGCGCAGATGTAATACATGGATAGTCCTGTTTTAGTTTAGGAATCGTAATTAAAGAAAAAAGCAGCATTGGGAAGAAAAGCAACTTCATATGTTCCCATGTCGATTCGTTCACAGGAGAAAATAGCCCTATGAAAAAGTTGTTATTTGACCAGCCATAGAAGAAATGAGAGAGTGTCCCTAATATTAACACAAATAGAATTCCTGTTATTGTATGACGTTTTAACTGATTCAACAAAATCACCTCTGAGATAGTATATGCAACAGGAGAATAAATAATTTCTATGAATACTGCAGATGGAGGAATACAAGGAGAGATAACAATGAAAGAGAAAGAAAAAGTATTAACTGCATACAACCAGATAAAAGAATACTGCAGTCTACGTTCAGGGTACGAAGGATGTTTGTTTGAGATGGCTGAACCTTACGAAGGAATGTGTCTTCTGGTGGATGAAGGAGCTCCGAGGCATTGGCCGGAGTTGGAGATCGAATAGAGGTGTAAGAATGGAGAGATTAACGGTACCAGCGAAAAAATTAGAAGACGGAAGAACGGTAATACCAATCATTGACGGCAGAGCAGTAAGGGAACATGCAATGGAAATTTACTGGCGACTAAAAGAATACGAAGACCTAGAAGAACAAGGCTTGCTTCTGAAATTGCCTTGCAATGCGGGAGAAAAGGTGTATGTAATCACAACTTGCAAAGACTTTGGGAAGGTCTTAGACGGAACATTATGGGATAGTGCTGGTGGATTTGGAACAGCAACTGGATATTACTGCCCTTATGAATTAAACGATTCTTGTCCTTTTGAAGATGATTTCGAAGAATGCGATGGTGGCTGTGAGTGCTTTGAAAATAAGTTTGCAATTTTCGAAGATTATGTTGAAAGTATTATGATTTATGGAAATGAAAACTATGTGTTTATGGTTAATTGTGGCAGTGCTAGTTTTCGGACTTTGGCGAAACAGTATTCCTAACCAAAGCAGAAGCAGAAGAAGCACTTGCGAAAATGGAGAAGGAGAAATAGAGATGGTTATTAAAGATTTGAGTGGAAATCAAAAGATGCATTTTGGGAATCTAGAATTAGAAGATGTTTTTAAGTGGGATAATCGTTTGTTTATGAAAGTTGCAAATGCAGATGTATACCCAAATGCTTACGATTTTACAAAAAGCAGACTAACAGACCTTACAGCTGAGACGGAAGTTGCTTATGTGCCAAGCGAACTGATACTCCATGAAAGAGGTTGGGAGTTGGATAATTAAGTGAGGTGGAATAAATGAAAAAACAAGAATTGTGGGTGTGTGAACATTGCGGAACACAGTATAAAGACAAATTAAAAGCTAAAGAATGTGAGGAAAAACATAGAGTTGCAATGAAAGTAAAATGTGAAAGGCATCATGCTGGAGGTGAATATCCAGATAAAGTAGAAATTGTTTTCGATGATGGAAAAGCAATTTGGTATAAGCGATAGAAAGAGAGGAATAGCATGAGAGCATATCAATGTAGTAGATGCAAACATTTACAAGATTATGATGAGTATTGTGCGTGTCAGATTGGAATAGATCCTCGACCAAATCACAGAGAAAAGCACGATGCGAAACGATGCAGAGAGAACTTCAAGCCTTTAACTACTGAGGAACAGTGGCATGAAAAGTTCAGTTGGGAAAGTTGATATGGTAGCAGTTAATGAGAACGAAGAATTAAGAGGAATCTCAGCTTGAACATTCTGCATACAGTATGATTGGGAAGAAAAGAAGTGTAAGTTGGGATGCTACAAGAAAGAAAAGGAAACGGATTACTTCTTCGTAGGATGTCCATTACCTAAGATAGAGAAGGTGTGTTTAGATCCGGCAAATAATTTCCCAGATGAAGGGTTTTGGCAGTAGGAAGCATGGGCGTGATGGAGGAGTTAATGAGTAAAGCTATATTAAGAGATATGAAAAATGCAGCATATATCACAGTGCTTACGGTTGTGTTACTGGTAAATGCATGTATTGGATACAGATTTGTGAACGTGATGCATTTGTGTTATCAAGAGGCGGAAGAACAGAATGAAATCGTGAGAAAGCAGAATGAGTATTTGGAAGCCATCCTGTATTATGCAGATTTGATTTATGTAAGTGAAGAGAGGTAGAGAGTATGAAAAAAATACTATGTAGTTTAATTGCACTTTTAGGGAGCATGATCATGGTAGCTTGTGCAGAAGAGGTAGAGTACGAACCAACAGCACTGGTGATCAAGACATTAGATATGGCAGGTACATATGACGGTACAATCTGCATATCAGGAGAAGATAGAGAAGAAATCTGCGTAGAAGGAATCATGCGGATTGAGGCTGACGGGAAAAAGGTTCGTGTAACAATGTCGGATGCAGTAGATAGTTTGTTCGATCAAGAATTTTAGGAGGAATGATATGGCTATAAAGAAAGATTGTTTCGCATATGACACTTATTGTAGAAAATGTCTGATACTGAAATACACGGCATGTGAGTGGGGGAAATGCAATTTTTACAAGAAAGCAGGAAGTGAATGTAACAGCTGTAGTGAATTTGGAAAGAATTCTTCACAGTGTACAGAATGCGAAAAGATAAGGAGAGGGTAGCTGTGGTCAAAAATATCCTTGCGGAATATGCATTTATGAAAGAGGAGATAAAAGATTTAAGACGAAGGATAGAAGCAGATAAAAAAGAGATTGCGCGGCTTGAAAGAATGGTTGTATCTGATTCTGTGACTCGAGGGAAGAAAGGTAAGAAGCCACTGGGAACGGTAAAGATTCAGGGAAGACCAGTAAGTTTGATAAGAAGACGGCAGCAGGCATGTTCAGATAGAATGAGGCGGCTGGAAAAGTTAGAGTTGTCTTTGTTGGAAAAGCAGTCGCAGGTTGAGGAATATATACAGCAGATCGAGAAGAGCGAATTGAGGATTATGTTCCGATTCTATTTTGTAGATGATTTATCGTATGCTAAGGTTGCGCTGAGAATGAATGAGGTTTTTCCGAAACGCCGAATTAAATATACGGATGAGAATGTGCGAAAAAGAATTCAAAGATATTTGGAAAATGTCCCACAATGTCCGGATGAAATTTGTTAGAGTATAAGCTGAACAAAGTGACTGATGTACATATTGTTCAAATCCAACATACATAAAAACAAGAAGGACGCCTGCGGGCGTCTTTTTACTTTCTGTAAAAAAATATACGCATAATACGCATAATATATTGACAATACGCATAGTGTGTATTATACTAAAGAGGCAGAAAGGAGCGTGATGCAAAAAATGAAATTTCGAGAAGTCGAAAAAATACTATTAAAAGATGGTTGGTATCAAGTTAAACAAAAAGGTTCGCATCACCAATATAAGCATCCAACAAAACCTGGAAAAGTTACGATACCAGAACATGGTGGGGATTTACATCTCGACACAGTGAAATCGATTATGAGGCAAGCCGGAATATAAATTCCGGTTGCGTCAATAATATATAATAATAAGACGCGAACTTATGTTCGCAATAGGAGATTTGTTTAAGTAGGAGGAGGAAGCAATGAAGTTAATTTATCCAGCGGTTTTTTATCCTTTTACAGATGGAAGTGGAGGGTATGTGGTTGAATTCCCAGACTTACCAGGCTGTGTAACTGAAGGAAAAAACCTAGAAGAAGCATTTGAACATGCTACAGATGCTGCCAGCGGCTGGGTACTTGATGAATTAGAAGAAGGAAACCCAGTTCCTAATGCATCAAAATATGAAAAGGTGGAAACAAGAGAACATGGTCAAGTGAATATGGTTTTGCTTGATATGGACACTTATGCCGAACAATATGGTGAAAAAGCTGTAAGAAAAAATGTAACCATTCCTGCATGGTTAAACACTTTTGCAGAAAAGCAAAAAATCAATTTTTCACAGGTATTACAAGAAGCTTTGTTAGCTAAAGCAACTAGAAGATAATCAATTAGAAAGGCACCCTTTAGGTGTCTTTTCTATTGCTTAAATATAGGCCGATAACTCAATGGCAGAGCACAAGACTTTGACTCTTGCAGTACAGGTTCAATTCCTGTTCGGCTTGTTTATGCAGTTATGCGGTTCTGCATAAAGAAACTAATAACATGTGTTTATCAATGTTATGTCAATAATCAAGCATATTCAATTCAAAACCGCAGCACAGATCCTTAGCTCAGCAGGTCAGAGCATCCGGCTCATAACCGGACGGTCTAGGGTTCGAGTCCCTGAGGATCTATTTACATAAAACGATAGACAGAATTGAAGGTGGTGAAGTGGCGAATTATGAAAACCTAAAGCGTTTAACCCCGAGCGAAGCTCGAGAATATGGGAGAATGGGCGGTAAGAAATCTGGAGAAGTAAGACGAAGGAAAGCAGATTTTCGTAAGACACTGAACATGCTGCTTACTGCTGAAATAGATAATGAGGAATGGAAGCCGGTTCTAGAGGCACTTGGATTAGAGTGTACTTTGGAATCGGCTTTAAATATGGCAATGATTAAAGAAGGTCTTGCTGGAAATGTGAAAGCGTATGAAGCGATTGCGAAGTATGCAGGACAGGGAACGGGAACAGATGCAGATTTGGAGGAGCAGCAGACAAAAGTAGAGCTTAATCGTGCGAGAAAACAGAATATTACTGGTGAAAATGAGGCGGATGAGGCTCTTAATAAACTGGATGAAATTTTGAAAGAGGTGCGTGACAATGCAATTAAGCAGCAAGCAGAATGAGTACATTGTCAATGCAACTTGTAGATGGAATTTAAAGTCTGGAGCTGTTCGTTCTGGAAAGTCATATGTTGACACAGCGTTTGTAATTCCATTTCGTATTCGAGAGAGAGCTGGTAAGCCAGGATTAAATGTTATCCTGGGAGTATCGAAAGAAACAATCGAACGAAATGTACTGCAGCCAATGCGAGAAATCTATACAGATGCGCTGATCGGGATCATCAACAACCGAAATATAGCACGAATCTGTGGTGAAGACGTATATTGCCTGGGTGCTGAAAAGATTAGCCAGGTCGCAAAGATTCAGGGTATGTCTATTAAATACTGTTACGGTGACGAGGTTGCAAAGTGGAACAAAGAAGTGTTCCAGATGTTAAAATCACGTTTGGATAAACCGTACAGTTGTTTCGATGGTTCGTGCAATCCAGAGCATCCAGCACATTGGCTGAAAGAGTTTATTGACAGTCCAGACTTAGATATTTATCTGCAGAAGTACACGATATTTGATAATCCGTTCCTTCCAGCAGATTTTGTAGAGTCTTTGTGCAAAGAGTATGAGGGTACAATTTATTACGACAGATTGATTCTTGGATTGTGGAAACGTGCTGAAGGTGCTATATACAGAAAGTTCGCTGATGATCCAAAACGGTTCGAATGTGAAATTGTAGAAGAATACTTAAAAGACTCAGAACGAAAACAATTTCGAAAAAGAGATATTACATCTATTGAGTTTGCAATTGACTTTGGAGGAAATCAATCCGGTCATTCATTTGTGGCCAGAGGTTATACGGATGATTATAAAGATGTGATTGCATTGAAATCCAGACGAATTATGGCGAAGGATTACAATGAGGATATAGACAGTAATAAACTGGATGAGCTGTTTTGTGAGTTTATCCAGGAAGTTATAGATGAGTACTCCATTATCAAAAAACATGGAAAATACGTGGAGTATTGCAATGCGGAATCTGTATATTGGGATAATGCAGAAACAGTGCTTGGCAATTCAATCAGAAATGCAGTAGAAAAACAATTTCCTTGGATTTCTGTAAAGCCAGCAAAAAAGAAAGTGATAAATGACAGAATCAGATGTACCGTCAAGCTCATGGGAGCAGGGCGGTTTTTTATTACGGATGATTGTAAGTCATTAGAAATGGCTTTTTGCGAGGCAGTATGGAACGAAGAATCAAAGGAAAAGGACGAACGTTTGGATGATGGCAGTACCGATATTGATAGCCTGGATGCGTTTGAGTATACGATAGAACGTGATATGAAATACCTGATACAAGAGGTGGAAAATGTTTGACGGAATAAAAAAATTGTGGAAAGGAATAAGACGGATGTTTGGATATACAACGATTAAATCCATAGTTGGTAAAGATGCTGCGCTATCAAGTGCGATGATCAATGCTATTAATGAATGGAAGAAGATGTTGAATGGTCAAGCGGACTGGACAACGGATTATGTTAAGTCTCTTCGGATTGAAGAAGGTATCTGTAGAGAGTTTGCAGATGCAGTCCTGGTAGAAATGGAAACCAGCATCAACAATGAACGTTTGGACAAAGTGTACCAGAAAAGTATCGCAGACCTGAATGAGAATTTACAGGATGGTTTAGGACTTGGTTCTATGATTATCAAACCTCTTGGACCAAGCACTGCAGAATTTGTTACTACAGATAATTTCATTCCTATCTCTTTTGGGGACGATGGAAAGCCAAACGATGTGGGATTTCTGTCTGTAAAAAGAGTAGGTGATAATGAGCAATATACTCGTTTTGAGAGGCATTATTTTGTTAATGGAAATCTGACGATCGAGAACAAATGTTATCACTCATACACTGGTAATGATATCGGTTCACCTTGTAGAATGGAAGCTGTTCCTGAATGGGCAGACATCAATCCGGGACCGATTACATACCATGGCATGACACAGATGGATTTTGGATATTACAGAAATCCATTGAAGAATAAAGTGGATGAATCAAAATGTGGTGTATCTATTTTTGAATCCGCAAAAGAACTTATACAAAAAGTTGATACGCAGGGAGCACGTTTAGATTGGGAATTTGAATCAGGAGAAAGAGCGATTCATGTTGACAGCAGAGCTTTAACAAAAAATCAGAAAAGTAAAAAGTTTGGCCTTGCAAAACTTAATAAGCGCTTGTATAGAGGGCTTGAGCTGGAAGACGGAAAAGACAAAGAGCTTTTAAAAGAGTATTCTCCAGAGATGAGGGACGAAGCTTACAAACGTGGCTTAGAAGAGTATAAACGTGAGATTGAATTTACAGTAGGTCTTGCTTATGGTGATCTGTCAGATGTGCAGTTGGTAGAAAAGACTGCTGCCGAAATCAAAGCTTCAAAGGCAAGAAAGTATAATCGTGTTACTGCAATACAGGATAATCTTGCCGATTGCTTGGAAGATTTTGTGGCAGGATTGGCGTTTTATAATGGACTTTATACATCAGGATACGAGTTTAATTGTAAATTTAACGATTCTATCTTGACTGATGAAGAAGTAGAACGACAGCAAGACAGACAAGATGTCAGCATGGGAGTTATGTCACATTTAGAGTATCGAATGAAATGGTATAACGAGGACGAAGCTACTGCTAAAAAGAATCTTCCAGTACAGAATAATGTTATGGAGTGATAACTGATGAAGAAATCAGATACTGAAAAGATATCGCTCCGCATGGAAAACATTTGGTTGAAAGCAGAAGAACGTATTATGGCTGATATTGTTCGACGGATCCAGAAGACAGGCAAGATTACTTCAACTGCGGATTACCAGATCAATCGTTTAATTGAGATGGGAAAGTCTACTGAAGAAGTAGAAAGGCTTTTGAAAGAAGCTCTGGACGCTACATATCCAGAAATGTTTAAACTATATGACGATGTTGCTAATTGGCAGTACGTTCGTAATAAAGATATTTATGAGCAGATTAATGGTGAATTCATTCCACCAGAAGACAACGAGCAATTGAAGCAAATATCTGAAGCAATTAAGACGCAGACGGGTGATGAGCTTGAAAATCTGGCACGATCGTATGGATTCACTGTTCCTGTTGGAAATAAAAGAGTATTCACACCATTTTCTCAGTATTATCAGCAATATGTTGATAATGCGATCATGGATGTTCTTTCAGGTGGATATGATTACAATACTGTTATCAGAAGAGTTGTTACTCAGATGACAAATAGTGGACTCAGAAGTGTGGACTTTGCTTCTGGTAGGAGTAATAGAGTTCCTGTGGCGGCAAGAAGAGCAATTCTTTCAGGCGTTGCGCAGATTACTGGAAAGGTAAGTGAGTACAATGCTGCAAAGCTTGGAACCAATTATTTCGAAGTGGACTGGCATGCTGGAGCACGACAAGAACATCGCGAATGGCAAGGAAAAGTATACACTTATGAACAGTTACAAACTATTTGTGGTCTTGGAACAGTTACTGGACTGCATGGAGCGAACTGTTATCATGATTACTACGCATTTGTTCCAGGTGCATCGGAGCGTTTGTATACGGATGAATGGTTGGAAGAGCAGAATCGAAAAGAAGAGCAGACGAAAGAATGGCAGGGGAAAGAATATGATGCTTATGGACGAACTCAGAAGCAGAGACAAATGGAAACTTCTATGCGAGCCCAACGCGAAAAGGTCCAACTTCTGAAAGAGGCAAAAGTTGATGATGAAGAAATCATGATTGCCAAAGCAAAGTATCAGGCGCAGCTTAATGAATATAGCCAGTTCTGTAAGGAGATGGGACTGAAAGAACAGCGAGAACGTATTTATTATGATATGCGTGGAAGAGTCGCGCCGACTATGAAGACAAAAGCATTTACTGATCAGGAAGGTAATGCTATAATTAAATCAAAGAAAATGTATCGTAAGAAAGCTCAGGACTCCATTGAACCTATGCCGAAGAAACAGCTGCAACGAATTGTAAAAGGGTTTAAGCGGAGCGGCGGAATTATTCAGATGAATGATGCTACAGATGCGTACTTAACTACTAAAAAGGCAGAGGCAATCACTTACAATGATAAGACGATTTTACTGAAACAGAAACCAGGAAGAGCAGCGGTGTTTGAAGAACTAATTCATGCAACTCAATTTCGTAAAGGCGAAAATGATGGTTCGTATGAATCAAGATTACGATGTGAGATTTCTGCACAGAATAAACTACTAAAATACCGAAAGTCTTATAAACTTACTAAACAGGAAGTGAAACAAACAGAAAAAGCATTGAAAGCTTATCAGAAAGAGCTAGATGAATTGTTGAAAGAGGTGACAAAATAGTGAATTATAAGGTATTAGATGTTTTTCCAGTAGGTAAAAATACTTCAGTTACTATCGAAGGAAACGGAATAGGACTGAAAAACAATATGATAATTGGAGATTCTTTAGGTGTTGCCCATAAGTTGATATCAGTTGCGATGGTGGCTGGCCAGTCAACAGAAGAAACAGGGAAGACAACAACGTTGTTAGTAGAAGGAAACTTTGATTCGAAAATAGTAAGATTATAAATACCACCCATTCGAAAGAGTGAGTGGTATTTTTATGCCCTGCCACATGGCAAAAAACTGGACAAGTACCATGCCTGAGGTCTAACAGGCTATGTCCCATACCGCTGAAAGAGCGGTCAATAAAATATTTCAGGAGGAATGTAACTATGAAAAATATTTACGAGATTTTAAAAGCATATGGAATGGAAGTACCGGAAGATAAGAAAGCTGATTTCGATAAAGAGTGGAAAGAAAATTATCGCACAAAGGCAGAGTATGACAAGGCCATTGAGCAGCGAGATGCTCACAAATCTTCTCTTGATGCAGTTAACGAAAAGCTGAAGGAATTCGAAGGAGTAGATGTTGAAGAACTTAAAGGTCAGATCACAAAACTCCAAGGAGACTTGAAAGCAAAAGATGATGAGTATGCAGCAAAAGAAGCCGAAAGAGCATTTAACGATACTCTGACAGAAGCAATCAAGACTGCTGGTGGCAGAAATGCGAAAGCAGTTATGGCACTGTTGAATATCGATGAGTTGAAAGCTTCTAAAAATCAGGGAGAAGACATTAAAAAAGCATTGGAAACCGCAAAGGAATCTGATGCTTATTTATTTGGTGTTGATGAACCAATCAATAATGCTGTTGGTCCTACTAATAAAGGTGGTGGCGGTGGAACAGGCGATGATATGGCATCTATCCGCGCCGCTATGGGGCTTCCTGCAGAGAAAAAATAATTAAGAAAGAAGAGGTAATGAAGAATGGCAAACAAAATTAATTACGCAACAAAGTATTTACCGTTACTGGATGAAAAGTACCAGGTAGAATGTAAAACTTCCGTCTTGGATGGTGATCAGGCAACTGTACAGAAAGGTTCCAATGGAGAAATCAAGATTGCTAAACTTGACATGGATGGCCTTGGAGATTTTGACAGAGCATCAGGATATACAAAAGGTTCAACAACTTTTGTATGGGAAACAGTTAAATACGACAAAGAACGTTCTCAGGATTTGAGAATTGACCGTCTGGATAATCAGGAAGCGTTAGATCTTCCGTTTGCAAAATTATCTGGGGAGTTTATGAGAACAAAAGTTGCTCCGGAAACAGATGCAGCGCGAATTTCCAAGATTGCTGGTACAGATGGCATTTCTAAGAAAGAGGAAACTCTGGATACAGGAGAACAGGTTGTAGTAGCTCTTCGAGCATGTGCAAATAAGATGGATGAGGATGAAGTACCGACAGAAAGTCGTATCTTATTTATCACACCAACTCTGCTCGGGGCAGTGGAAGATCTGGATACAACAAAGTCCAAAAAGGTATTGGAGAGATTTTCAAAAATTATCAAAGTGCCACAGACAAGAATGTATACTGCAGTTACATTGAATACTGGTGAAACAGAGTACGGATACAAAAAAGCGGATGGCGCAAGCAATATTAATTTCCTTTGCGTTGAAAAATCTGCAGCAGTAACAGCTATGGATCAGTACATTAAGTATTTTTCACCAGACGAAGATCAGAATGGCGATGATAACGTATTTATGTATAGAAACAACAATCTGTATGGTCATTGCTATGAAAATAAACTTGCGGGAATCTATTGTTCCTATGAACCAGCAGCGTGATTAAGGAGGGATTAAAATGGGTGTAAGAAAACCAACACAGATTGGATTTATTCCAAAAAAGAAATCAAAGAAACCAACTCCTAAAGAAACTAGAGAGAAACTCATAGAGCTTGGAATTGAGTTCGATGAGAATGCGAAGTTAGAAGAGTTGTTACAACTGCTTCCTAAGGAGTGATGATTAATGTTAACGTATGCCGATTATGCATTTTATACAGAAATACATAAAGGCAGCTTGTCTCAAGCAGGGTTTGATAAGAACATTGTAAAAGCAAGTGCGTACGTCCGAAAGATTACTTTTGGGCGTGCGGACGAGCATGCAGATGACGACGAGGTTAAACATGCAGCTTGCATAGTATGTGATATATTTGCAATTGATGAAAAGCGCCGGAATAGTCACCAGGGAATGAATATTACATCTGAGAATATAGATGGATATTCTATTTCATTTGTTCAGGAACAGATAGCCGGAGAGACAGCAGAAGAACTTTTGAATCGGAAAGCTTATAAAGCTGCAGAAATGTTCTTGATGCCAACAGGACTTTTGAACTGGGAGGTGTAGGCATGATCACAAATGCGGATATTACACTTTATAACCATAAATACAACAAAGAAACACGTCTGGACAGCTGGCAAAGAACAGTTATCAAGGGTGTGTGGTTCTATGTTGATAATAAAGTCGCTGTTGGTGATAAAAGATTAATTAGCGCAGATGTTTACAAAATCCGAATTCCTGAGGATGCAGAGTGTGAAAAAGTTTATCTATCAGAAGATGAATATATGAATAAAACAGATGTGTCACAATATTGGACTCTTCGGGAAGGTGATATCGTAGTTCGAGGAATCTGTGATATTGAGATAGAAAAACCTGCAGATTTGAAAGAGTTGCATAAGCGGTATTGCAAGATTACATCCTGGTCAGATAATTGCTTTGGATGTTCGCCGCATTGGAGAATTGGTGGTGAATAATATGGCAGCTAAGAAGAATTTTGTTATTACAACTCCAAAAGGAAGTATTTATACGTCAAAGAATGCAAATGGAGAAGTGACTGCAAAATTAAAGTGGTCCCCAGATTTTGCTCCTAAAAAGAAAGAAGCATTTACCAGGGCACAGGAGTTTGTAGATTCTGAATGTATTCGATATATGAATCCTTTAGCACCAAGAAGAACCGGAGTTCTGATAAAATCAGCGACTCTTGGCACTGTAATTGGAAGTGGTAGCATTGAGTATATAGCACCTTACGGTAGACGTCAGTATTACGAACATAAAGAGAAATCCAGATGGTTTGAGACTATGAAAACTCAGAAAAAAGAAGAGATTCAGAAAGGAGTTGAGCGATTCATTGGGGGCTAAACCGATTATTGAGAGTATTCGAGATTACATATTGAAATGTGATTTTCTAAAAGATGGAAAGGTTAATATTGATTATCTTCCAGATGAAATGTCGTATTCCATTGAGCCGATTGGTGGTGATCCGATTTATAAACGGTATACAGATGGAGGATGTTTGAAGCAATTCCAGTTCGCATTGATGTCAGTAGAAACATATGACGGAGATGCCAGAACGGGGATTGCGAATAGTGGTTTTTATCAGTTCTTTGAAGAATGGATTGAAGCAAACAATAGAAAGGATATCTATCCAGAATTAGATGCTCATACAGCCATCCGGGTGGATGTGCTGCAGAGCGGCTATTTGTTTTCAACAGAAGCAGACCTTGGAAGATATCAGATACAGTGTAGATTGATTTATC
Source organism: Schaedlerella sp. (assembly GCA_036309085.1). GTDB lineage: Bacteria > Bacillota > Clostridia > Lachnospirales > Lachnospiraceae > Schaedlerella. The sequence goes on from JAXJUL010000007.1 coordinate 40,526, forward strand.
AATAGAGAGGAAGGTAGGAATGGCAGATACAACACAGAAATTGGTTGGGCGTCATAAAAGATTGGCGTTCATGGAAATTGAAGAAGGTAAGTTTGTAAGAATGACAGGATTTACTTCTCTTGGTGAAAGTAAATCTTCGAAGGAATACAGTAGACAGTACGTGGATGAGTCAACAGAACGTACAGATGTGGTTGGTTATGCTACAGGAATTGGGTATGAGTTTGACCGATATACAAATAACGAAGTGCATAACAAAATATCTGATATTTCAGATAATGAAACCGTCGGAACGGATGCTCAGGTAAAAATCCTATCTGCTGATCTGTTTGGAGAAGGTGCAACTGATACAACAGCACCTGCAAGATTACGTACATATAGCGTGATTCCTGATTCTAGTGGGGACAGTACTGATGCACTGACCTATGGTGGAAATTTTAAGGCGGCATCAGAGATTACGATCGGAACAGCCACTACAGCTGATGGGTGGCAGACATGTACTTTTGAAAAGACTGGAACAGAGTCTACAAATCAGTAAGATGATAGGAGGATGAGCCAATGAGCCTATGGAAATTTAACGGATTTGAAGCAGAAGCAGATTTTACAGATGCAGATTTCTTAGATAAATTATTTGAAGCTAAAAAAATACTGGCAGTTGATACTAAGAACGTACCTAAAGTAGGGAAAACAAGTAGTATCGTGAGAGCTCAGTGCGCTTGTTTTTACAACTTTTTTGATAATCTTTTTTGGACTGGTGCCGGAGAGGAAATATTTAACGGACGAAATAGCTTAGCACTTTGTATAGAAGCTGCAGACTCATTGTCCGCATTGGAAAAGTCGCAGGGAGTACATTTTGAACAGGCTTCTGAAAAATATCAGGTTCAAAGCCATGGAAATCGTCAGCAGAGACGAGCTTACCAGAAGAATCAGAGAAAACAGTATCCTAGAAAGTAGGGATGCTCATGCTGAATGTTTTGTATGAAAAATTTCCTGATTATGTGACTGTGCATGGGGTGAAATATCCTATTGAAACAGATTTTCGTGAATGGATACGATTTATTGAACTGGCTGACGATGATACATTGCCATGGCAAATGCAAGTACAATTAATGATGCAGTGGTACACAGAAGAGATGCCAGAAGATTTGGAAGCAGCGATTTTGGAATTAGGTGATTTTTTAGCAGCCCAAAAGTTATATTCGGATAACAATTATATAAGTGAACAACATAGCCAAAAACAGAAGCCAGCTTTTTCTTTTAAGGAAGATGCTGGCTGTATTTATAGTGCATTTGTGGATTGTTATAAAATCGATTTGCAGACAGTACCATACATGCACTGGTGGAAGTTTAAAACGCTTTTCGACTGGCTTCCAGAAGATACAGAAATTAAGCAGCGCATTCACTATCGGACTCTGGATGCTAATTCAATCAAAGATAAAGAAGAGCGAAAAAGAGCAAAGAGGATACAGAACCAAATTGCTTTGAAGAAAAAGAAGAAATATATGGATGATTATGATATAGGGGATGTGTTTGCATGATAGAAAATATCAAAGAACTACCACAGATACCAACGGAGAGAAAATGGTATGACTGCAAGAAATGTGGACAACATCTGCTCGTATATGACGATACAGCGAAATGCCGAGGTGTCTATATAAAATGTAAGAGATGTGGTAGAGAAGTAGAAATAAGGATTTAAAGCATTAGTGAGCCTTTGAGCCGTGCTGATCAGAAAGGATGATTAGTGTGGCAGACGGGTATTTGAATTTTGATACAAAGATAGATGAACAAGGGTTCAATAAAGGAATAAGTAAGCTAAGCGGTCTTGCATCAAAAGGAATGGCTGTTGTGGGAGCGGCCGTGGCTGTAGGTGTTGCTGCATTTGGTGCAGTAACAAAAGCAGCGCTTGATTCCGTGGCGAGTATGGAACAGAATCTGGGCGGTGTCGAGACATTATTTAAGGATAGTGCCGACATTGTAATTGATAATGCAAACAGGGCTTACGAAACGGCCGGAATGTCGGCTAATGAATATATGTCTACTGTAACAAGCTTTTCTGCATCATTATTGCAGAGCTTAGGGCAGGATACAAAGAAAGCAGCTAAGTATGCAGATACTGCAATTAGAGACATGTCTGATAACGCAAACAAGATGGGAACCAGCATGGAACTTATCCAAAATGCGTACCAGGGATTTGCAAAGCAGAATTATACAATGCTGGATAACCTAAAACTTGGTTATGGTGGAACAAAAACCGAGATGGAGCGACTTCTGAAAGCTGCAGAAGCAATAAAAGCGAAAAATGGAGAAGTCGTAGATTATAGCATTGATAAATTTGGCGATGTCGTTCAGGCGATTCATACAGTTCAGGAAGAGATGGGAATCACCGGCACGACAGCAAGAGAAGCGGCATCGACAATAGAAGGTTCCATGAATGCCGCGAAAGCTGCATGGGATAATTTCCTTAACGGTTCAATTTTTGTAGAGGATTTTTCAGAAGCCGTAGCAACTGCAGCTAACAATATAATTGTAACCCTCAGTGAAATAGTCCCTCGTTTGGTAGAGACAATTCCTGCTGCTATATCCGGTATCGTTTCGGCAATGAGTGAGCAATCTGAGACTATTCTAAATGCTGGAATGCAGATTGTATCTTTCTTGGTACAAGGTATTGTTTCAGGCTTGCCGAGCCTGTTGATCGGAGCGGTTCAGTTAATACAATATTTGGCGAATGCGATTGTAACAAATTTGCCCGCCATATTAAACACGGGAATTCAAGTAATTACGCAATTTATTGCTGGGATAGCACAGTGCCTTCCAGGTCTTGCAGAATCCGCGTGGATGATTATTAGCGGTCTTGCAGATTATATCATGCAAAATCTACCTGCTGTTACAGTAGCCGGACATGAAGCAACTGGAGAATTTATCAATGGTATTCTCAAGAAACTTCCTGATGTAATTGAAGCCGCTGGAACGATACTTGATGGATTTGTTGAGTATATAATGCAAAACCTTCCAGTTGTTTTAGATTCAGGTGTGGAACTGATACTGAGTTTAGTTGATGGTATTATTCAGAGTCTTCCTAACATTGTATCTTCAGCAATAACAGTGGTTACAAACCTGCTTACTACTGTATTAAGTAATGCGCCAAGGTTAATTGAAGGTGGTATTACATTAATAGGAAAACTGGCAGCTGGAATTATACAGGCTGTTCCAAGCTTAATTGGAAAAATACCAGGAATTATTAGCCAGATTAAGAGCAAATTCACCTCAATTGACTGGGGAACAATTGGAAAGAATATAATCAGTGGTATTGCCAGAGGTATTTCTAATGCGGCTGGAGAAATTATATCTGCTGCAAAGACAGCAGCACAGAATGCGTTAGCAGCAGCCAAAAGCGCTTTGGGAATCAAGTCCCCATCACGTGTATTCCGTGATCAGGTTGGTAAGATGATGGCTCTTGGTATGGGAATTGGTTTTGAAAAGAATATTCCGATTGAATCTATGAATAGAGGAGTTCAGACTGCGGTGAATAGCTTGAAGAGAAAAGCTGTTGTTGCGACATCTGTACGTACAAATCCATCAGTAGGCAGTATAAAGAACCATCCAGACTTTGACACGATTGGAAAAACTAACTGGGACGAATGGGAGAGAAGACAGCGAAAGCTTAATAGAGAACGTGACAGCAGACCGATATTCCTTGGCACGAAACGTATAGATCAACCATTACCGAAAGGAGCGGTGCCGCAAGTATGATAGCTTATTACATCAATAGCGCAGGTGAGAGAATCAACCTGTTAAAAAAGCCCTTTCGAATGGTCGAAGCAGACTTGTTCGATTCTGAATGGGAAGAAAATGTAGATGGTTTTGAAAAGACTGTCAGCATTGATATTTTCGATGATAAATCGAAATTAAAAGAGAATATGGAAACTTTATACAAGGTATTCGCATATGACTCTGAAAACAATGCATACGGTAGATTATATATAAATGATACGTATTTATTCTGCAGAGTAAAAAGTTCTAAAAAGTCTGATTGGAAAGGTTTTATTTATGCTGTGGCAGATTTGACATTTTATGCGCCGGTTCTTGAATGGATTTCAGAAAGTAAAAAATCTTTCTTTGCAGGAAATATAGAAGATCTAGAAGATACAAGAATGGATTTTCCTTTTGATTTTGCATTTGATTTCAAGAAACCAGAAAATGGAATTGGATTCTGGAACATCGATCACATTATTCCCAGTGATTTTTCTATGATTATCTATGGACCATGTGTAGAACCGGAAATAACAATTAATAATCATATTTATCAAGTATATACCTCTCTGTTAGAGGGTGAATATCTGCTTGTAAATAGTCAGGATTGTTCTGTTGTAAAATATTTATCTGATGGACAGACAGAAGATTTGTTTGATGACAGAGGTGACGGACTTTTTGAAAAAATACCGTCTGGATATCTGACAGTTTTGTGGTCTGGAGATTTTGGATTCGATATCGTGCTTTATAAAGTGAGGAGGGAGCCGGAATGGTGATTCTAGCAACAAGAGAAAAAGAACTTTTTCCAATACGGGATGCGAATGTAAGATTTGATGTGAATAAAAATAAAGATTTTTCTGTAATGGTTGCTCGTTCTAATTGGGACGAGCGTTTTGATTATGGGAGATTTATTTATATTAATAATACGGAGTATGGAGGAATAATAGGGTCCATCCTTACCAGCACGGAATTGGATTATGTTGAGATAAAAGGAATGACCTGGCGTGGCAGAATGACAAAAAAAATTATTCTTCCTCCGGATAATGCAGACTACAAAACAGTATCAGGAGAACTTCACGAAGCTATGAGAGAACTCATAGAACCGGAATTTGGCGGTTTATTTAAAGTTGTCGAAAAAGATACTGGGGTCAGTGTGAACTTTCAATTTGACCGATTCTGCACGCTTTACGACGGAATTGTGAAAATGTTAAAAAGTGTCGGATACAAGTTGAAAATATTTTATCAAAAAGTACATGGCGTGGATGGAAATGTGTATGTGGAAGCAGTTCCAATTGTAGATTACTCCAGAAAAGTTCGATTTTCCCAGGATAATAAAATAAACTTTACAATGGAAAGCAAAAGAGACGGAGTGAATCACCTGATTGTCACAGGAAAGGGAGAATTGCAGGATAGAAATATATTTCATTTGTATCTGCAAAAGGATGGAACGTATGGAGTAATACCATATTATACGGGACTGGATGAAATTGCAGAAGTCTATGAAAATACTTCTACAGAGGAAAGTGAACTTCAATCCCAGGCGGAAAAAAGATTCAAAGAAGTAGGAAATAAACAAACCTTCGATATGGATATAAAACAGATTCGGACGAACGTAGAAATTGAAGATATTGTTGGTGGCCGAGATTATCTTACTAAAATGTATGCAGCTGAGCCGATCAGTAATATTGTTTATGAAATAATCAATGGGGTTGAAACGAAAACCTATAGTTTGGAAGGAGATGAAAGCTGATGCATATATTTACAGGGCATACCGGTGCAGCGCATGTAACGGCGGAACATTTCAGAATGCTTATGGTCAGCATTTTTGGAAATGGCAGTTACATATTACCAGTAGGCAACAAATTAAAACATAAATTAGAATCAAATAATCAGCTTACGATATATAAAGGAATGATGGTTCACCATGGTAATTTGTCAGGAGTAAATTCTGAAAGTGGTGAGCAGGTTACACTTGCAAATGGTGTACAAGGGATGAAGAGAATTGATCTTGTTGTAAACAGATACTCTTTGGATGAATCGACGGGAATCGAAAGTAATCAGTGGGTGCATATTCCGGGAGCACCAGATGCGACTTCTCCTGTTGCACCGTCTTTCATAAAAGGCGATGTTATGAATGGCGATACAATTGATGATTGTCCAGTTTTTGAAATAGAACTGGATGGATTAAATATTGTAAGTATTACGCCACTTCTTTCTGAGCATCCGGGTATTCAGCGACAGATCACATCGGGAACTGAAGAACCAACCGGCGGCATCGATGGTGACGTATACATCCAGTCAGAAGAATAAGGCGGTGATCTGAATGGCTACATTATTAAAATCTGTAACCGGTTCCTATGCGGGTCCGGGACCATCTTATTTCCGTGTAGTAGCGCAGCTTTGGTTGAATGAAGATACTGGCAGCGGATACGATATGTTTCTCCGACGTTTCATTGAAGTGAAAGCAGGAAGCGGATTTAACGGAACAGTTTTAACAACATCCTGGGCAGGGAGTGTGTCTGTCAATTCTGCAGGGAGATATGCATCTGTTGATACGCAGTTGGGTGTTGTTAAATACGGGAATGCGTATCAGTTGCCGGCCAGTTCGATTAAAGCATATTATTACGACAGTGCAGCTCATTTGTATTCATCTTCTACAAGTATCAGCTACACAGTTTCTAAGCCAACTTACAAAGTAGTGTTCGATGATAATGGCGGTTCTAATGGACCTGCTGATCAGACAAAAACATATGGTGTCAATCTGACTTTATCCTCAACAGTACCAGTCAGAACAGGATGTAATTTTAAGAATTGGAATACGAAGGCTGATGGAAGTGGTACGTCTTATTCTGCAGGAGCATCTTATACAGCGAATGCAGGGGTTACGCTCTATGCACAATGGACCAGAATTTCTTATCTGGTTACTTACAATGCAAATGGCGGCAGTGGAGCACCAGCTTCTCAGACAAAATATTATGGAATAGACCTGATTTTGTCATCTACGATACCAACCATGAAAAATCACGAGTTTCTTGGATGGGCGGCAAGTAAAACTGCTGAAATTCCGGAATATTTGCCAGGCGCAAAATATACTGGAAATGCAGCACTGACATTGTATGCGGTTTGGACACAAAAAGGAATGCTGCACTTTACCCAGAACGGACAGGCAGGAAAAGGACGTCCGTACTTAAAACATGGCGATACTTGGGAATCAGGGATTCCGTGGATCAAGAAAGATGGAATGTGGAAAAAAGGAGGAGTATAAAGTGAGCGAGGTGAAGATATGGCGGAGATAAAATATATTGAAATCAATCCAGATACCAGGACACCGGTACTTCCGGAGCAAGAGATTTTGTTAGGGGTAATAGAAGACAAAGATGTAAAAAGCGTCTATTTCAAGTGCCCGAAAATTGTTGAACAAGATATCGATTTATCAATGCATCAGATTTATGTCAACTATGCTGCAGCAAAAGATAAGGATGGGAAGGCATTACTCTTAGAAGAAATGTTTGGATCCTATCATTGTGAAGATGTTACAGACCACGGTGATTGTATTACATTCTCCTGGTTAATGTCAGATAATGTATTTGTAAGAGATGGATTTGTGGCATTTAAAATCTATGCAGTAGAAGGCGAGGAAACAAAGTGGAATACAGTTCCAGCAGTTGGGAAAGTGCTTCCAAGCGTTCCAAATCTGAATGTGAAGATTGCGGAAAGATACCCGGATGTAATCAATCAGTTGTTTGAGAAGATAGATGCGATTTTAGATGATAAATACAAAACTACTTCAAAAGAAAAGGAAGCAACATGGGATGGTTCGTCAAAAGTACCTGTTGATTATAATAATGTTACATATTACAAACTGGTACAAGGTACATATGAAGATTTGTTAAATGGCTTCACCTACAGTGTAACTCTAACAGACGGAACAACGAAAACTCAAACGGTAACTTCTGACGAAGCAAATAATTATATTGCATTAGACGAAAATGGATATTATATAATTTGCGAGGGATTATTTATTATTGCCCCAGATGTAACCGGAATATTATTAAATCCGTCCCTTATGACAAGCGTAGAAAGTTTTTGTTTCACAGCGAGAAAAACATATTTAGACAGCAAGTATTTATCGGCTCCAATTGCATCTTATGATAATTTGGGAGAATCCGTTATAGAGGGTGACTTGAATTCGAATGTTGCAAGTGGTGAATACGCACATGCTGGGGGTGAACAAACAACTGCTTCTGGAACGCGTGCTTTTGCACATGGATTTCAGGCAAAAGCATCTAATATGGGTGCAACTACATTTGGGTACCAAAGTGAAGCGTGCGGCATTGCTTCTTTTGCAGCTGGACGTTCCGCAAAAGCAATCGGGAATTATTCTATAGCATTAGGGTTAGGTGCTATTGCCAAAGGCAACAATGCGTATGCTGCTGGCTATTCTCATAAATCGCAAGACTATAACCTCACAATAGAAGAGTTGTTAACTATATTTGAAACGGCTTTTGCAAATGATAATGTAAAGGGACTATTTAATGCTGCATTAGGTACAAATTCTGTGTCGATGGGTAAAAGTAATGTAGCGTATGGCAATGCGGCATCGGCTTTCGGTGCATATAATAGAGCAAAAGGTGGCAGCTCTTTTGCCTGTGGGTGTGGAACAAATGCAGGAGGAGATTATTCTTTCGCAGGAGGGTATTATACAAAGGCTATAGATAATCAATTTGCAGTGGGACATTATAATGATGATTCTATTGCAGAAAAAGGTACAAATTCGGGAATTGGAACGGGTACAGCTTTCGTTATTGGTAACGGTACGTCTGATGCAAAATCAAATGCTTTTCGTGTAACATATGAAGGACAACCTTATGCAAAAATGGCACTGACAACTACAGGGTGTGATTATGCAGAATTTTTTGAATGGATTGACGGAAATCTGGAAAAAGAAGACAGGCGTGGATATTTCGTAACTACAGATGGTGAAAAAATTAAAAAAGCAGAACCAGGAGATTATATCTTAGGAATCACAAGCGCGCTTCCTTCGGTAATTGGAAACGGTGACGAGTGTTGGAAAGGCAGATATATTCTTGATAAATTTGGCGATTTTATTGTAGAAGAAGCTGAAATGGAAGTATTGGAACTTGACAGAGAAACTGGTGAATATGCAAAAGTTACTAAGATGATTAAAAAATGGAAAGAAAACCCTGAGTATAATCCAGAAGAACAATATATTCATCGTAAAGAACGTCCAGAATGGTCAACAGTTGGAATGTTGGGTGTTATAGCTGTCAGAGATGATGGTACTTGTAAAGTGAATGGATTTTGTGAAGTGTCAGAAGGAGGAATTGCAACTACGGCATCCACGGGGTATAGAGTTGCAGCACGAGTTGCAGATAATGTTATTAAGGTTATTTTTAGATAAAAGCCAGTTAAAGGAAAGGATAATCCTTTTGGAGGGAAATATGACAATCCGCGACAGACCTTAGGGTCTTATTTTTATGCAGAAAAATAAAGAAGCACTGCTCCAAGGCCAAAAGGTACAGTGCTTCAAAGATTCTTTTCTTGAAAGAATTATACAGCATACAGACTGAATTTTCAAGAAAAGGAGAACAGAGAAAGATGAAAGAAGGAGTAATATACACTATGATTGGTGTAGTAGGAAGTTTTATTGCCTCTTTATTTGGTGGATTCGATGCGGCGTTAGTTACGTTGATGATGTTCATGGGAATTGACTATATTACAGGACTGATTGTTGCAGGAGTATTCCACAAATCAAATAAAACAAAATCAGGGGCATTGGAAAGCAGAGCAGGGTGGAAAGGATTATGTAGAAAAGGTATGACATTAGTAATCGTATTGATTGCCACGCGTTTAGATTTAATTATCGGAACTACATACGTCAGAGATGCAGTATGCTTGGCTTTTATAGCAAATGAAACAATAAGCATAATTGAAAATGCTGGAATTATGGGTGTACCTATTCCGCCTGTACTTACAAAAGCAATAGAGGTTTTAAAGGACAAACAGAATGATGAGGCAAAGGACGAGTAACATCGTCCTTTTTGTGAAAAGAAGAAGAAACATGAAAAACGATGAATTTTTAAAAGAGTGAGCAGGCGTCTTAGAAGTTATTGCGCCGGCGCAAAAACAACATAATATAATTAGAAAAGGAAGGGTGAAATTATGGCAAAAGTATTTTTATCAGCAGGACATGGCGGTTCTGATCCGGGAGCAGTAGCAAATGGTTTACAGGAAAAAACAATCAATTTGCAGACATTATTAAAATGTAAGAGCGAGTTGGAAAGACATGGAGTCGAGGTTGTTGTCAGCAGAACAAAAGACGAAAACGATCCTGTGCAGGAAGAAGTAAGAGAAGCAAATGCAAGTGGCGCAACGATTGCAGTATCATTTCATGCAAATGCTGGTGGCGGCGATGGATTTGAAGCATTTTATTATACCGGTGATGCAAACGGAAAGAAACTTGCAGGACTTTGTGAAAAGCATGTAAAAGCAATGGGGCAGAACAGCCGTGGTCTGAAGAGTGGTAATCATCTGATGTTTGTGAACTCCACAAGTATGACTGCAGTGCTGGTTGAGTCATTCTTTGTTGACAATAAGACAGATATGAAGATTGGTGATACTGTTGCAGAGTGGAATGCATTTGGTACAGCCTACGCAAAAGCTATTCTGGAATATCTGGGAATTTCATACAAAGCAAAAGCTACCGAATCCACGCCAAACAAAACGACATCAACAGATAAGTTGTATCGTGTACAGGTTGGAGCTTTCAAAGAAAAAGCAAATGCAGAAAAACTGCAGAAAGAATTGAAAGCAAAAGGATACAATCCTATCATTGTGTAATGAAAACGCCCGGTTTCCAAACGGATTCCGGGCATAAATATTGTATCATCTGATGTTTTTGTGAATAAATTTTTGGGTAAAATAAGTACATTTTTATAGAAAAAAATGCTATCGGTTACGACATTTCGGTGGACCGGATGGGGAATTGGCAGCTTCGATGAGATATTTATCACAAAGATATACTATGCCATATAAAGAAGTGACAGGAATCCTGACAGATATAGGTGTATCGGTAACAAAATTGCACCTATGAAAAGAAACGCAATTGAAGTTTTTGTATGCAGAAAATGAAACAAACCATTTTTGTACAAGGACAGACATATTTATGTTATACTTATCTGAGAAATTACGTGAAGGGAGGGCGGATATATGACATGGTATAAAGAAGCTGTATTTTATTACATTTATCCACTAGGATTGACTGATGCACCAAAACAGAATTCTTACAATGAGCCTGTGCACAGACTTGATATGTTGTTTTCATGGATTTCTCATATAAAAGAAATAGGATGCAATGCTATTTATATCGGCCCACTTTTTGAATCTGTTGGACATGGTTATGAAACAACGGATTACAAAAAAGTAGACAGCAGACTTGGTACAAATGATGACTTAACTCGTTTTGTATCAGAATGTCATAAGCAAGGAATCAGGGTAATCTTAGATGGTGTATTCAATCACACTGGACGTGATTTTTTTGCATTTCAAGATATAAAACGAAACAGAGAAAACTCCCGATATAAGAATTGGTATTGTGATGTGATTCGTTTTTGGGTAAATGCGTTCGATATTGATGGAATTCGCTTGGATGCTGCAGATGTTTTAGACTTTCATTATATGAAAGTACTTCGGAAAACAGCAAATGAAATAAAATCTGATTTTTGGCTTATGGGAGAAGTAATCCATGGTAATTACTCTCGTTGGGTAAATAACGAAACACTTCACTCTGTAACAAATTATGTGCTTCATAAAGCATTATATTCTGCATATAATGATCATAATTACTTTGAAATTGCCCATGCAATCAAATATATCAACGATATGGTGGGGAATGGTTCTCAACTCTACACTTTTGTGGATAACCATGACGTAGAACGAATTTATACAAAACTTAAGAACAAGTCACATTTTGTTCCGGTTCATGTGATGCTTTACACTTTACCGGGAATTCCCTCCATCTATTATGGCTCAGAATTTGGTATTCAAGGAAGAAAAGAACAATATTCGGATGAATCTTTGAGACCAGCCTTGAATTATAAAGATTATAAAGATGCAATAAAGACAAATGCGTGTACAAAACTCATTGCAGCACTCGGAAGGATTCGTCAAAATATCCCTGCACTTTGTCATGGGGAGTATAAGGAATTAGAACTGCAGACAACATATTTTGTATATGAGAGAACTTTTGGTGGAAAGTCTGTAATCATTACAGTTAATAATGCGGATAACGATGTCAATATAAAGTTCACTTGTGAAAATTCTACAGAATATGTTGGTGCACTTACAGGAGAACAAGTAAGTGCAAAAGATGGACATATTCAGGTAAGAGTGTCTGCAAATTACGGTGAAATCTGGATTCCAGCAGAATTATATAAAAAAAGCTTAACACCAGTAAAAATGGTAGAAATAAAGAAATCATCGAAATCTGTAAAAGTTGTAGAGAAAAAACTGCAAGCTGAAAAAAGACAGGAAGAAAAGAAAGCTGAAAAAGCAGTTATAGATTTAAAGAAACCATATGAAGAGATGTCAAGTGAATTTAAGGAGAAATTATGATCAATATATTAGTAATAGACGGACAAGGTGGTCAGTTAGGCGGGCAGCTTATTAAATCTTTAAAAATAAATTTTAAAGATGTAAGAGTAATGGCGGTTGGAACAAATGCATCTGCAACGTTAACAATGTTAAAAGCAGGAGCAGATCAGGCAGCTACAGGTGAAAATCCGGTAGTGGTTGCATGTAGAAAGGCAGATATAATCATAGGACCGATAGGTATCGTAATTGCAGATTCTTTATTGGGAGAAATCACACCGAAGATGGCAGTTGCAGTAGGTCAGGCGAATGCGGTACGAATCTTATTGCCGGTAAACAAATGCGATAACTTAGTTGCAGGGATTTCGGATTTATCAACTACAACAATACTGGAAGATGTTATTTTAAAAGTAAGAGGGATAATAGAGTAAAACTTGTTATTTATTGCAGAGAATGGTATAATATGAAAGTCATTCAGAAGAATGACATGACAGGCAGAAGCCTTTATATTTTTAAAAATAAAATTACATAATGAGAACAATACTAGGAAGGTGTTACTTTACCTCTGAAGAGGGTGAAGTGCACCTTTTTTTGTTTGTTAGAAAGGAATTGAAAATGAAAAGAAGCAATGAAATTAAGAAACTTACGTTATCTGCCTTATTTTTGGCATTTGCATTTATTATGCCATTCTTGACAGGTCAGATTCCACAAATCGGTTCGATGCTATGTCCGATGCACATTCCCGTATTATTGTGTGGATTCTTCTGTGGAGCTCCCTGGGGGTTAGGTGTTGGATTTGTTGCACCGATTTTACGTTCCGTTACATTAGGAATGCCAGTTATGTTTCCTAAAGCCTTTTGTATGGCATTTGAATTAGCTACATATGGATTTATTGCAGGGTGGCTGTATAATAAGTTGCCGAAGAAAAAAATGAATATATATGTATCTTTGCTCAGTGCTATGGTAATCGGACGTCTGGTATGGGGCGTTGCAATGTTTTGTTGCATTGGCTTTGATTCCTCTACGTTTGGTTTCAGTGCATTTTTAGCAGGTGCGTTATTGAATGCAGTTCCGGGAATCATATTGCAGATTATCATAATTCCAGTATTGGTGTTCAAATTAAAGAAATAGCAGGCAGAGAGGCAATATTTTAGTTGGTATATTTTTTCAAAATACGTTTATTTCTATCGCAAAGCAAAAGAGTGCATTTGTTTCATAAAAATTTATAGTAAGAATGATATAGCCAAGCTTTTATTTCATATAAATAGAAAAAAAGGAACTCTGATTCTATGCTGCAGAGCAATGAGGAGAGAATGGGAAATAAAAAGGAAATCATCCAATTAAAATACGAAGCAACAACAGGTTTTTCAAAGGCATTTAAACAAGGAATATATAAAGAATTACATGCGAGAGAATTGTTGACAGATCAGCAATTAAATCAGTTACTTAATAGATTATAATGATGACAGTGCCATCTGGGGGGAGCCTTAGATGGCATTTCTAAAAAAGGAGGGAACTTTTTGGGAAAATTACGTGTTGCGGCTTATTGTAGAGTATCGACAGAGTCTGATGAGCAAGCAAATTCCCTGCAGAGTCAGAGAAAATATTTTGAGGAATATATTAGAGGGCGAACTGGTTGGGAGTTGGTTGAAATTTATTATGATGAAGGGATCAGTGGTACTCAGACCAAGAAACGTGCAGGTTTTAATCGTATGATAAAAGAGGCACTGGAGGGAAATATTGACTTGATTCTAACAAAAGAGGTCAGCAGATTTGCAAGAAATACAGTGGATACCTTATCTTATACAAGAAAATTAAAAGAGCATGGTGTAGGTGTTATATTTTCAATTGACAATATTGATACGAGAGATGCTGATGGAGAGTTGAGACTTACAATCATGGCCAGTCTCGCTCAGGAAGAAAGCCGTAAAACATCGGCTCGTGTAAAATGGGGACAGCACAAACGCATGCAGGATGGAGTTGTGTTTGGACGAGATCTGCTTGGTTATACCGTAAAAAATGGCAAACTGATAATCAACGAAGCAGAAGCCCCGATTGTCAGAGCCATTTTCCATAAATATACGAATGAAGGGAAAGGATCTAGCGTCATAGCACGAGAATTACGAGAGGAAGGAATGCGTCCGAAGAGGATGTCTCTTTGGTCAAATGTGGTAGTACTTCGGGTTCTGAAAAATGAAAAGTATGTTGGAGATTTATGTCAGAAGAAGACTTATACGCCAGATTATTTAAATCATAAGAAAAAATATAACCGAGGAGAAGAGGAAATGGTATATATATACGATCATCATGAACCGATAATTGGGCGTGATTTGTGGAATCGAACACAGGAAGAACTGTCCAGAAGGTCACCCCCGGAGCATCAAAAAAGAAAGTATAGCAACAGATACTGGTGCAGTGGAAAACTATATTGCGGGCTTTGCGATAACCGATATGTAGGGAGAAAGAAGAAACGGAAAGATGGATCACAATACAAAGCATGGAGGTGTTATGTTGCTGCCAATCATGGAACATCAAAACTTGATGCAGATGGTAAAGAAGTAGGATGTGATAATCAGATGTACAATGAGCAGACCTTATTATCAGCCGTAAAATATTGTGTCAGACAGATACGGATCAATCGTGATCAGATTAAAAAAGAAGTTTTGGAAGAAATAAAATCTATTCAAAACCGTACAGTAGAAGATACTGAAAAAGAAAATTTGGAAAAGGAAATCCAGAAATATAAAAATAAAAAAAGAAAAGCTATGGATCTGCTTTTAAGTGATGTGATTTCGAAAACGGATGCTATGGAACAGAATGCCTGGTATGATGAAGAAATTGCTGATTTGGAAAAACGAATGGAGTTATACGATAAAGAAGAAAGAATCAAGAAAACCCAAGCAAAAGAAATGGAAACATATCTGGAAGTGCTGGATGAGATCATGGAGTATAATACAGAAGAGGCAGGAAATCATGAATTGTTCTATGGTGAGGTGCTTGAAAAGATGGTATTATTTCCAAAAGGAAAGATACAAGTCTACCTGAAATATGTTCCGTTTGAAATTGAGCTGAAGGTAAGGTCATCAGGGAAAAGAGAGAAGTATAAAACAGAAATATTAGAGATGAAAATTCTGGAAATAAAATAGAGGCGATTTTGTAACGAATGCCGGTACAGAAGAACTGGCCCACATGGAGATGATCTGTACCATAGTTTATCAGCTCACAAAAGACTTGACACCAGAACAGATTAAAGAGTACGGCTTTGAAAAATATTATGTAGATCATACGCTTGCATTATGGCCTCAGGCAGCCAGCGGAACTCCATGGACCGCAACTTATCTTCAATCCAAAGGGGATCCGATTACTGACTTACATGAAGATATGGCGGCAGAGCAGAAAGCCAGAACAACATATGATAATATTTTAAGATTAATTAAAGATCCGGAAGTATGTGATCCAATTCGTTTTTTGAGACAGAGGGAACTGGTACATTATCAGAGATTTGGAGAATGTCTGAGAATTGTACAGGACAAATTAGACAGCAGAAATTTCTATGCAATAAATCCTGAATTTGATAAAAGACAGACACAAGGATGTAAATAGCCGCTGTTCCTTGCAATTAAATAATGATGATGCTATACTATTTAAATAAATATAAAGAGAAAAATTGGCAGTATCGAAAGATACTGCTAGTTTGCGTACAGGATTTTAGAAAGATATATCAATAGAAAATGAAAGAATTATTAAGAAAAATCGGTAAAATTTTAGAAATGCTCGTTATGATCATTGTACCAGTATTATGTGTACTGTTGTGCCTGATTTCAGATTGGATGTTTGAGACATGGCCACATCTGAAGATGGAAGAATTAGTATATCAATTGAATGCACCAGTGGAAGGAACAAATCAGGATATTTACATTAGTTTTCTGGAAATGTGCATTCCTGGGACTATAGTAATGTTGATAACTGTAGTTTTGATATTGATCTGGGTTCAAAAAGAGAAAAAGTATTTTCATCGTGCAGAAATATTTATGATAGTGATTTCGTGTGTGTGTCTGATTTATAAAGGTTATGTCGCATGGGAGAGGTTGGATATATACAGCTACCTTTCTAATAGAAATGTAGTGTCATCTTTTATTGATGACAATTATGTGGATGCATCAGAAGTTGAGATTACATTTCCAGATGAAAAAAGAAATTTAATTTATATCTTTTTGGAATCGATAGAAACTACATATGCTGATATAGAAGACGGAGGTGCCTTTGAAGAAGGGTGTATTCAGGAATTAGTTGAAATTGCTCAGGATAACGAAGATTTTTCCGGGGATACAAAGCAGATTAATGGCGGATATTCTATGCCGGGAACAACATGGACGATTGGTGGTATATTTGCACAGACTGCGGGCATCCCATTGTTACTTCCAATAGGAAGTAATAATATGGATACGCAGGAATCATTTTTTCCAAGTATAACAACTGTAGGAGATATTCTGGAGGAAGCAGGGTATACACAAACATTTTTCATAGGATCTAATGCGGAATTCGGTGGAAGAGAACTGTATTTTACAGAGCATGGAAAATATGAGATGAAAGATCTCATGTATGCCAGAGAAATTGGTCTTGTCCCAGCAGACTATTATGTATGGTGGGGATATGAGGACAAGTATTTGTTTGAAGGCGCAAAGGAAGAATTAATTGCACTTTCACAACAGGAACAGCCATTTAATTTTACAATGTTAACAGTAGATACTCACTATGAGGATGGATATGTCTGTTCAGATTGTGGAACAGAATATGGTGAGGATAAGTATGCGAATGTAATATCATGTTCCAGTAAAAAAATAAAGGAATTCATAGAATGGATTCAGCAACAGGATTTTTACGAGAATACTACGATTATTTTATGTGGGGATCATCCGACAATGGACAGAGACTTTTGTGAAGATGTTGATCAGGACTATGTGAGAACAACTTACACAGCATATATTAATTCTGCTGTGAAAGTGAAAAATGAAAACATGAGAAGAGAATTTTCTACATTTGATCATTATCCTACAACTTTGGCAAGTCTTGGCGTACAGATTGAGGGAGAACGTCTTGGGTTGGGGACAAATTTGTTTTCCGATATACCGACTTTGGTTGAGGTGTATGGAAGCGATGTAGTTATTGCAGAAGTACAAAAAGAATCTGAATTTATGAGACGGCTTATAGCTGAAATAGATACAGAAGATGAAAATCTTTTGATACGCGAAGGAAAAATGGAAGCAGCTAAGATTGAAATAGATGAGTATGATTGCTGGAGTGGATATTTACCAATCACTGTGTCAGATGTAAGAGAATACAAAAGTGCTAATGTTATTGCAGTCAGTGTTGCAATATGGAAAGAGGAAGATCAAAGTGATATTGTCTGGATAGAAGCACCACAACAGGAAGATGGGACTTATCAGATAAATATAGATTTTTCCAGATTTAATTATGAATCGGGAGAATATAATCTACATACTTATGCAGTATTAAACACGGGAATCAGAGAGGTTCTTGACACCAGAAAAGAAGTAATCGAGACATGGTACTAATGAAGAAGCAGGAGTGGTTTTATGAAGCGGATATTGATGACAAATTTGTATTTTGCAAAATATACAGGTTCTGAATTACATACTTTAGAGATGGCAAGACTTTTTGCTGAAAAAGGATATGAAGCTACAATCGCAGTATTTCAGAAAACATATCCATTACTGGAAAAAGCTGAAGAATTTCATGTGATTAATTGTCTGACAGAAAAGTTGCCAGAAAACAGTTATGATATTATCTGGGTGCAGCATTATCCGGTTTTTGATTATTTGCGCAGCAGATATGAGCTGAAATATAAAAATCTGATTGTATCTAAGTTAAGTGTAATCAGCGAACTTGAGTATTTGCCGGTATGTACACCTCAGGCGGATTTGATTTTATGTGTTAGTCAAGAATGCGCAGATGCAGTTTGTGAGGAAATAGGGCATGATCCGAGAATTTGGCTGTTTAAAAATTGTGCAAGTGAAGAATATTTTAAGGAATATCCTGTAAAAAAAGAGGATGCACAGCTTCATAAAATTGCCGTGATTTCAAATCATATTCCAGAAGAATTACTGGAACTTTCAAAAGAGATAGAAAATGACATTGAGATTGATTATGTAGGAGTAGAACAGTCTCCGAGACTGGTTGATGCAGAATTTTTGAAAAAATATGATTTGATTATTACAATAGGAAGAACAGTTCAACATTGTTTTGCAATGGGAGTTCCAATTTATGTGTACGATTATTTTGGAGGTCCGGGTTACATAAATGATGAAAATTTTGCAGTAGCAGAGAAAAATAATTTTTCGGGAAGAGGATTTTCTAAGAAAGATGTGAAAGAACTTAAGAAGGATATTATTGATAACTTTGAGAAAAATCTCTCATATCTGAAGAAGTTGAACCGGATTGCAAAAAAGGAATATAGTTATGAGAAGTGTTTTGAAGAGATTTATCAGAAACTGATGGAACTTGAGAGTGAAACTTTCAGGACAACAAAGTTTTTTGATAAGGTTGAAAATTCACGCATGAGACTATACAGTAAAGTTGTGCCTGCTTATGCACTTCCTAAGACTTCTGTTTCACAATTATATATCGATTATAAAGATGGATTTTGTGAAGAGAACAGCATTAAGTGGGAGGCTGCTGAAAATTATGTTATCAAAAGACAATTTAAAACAGATAGAAGGGTCAAAGGATTGCGATTTGATCCATGTGATGTGCCGGCAGAATGTTATGTTTATGAAATACAGATTAATGGAAAGACAAAATATTCGAAAAAATATAAACAGTTTTTAGATTTTGATCCACAGTTTAAGATTGAATTGTCAAAAGAAGAAAGAAATGTGCAAACATTGCAGATAGAAATTGTTTATAAATTTAAAACGTTAAGTTGGGAGAAAACTCTTGAGCTTTACAAAGAAAAACTTGATGGAGAAAAGTTCAGACACCTGGAAAATATGAAGAATAAAGTGATTAGTAAAGTAAAAAATATTAAACGATGAAATATATATAATAGATTCAGAAATTTTGAATTTATAAGGGGAGAAATAGATATGTGTGGATTTTCCGGATTTATTGGAAAAGTTGAAAATAGAGAAGAAGTATTGGTTAATATGATGAATACAATTATCCATCGTGGTCCAGATAGTGAGGGAAAATATGTAGATGAAGATGTGGCACTGGGATTTCGCCGACTGAGTATCATCGATCTTTCCGAGGTTGGAGATCAGCCTTTATATAATGAAGACAGAAGCATGGTTCTTGTGTTCAATGGCGAGATTTATAATTATCAGGATTTGAGAAAAGAACTGATAGAAGCAGGACATATTTTTAAATCCAATACGGACTCAGAAACGTTGATTCATGGTTTTGAAGAATGGGGAGAAAGCCTTGTTGATCGTCTCCGTGGAATGTATGCATTTGCGATTTGGGATATTAATAGGAAGAGATTGTTTGTTGCAAGAGATATGTTTGGGATAAAACCTCTTTATTATGCGCAGATGAACGAAACCCTTTTGTTTGGATCAGAGATTAAATGTTTTATGGAACATCCAAAGTTTGAAAAAGTATTTAACGAAGAAGCTTTGGGAAATTATCTTTCTTTCCAGTTTGTTCCAACGAATGAAACATTTTTCAAAGGTGTATTCTGTCTTCAGCCGGGACATTATTTCACATATGAGAATGGCGAGATAAAGATCACACGTTACTTTGAACCGAATTTTAGTGGTGATTGTAAAAAATCATTTGAGGAAGTTGTAGATGAAGTAGAAGCAGTTATGAAGGAGTCTGTTGAAAAGCATAAAATAGCGGACGTGGAGGTTGCTTCTTATTTATCAAGTGGAGTAGATTCCAGTTATCTGACATATCTTGGGCAGGTAGATCATACATTTACAGTTGGTTTTGAAGAGGGAAAATATAGTGAGATTCAGGATGCAAAAGAATTTGCAGCCAGTATCAATATGAAAAATAATGCAAAAGTTATTTCTCCTCAAGAATATTGGGATAAGCTTTCTGATATCTTGTATTATATGGATGAACCAGTGGCAGATCCGGCAGCTATTGCATTATATTTTCTGAGTCAGGAAGCTTCGAAGAAGGTAAAAGTTGTTCTTTCAGGGGAAGGTTCAGATGAATTGTTTGGTGGCTACAATATATATTGTGAGCCATTAGAGCATACTTCATTTAATAAGATTCCAATGCCGATTCGAAGAATGGCAGGAAAGTTTGCAGAATACTGTCTTCCAAGAGGATTTAAAGGAAGAGGTTTTCTGATGCGTCATGGAAAGACTTTGGAAGAGAGATATTTTGCTAATGCAACAAATATTTTTACAGAACGAGAAGCAAACAAGATTCTGAAAAATGGATGCAAACCGGGAATTCGAAAGGTCACAGCACCTCTTTATGAACGAGTAAAAGGCAAAGATCCTGTAACAAAGATGCAGTATGTGGATATGCATCTCTGGCTTGTGCATGACATCCTTATGAAAGGGGATAAGATGGGAATGGCGAACTCCTTGGAGGTGCGTGTTCCGTTTCTTGATAAGAAGGTTATGGAACTTGTGCAGACTCTTCCATTAGATTATAAAGTGCGGACTCCGAGAACGAAAGTTGCTCTTAGGGCTGCAGCAGACAGGGTGATTCGTAAAAAAACAGCAGAAAAGAAAAAACTTGGTTTTCCAATTCCAACTAGAGTATGGTTGAGAGAAGATACGTATTACAATCGTGTAAAAGAGATGTTTCTTTCAGAAGCTTCAGAACAATTTTTTAATACAAACCTTTTGGTAAAAATGTTGGATGATCACAAAAATAAAAAAAATAAAAATGAGAAAGCAGATGATAGCAGAAAAATCTGGGCAGTTTATATTTTTCTTGTTTGGTATGATAGATTTTTTGTTCATGGTAAGCCGGTGCATCCTGATCAGTCAGTCAGATGAGTTTTAGGAGAGTAGAAATATGAGTAAGAATAGGGACGCACGAAAAATGTATTCCCAAAGTAAAAGGAATGTAGGTAATGTCTACAGGATTGACCAGTATCAGAACAAACCTTCTCTGGGGAGATATTCTCATTCAAAATATAAAAAAGTTCAGGAAACACATGAAAAGAAATCCTTTTTATCCAGTTTTTTTGTGGGGAAGGAATCGCAGTATTTTGATTATGAACTGCTGATCATTATTTTGTTTTTAATCTGTTTTGGGTTAGTAATGCTTTACAGTGCAAGTGCATATAGTGCACAGAATGATTTTGGAAATGATAAATATTATTTTACCAAGCAGCTCATTATCTGTGTTGTCAGTTTTTTATGGATGATGTTTGTGTCAAAGATAAACTATCATGTATATGGGGCAATTTCTTTTGAATTATATATATTTGCCATGATTATGATGATGCTGGTACAAACTCCTCTGGGAGTTACAATTTATGGTGCAAGACGTTGGATTCAGCTTCCTGGTAATATGACCTTGCAGCCGTCGGAGATTACAAAAGTTGCTGTAATCTTATTCATTTCATATGAATTATGCAGGGTAGGGAAGCGAATTTCAAACAGAGAAGAAGCAATAAAAATTATTGTATATGGAGCAGTTGCTGCTGCAGGAGTACTGTTTTTGACAGACAATCTCAGTACGGCAATTATAGTAATGGCTATTACCTGTATTTTGTTCTTTGTTGTGCATCCGAAAACAAAACCATTTTTAAAATTTGTAGTCGGAGCTGGTGCGGCTGTTTTTATAGGAGTTTTGATTTTGTCCTTTACGATTGGAAAAGATGGAACGAGTGATTTTTTCAGAATACGAAGAATCCTGGTGTGGCTGGATCCAGAAAGATACTCGTCTGATGGTGGATTTCAGGTTATGCAGGGATTGTATGCGATTGGTTCTGGTGGTTTCTGGGGAAAAGGTCTGGGTAACAGTACACAGAAGCTGGGAAGTATTCCAGAGGTACAGAATGATATGATATTGACAGTTATTTGTGAAGAATTAGGAGTTTTTGGCACAATCGTTGTGCTTGTTATGTTTGGATTCATGTTGTATCGTTTGTTGTTTATCGCAAGAAGAGCACCAGACATGTATGGATCTTTGATTGTAACGGGCGTATTTGGTCATATTGCACTCCAGGTATTTTTAAATGTTGCTGTTGTGACAAGTATAATTCCGACAACAGGTGTTACACTTCCATTTATCAGTTATGGAGGAACTTCTATCCTGTTTTTGATGACAGAGATGGGAATTGCCCTGGGAGTTTCAAGAAAAATAAGATGAAATGTGATATATTTTACAGAAATTACTTGACATCGTAGAAAGGAGTATAGAAAGATGAGTCAGGCAAAGGTAGAGCGTTATAAGAAGGAAAAAGCGAATAGAAAGCAGATGATAAAAAAGCAGCGTAGGATGGATACTGTTCGTAAATGCGTACTTGCAGTTGCGGGGATTGCAGTTATTGCATGGCTTGCCTTTTCAGCATATAATACAATCGAATCTAATCAAGAACGTGAGATTGCAAGCATTAACTATGAGGCAGTGGATACATATCTTGAGAAACTTTCAGAAGAATAATAGAATAAAAGATCAGCGTCGGTTTTAAACCGGCGTTTTCTTTTTATAAAAAATGGTTTGATAAGCTAAATTTCATTTCAAAAACGTAGTTGTGAATCTTAAAAATTTTCTTAAAAACTTAAAAAGTGCTTGAAAAAGGAGGGGGTGTGGTATACAATGGTGGCAAGTGGTAAGAAAGTGGTGTTTTGTGGTGGAAAATGGAGTTGAGAGGGGCTTCATATTTTAGAAGGAGTTTTTGATGTTACTGGGAGAATACAATCACAGTATAGACGAAAAAGGTCGCCTGATCATGCCGGCGAAATTGCGTAACGATTTAGGGGAGAATTTCGTTATTTGCAACGGGATGGAAGGTTGTCTGTTTGTATATTCTCAGGACGAATGGAACAAATTCGTTGCAGAACTTGAAACTTTACCACGCATGAATAAGAATGCCAGAGCTTTCAAAAGATATTTCTTTGGCAGTGCCTCGGAAGGTACATTTGATAAACAGGGCAGAGTCCTGGTACCTACTGCACTCAGAAAAGCGGCGAATCTTGAAAAGGAAGTTGTCCTTGTGGGAGTTCAGGATCGTGTAGAGATTTGGGATAGGGCACGCTGGGAAGAAGAAAGTATGCTCAGTGAAGATGATCTGGATAATATTGCTGAACAATTAGAAGCAATTGGAATCCGCATCTAGAATATTTAATCTGAAGCTGATCTGGGGAGAATATGGGTTCGGATTAAATGAATACTTTGAATGGAGGAGATTATGGCATTTAAACATGTATCAGTTTTACTGAATGAAACTGTAGATGGTCTGGATATAAAACCGGACGGAATCTACGTAGATGGTACACTCGGAGGAGGCGGACATGCCTATGAAGTGTGTAAACGTCTGAATGATAAGGGGCGATTTGTGGGGATTGATCAGGATGCTGCAGCGATTGAGGCAGCAAGCGACAGGTTGAAAGACTTTGGGGAGAAAGTTACAATAATCCGAAGTAATTATTGTGAGATGAAGTCACAGCTGAAAAATATAGGTATTGAAAAAGTCGATGGAATTGTAATTGATTTGGGGGTGTCTTCCTACCAGTTAGACACAGTTGACAGGGGATTTTCCTATCGCTTTGATGCTCCGTTGGACATGAGAATGGATCAGCGTCAGCAAATCACAGCAAGAGATATTATCAATACTTATAGTGAAGCGGAGTTGTTTCGTGTGATTCGTGATTATGGGGAAGATAAGTTCGCGAAGAACATTGCGAAACATATCGTAAAAGAACGCGAGAAAGCTCCGATTGAGACAACAGAACAACTGAATGAAGTGATTCGGCATGCAATTCCGATGAAGGTGCGAAAAAATACAGGTCATCCATCGAAAAAAACATTTCAGGCAATTCGTATTGAGCTAAATCATGAGTTAGATGTACTTAGAGATACATTGGATGATATGATTGAGATGTTGAATCCAGGTGGAAGAGTTTGTATTATTACGTTCCATTCACTTGAGGACAGAATTGTGAAGAGTGCATTTCGTAAAAATGAAAATCCATGTACTTGTCCGAGTCATTTCCCTGTTTGTGTCTGTGGTAACAAGTCAAAGGGAAAAGTGATTACGAAAAAACCAATTCTTCCTGGGGAGGAAGAATTAGAAAACAACAGTCGTTCAAAGAGTGCAAAACTTCGAATTTTTGAACGTGTTGCTGAGGGATAAGGAGTATTTTATAAAATATATAAATAATATAATGTTATAAAATTGTTCGGGAGGGGAGAGCCTGAACGATAGAAAGGGGCATGCATATATGGCGACTGCAAGATCTACATCTGTGAGCAGAGACTCATACAGAAGATCTTATGGGAGAAATACACATAAGGGTTATGGTCAGAGACAGATGTACATCTATGGAAATACAGTACGTAAAGATAATTTAATGCCTCAGACTGTTTCGTATTCGTCCAGAAAGCGAAAAAAAGAGACAATCAGATTAAAAAGCAGAAACAAACACATATCATTAGAAATTAGTCCGGCATATGTAAGATTTCTTGTGATTGCAGCAATTGTGGCGGTTATGTTATGCGTTTCTTATTTGCAGTTACAATCAGAAATTGTCAGTAGATCTGAAAATATCGCATTATTACAAGAAGAACTGGTGCAGATAACAGAAGAAAATAACACTGCTTATCAAGCTGTGGCAGATTCACTGAATCTGGAAGAGGTTCGCAATATTGCGATAAATGAATTGGGAATGGTGTATGCTGCACAGGGGAGAGTGACAGAATACAAAAGTCCTGAAAGTAGTTATGTGAAACAGTATAGTGAGATTCCGCAGAACGGAGTATTAGCAAAATCTGCTGATGTTTCACAGGAGTAAGATAATGAAAAGAAAAAAGAAAAATCGATTTGAATTTTTGTCACAAAAATTTCCAAAGCGAATGCAAAGAAAGCTGGTATTTTTATTTATGGTAATCATACTGGCTTTTGTTGTACTTATTTCAAGGATTACATACATTAATGCATCGAAGGGAAGTAAGTATACAAAGATTGTTTTGGATCAACAGGAATATGACAGTAGAACAATACCATATAAGCGAGGCGATATTGTTGATCGTAATGGCACAAAAATTGCAACAAGCGAGAGAGTTTATAATGTAATCCTTGATGTATATGTTATGCTGTCAGATGAAAAATACGTAGAACCAACGATTGAAGTTTTAAAAGACTGCTTTGGTGTTTCGGAAAAAGAAGTCAGAGAAATCATAGAAGCGCGTCCTAATAGTCGTTATGAAATTATGGAAAGAGCCATTGACTACAATACAGCACAGAAGTTCAGAAACATTGATGATGATGACGAAAAATATCCGAATGTAAAAGGGATATGGTTGGAAGATGATTATCTTAGAAGTTATCCATATGATACATTGGCAAGCAATGTGATTGGATTTACTACGGCGGAGAATGAGGGTGTTTTAGGAATTGAAAGTGCTTATAATTCCGTATTGAATGGAACGGATGGCAGAGAATATGGATATTTTTCTGACGAATCCACAATAGAAAGAACGGTAAAGGCACCAGAGAATGGAAATACTGTCGTTTCAACAATTGATGTAACATTACAATCTATGGTGGAACAATGTATTTTAGAATTTAATGAAGCACATCGCGGAGAAGTAAGGGCTGGTGAACCTGGCAGTAAAAATACAGCATGCATAATCATGGATCCAAATACAGGTGAGATACTTGCAATGGCTTCGTATCCGAATTTTAATTTGAATTCTCCGAGAGATTTATCGTTAATCTATACAGAATCTGTATGGAAAGATATGAATGATTCAGAACAGTTGGATGCGATGAATACGGTATGGAGTAATTTTTGTGTAAGTACTACGTATGAGCCGGGGTCTACGGTTAAACCATTTACGGTTGCAGCTGGGTTAGAAACTGGAAAGGTTAAAGGGAATGAAACTTATCTGTGTAATGGATATCTGCATGTGGGAGACTGGGATATTAAATGTCACCGTACAGAAGGACATGGGTATCAGACAGTTGAAGGGTCAATTGCCAATTCATGCAATGTTGCGATGATGGAAATGGCAGAAATAATAGGGGTAGAAGAATTCTGCAAATATCAGAGAATTTTTGGATTTGGTCTGTATACAGGGATAGATCTTCCTGTGGAAGCTTCTACTACTTCTTTGGTCTATACTGCAGAAAATATGTCAGAAACTGACCTTGCAACCAACTCTTTTGGTCAGACTTTTAATGTTACAATGATACAGTTGATCTCTGGTTTCTCATCACTGATTAATGGGGGATATTATTATGAGCCTCATATTGTGAAGCAAATTCAGGATGAGAATGGAACTGTGCTTGAGACTCAGAATCCCATTCTTTTAAGAAAGACTATTTCAGAAGAAACATCGGAACAATTGAAGACCTATTTAAAAGCAGTTATGGAATATGGAACAGGTGCAGCTGCTTCGGTAGAGGGATATGATATAGGAGCTAAAACGGGTACAGCTGAAAAACTTCCAAGAAATACCGGAAATCATTTGTTGTCTTACATAGGATACGCTCCTCAGGAAAATCCGGAAGTTGTCATTTATGTTGTTATAGATGAGCCAAATGTAGAATCTCAGTCTAATAGTGTGTATGTTTTAGAACTGGCACAAAAAATTATGTCACAGGTGTTTCCATACCTGAATATTAGTACAATTGATGGTTATGTGCCAGATACACAGATGATGACATCAGGGGAAAAAAAGACGGAAGAATATGTTGGTTATAGTGAAAGTTTTGAAGAAACATATGATAACTATGACGGAACATATACAGATGAAACATATTCACCGGATTTTACCGATTGGGCAGATTTTAGATGACTTTTAAGTGAATATTTTTTTGGAATAACCTTGCAGAAAGAATAATACATTATAAAAATGTATTCTGTAAGGTTTTTTTATGAAAAATAAAACGTATAACAAGAAAAAGATGCTTGTTGTATTTCTTGCCGCAGTCATAATGATTCTGGGACTTTTGGCAAGGCTTGTTTTCTTAATGATATTTGAAGCTGAATATTATCAGGAACTAGCAGAAGATCTTCATGAAAGAGAGCGGGAGATAAAAGCAGCCCGAGGAGAAATTATTGACAGAAATGGGGTTGTGCTTGCAGCGAATAAGACAGTCTGCACAGTTTCTGTAATTCATAGTCAGATTGAAGATAAAGAAGCGGTGATAAAGATGCTTTGTCATGAACTTGAAATGGAGAAAGAGATTGTCCGAAAAAAAGTCGAGAAAGTTTCTTCTATGGAAAAGATAAAAACAAATGTAGAAAAAGAAACGGGGGATAAAATCCGGAACTATAATCTGTCAGGTGTTAAGGTGGATGAAGATTATAAGCGGTATTACCCATATGAAACACTTGCCTCTAAAGTTCTGGGTTTTACAGGAGGTGATAATCAGGGGATTATCGGACTTGAAGTAATGTATGAAGAATATCTGAAAGGGATTAATGGAACAATACTGACTGTAACAGATGCCAGAGGAATTGAACTCGAGGGGGTTGCTGAGGGGCGAATAGAACCAGTGGCAGGAAAAGATTTACAGATAACGTTAGACTCTAATATTCAGTTATATTGTGAGCAGGCAGCAGAAAAAGTTTTGATAGAGAAAGAAGCAGATGCTGTATCTATTTTATTGATGAATCCACAAAACGGAGAAATTTTTGCTATGGTAAATGCTCCAGAGTTTAATTTAAATTCTCCGTTCACGTTGAATATTGACGTGGAAAACGAGGTTTCGGATGAAGAAAAACAGGAATTATTGAATCAAATGTGGAGAAACCGATGTATAAATGATACATATGAGCCGGGATCTACATTTAAGATTATTACTTCATCCGCCTGTTTAGAAGAAGGTGTGGTGTCTCTGGGAGATACTTTTGTTTGTCCTGGATATCGAATTGTGGAAGATAGAAAGATCCGATGCCATAAAACAGGAGGACATGGAACAGAAACTTTTGCAGAAGGACTGCAAAATTCATGTAACCCGGTATTTATGGATATAGGGCAGAGGCTGGGAGTTGAAAAATTTTATGATTATTTCAGGAAATTTGGTCTGATGAAATTGACTAATATAGACCTGCCAGGAGAGGCCGGGACAATCATGCATAAAAAAGAAAGTGTAGGGCAGGTGGAACTTGCGACAATGACATTTGGACAGTCATTTCAAATTACGCCGATTCAAATGCTGACGACAGTAAGCGCATTGATAAATGGAGGAACTCGTGTTACGCCTCATCTGGCAATGGCAGTTCTAAATGAAAATCAGATTGTGAAAAAATTTAAATACGAAGAAGAAAAGGGAATTGTGTCAGAAGAAACTTCAGAAACAATGAGAGTACTTTTAGAAAGTGTTGTGTCAGAAGGATCCGGTTCCAACGGATATATAGAAGGATATGAGATTGGAGGAAAAACAGCTACGTCTCAAACACTGCCCAGAAGTGCAAATAAATATATTTCTTCATTTATAGGGTTTGCACCTGCTGATAATCCACAAGTAATTGGAATGGTTGTAATTTACAATCCACAGGGTGTTTATTACGGAGGGACGATAGCTGCTCCTGTTTTAAGAGACATTTTTTCGAATATACTGCCCTACTTGAAGATTGAAAAAAACGAAGTGAAAGCAGAAGAATTAAAAAATTGAACAGTGAGTAGTTGTTGAAAAAACAGGATATATAGATTATAATAAAATTTGGAAAAGAATCCTTAGGGACAATTTTCAAAAACATAAACAAAAGAGTGAAGAGGTGGAGAAAATGGTAAATCATATAGTAATTCCGGTATTGATTTCATTTGTTGTGAGCGTGTTGTTAGGACCTGTTGTTATTCCATTTCTGAGAAGACTGAAAATGGGACAGACAGAACGTGAAGAAGGTGTGAAATCTCATTTGAAGAAGGCTGGAACACCAACAATGGGAGGTGTGATCATTCTTGGCAGTGTGATTGTGACATCTTTATTTTATGTCAAAGATTATCCAAAGATTATTCCTGTACTGTTTTTGACGGTAGGATTTGGTATTATTGGATTTTTGGATGATTATCTTAAAGTTGTTATGAAACGTTCTGATGGGCTGTTTCCAAAACAGAAGATGGCACTTCAGATTGTAGTAACAGCAATTTTTGCATTTTACCTTGTTAAAATTGCTGAGATTCCGTTGACAATGCTGATTCCTTTTTCAGGCGGAAAGTATTTGGATATAGGGATTCTGGCAATTCCATTATTGTTTATAGCTGTAATTGGTACAGTTAATGGCACAAACTTTACAGATGGTCTGGATGGTCTTGCATCCAGTGTAACGGTTCTTGTTGCTGTGTTCTTTACAGTAGTAGCAGTGGGAACAAAGAGTGGAATTGAGCCGATTACATGTGCTGTAGTTGGGGCGCTTATGGGATTTCTTTTGTTCAATGTATATCCGGCAAGCGTATTTATGGGAGATACTGGCTCTCTCGCACTGGGGGGATTTGTAGCAGGTGCTGCATATATGATGCAGATGCCTTTGTTTATTATTCTTGTAGGTATGATTTATCTGGTTGAAGTAGCATCTGTTATGATTCAGGTGACATATTTTAAAAAGACTGGAGGAAAGCGTATCTTTAAGATGGCGCCGATCCATCATCATTTTGAACTGTGCGGATGGTCAGAGACAAGAGTTGTAGCTGTATTCTCAATTGTTACAGCAATCTTCTGTCTGATCGCATTGATGGGGGTATAACAGGATGAATGTGATGAATAAAAAAGTACTCGTATTTGGCTCAGGAATCAGTGGTGTGGCAGCAAGTCAGCTTCTTCTGAATGAAGGTGCGGAAGTGATTTTATATGATGGGAATACATCTTTAGATATAGACAAAGTAAAGAATCAGATCATGGGTGAGTCTGCGAATGCAGATCGAGTTGAAGTAATTCTTGGAGAACTTCCAGAAGAAGTGATGGATACGCTTGTACTGACAGTTATGAGTCCCGGAGTTCCGACAGATCTTCCTGTTGTAGATAAAATGAGAGAGAAAAACATTCCAATCTGGGGAGAAATCGAACTTGCTTATACATATGGAAAAGGTGATGTGCTGGCAATTACAGGTACAAATGGAAAGACAACAACAACAGCATTGCTTGGTGAGATAATGAGCAACTACAGAGAGAGCACATTTGTTGTGGGTAATATTGGAAATCCATATACAAGCGTTGTGTCAGAGACAAAAGATGAAAGTATCATTGTTGCGGAGATGAGCAGTTTTCAATTAGAGACAATTCATACATTCCGTCCGCGTGTAAGTGCAATGCTGAATATCACACCAGATCATCTTAATCGCCATCATACAATGGACGCATATATTGAAGCGAAACAAAATATATCTATGAATCAGACAGAACAAGATTATTGTGTACTGAATTACGAAGATGAAGTTACTAGAGAATTTGGTGAAAAAACTTCGGCACAGGTTCTATACTTCAGCAGCAGACGTATACTGGATAAGGGTATTTATCTTGAAGATGGAAACATCATTTATAATATGGGAGAACCTGTAAAAATCTGTCACATAGAGGAACTGAATCTGTTGGGAATGCACAATTATGAGAATATCATGGCTGCATCAGCAATGGCTGCCGCATATGGTGTTCCAATGGAAATTATTCGTGATACAGTAAAGGCTTTCAAAGGCGTTGCACACAGAATTGAGTTTGTTGCAGAAAAGAACGGTGTTGCATATTATAATGATTCTAAGGGAACAAATCCGGATGCTGCAATTAAAGGTATTCAGGCAATGAATCGTCCAACTGTTTTGATCGGTGGAGGATACGACAAGGATTCTTCATATGATGAGTGGATTGAAGCATTTGATGGGAAAGTTAAAAAGCTTGTACTCCTTGGCGCAACAAAGGGAAAAATTGCAGACACAGCACATCGTATGGGATTTAAGGATACAGTATTTGCAGATACATTTGAGGAAGCAGTACAGATCTGCGTAGAGACAGCGCAGCCTGGAGATGCGGTACTTCTTTCTCCGGCATGTGCCAGCTGGGGAATGTTTAAGAATTATGAAGAACGTGGAGATAAGTTTAAAGAACTTGTAAATCAGTTATAAGGAGTGAATTTTGGTTGAAACGTTCTGTTCAGAACAGACAGCATTTTGATTATATTTTATTGTTTATAATCTGTCTGTTGATAGTGATTGGTCTTGTACTTCTGACAAGTATAAGTGCATATAATGGAAGAGTAAAATTTCAAGATCCGTATTACTATTTGAAAAAGCAGGGATTTGCAACAGTGCTTGGAGTGGCAGGAATGTTTTTGACGGCCAATATAGACTATCACAGGTGGCTGCCATATACCGTTCATGCATATTTCATGTCACTTGCATTATCTATAGCGGTAATGTTTATAGGGAAAGAATATAATGGGTCCAAAAGATGGTTGTCTTTGGGCCCGGTTTCTTTTCAACCTTCCGAATTTGCCAAAGTGGCTCTGATACTTTTTTTGGCATATATTGTAAGTCAAAATGCAAAAAATATGAATAAGTGGAAAACTTTAATAAAAATAATGCTTCCGGTACTGCCGATTGTAGCACTTGTCGGAACAAGTAATTTAAGTACAGCGATTATTATTCTTGGAATTGCAGCTGTACTTATTTTTGTGGCAAGTCCTAATTATCTTCAGTTTATATGGCTTGGATTGGCGGCAGTTGGATTTATGGGAATCTTTCTGGCATTGGAAAGCTATCGACTGGAAAGGCTTGCTGTGTGGAGGAATCCTGAGTTATATGATAAAGGATATCAGACGCTTCAAGGATTATATGCAATCGGTTCGGGGGGACTGTTTGGAAATGGTTTGGGAAAAAGTATACAAAAACTAGGTTTTTTACCAGAAGCTCAGAATGATATGATATTTTCTATTGTCTGTGAGGAACTGGGTTTTTTTGGGGCGGCAGGTATTGTGTGCCTGTTCTTGCTTCTAATCTGGAGATTGTTTGTTATAGCATCGCATGCAAAAGATTTATTCGGTGCACTGATTGCTACTGGAGTGATGGCGCATATGATGATTCAGGTAATCTTAAATATTGCTGTGGTTACAAATACGATTCCGAATACAGGGATTACATTGCCGTTTATTAGTTATGGAGGTACGTCGGTTTTATTTTTGTTAATAGAAATGGGACTTGTGCTGAACGTATCAAATCTGATAAACTAAAGGGGGAAGAAAGGAGGAACGATATGGCACAAAAAAGGCGTCCGACAAAGGCGGACATCCGGAAAAAAAAGAGAAGAAAAAAAAGATTTATGAAAAAAATCTTGAATTTTCTCTGTATGCTGGCTGTTCTGACTTTTGTAATTTGCCTGATATATACAGTGTTTCAAATAAAAGAAATCCGTGTGACAGGGAATGAATATACATCGTCGCAGGATGTGGCGGACTGGATGAGAAAAGATAAGTTTTCAGATAATACACTTTATCTTTTTTGTAAGTACAATATAGACAGTGTAAAGCAGCTGCCTTCTGTAGAAGATGTAGATGTCAGATTAGTCTCTCCGTGGAAGATTGAAGTAAAAGTTCACGAAAAAGAGATGACTGGACGAATTGATTATAAGAATGAATTCGTGTACTTTGATAAGAATGGCATAGTTTTATTGGTTACATCTGAAAAGATAGAAGAAGTTCCATATATTGAAGGAATTGAAGAGAGAAGTGAAAAACTGAAGCCGGGAGACAGACTCACACTGGAAGATGATGATATTTACCAGCAGATCAGTGAATTAAAAAAATATTTGTCTGAACAAAAGATTGCTTCAGACAGGATAATATATGAAAATTCCGGGATCACGCTTCAGATAGGAGGACTTGAAGTTTTACTTGGGAATGAGGAGTTTGAGGAAAAATTAAAACAGATTTCTCCAATCATGGAAAAACTCGCAGAAGATTATAATAATATGTCAGGAACCCTTCATTTAGAAAAATATGAAGCCGGCAATTCAACGGTAAGATTTGTACCAGATGAGAAACTGGCAGGGGATGAAGAATAGAATGATGAATACATAGGGGAATATGGTACATATGATACGGCGTATTCAGAAATACACTAAATTATAATAAAATTTAGAAAAATAAGAAAAAATCTATTGATTATTTAGAGAAAAGACTATATTATATATTTATTGGATTATCATGTCCATATAGGGATGTATAATAGATTTAGTAAGACGATAAAGGAGGAAGTACTCTTGTTAGAAATTAAAACAAACGAATCAGAAGCAGCTGCAAGAATAATTGTTATCGGTGTAGGCGGTGGCGGAAATAACGCTGTAAACCGTATGATTGATGAACAGATTGCAGGTGTGGAATTTATCGCAATTAATACAGATAAACAGGCATTGCAGCTTTGCAAAGCGCCAACACTTATGCAGATTGGTGAAAAGCTGACTAAAGGACTGGGCGCAGGAGCACAGCCAGAAGTAGGAGAAAAAGCAGCTGAAGAAAGTTCAGAAGAAATTTCTGCAGCAATCAAAGGTGCTGACATGGTATTCGTAACATGTGGCATGGGCGGTGGAACAGGAACTGGAGCTACACCAGTTGTTGCAAGAATTGCTAAAGAGATGGGCGCTCTTACAGTAGGTGTTGTTACAAAACCTTTCCGTTTTGAATCAAGAACACGTATGGCTAATGCACTTGCAGGTATTGATAAGCTGAAAGAAAACGTAGATACACTTATCGTTATTCCTAACGATAAACTGTTGGAGGTTGTTGACAGAAGAACAACAATGCCAGAAGCTCTGAAGAAAGCTGATGAAGTATTACAACAGGGTATTCAGGGTATCACTGACTTGATTAATGTACCATCTCTGATTAACCTTGACTTTGCTGACGTTCAGACAGTAATGAAAGATAAAGGTATCGCACACATCGGTATTGGTTCAGGAAAAGGTGATGATAAAGCTCTTGAAGCAGTTAAACAGGCTGTTGCATCTCCATTGCTTGAAACAACGATTCAGGGAGCATCTCATGTTATCATCAACGTATCTGGTGATATCACACTTATGGATGCATCTGATGCAGCTGAATATGTTCAGGAACTTGCAGGTGAAAATGCAAATATCATCTTTGGTGCTACATTTGATGATACTAAGTCAGATGAAGCTACAATCACAGTTATTGCTACAGGCTTACATAATGTAGGTGGAAGTTCTTCCAAACTGAAAGCAAGACTGGAAGGTCAGCCAAAGGTTGCAAGTGTTGTTCCTAACAATGATATGGGAAGCAGACTTTCTTATGAAAGTCCTGTAAGACCAACTGCAGCAAGAACAACAGCAACAAGACCATCTGTTGCTCCAATGCCTACACTGCAGCAGACAAGAACTACAACCAGCAATGTAAAAGAACAGGCTATCAAGATTCCTGATTTCTTTAAAAGATAATTGAGCATGATGAAATCCATGAGGGTGTTTCGTAAGAAACGCCCTCTTTTTACATACATTGAAATCATAGAAATTCACACTTTGTCGAAACATCTTCTTAATTCATCGTCGTATTCCGACATTTTTTACCGATTAAAAATAATATAATGTGCTTGTCGCTCAGAAAGAAGGTGGGCATGAACTATGAAATATACATAGACGTGTTGTTTCTGGAAAATTTTATGATGGATTCGTTATTGTTGCTTTCTATAAGTAAGTTACAGAGAATTCCAATAAAGTATACCAGAATTATGATAGGAGCAATGGCAGGATCAGTTCTTACGTGTAGCACTATTCTTTTAAATATACCAATTGTACTCAAATACATGATTGCTAATGTGATGTCTGCGGTTATTATGGTCTTTGTTGGACTTAAACAAAGAGATATATACTGTCTTATCAGATCTACAGTATTGCTTTACATAATTTCTGTTTTATATGGAGGCATCATGCTGATATTTCGTCCATATATTAGAAATGTGAGTATATTTTATTCATCAGCAGTAATATCATACATTGGCATTGATATTTTGCTAAAAATACTGACAAGAGTTTACAAACAAAGTAAAGATCTTTATAAAGTCAGTGTCTTTACAACAAAAGGTGTATTTCAACTGCAGGCTTTAGGTGATACTGGAAATACACTTACAGATCCGGTCACAAAAGAACCTGTAACAGTGATTGATAAAAAGATAGCAGAACAAATCCTTGGACTAAAAAAATTCTGGTCAGATTCAGAAGAAACAGAGTTTACAAAGAACATGGAATTTCGTTATATTAGATATCGAACCATAGGTGGTGAAAATATCATGCCGATGGTGCGAATTGATAAAATGATCGTGCATACAGATAGAAAAATAGAAATTACAAAACCACTGATCGGAATCTGCGAAGAACCGGTTTCTGAACGACAGATCTATCAAATGATATTAAATTCAGACATCTTAGGAGGAGCAGGAAATGTTAGCGAAAACAATGATACCACAGAAATTTAAAATAAAAATTGTACCAGAATTCAGAGGAATGCTGTTTCAAAATCAAAGAGAAATTCATTATATAGGCGGAGCAGATGTTTTGCCGGCACCACTGGATACGGAAGAAGAGGCAAGATTGATTGAAAAGTTGGGAATTGATGCAGATGAAGAAACAAAAAAGAAATTAATTGAGCATAATCTGCGTCTGGTTGTTTACATAGCAAAAAAGTTTGATAATACAGGCGTTGGTGTGGAAGATTTAATTTCTATAGGCACGATTGGATTGATAAAGGCGATCAATACATTTAATCCCGTGAAAAAAATAAAACTTGCGACTTATGCGTCACGTTGTATTGAAAATGAAATATTGATGTATCTGAGAAGAAATAATAAAACAAAAATGGAAGTGTCCATTGATGAGCCGTTGAATGTAGACTGGGATGGAAATGAACTTCTTCTTTCTGATATTCTCGGAACAGAAGAGGATGTGATTTATAAAGATCTTGAAAATGAAGCGGAACGAAAACTTCTTGCTCGTGCGATCAATCAGCTTTCCAAAAGGGAAAAGCTGATCATTCAGATGAGATTTGGAATAGGAAGTCCGGATGGGGAAGAGAGAACACAAAAAGAAGTGGCAGATTATCTTGGGATTTCTCAGTCATACATTTCCAGATTAGAGAAAAAGATTATGCTCAGACTGAAACGAGAAATGATTAAATATGAGTGATTTATTTATGGAATTTTCAGAAAATTCAACTTTACCGGAAAGTGGCAGGGTGATAAAATGAAGGAAAGAAAGGTTGGTGATTCTGAATGAAATTAACATTTGTTAGAGCGGCACATGAGGTAACTGGAAGTTGTCATTTACTGCAGGCAGCAGGAAAGAACATCCTGATTGACTGTGGTATGGAGCAGGGGCGAGACCTGTATGAGAATCCTGGCCTTCCAATTGCCGCGAATGAAGTAGATTATGTGTTGTTGACCCACGCACATATTGACCATTCGGGAATGCTTCCTAAGTTGGTAAAAGACGGCTTTAAAGGTTCGATCATTACTACATTTGCTACTGCAGATTTGTGTAATATCATGCTTCGTGACAGTGCTCATATTCAGGAATTTGAAGCGGAGTGGCGCAATCGAAAAGGGCGTAGGGCAGGTGTGCCGTTAATTGAACCGGTTTATGTGATGCAGGATGCACTGGATGCGATTACACTGTTTAATCCGTGTGCTTACAATGAGAGAATTCAGGTTTGTGAAGGAATAGAAGCAAGATTTACGGATGTAGGACATCTTCTGGGTTCTGCCAGTATTGAAGTATGGATCGCAGAAAATGATGTGGAGAAGAAGATTGTATTTTCTGGAGATGTAGGCAATTTAGATCAGCCAATCATTAAAGATCCTCAGTATACAGAGACTGCAGACTATATTGTGATAGAATCTACTTATGGCAACCGTATACATGGGAAGGAAAAGCCGGATTATATTGGGGATTTTACAAGACTTCTGAGAGAAACATTTGCAAAGGGCGGAAATGTAGTTATTCCTTCTTTTGCAGTTGGACGAACACAGGAATTATTATATTTTATAAGAGAAATCAAAGAACAGAACCTGCTGCCTGAATATGCAGATTTTGAAGTATATGTAGACAGTCCGCTGGCAATAGAAGCTACAAAGGCATTTACGAAAAATATGTACGAATGTTTCGATGAAGAGGCAATGGCACTTGTAAATGCCGGAATCAATCCGTTGATCTTTCCCGGATTAAAGACTGCGACAACAAGTGATGATTCCAGAATGATTAATTTTAATGACAGACCGAAGGTTATTATATCAGCTTCAGGTATGTGTGAAGCAGGACGAATCCGTCATCATTTAAAACATAACCTTTGGAGAAGAGAATGTACGATTCTTTTTGTGGGATATCAGGCAGAAGGAACGCTTGGGCGGAGGCTTCTGGAAGGAGAAACAAATATTAAAATATTTGGAGAACCTATCGAGGTAAGAGCCAGAATAGAAAGTCTTAAGGGTATCAGTGGTCATGCGGATATGAATGGGCTTTTGAAGTGGCTGTCAGGATTTAAAAGTGATATTTCGCGTGTTTGCGTAGTACATGGGGAGGATCAGGTTACGGATGAGTTTGCAAAGACGGTAGAAGAACAGTTTGGCTGTTTGACATTTGCACCTTATCCGGGCGGTACTCTGGATCTTTTGACCAATACGGTCATTACAGAAGGAATCAGAATTCCGATTAAAGGAAGAAAACCAGTACAGAAGAGAGCAGATACTGCATTTGAACGTCTTCTTGCAGCCGGGAGAAAACTTATTGATGTTATCTACAAAAATGAGCAGATTGCAAACAAAGATAAGGCTAAATTTGAAACACAGATTCTTAATCTGGCAGATAAATGGGATCGTTTTTTAGATGAATAAGTTTGGATACCAGGGGAGATTTAAACAGGTGTCAAGGACTAAAACTTTTTATATTTTTTAAAAAAAAGAATAACAAATACTCAGAGTGAGAAGAATCTTACTGGATTTTAGATTATTATCTGGCAGGAGGATTCGAAAATGGCTCTGAATAAAGTTGAAATATGTGGTGTAAATACAGCAAAGCTTCCTCTCCTGAGTGAACAGGAGAAGGAAGCTTTGTTTGTTAGAATAAAGGAAGGTGACAGAGATGCGCGAGAAACATATATTAAAGGAAATCTGCGTCTGGTTCTGAGTGTGATCAAACGGTTTTCTTCCAGTAATGAAAATGTAGACGATTTGTTTCAGATAGGTTGTGTTGGACTTATGAAGGCTGTGGATAATTTTGATCCGGACAGAATGGTGAAATTTTCCACTTATGCGGTTCCAATGATTATTGGAGAAATCAGAAGATATTTGAGAGATAATAGTTCAATCAGGGTAAGCAGATCTCTTCGAGATACTGCATATAAAGCAATTTACGCAAAAGAAGGATATATGAGAAAATATATGAAAGAACCAACAATGCAGGAGATTGCGGACGAAATTGGAATTACAAAGCAGGATATTATGTTTGCTCTGGATGCAATTCAGGCTCCAATGAGTTTGTATGAACCAATTTATAATGAAGGTGGAGATACTCTATATGTAATGGATCAGGTAAGCGATAAAAAAAGCAGGGAAGAAAACTGGATTGAGGAACTTTCACTGGAAGCGGCTATGGAACGTTTGAATGAACGGGAGAGATATATTATCAGACTTCGTTTTTTTGAAGGAAAAACACAGATGGAGGTGGCTGCGCAGATTCATATTTCACAGGCTCAGGTCAGTAGGCTGGAAAAGAATGCACTTCGTACAATGCGTCAGTATTTGACTGGAAAATAACAGAAAAAATGTCAAAAAATTTCACTGTTCAAAGATTTTTGTTGAAATTTCTTAAGCTTCATACTATGATAGTCATAGATTGATAAACAACGGTATAGGTGGTGTGGCTGTATGTATAATGTATGTATTTTTGACCTGGATGGAACATTAACAGATACTTTGGAATCTCTTACAGTTTCTGTGAACAAGACTTTGTGTGAGATGGGATTGTCAATGATCACGGCTCAGCAATGCAGAGTGTTTGTCGGGAATGGTGCGCGTGCTTTGCTTCAAAGAGCACTGGAAGTTTCCGGGGATGAAAAAGCAGAAAGAATCGAAGAAGCGATGAGGATTTACAGACGTATATTTGATGAATTTTGCACATATCATGTAGTACCGTATGAAGGAATCAGAGAGATGCTCTCCGAATTGAAAGAAGCGCAGGTACGTATGGGGGTTTTGTCAAACAAGCCTCACAGACAGACTGTTTCAGTAGTGGAGTCGATTTTCGGAAGAGATGTATTTGAACTGATTCAGGGGCAGAAGGACGGCATTCCACGTAAGCCGGATCCTGCTGCAGTTCTGGATATGATAAAAGAATTAGGATCAGTACCAGAACAGTCTGTATATATCGGAGACTCAGAAGTAGATGTGGCTACAGGTCTTGCAGCAAGGATGCAGACAATTGGAGTGACATGGGGATTCCGAAGCCAGAAGATTCTTGAGGAGGCAGGAGCAGAAAAGACAGTTGATCATCCTCAGGAGATTGTGAAACTGATAAAGGAATAGGGAGGTTAAAGTGCATGAACGAATACAGCGAAGAATGTCTGTTGACTTTCTTAAAAAAGCAATCTCAGTTATTTGATGAACCAGTTGCAGAGACATTAGAAGCAGCAGAAGCATTTTTAGAAGATTGTATGGCTATTGTTGTAGATTCTCTGGATGAGGTGAGAGAGTATTTTGATGAGAATGGCGTAGATGTAAGTAATATGAGTCAGGAAGAACTGGAAGATGCATCTGAAGTGTTCGCGTTACCAGGAGGACAGTATCTGATCGTGGAAGGATAAACAGAGAATGATTCCAATAAGAAGAGCCGCAGCCTAATCAACTGCGGCTTTTTCTACGGCTGTATAAACAGCTTCGAGGATTAATTGTGAAGTGTAAGGCATCTCAGAGGATAAGGTAATTTCATCCAGAGACTGAGTTTCATAGATTTGATCGGCGATTTCTTCAATAGCTGGTTGGATCAGAGGATATGCTGTTGTCACACTTTCCTCAAGATTTGAGAAACGGATTGACTGAATTTGTGTTTCATCTACAGACACTTCGACTTCAAGTGCTGTATTGTTGAGTGTCAGAGTAGAAGTATATGTTCCCGGAATGTATTTTCGGGAAGAGTTGTCAGAGGGTGAAGCATTTCCAGAGTGAAACATAAAAATCAGTAAAATGATCAACAATATACCGAGAAGAATGAATATGCCGGTATATATAATTTCTTTCATGTGTAGAACAATAATTTTTGTTTTAGAACCCATAGAGCGACCTCCTGTCTGAAGCATCTGTTTTTATAAATGTATGAAAAGAAAGGCGGTTTTATGCAGAAGTTTCAGATGAGTTAAGGTTATGAAATATAGATAGTATAAAAGGAGAAGAGAATGTATATTATAGCAGGACTTGGAAATCCATCAAAAGAATATGAAGGAACAAGACATAATGCAGGATTTCAGGTA
Source organism: Schaedlerella sp. (assembly GCA_036309085.1). Lineage (GTDB taxonomy): Bacteria > Bacillota > Clostridia > Lachnospirales > Lachnospiraceae > Schaedlerella. The sequence goes on from JAXJUL010000007.1 coordinate 81,508, forward strand.
ATAGATAGAATTGCAGATAAATATAATATTTTAGTAGATGTAAAAAAGCATCGTGCACTGGTCGGAAAAGGAATGGTTGCAGGGCAGAAAGTGATTCTTGTAAAGCCACAGACCTATATGAATCTCAGTGGAGAGAGTATTCGCAGTGTCCTGGATTTTTATAAAGTTGATGAAGAAAATGAACTGATTATAATTTATGATGATATCAGTCTTGAACCTGGGCAGATCCGAATCCGTGCCAAAGGAAGCGCGGGCGGACATAATGGTATAAAAAATATTATCCACCATCTTGGGGGACAGGTGTTTCCAAGAATCAAAGTGGGGGTTGGGGAAAAACCTTCTAAAATGGATCTTGCAGATTATGTTCTTGGACACTTTTCAAAAGAGGAAAAAGAACAGATGGAAGAAGGATATGAGCATGCAGTCCATGCTCTGGAACTGATGCTGACAGGAGAAATTTCTGCAGCAATGAATGAGTATAACAGGAAAAAGAAGGAAGTATAGACGTGAAAGCATTATTGGCACCACTTTTAGAACTTGCAGATTACGAGGAGATTGAAAAAAGTCTGAAAAAGGAAAAAGGGATGATTCAGATTGCCGGCTGTGTGAATTCTCAAAAAACACATATGATGTGTGGGCTGGGGGAGAAGACACATTACCGGCTGCTTGTATTTGCCAATAACGAGAAGGCAGAGCAGGTGTATGAGGAAATACGTGTTCTGAAAGAAAATGTTTATCGCTATCCTGCAAAAGATTTGCTGTTTTATTATGCAGATATCAAAGGAAAGTATCTTTTGAGTCAGCGTATGGAAGTAATACGTGCATTAATGGAAGAACAGGAGAATACTGATGAAAAAGGTATGACAATTGTGACAACAATTGATGCGTTTATGGATGGAATTTCTCCATTAAAATGTTTGAAAGGATATTCAATCCGTTTAGAGACAGGGCAGACTGTAGATTATACGGATATGCAGGAAAAACTGTCCAGAATGGGATATGAAAGAGTTATCCAGACAGAAAATCCGGGACAATTTGCTGTGCGCGGTGGAATTATGGACATCTACCCTTTAACAGAAGAGGTTCCTGTACGTATTGAATTATGGGACGATGAGATAGATGCGATCAGATCTTTTGATACAGAGAGTCAGCGTTCTATTGAAAATCTTGATCAGATTGAAATATATCCTGCTGAAGAATTAAAAAATCTGGACGAAAAAATGGTTTCGTTCCTAGATTATTTTCCTCAAAAAGATACGGTTGTATTTCTGGATGAACCAGTTCATTTAAATGAACGTATGGAGGAAGTTCAGGAGGAATTTGAGCAGAGCCGACGTAACAGAGAAGAGATGGAGGTAGAACTTGATAAGATTCCTGTGACTGTATTTACAGCAGAAGAGATCCTTTTAAAACTGCGAGAGTTTTATGTGGCCGGATTTACAATTTTGGAAACAAAATGTACAGGGTATCAGATGAATCGTCTTTATCGTGTTCAGACAAAGGGAGTCAATCCATATAATAATAGTTTTGAAACTCTTACAAGAGATTTAAAGAGATTGAAAAGAAATGGATATCGAGTTGTGCTGCTTTCGGGTTCACGCACTCGTGCGAAACGTCTTGCAGAGGATTTGAGAGATAATGACCTGAGCAGTTTTTATAGCGATGATATGGAACGTATGGTACAGCCGGGAGAGATTCTGGTTGCACATGGATTTGTGGCAGAAGGATATGAATATCCTATGCTGAAATACATGGTGATTGCTGAAACAGATATTTTTGGACGTAAAAAGAAAAAGAAACGCCGCAAAATATATGAAGGACAGAAGATCAGAGACTTTGCAGAACTTCATGTAGGAGATTATGTGGTTCATGAAAATCACGGTCTGGGAATCTATCAGGGGATTGAAAAAATTACAGTAGACAAAATTACAAAAGACTATATGAAAATTTCATATGCAGGGACAGGAGTTCTCTATATTCTTGCTACACAGTTGGATCTGATTCAAAAATATGCCGATGCAGATGCCAAGAAGCCAAAGTTGAATAAACTTGGAGGTTCGCAGTGGGCGAAAACAAAAAATCAGGTGAGAAAAGCTGTACGTCAGGTCGCAAAGGAACTGGTAGAATTATATGCTATAAGGCAGCAGGAAAATGGCTATGTTTATGAACCGGATACAGTATGGCAGAGGGAATTTGAGGAAATGTTTCCGTTTGAAGAAACGGAAGATCAGATACAGGCGATTGAAGATACAAAGCGTGATATGGAAAGTTCAAAGATCATGGATCGTCTGATCTGTGGTGATGTCGGATTTGGAAAGACAGAAATTGCCATTCGAGCTGCTTTTAAGGCTGTTCAGGAAGGAAAGCAGGTTGTATACCTTGTGCCGACAACAATCCTTGCACAACAGCATTACAATACGTTTGTGCAGAGAATGAAAGAGTTTCCAGTGCGTATCGATCTGCTCTGTCGGTTCAGAACTCCTTCTGAACAAAAGAAAAGTATTGAAGATTTAAGAAAGGGTCTTGTTGATATCTTAATCGGTACACATAGAGTATTGTCTAAAGATGTGGTATATAAAGATTTGGGACTTCTCATCATTGATGAGGAACAGCGTTTTGGAGTGATTCACAAGGAAAAGATTAAGCAGCTTCGTGAAAATATAGATGTGCTTACTTTGACTGCAACTCCAATACCACGAACCCTTCATATGAGTCTGATAGGAATTCGCGATATGAGCGTATTGGAAGAGGCACCAATGGATCGTATGCCGATACAGACATATGTAATTGAATATAATCCAGAGCTTGTACGTGAGGCTATTGAGCGTGAGATGTCACGAAATGGACAGGTTTATTATGTGTATAATCGTGTAAATGATATTGCTGAAGTGGCAGCAAAGATTCAGAATATGGTTCCGGATGTGGTTGTGTCTTACGCACACGGACAGATGAGCGAAAGACAACTGGAAAATATTATGTATGACTTTATTAACGGAGATATTGACGTTCTTGTTTCAACGACAATTATTGAAACAGGGCTTGATATTTCCAATGCAAATACAATGATTATTCATGATGCAGATAAAATGGGGCTTTCTCAGCTTTATCAGCTGCGTGGACGTGTCGGACGTTCCAATCGAATGGCATATGCATTTTTGCTTTATCAGAGAGATAAGCTTTTGAAAGAGGTTGCGGAAAAGAGATTGGCAGCGATCCGAGAATTTACAGATCTTGGCTCAGGATTTAAAATTGCCATGCGTGACCTGGAAATACGTGGGGCAGGCAATTTGCTTGGAGAGGAACAGCACGGGCATATGGAAGCTGTGGGATATGACCTTTATTGTAAGATGCTGAATGAGGCGGTGAAGCAGGAAAAAGGAGAACTTGATGAAGATCTGTTTACAACGACTCTGGATCTTAATATAGATGCATATATTCCAGAAAGTTATATTCCAAATGAAGGGCAGAAACTGGATATCTATAAGAGAATCGCGAGTATTGAAAATGAAGAAGAGATGGATGACATGTTGGAAGAACTGATCGACCGATATGGAGATATTCCAAAGAAAGTACAGCAGCTTTTAAAAATTGCAGCTTTAAAAGGAATTGCACATTCAGCATATATTACGAGTATTGAACAAAAAAATGGTGAGATTAAGCTTGTAATGTATGAGAAGGCAAAGGTGCAGCCTCAAAACATCCCTGTTTTGATTCAAAATTATAAAGGTTGTCTGTCTTTTAAAACAGAAAATCCACCGTATTTTATTTATAAAAAAATAAAAAGAAATAAACGGGAAAAAGATGAAGATAGTCTTGAAGTTGTGAAAAAGCTGTTAAATGATATAAAAAACTTGTTAGTATAAGAAAAAAGAATATATTGAAGCAATTAATATATTGATGAGGAGAAAATTATGAAATATTGGACAAAAAAAGCCGCGGCAGTACTGTTGGCAGGAGGAATTCTGCCAGCGAGTCTTACAGGATGCGGAAGTGAAGCAATTGATCATTCAGAAGTTGTAGTGACAGTCGCTGGTGAAGAGGTTCCTTTGGGAGTTGCCAATTTTTCGGCAAGAATGGATCAGGCTTCTGTAGAATCTTATTATGAGAGTATGATGGGAACGTCGGTTGGATCAGAAATCTGGTCATCCGAAGTAGAAGAAGGTGTGACTTATGAAGATTCCGTGAAGGAAGGAATCATGGAATCACTCCAGAATCTTTATCTTTTAAAACAGCATGCAAAGGAGTATGGTGTGGAACTTACAGACGAAGATAAAGCTGAGATTGACGAGGCTGTTGCAGAATTTGACGAAGATAATTCACTGGAAGAGAAGGAATTGATTTCCGGTGATGAGGAGTATGTAAGAACATATCTCGAATTAAAGACAATTCAGGCAAAGATGGAAAAGTCGATGAAGGAAGGCGTGGATGAAGTTGTTTCTGATGAAGAAGCAGCTCAGAAGGCAATGTCTTATGTCTACCTTGAATTCAATACAACAGATGCAGATGGCAACAGTGTGGAAATGACAGAAAAAGAAAAAGAAGAGCTGAAGGCAAAGGCAGATGCTCTTGTAGCTTCATTAAAAAGAAATCCTGGTACAACAATCGATACAGTTGCTCCAGAATACAAGGTGGAAGTTTCTAAAGTGACATTTGATTCTGAGTCTGTTTCACCAAATGCAGATTTTATTGCTGCAGCAGAAGGACTGGAAGCAGCGGGTGATGTAACAGATGTGATTGAGACCGATTATGGATATTATGTAGGACAGCTTACAAGCCTTATGGATGATGCTGCGACAGAAGCAAAAAAGCTTGAGATTGTTGAAGAAAGAAAAACTGCACAATATACAGAACTTCTGGAATTATGGAAAAAAGCGGCAGAAATCACTGTAAATGATGATGTATGGGCAAAGATTGATTTTAAGACAATTGTTGTTACATACAAGGATACCAGTGAAGAATATGATAATACAACAGAATAATTTATAAGAAAAAAGCGGATGCCTGAATTTGAATTATACCAATTACAGACATCCGTTTTTTGTGCGAAAAAATCTTTTTAAAGGAATATCTCAGATATATTCCTTTCTTTCAAAATACTGCATAAGAACATTTGCGCAGTTTTCTATACCAATTTCAGAAGTATCAATGATCATATGATAATCATTTACATCTCCCCAGGCTTTGCCGGTATGTTCATGATAATATGTAGCACGTTCCTGATCTGTTTCTTCCAGAACCTGTTCTGCTTCATCGTGTGTGAGGGAATCCAGTTCCATAATACGCTTAATGCGAAATTCTCGCGGAGCGGTAATGTAAATGTTAAACGCATTCAAGCGGTCTTTTAAAATATCAGAAGCGCAACGTCCAAGAATGATGCAAGGTTTTTCAGCAAGTTTGCAGATTGCAGCCGTTTCTGACTTATAATCGCATTTTCCTAAAGTTTCTCCAAAATATGCCTTGTCATATACCGGAATATTTAAACGTTCTGAAAGTTCTTTTGCTATGGCACTGGCACCAGTGCCTGCTCGTCGGCTCATAGTAATTACCAGTTTCATATGATTCCTCCTGTGTGTTAAATCTAAGTAATTATTTTTAAAATAATTCTATATAGTATATCACTTAAATTTGAGAATGGAAAGAGTTTTTGTGCAAAGAATACGTGTATACAATACAAAAATAAAATATTTTCATGCGATATTGCAAGAAATTAAGGAATGTTTTATAATCTAAAGTAGCGTATTTTTGCGAATTTTTGAGAAAAGAAATAGTAGGTGACAATTTTGAAAAATAAAATCAAGCGTCTATCAAAAGGAGAGTTTTATGTTCCTCAGCCTGAGATTATTTTTCCGGAAACCCGAATTGTTATGAGGGTTGGAGAAGGAGAAGTTTACAAAGGCAGTTTCTCTATGCATAATCAGGGAGAAGGAACAATAAGAGGTCTTGTATATCCGTCTTCTTACCGTATACACTGTGAGGAGCAGGGGTTTGACGGCAATCCGGTAAATATTTATTTTACATATGACGGAAGCGGACTTGTACCGGGGCATGTTGAACACGGAAAGTTTACAATTGTGTGTAATGGAGGAGAGTACGATATAGCCTTTACTGCAATTATTGAGAACCCATATGTTATGACTCGTTATGGAAAGATACAGAGTCTGGAAGATTTTAAGAAATTAACATATAAAGATCCGGCAGAAGCAGAAAAATTGTTCAGATCCCGTGATTTTTACGAAATTCTTAAATATGAGGATAAGAGAATTCAGGCGCTGTATGATAATATGCGTAAGTGGGAACTTGATCAACAGGCATTAGAAGAGTTTTTAGTAGGATGTAAGCAGAAAGAGAAGATTTTTCTTACTCTTGATGAGGAAAGCCGTGCTTTTACTTCTCTAAATGAGGCGAGAAAAGAAACTCTCACGATTAAAAAGAATACATGGGGATATCTTTCAATTAACGTCAGTACAGAAGGGGAGTTTCTCTCTGTAGAACATAGAAAGATTATTACAGATGAATTTATCGGGAATTCCTACAGACTTGAATATTATATTGATGATACAAAGCTTCACAGAGGAAGTAATTTTGGAAAGATTATTCTTGAAACGCCATATGAAACGCTTACATATGAGATCATTGTAGAAAAAGATGTGTTACGTGAGGAAGATTACCGCCAGGAAAGTCTGGAATTTGCAGGTATTTTCAAGGGGTATCTTCAATATGAAGCGAAGAAAATAGATTTAAACACATGGACAGAAGATGCACTTCGAAGGATTGAACATCTGAGAAAAGTTAACACAAAAGAAGAATTGTATCTTCTGGTACATGCTCACATCTGTCTGATCGGTAAAAGAATGGAAGAAGCAAAATGGCTTCTGGAGTCTTATAATTATAATCGTTTTGCAATCGGCAAAGATGTAGAATTGAGTTCCTATTATTTATATCTGACAACATTGCTGAGTAATGATACTCTTGCACAGAGAAGAGTTGCGGAAGAATTGTCCAGATCCTATATGAAGCATCCTGACAGTTGGAAAATCTTATGCATGCTGGTCAATATAGATTCAGAATATAAAATTTTGAGTGAACGTCTCCGTGCTTTTGAAAAATTGTTCTATGAAGAAAAGGTAAATAATACTGTATTTTATATGGAAGTATTCCGTTGCTACAGAGAGAAGAGTTCACTTCTTAGAAAGCTCGGTATGTTTGAAGTCAGAGTTTTATATTTTGCGGCAAAGCGTAAGCTTCTGACAAAGGAACTTGCATTGTATACAGCAAATCTTGCAAGCCAGTTGAAAACTTTCGACCGTCATCTGTATGATATGCTGGTTCTGGCTTATGAGATGTATCCGGAATCTATGATTCTTGCAGCAATCGGCACTTTGCTGATCAAAGGGAATTGTGTCAATAAAAAGTATTTTGTGTGGTATGAAAAGGCGGTAGAATCAGAATTAAAGATTGCGCAGCTTTATGAATATTATATGATTTCACTGGATGAGACAACATTTAAGAAGGAACTCCCACGCTCTGTTTATCTGTATTTTATGCATGGAAATACATTGGATTATTATAAGAAGTCATTTTTGTATGCAAATCTTATCACTTATGTGGATGAAACCAGTGAGATTTATGCACATTACAGAGATGAGATGGAAGTGTTTGCATGGAATCAGCTTGACAGAAGACACATTAACAAACATTTGCGTATTATTTATAAGCGATTTATTGAAGAACGAGCTTTGGAACAGGAGAATATCAGAGCCCTCTATGACATCTGTCATACATATTTGATCACAACGAAGATTCCTAATATGAAGTGTATTCATGTGATTTCAGCGGATGGTGATGTTACACAAAAAGTTCCTTATACGGAAAATGGGGCGCAGGTAATCCTTTACTCTAAGACCGACCGTATTGTCTGGGAAGGAATGGATGGAAGACATTATATGGATTCCATTCCATATGAAAGTAAACGACAGTTTTATGAACTGCGTTATATGGATTTGTGCAGAAAATATCTTAGTACGATCCGTAATTTCCAAAAGGAGGAAAAGGAAGAACCGCTTACTCTTGAAGGAGTAAAAAAGAGAGGACTCGAGCGTTATGAAGACTGTGAACTTTTGGGACTTTGCAGTAAGACAATCAGAGAAAACAATTATGAAAATAATGATTTTCTGACCTATGTATGTTTTGCATTATTTAAAAAAGGACAGTATGATAAAGTGCTTCTGACATATTTGGCGAAGTATTTCTGTGGGGCAACTCCTGAAATGAAAAAACTTTGGAGAGTTGCCAGAGATTATGAGGTTCATACACATAAGCTTGCAGAACGTATCCTGACACAGATGCTATTCTCTGAAGAGTTATTTGCAGAAGAAGCGATTTTTGAAGAGTATTATTCAGAAGGCGCGTACTTCCGCCTTCAGCAGGCATATCTGGCATATATGGCAAGAGAGTACGTAACAGAGAATCGCAAGATTGGAAAGAGCGTCATTGATATTATCTGTAAAGAATATGAAAGAGGAGAAGAAACAATTGATATATGCAAGATTGCAGTATTGAAGTATTACTCTACACGCACATATAAGTCTACATTACGTAAGACATTGAAGAAGTTTTTGAAAGAACTTTGTGGAAAGCAGAAATATTTCTCATTCTTTATGGCTTATGAAAAAGAATGGCTGATCGAATTACAGCTTTGGGATAAGACACTGATTGAATATAAAGGACAGAAGGGCAGCCGTGTTATGCTGTATTATCAGCTCCAGAAAGGGGATGAAGATGATGTTGAATTCTCAACAGAAATTCTGACGCCAATGTATGAGAATATATATGTGAAAAAATTTGTATTGTTTGCAAATGAAAAGTTGAAATATTATTTTAAAGAAACAATCGATGGCAATTCTTATCGTAGTGATAAAAAATGTCGGAGCAAGAAGATTTCAGAGGGAGAAAAAGGGCGTTATGGCCGTCTGAATGATATCCTTCTTGCAAAGGGAAGTGTTAAAGAACAGAAAATGAAAGCGTATGCGCAGGAAGAGGCGATTGCTGCACATATGTTTGGAGAGTATTAAGGAGGTTTGGACTGTATGAAACAGGGTAGTATCATTGGATATGAGATTAATGAAAAAACATGTCAGATCAGCTGCTATAATGAACAGGAATCCGAACCGGAAACAATGGAAGTGGATGCAGATAATTTTCAGATTCCATTGATCATTGGAAAGTTGAGAGATACCTGGGCATATGGAAAAGAGGCAAAACGTCTTGTCACAGTGAAAGAAGGATTTACTGTGACAAAACTTCTGGAACGAAGTCTGGCCGGAGAAAAGATAGAGTTTGGTGATGAGATTTATGATGCCGTATGGCTCTTATCAAAATTTGTGGAAATGTCATTACAGTCATTTCCACGAATTAAAACAATTGTATTTACAGTTCCAGAAGTGACAGAAGAACTGGCACAGTTATTAAGAGGTATCGCATTTCGTCTGAATATAGAAAAACAGCATATTTTTATTCAGGATTACAAAGAAAGTTTTTGTAATTATCTGTTTTATCAGCCGAAAGAACTGTGGCAGTATGAATCTGCTCTGTTTAGCTGTGACCGCAACGAGATTAAAGCATATATGCTTCGCAGGCTGAAACCAGGTATGGGTGGCGGTAAGAACACGTTTGTAACGGTTGATGAAGTTGCCAGTGCACATATGAAAGAGCTTGCAGCAGTATATCCGGTTCTGATTGAAAATAAGGCAAAAGAGGCCGATGCAATGTTCTGCCGATTTATTGAAAGCGTGTTCAATAAAAGAATTGTGTCTTCTGTCTTTTTGACTGGAGAAGGATTTGAGAACAGCTGGTATCCTCGCGCACTTCGTGTGATCTGTAACGGCAGAAGAGCGTTTATTGGAAATAATCTGTACAGTAAGGGAGCATGTTATACTGCGTACCGTAAACTTTATCCACATATTGAGGATCCGGTATATCTTTCAGAAACAAAACTGACAGATCAGATCAGTGTCAATTTAAGAGTGAATGGTCAGGAGATGTGGTATCCTATTGTCTCATGGGGATCACAATGGTATGAATCTAATAATAAGTGGGAAGTTCTTCTGGAAAATCTGGATGATATTGAATTTCGTGTGGAATCACTTGTGCAGGGAACAATCTACACAGAATTAATCCCATTGGACAAGTTTCCAAAAAGGGCAGAATATTCCATGAGGCTTCAGATTGAAACATTGTTCTTAGATGAAAAAACATGTAAGATTAAAGTGAAAGATATGGGATTTGGGGAATTCTTCCTTCCAACAGATTTTCAAGAAGAATTAGTAATACATTTAGGAGGAAATGATGGGAAGTTTGGTTCTTTGTCATGAAAGACGTGCTGTACAGCCATATGAAATTTCAAGAATTCATTGTAAGATCTTTACAATTGAGGAATTATGCTATTATCTGTGCAACAATCTGTATTTGATTGACTATACGATTATGAATGAACAGCTTTGTGTCTGGCTGGATGAAGAATTGGGGTTATCAGAACTTGCCGGACGTCTCAGAGATGTTATTCGTACAAAAGGTTCGATTGAAAAGTATGTTCTGACGATTTTAAAAAGTTCTAAGATTTATAAAGATCAGGAAATGATCCGTATTCAGAATGTTCTGGAACGTCTGAAAAATCAAAAGGATATTGAACGCCAGAAATATAAAGGAGACAATCTTCTGGAAAGCGGCGAGATTGAAGAAGCAATCCTTGTATATCAGGCAATTTTAAATGAAGAAAGAGATCAAAGTGTAGATGCCAAGTTCTATGGCAGAATTTATGCGGCACTCGGAGCGGCGTATGGAAAGTTATTTTTATATCAAGAATCAGCAAAGATGTATGATCGTGCGTATAAAATCTGTGAAGAAAAAGAACTTCTGAAACCATATCTTTATGCTTCATATAAATATATGTCACTGGAAGAATATCATATTTTACTGACTAAGCATCAGGAGTATGTAAAAATCAATGCACAGATGCGTCAGGAAATGGAAAATATAAAGAATTCATTCCAGATGGAAATTACAGAAGGAACGATGGAACAATGGAAACGTCATTATCGTCGTCTTTAAGAAAGAATAAGGAAATCAAAGTACCGGGGACAAGATGTTCTCCGGTATTTTTTCTGGATGAAAAAAACAGAAATAGATGATAATATCAATTGACAACCTCTTATATGTGTGCTATTATCGTAGTTAATTTAGTGTAGTAAAGTAGTCCATTGATAATAAGACAACATATTACTACAGCGAGGAGGATATTGGAATGAAAAAGAAAGTAGCATTATTATTAGGAATGACTATGACATTAGGATTGACATTATCAGCATGTGGCGGCAATGATACTGAAGAAGCTATGGTTTATGCGGTAGAAGCTGGTTCAGCTGGAGAGGCGGCAGCAGAAGAGAATGGATTCGAATATAACTCAGTAGCATCTCAGGCTGATGCATTAATGGAAGTAGCATCAGGAACATCAGATGCAGCGATCATCGACCTTTTAATGGCAGGCGCTATGATCGGTGAAGGAACAAGTTATCCTGATCTTACATATACTGATGAACTTACAACAGAAGAATATGGTGCAGGATGTCGTAAAGGCTCTGATCTTACATCTTATATTAATGCTGTAATGTATGAAGCATATGAAGATGGAACACTGGAAGAAATTGCAACAACATATGGAGTTCAGGAAGCGCTCGCTGATCAGCCAATATCTATGTTCGAAGAAGCAGCGGAAGACAGTGATGTTGCATATATTATAGAAAAAGGAACACTTATTGTAGGTATTACTGATTTTGCACCAATGGATTATAAAGATGAAAATGGTGAATGGATTGGATTTGATGCTGATATGGCAAAAATTGTTGCTGAAAAACTTGGTGTCGAAGTTCAGTTTGTAGAGATTGACTGGGATAACAAGATTATGGAACTTGATTCCAAAAATATTGATGTTGTATGGAATGGTATGACTCTTACAGATGAAGTTACAGCAGCAATGAATTGTACAAATCCATATTGCAACAACGCACAGGTAGTTGTAGTTCCAGCTAAATAAGAAAAAAGAATAATTGAAAAAAGATTTTAAAGGCAGAGAGTTTTACTCTCTGCCTTAAATAAGCTATAAAAAATTTATTATTATTAAGGAGAAGATTCTATGTTTTGGAGTGTAACTCAAGAATTATTGAATGGTCTGGTAACGACATTCCAGATTTTTGCATGGACTTTGGTCTTTTCACTGCCATTCGGGTTGGTTCTTGCCCTGGCAAGTATCAGTAAATGGAAACCATTGCGCTATCTCATACAGATACTTGTATGGATCATTCGAGGCACACCATTGATGCTTCAGTTGATCATAATTTTTTATGGACCGGGACTCTGGCTCGGACAAAATATCTGGGGTGGAAATGAAGCTGGACGTATTACTGCAACTGTAGTTGCATTTTCATTGAACTATGCATGTTACTTTTCTGTTATTTTCCGTGGAGGGATTGAGGGTATTCCTGCTGGGCAGAAAGAGGCTGGAGAAGTACTAGGTATGACTAAAAGTCAGATTTTCTTTAAGATCACACTTTTACAGATGGTAAAACGCGTTGTTCCGCCAATGTCTAATGAAATTATTACGTTGGTAAAAGATACTTCACTTGCAAGAATCATTGCTGCATATGAGCTTACATTTGCAGGATATTCATTTATGAAATCAGCAGGTCTGACATGGCCATTATTCTATACTGGCGTATTCTATTTGCTCTTTGTCGGAATTCTGACACTGTTGTTTAATTACATCGAAAAGAAATTAGATTATTTTAAATAGAAGGAGAAGAAAGAATGGCAATATTAGAAGTGAATCACATAGAGAAACATTTTTCAAATACGAAAGTGTTAAAGAATGTCAGCTTTTCTATGGAGGAAGGAAGTGCACTGGCGATCATTGGCTCTTCCGGTTCAGGTAAGACAACACTTTTGCGTTGTCTGAATTTCCTTGAGACACCGGATAATGGAGAAATTATTGTACAGGGTAAAACGTTGTTTGATTCTTCAAAATCACAGGCAGAAAATGAAAAAGATATTCGTAAGAAGCGTCTGCATTTTGGAATGGTGTTCCAGTCATTCAATCTGTTTCCGCAGTATACAGCTCTGGAAAATGTAATGCTTGCCGAGAAACTTCTGGCGCAGGAAAGACCAGATTATAAGCAGAATAAAAAAGCAATTTTAAATGAGATTGAAGGGCATGGCAAAGAACTTCTTGCAAAGATGGGATTATCAGAGCGAGAAAATCATTATCCACATCAGCTTTCAGGTGGTCAGCAGCAGCGTGTGGCGATTGCAAGAGCACTGGCATTAAAGCCAGATATACTCTGTTTTGATGAACCGACATCAGCATTGGATCCAGAACTTACAGGAGAAGTTTTGAAAGTAATCCGCAGTCTTGCAGAACAGAAAACTACGATGATCATTGTTACACATGAGATGGCATTTGCCAGAGATGTAGCAGATCATATTATATTTATGGACGATGGTGTGATTGTAGAGCAGGGAGACGCACAGGAAGTAATCAATCATCCAAAAGAAGAACGTACGAAACAATTTCTTTCTCGTTATACACAGGGATAAAATTCAAAAATCAGAAAAAATAGCAAAGGAATGTTGCATTAGATTGCGGCATTCCTTTTTCTTTTGTATGTTTATGAAAAATATCCAGGGAGGAGAAAAATGGAATTTGTATTGGAACTAAAAGAAGAAATCGTAACAAAAAAGATGGAAATTGTTATGAGATTCATGCTAACTATGTTTCTTACAATTGTACTGGCATTAAATGTATGTGCGTATGAATATGTACAGGTAAAAGCTTTGAATGTAGAATTTCTGAAGAAAGGTGCAAAGAAACAGATGCCATTAACAGGGTTGACAGAAAATATGTTGGCAAAAGCAAAAGAAGAAATCTTAAAAAATTCAGAAAAGGCGGCAAGTAAGGAAACCCCGATTGAATTAACAATGGCAGCAGAGAAAGAAGTTGTGGTAGAAAGTATATTAAAAGAAAACACAGAGATTCAGTCTTTGGAGATGATGGAGGTACCAGAAATCTCAAAAAATGAAGTGATAGTGGAGTTTGAGATGTCAGAAAATATAACAGGTGAGGAATCTGAAATATTACAAAATGCAACGAATGAGAAATCTGAAATATTAGAAAATGTAGCGAATGTGGAATCTGAAACATTAGAAAATGTAGTAGAGACAGAATCAGAGAATATGAGTGAAATGATGTCAGTTGAAGATATTGTTTCAGCAAGTCCATTCTTGATCGATGAAGCGGGAATGATTTATGGATATCAGCCTATATTATCCGAGAGTTCCGCTGCTTGTCTTGAACTTCCAAAAGAAGGATGTTTTGGGATTCGCAGAGGTACATTTGCCGGGTGTACGGAATATATTTCAGAAATTATCATACCATCTAATATTACCTGTATTGAGGATGGAGCGCTGACAGAGCTTACTTCATTAGAGTGGATCACAGTGAAAGAAGATAATCTGACTTATAAAGCGGTTGACGGGGTACTATTTGACTATAGCAAAACTACACTTCAGGCATATCCTCCTGCGAGAATAGGAGCATATTTTATACCGGCAAATGTTTTGTCTGTCTCTGCAAATGCATTTCTGAACAGCAATCTGTTTATGATTGATTTAAGAGACTGTGGATTGTCTGCGAATTGTTTGTTGAACATTTCAGAAAATTGTTCTATAATAGAATAGATTCAGCACTTTTAGACGGCAGAGATTTTGCTGAAAAAGAGCTGAAGATTTGAATTTAAAAGAATAATTGGAGATTGGAAAAATGAGTAAAGTAAGAACAAGATTTGCACCAAGTCCAACAGGAAGAATGCATGTTGGTAATTTGAGAACAGCTCTCTATGCTTATTTAATCGCTAAGCACGAGGGCGGCGATTTTCTTCTCCGTGTAGAAGATACAGACCAGGAAAGATTCGTAGAAGAAGCGCTTGATATCATTTATCGCACAATGGCTAAGACAGGTCTGATTCACGATGAAGGTCCGGACAAAGATAAAGGATATGGTCCATATGTACAGAGTGAACGTACAGCATCCGGCTTATATCTGAAGTATGCAAAGCAGCTTGTAGAACAGGGTGATGCATATTACTGTTTCTGTGATAAGGAAAGACTGGAATCCCTTCGTTCTTCTGTATCTGCAGATGGAACAGAAATCGTTGTATATGACAAGCACTGTCTGCATTTAAGCAAGGAAGAGATTGAAGAAAACCTGGCAGCAGGAAAACCATGGGTAATCCGTCTGAATGTTCCGAATGAAGGAACAACAACTTTCCATGACGAGATTTATGGTGATATTACAGTACCTAATGCTGAGCTGGATGATATGATCCTGATTAAGTCTGATGGTTTCCCAACATATAACTTTGCAAACGTAATCGATGACCATTTAATGGCGATCACACATGTTGTAAGAGGTAACGAATACTTATCATCTGCACCAAAATATAATCGTCTTTATGAAGCGTTCGGATGGGAAGTACCAGTGTATGTACACTGTCCGCTGATTACAGATGAGACACATAAAAAACTGAGCAAGCGTTGTGGACATTCTTCTTATGAAGATTTGATTGAACAGGGATTTATTTCCGAGGCAGTTGTAAACTTTGTAGCACTTCTTGGATGGTGTCCAACAGATAACCGTGAGATCTTTACACTTGAAGAATTGGTAGAAGCATTTGACTATAAACATATGAGTAAATCGCCTGCTGTATTTGATACTGTAAAACTTAAATGGATGAACAGCGAATACTTAAAGGCGATGGATTTTGATAAATTCTATGAACTTGCTGAACCATACCTGAAAGCTGTGATTACAAAAGATATTGATCTGAAAAAGGTGGCAGCACTTGTTAAGACACGTATTGAGGTACTTACAGATATCAAAGATCAGATTGATTTCTTCGAAGAAGTACCAGAGTATGACAATGGAATGTATACTCACAAGAAAATGAAAACAAATCCAGAGAATTCTCTGGAACTTCTGCAGGGAGTACTTCCAGTGCTGGAAGCACAGGAAGATTTCAGCAATGATGCTTTGTTTGAAACATTGATGGGATATGCAAAAGAACATGAGAAAAAGACAGGATTTGTTATGTGGCCGATCCGTACAGCGGTATCTGGAAAGCAGAATACTCCTGGTGGTGCAACAGAGCTTATGGAAGTTCTTGGGAAAGAAGAAACTGTTGCGAGAATCCGCAAAGCAATTGAAAAATTAAGCTAAGAGAGGATATTTATGAGTTTTAATCAGGCGCAGAAGAAAGCGATTGCGCATGTGAATGGTCCCTGTCTTGTGTTGGCAGGGCCAGGATCCGGAAAGACCCTGACGATTGTAAACAGAATAAAGAACCTGATAGAAAAGCAGAAAGTAAGACCAGAAGAAATTCTGGTCATTACTTTTACTAAATATGCAGCTGCGGAGATGAAAGCGCGTGTGAGTAGTATGATGAAGGGGAAGAATCTTCCAATAACAATGGGGACTTTTCATGGGATTTATTATGGAATATTAAAATGGGCATATAAGTTGGGTCCACAGAATATTTTGTCAGAAGAGGAAAAATATCAAATTGTACGTCAGATTATCAGCCATAAAGAAATAGAGATATTCGATGAAGAGGATTTTTTACAGGAAATTGTTACGGATATTGGAATTGTCAAAAATAATCGGATAAATATTGAAGAGTATCATTCCAGGCGATGCAGCACAGCCATATTTCAAGAAATATATCAGGAATATGAAAGCTTCCGTAAACAAATTAGAAAACTTGATTTTGATGATATGCTTGTTCAGTGCTATCAATTGTTTGTACAGAGACCGGATATTCTTCGTATGTGGCAGGGAAAATTCAAATATATTCTGGTTGATGAGTTTCAGGATATCAATCAGGTGCAGTATGATGTGATCAAAATGCTTGCGGAGCCGGAAAAAAATCTTTTTGTAGTCGGTGATGATGATCAGTCTATTTATGGATTTAGGGGCGCTGATGCAAAAATTATGTTTGCATTTAAGGATGATTATCCGGATTCGGAACAGATTCTTCTTGATGTCAATTATCGCTCGACAGCCAATATTGTACAGAATGCAAGAAAGGTGATTGAACATAATCAAATTCGCTTTGAGAAGAATATTTCTGCCAAAAAGAAGTCTGGAATTAGTCTGCATGTGCAGGAAACTACAGATTCCAATGAAGAAAGTGAATATGTGGCAGGAAAAATTGCAGAGAGAGTACAAAATGGAGTCCCGCTGGAAGAAATAGCGGTACTTTATAGAACACATACAGATGCAAGGGCTTTGGTGGAAAAGCTTGCGGAATCCAGAATTCCATTTCAGATGAAAGAAATAATGCCGAATCTTTATCAGCATTTTATAGCAAAAGACATTATGGCGTATTTTCGTCTAGCAACGGGAAATGGTTCTCGCAGTGATTTTATTCAGATTATGAATCGTCCAAAACGTTATCTTGCAAGAGAATGTGTGAGCAGTTCAGGAATCTGGAAGATACAGTCAGAGGGGGAACTGGCAGGAGTTGGACAAAAACAGCAGTTTGAGGAAATACGAAAGTTTTATATGGATAAAGATTGGATGCAGGATCGTGTTGATCAGATGGAATTTGATTTAAAGATTCTGGGGAGGATTACACCATATGGTGCTTTGAACTATCTGAGAAAAAAGGTTGGATATGATGATTTCTTAAGAGAGTATGCTCAGGTAAGAAAGATGGATATACAGGATTTTAAAGAAATTCTGGCAGAAATCGAAGAAGCGATGAGACTGTATGAAACATTTGATGAATGGTTTAAACATGTGGATGAATATACAAAAATGCTGAAAACAAATGAGCAAAAGAAAGAGATTGAGCAGACAGGTGTTCGCCTGATGACAATTCATGCGTCAAAAGGTCTGGAATTTGATACTGTATTTATCATTCAGACGAATGAAGGACGAATCCCATATCAAAAATCTTTGAGAGAAGAGAATGAAGAAGAGGAGCGCAGGCTTTTTTATGTCGGAATGACAAGAGCAAAAGAAATGCTTCAGATTACCTACGTAAAACAAAAAAACGGAAAGGAAAAAAGTCCTTCCCGTTTTATAGATGAGTTATTAGAGGGCATCTAAGCCAAGTGCATCCAGATCGATAGCTTCATATTCTAATGTATCAAGCCATTCGTCATATGCATCTGCTACTGCTTCGTATTCGTCATCATCTTCGATGGATTCAAGCTGTGGGTTTTCATCATTGATATCAGAAAGTCTGTACAGAAGTGTACGGCTCTCTTCATTGTTGATCTCATCAACAGGAAGTAGTGCGACATAATGTCTTCCATCAACAGGAATTGTGCAGTAAACGATACACTCTACAACATTGTTATTATCGAACTGAACAGTTACTGTGTCGAATCCGTTTTCCTCTACAGGATTGCTGTGATTTTTACAATTACGATCTTCCATGGTAATCTCCTTTTACTTTAATCAAATGTTTTACCGTATTGACAGTAAAACTACTATCAATACATTAGCAAAATCAAAGAGAAAAAGCAAGCAAAATGACAGGGATAAAATGGAAGCAGAGGGTATAGAATAGAAAATTTATTGACATTCCTCGAAAAGAAGGTAGAATTAAGGTATATTAGGTGTGAGACAGCTTACATTGATATAATCTATAACATCATGGAGGAACAGAATGAAAAAGAAATTATATGCTGCTCTTTTTGTGGCGGCATTTACAGGAATTGTCATGACCGGGTGTAAACAGAATGTAGGAACACCGGAAGATAATGCGGTGATAGAGGATGTAGAAGAGGAAGCTGAACCAGGATATCTGTTTGGATATAGTTGTATTGATATGGGTAATCCTTATTTTGAAACATTAAAACTGGCTATGGAGAATGAGCTTGATGAAAAAGAAGGACGGATTATCACTAAAGATGCTCAGACAGACGCAGAACTTCAGGCACAGCAGATTGAAGAATTAATAGAAGAAGGTGTTGATGCAGTATTTCTTAGTCCAGTTGACTGGGAGGCAATCACACCATCTCTTGAGGCGCTGGATGAAGCTGGAATTCCGGTGATTAATATAGATACACAGGTGAAGGCGACAGATTTAATTGATGCGTTTGTTGGCTCTGACAATTATAACGCAGGAATTGTGTGTGGTGAGGATCTCATAGAGAATTATCCTGATGGTGGAAAAGTCTTGATTCTGGAATGTACAGACAGAAACTCCATTATTGAAAGAATCAATGGATTTGAAAGAAAAATTGCGAATGCCGGATTTGAAGTTCTGGCAAGAGCGGATGGACGAGGCGAAAAAGAAACTGCAAAAGAACTGATGAAAGAATTCCTTGAAAAGTATCCACAAATTGATGCTGTAATGTGTGGAAATGATACGATGGCTCTTGGAGCAATGGAAACTGTAAAAGAAGCGAAAAGAGAAGGAATTGTAATCTACGGTGTAGATGGTTCTCCGGAAGTGAAGGCTGAGATTGCAAAAGAGGACAGCCCAATCGTAGGGACGGGCGCTCAGTCACCAATCAATATGGGGAAATATGCAGTTAAGACAGCTCTTAATATTTTGACAGGAGAAGAGTATAAAGAATCCAGAGAAGAGGATACATTTTTAATCAATAAAGAAAATATCAGTTTATATGGAATTGATGGATGGCAGTAGGAGGTGCGGATATGAGACAGGCAGCAGGAATGCCGCTCCCATTGGGAACGGAAAAGAAAAATGATGGGATTAATTTTGCGGTTGCTGTGCCGGCAGGAAGAAGCTGTGAACTTCTTTTGTACAGAAGAAGAAAAGAAGAGGCTGTCAAAGTATTTGTACTTCCGGAAGAAGATGCAATTGGTGAAATCCGCTGTCTGATGCTGGAAGGGATGAAACAAGACTCCTATGAATACAACTATAGGATAGATGGGAAAATATATACAGATCCTTATGCAAAGGCGATTTCTACATTCAAGACAACGGATAAGGAAACAGGAGAAAAAAAGATTCAGATCCGTGGGAAATTTGTGAATAATGAATATGACTGGGAAGGGGATAAGCTGCTTAAGATTCCATATGATGAAGTTATAGCATATAGTCTTCATGTAAAGGGATTTACAAAGCATATTTCATCCAGAGTGAGGCATAAGGGAACATTTGCCGGAATTGTGGAAAAGCTGGAATATCTGAAAGAACTTGGTATTAACCAGATTCAATGTATGCCAGTTTATGAATTTGAAGATATTGTAAATAAAAAGACAAACTATTGGGGATATGGCAGTGGGTATTATTTTGTTCCCAAAGCAGCGTACAGTGCTTCCAAGGACACTTCTGCCGAACTAAAGGATATGGTAAAAGCTTGTCATAAGGAAGGAATAGAAGTGATTCTTGAGATGCCGTTTGATTCTGGAATTCTTCCACAGGCTGCACTTTCGTGTCTTCAGTATTATGTAATGGAATATCATGTTGATGGATTTATTGTAAATCCATATTGTGTACCATGGGATATGCTTGTAAATGATCCGATGTTGAAAGGGGTAAAAATCATGCGCAAGAATGAATGGTTTCAAAATACACTGCGCAGATTTATGAAGAGTGATGGCGGAATGCTCTGGGAAGTTATGGAAGCGTTAAAGCGTAAACCAGGAACAGACGGAGAATGTAATTATATTACAACACATACAGGGTTTACATTGTATGATCTCGTATCCTATAATGAGAAGCATAATGAATTGAATGGAGAAAGCAATACAGATGGTCCAGATCAGAATTATAGTTGGAACTGTGGAGAAGAAGGTCCAAGTCAGATGCGTACTGTGACAACATTAAGAAATAATCAGATTCGTAATGCATTTTTCATGCTTTTGATGGCTCAGGGAACACCTTGCATCCTTGCGGGAGATGAATTTAAAAATACACAGTTCGGTAATAACAATGTATATTGTCAGGATAATGAACTCTCCTGGCTCGACTGGAAAGATCTTAAAAAGGAAGCAGAACTTTTTGAATATGTGAAAAAACTGATTGCCTTAAGAAAGATTCATTTTTCACTTCATAAGAAAGCTGGTCTGCTTGGTCTTGATAAGACTGGAAGCGGCATTCCGGATGTATCTTACCATGGAGAAGAGGCATGGAAGATACAGACAGAGGCAGGGGACAGAGAGCTTGGAGTACTGTATAATGATGTGCTGGATGGAAAACAGGATACCTGTTTTATCGCATATAATATGCACTGGAATAAGCGAGAATTTGCACTTCCGGTGGTTTATGGAAAATCCTGGTACAAGATATTAGATACGTCAGATGAAAAAATTTCTGATATGAAAGAATTAACAGAAGCAAGAAGCATTCGACTGAATGGAAGAAGTATCGTTATGCTGGTTGCGGAATAGGTATATTAGATTATGAAAGCTATCAAACATTTTCAGACAATTACAAGACACAAGATGTTGGTGATGAAAGAGTGTTTCAGAGTGGGATTATATAAACAGGGGATTCTTCACGATCTTTCTAAATATGGATGGATTGAGTTTCCTTTGGGGTGTCGATTTTACCAGGGGACACGAAGTCCGAATGATGCTGAACGCGAAGAAAGAGGACTTTCAAAGGCGTGGCTTCATCATAAAGGACGCAATAAACATCACTACGAATATTGGATTGACTATGCGATGGATGAAAGTGGACCATGTCTTGCAGGAATGCGAATGCCGGATGAATATATCGTAGAGATGTTTCTTGACCGGATCGCAGCAAGCAAAATATATAAAGGAAAAGAATATAAAGATGCCGATCCACTGGATTATTTTATGCGGAGAGGAATTGAGAATTATGTCATGCATGATGACGTGAAGAGATTATTATATAAACTTCTTAAGATGTTGGCGGAGACAGGCGAGGAAAGAACATATCATTATATTAGGAAGAAAATATTGCCAGGAATCCGCAGAAAAAAATATTATTTAAAAATCTGATTTTAATAAATCAGAATAGTTTAAATAGTAAAAACTTAATGGAAGGGTGAGTTATAGAATGGAAAAAATCAGAATTGGAATTGTTGGATATGGAAATATTGGACGAGGTGTAGAACTTGCAGTTGAGCGTAATGAAGATATGGAATTGAAAGCTGTATTTACACGTCGTGCACCGGAAAGTGTAAAGATCATGACAGAAGGAGTTCCGGTTATGCATGCAGATGATATGCTTACAATGAAGGATGAGATTGATGTTATGATTCTTTGTGGTGGTTCAGCAACGGATCTTCCTGTTATCGGACCACAGATTGTTAAAAATTTTAATACAATTGACAGTTTTGATACACATGCAAAGATTCCAGAATATTTTGCAAAAGTTGATGAGGCAGCAAAAGAAGGCGGGAATGTTGGAATTATTTCTGTTGGCTGGGATCCGGGAATGTTCTCTTTGAACAGAATTTATGCAGAATCTATTCTTGTCCAGGGTAGTACATATACATTCTGGGGAAAGGGTGTAAGCCAGGGACATTCTGATGCGATCCGCCGTATTCCTGGCGTAAAAAATGCAATTCAGTATACAGTTCCGATTGAAGAGGCTGTTGACAGAGTAAGAAGCGGATGTGGACCAGAACTTACAACAAGAGAAAAGCATTTAAGAGAATGTTATGTTGTTGCTGAAGAAGGAGCAGATCTTGCAAAAATTGAAGAGGCGATCAAGACTATGCCGAACTATTTTGCAGACTATAATACAACTGTAGAATTTATTACGGAAGAAGAACTGAAAGCAGGTCATGGAAAGATGCCTCACGGTGGTTTCGTGATCAGAACAGGTGAGACTGGAAGAGATGGAAACAAACATGTGATTGAATATTCTCTGAAGCTTGATTCCAATCCGGAATTCACATCAAGCGTGCTTGTATGCTATGCAAGGGCAGCATATCGTCTTTCTAAAAATGGAGAAGCAGGGGCAAAGACAGTATTTGATATTGCACCAGCAATGCTCTCTATGAAGACATCAGAGCAGCTCAGAGCAGAATTATTGTAAAAATGGAATGAATTAAAAAGGCTGTTGTAAAGATTAAGTGAAGATCTATACAACAGTCTTTTTTTAAAAATAATTTTATTCTGGATAATTCAACTGAAAATCCTGAATGTTGTTCAACACATCTTTTAAATATTTTTTCGCCAGATAATTCGCCATTGGAAGATTCATATCCAGGTAGTTTCCACAGTCTTTTGCACATGCACCTGGAACCTCGTCATTAAAGTCAGCAATAAAAGTGAACATTTCTTTCATGAGTGGAACAATGTCTGCGGAAGAATAGTCACCGGTAAGAAGAAGGTAAAATCCTGTTCTGCATCCCATAGGACCAAAATAAAGAACATTTTCTTTATATTCTGGGTGATTTCTTAAAAACGTAGCAGCAAGGTGTTCAATTGTATGCATTTCTGCTGTGTTCATAACAGGTTCATCATTCGGGCTTGTCATGCGTAAATCAAAAGTTGTAACAGGATATTCTCCAACATAATCTTTGCGAGATACATAGATGCCAGGAACAAGTTTAATATGATCAATTGTAAAGCTTGTGATTTTTTCCATAAATTATTACTCCTTTCAGATAAATACATGACTATTATATCAAATTGTGTTAAGATGACAAGAAAGATAATGCGAAAACAGGGAGTAAAAAACCAGAACGAAAGAAGGAAGATTGTTATGAAATTATATATTTTGCGGCACGGAGAAACTGACTGGAATAAGGTACGTCGTGTTCAGGGGGCAACAGATATTCCATTGAACGAATATGGAAAATATCTGGCAAGAGAAACTGCGAAAGGATTTCAGGATGTTGAGATTGATATTGTGTATACCAGTCCTCTGATTCGGGCAAAGGAAACTGCACAGCTTGTTCTGGAAGGTAAGCAGTACACAATGATCGAAGACGCACGTATTCGCGAAATCTGTTTTGGAGGATATGAAGGAATCTGTTTTGCCGGACCGAATAAAGTACCGGAAAGCTCAGGATTTCATAAATTTTTCATTGATACTGAAAATTATGTTCCGATTGGCGGCGGTGAGAGTGTGCGGGATATTATGGATAGAACAGGAGATTTCCTGAAAGAGATTTATAGTAATCCAGAGATTCAGGATAAAAATATTCTGATTTCCACGCATGGTGCTGCGATGACAGCACTCTTGAATCATATCAGAAACAATCTTGAAGTTAAAAATTACTGGTGTGAAGAAGTTCCACCGAATTGTGCGGTGACAATTGTAGAAGTAAAAAATGGGATTCCAGAAATTCTGGCTAAAAGTCAGGTTTATTACAATGAACCTGTTAACAAATGGACGGTAGAAGACTGACAAAGGAGGAAAAAGAATGCCATATATTGAATTTAATCATATTTCAAAGGAATATAAGGCAGGAGAGACAACCATAAAAGCGTTGGATGATGCTTCCTTTTTTGTAAAAAAGGGAGAACTTGCAGTAATTCTTGGAACATCAGGGGCAGGAAAGACAACGGCTTTGAATATTCTGGGAGGAATGGATACGCCGACAAGCGGCAGTATTGTAGTAGATGGCAATACGATTACAGATTATAATTCAAAGCAGCTGATTGGCTACAGACGAAAAGATATTGGGTTTGTATTTCAGTTTTATAATCTGGTACCGAATCTGACTGCTTTGGAAAATGTAGAATTGGCGGCGCAGGTGTGTAGTGATTCACTGGATGCGGGAGAGACATTGGACAAAGTAGGTCTGGAAGAACGAAAAGATAATTTTCCGGCACAGTTATCTGGTGGAGAACAGCAGAGAGTTGCGATTGCACGTGCAATTGCAAAGAATCCAAAACTTCTGCTGTGTGATGAACCTACAGGAGCACTTGACTATAATACAGGAAAGCAGATTCTGCAGCTTTTGCAGGATACCTGCCGAAAAGATAATATTACAGTTCTGATAATTACACATAACTCGGCACTTGCACCAATGGCGGATCGTCTGATTCGATTTAAAAGTGGTAAAGTAATTGAGATGACAGTGAATGAGCATCCGATGCCGATTGCAGAGATTGAGTGGTAATGCCTATGAAAAATGCATATTGGAAAGATATCTGGAGGACAATATCAAAAGGAAAAAAACGATTTCTATCAATCGCGCTGATTGTAGCACTGGGTGTTACAATGATGTGCGGACTCAGGGCAGCCTGTGCAGATCTGCGATATTCTGCCGATTGTTTTTTTGATGAACAGAATTTATTTGACATCAGGATATTGTCAACTTTGGGAATAACAGAAGAAGATATAGAAATTTTAGAAGATTTAGAAAGTGTCAGTGTTGCAGATGGCGGATATAATGAGACGATTTATACAATAATTGATGAAGTTAAAAAAAGTATAGAGATTTGTACGGTGAGCACGAAAGGAATGAATCAGCCCTATCTGACAGACGGACAGATGCCGGAAAAATATGATGAGATTGTGATTACAGAAAATTTTCTGCACGAATCCGGAAAAAAGATTGGAGATAAGATTGTTCTGGTGGAAGAATCTGATGTGTTGAAATCGAAGGAATATATGATTACCGGAACGATAATTAACACAATGGATGTTAATAGTACGGAAGGAAGTATGGGATTTCGATCTACAGCGACAACGGATTATGTTGGATATGTGAGTACAGATGCAGTAGATACAGATATTTATACAGTTCTTTACCTTAAATTAGATGGGTTTGATCAACTGGATTGTTATACAGATGAATATAAAGAAAAAGTTCAGGCAGTTGTAGGGCAGATTGAATCTGAGATAAAAGAAGTGCGAGAAAAAGCTCGCTATGATGAAATTTACAGCGAGGCAATGAATGAATGGAAAGATGGCAAACAGGAGATGCTTGACGAGTTTGCCAAAGCCGATAAAGAGATTACCGACGCCAGGAAGAAGCTTGCAGATGTAAGATGGGAACTGGAAGATGGTGAGAAAGAATTGCAGAGTGGAGAGGCGGAACTGAATGCTCAGGAAATAAAGGCGAAAACAGAATTCGCCAATGCGAGAAATAATATTGTTTCTGGATATGAACACATTTCTGAAGGAAAAAAGGAACTTCAACAGGCATATGTGCAGTTGATAGATGGACAGGCACAACTTGATGCTGCAAAAGCAGAATTGGAAGTGCAGCAGTCAGCAGCCAGTCAGCAGTTTGAAGAAGCCAGACAGAAGATGGCAGAAGGTGAGGCTGAACTTGCAGCCGGTTATGTTGCATACCAGGAAAGTGAAGCTGCATTTGAACTAACGAAATCACATCTTCAGATACAGCTTGAACAAATAAATTTAGCTCTTCAGAATCCTGCACTTTCTGAAGAAGAACGTGCAGGGCTTGAGATGCAGGCTGGACAGATCCAGGCTGCGATTTCATCGGGGGAACAGAGGCTTCAGGCTGTTTATGGAGAGCTTGAGATGCAGAAACAGCAGTTGAATGCAGGGAAGGCAGAGCTGGAGACTCAGGAGTCATCAGCAGAAGCACAGTTTGCGGAAGCATGGAAGCAGATCAATGAGAGCCAAGCTCAGATTGATGAACGGCTTTATCAGTACCATACAGGAGTCAGTGAGTTGCAGAAGGCAGAAGCAGAGCTTACAGAGGGCGAGAAGGAATTAAATACCCAGGAAGCAAATGCATATGCTCAGATAGAGTCAGCACGTCAGGAGCTTGCAAACGGAAAGGCAAAACTTGCCATTGGAGAAGCTGAACTTCTGGATGGTGAAAAACAACTTGCAGAAAATGTTGCAAAATACGAGAAAGAGAGGGCAAAAGCCGAGAAAGAGCTTGCAGATGCTTTAGATAAAATCAATGATATTGAAATGACAAAATGGTATGTACAGGATCGCACCTCTCTGAGTGGTTTTAGTAATGTACGGGGTGATGCAGACTCGATTCAGGCAATTGGAGATATATTTCCAGTCTTATTTTTAATTGTAGCAATTTTAATCAGTCTGACAACAATCACACGAATGGTAGAAGAAGAAAGAGGACTTATTGGAACATATAAGGCGCTGGGATTTACAGATGGCGAAATTTTGATGAAGTATCTGATTTACGCAGCGTTGGCCTGTTTGATCGGAGGAATTGTGGGGAATATGTTCGGATACGTGATTCTCCCATTGATATTGTTTATAGTATTTAAAGTTATGTATACATTTCCGGAATATGGAATACAGTATGATCTGATTTATGGTTTGGGAGGAATTCTGTTTTTTGAAATCGGAGTTGTAGGAGCTGCATTATTTGCATGTGGAAGATCTTTGAAGAAAATGCCAGCAGAATTAATGAGACCAAAAGCACCGAAAGCAGGATCGAGAGTACTTCTGGAAAGAATTCCTTTTATCTGGAAGCGATTGTCTTTCCTCAATAAGGTGACAGCACGAAACCTGTTTCGTTACAAGAAACGTCTTTTAATGACAGTTTTTGGTATCGCGGGGTGCACAGGACTGCTTCTTTGTGGATTTACAATTAAGGATACTGTGTCAGAAATGATGCCTCAACAATATGAAGTGGTTTATCAGTATGATATGATGGTTGTTTCTACAGGAGAAGATTATAAAGAACTTCAGGGTATTCTAGACAAGGATGACGAAATATCAGAATATATTCCAACTGTCATAGAATCTGTGGAGTTGATCAATGATGAAGGAAAAGAAGAGACGATTCAGTTGATCGCAGTTCCAGAAGGGGTTTCATTAGAAGATTATATTCATTTAAAAGATGATGAAGATCAGAAAGTGGAACTGACCGATGAAGAGGTTCTTATTACAAAGAATGCAACAAGGATTCAAAATCTGAAAGTCGGTGATTCGGTTATTTTACAGACAATTGATCTGGAAGAGACAGAAGTTGAGATTACGCAGATTGTTGAGAATTATTTTGGAAATATCGTATATATGACAGAGAATACATATCAGGATATTTTTGGAGATTTTAAAGTAAACAGTGCATTGGTTCAGTTTTCTGAAATTTGTTCAGACCAGTCAGGATATGCAGATAAACTCAGCAGAGAAGAGTGTGTTCTTTCTGCAATTAGTACAGAAGCGATGAAGGAAGAGTTTTCATCAGCATTCGCTCTGATTAACATGGTAGTCTATGTTGTACTGATTCTGGCAGCGATGCTGGCTTTTGTGGTTTTGTTTACGTTGTCCAACACAAATATTTCCGAACGAGAAAGAGAACTTGCAACGATCAAGGTCCTTGGCTTTTACGATAGCGAAGTACATGCTTATGTAAATAAAGAAACATGGATTTTAACATGTATTGGAATTTTTGCGGGAATGCCATTGGGATATGTTCTTGGACGATATGTAATGGGAATACTGGAATTGCCGTCATTGGAATTTTATATTGATTTGTATTCATACAGTTATCTGATTGCAGCGGCAATAACGCTGGTATTTGCATTTGTTGTAAACAGCATTACAGATAAGTCGTTGAATAAGATCAATATGGTAGAAGCATTAAAGAGTGTGGAATAAGGTATAAAGGTGAGTGTAAAAGATATGCATTCACCTTTTCGTAATTAAAAGAGGTAGGAAAAACGAGAAGAAACAAACATCAACCATCAATAGTACGATATATATTTATAGCATTAGTAATATTTATTGAAAAAAGCTGATTTTCTATGATAAAGAAATAAAGACTTTATCGTAAGAAAAATCAGCTTTTTATAAATATTAATTATGTTCTTCAGTAGCCTGGAATGTGTAAACCTGACGTTTTCTTGCCATTTCATCACTTGCAAGATATTCGTCATAAGTTGTGATCTTATCAATCAGTTTTCCGCCAGGTACGATTTCCATAATACGATTAGCTGTTGTCTGAACAATCTGGTGGTCACGGGATGAGAAAAGGAGTACACCTTTGAACTTGATCATACCGTTATTGAGTGCTGTGATAGATTCCATGTCAAGGTGGTTCGTAGGTTCATCAAGAACGAGTACATTCGCACCGGAGATCATCATTTTTGAAAGCAGACAACGTACTTTTTCACCACCGGAAAGTACGGTAAGACGTTTTACACCATCTTCACCGCCGAAAAGCATACGTCCGAGGAATCCACGGACATAAGTTGCATCTTTTTCTTCAGAATACTGTGTCAGCCATTCTGTGATTGTATAATCATTATCGAATTCTCCACCAAAATCTTTAGGGAAATATGCCTGGGATGTTGTGATTCCCCATTTATATGTTCCTTCATCTGGTTCCATCTCACCCATAAGAATCTTGAAGAGAGTTGTTTTTGCGAGCTCGTTGCTGCCTACAAATGCAACTTTGTCGTCACGATTCAGAGTGAATGAAAGGTTATCAAGTACTTTTTCACCATCAATAGTTTTTGAAAGTCCTTCTACGCTGAGAACTTCGTTACCAATCTCACGGAAAGGACGGAAGTCGATGTACGGGTATTTTCTGCTGGAAGGTTTAATTTCATCCAACTGGATTTTTTCAAGAGCACGCTTACGGGATGTAGCCTGTTTGGACTTTGAAGCGTTCGCACTGAATCGAGAAATAAATTCCTGTAATTCTTTAATCTTTTCTTCTTTTTTCTTATTCGCTTCTTTCATCTGACGAATCAGGAGCTGGCTTGATTCATACCAGAAATCATAGTTACCTGCATAGAGCTGAATCTTGCCGTAGTCAATATCTGCAATCTGTGTACATACCTTGTTCAGGAAGTAACGGTCATGAGATACAACGATAACAATGTTGTTAAAGTTGATCAGGAATTCTTCCAACCATGCGATAGCATCAAGGTCAAGGTGGTTTGTAGGTTCGTCGAGAAGCAGGATGTCAGGATTTCCAAACAATGCCTGTGCAAGAAGAACCTTTACTTTTTCTGGACCTGTCAGGTCTTTTACAAATTTATAATGAAGTTCTGTGTCAATACCAAGACCATTCAGAAGGTTGGCTGCATCAGATTCTGCTTCCCATCCATCCATTGTAGCAAATTCTGCTTCCAGTTCGCTGGCCCTGATACCGTCTTCATCTGTAAAATCTTCTTTAGCGTAGATAACTTCCTTTTCTTTCATGATTTCATAAAGACGGGCATTACCCATGATAACTGTATCAAGAACAAGGAATTCATCATATTTATAGTGGTCCTGCTGTAAGAAAGAAAGACGTTCGCCAGGGGAGATACATACTTCACCCTGTGTAGGTTCTAACTGACCGGATAAGATCTTAAGGAAAGTAGATTTTCCGGCACCGTTGGCACCAATGACACCATAGCAGTTGCCTTCGGTAAATTTGATATTAACTTCTTCAAATAATGCCTTTTTTCCAACGCGCAGTGTAATATTATTTGCACTAATCATTACAATTCTCCTTCTAAAAATTTCAATTATTATTATACTAACGCTTATCTTAACATGAGTCTGAATGAAATAGCAAGAAGTCTTGAGTTTTTCTTGAAAAAATAGTTATTAAATGTTAAAATTTCGACTTTGGTATTGGGAAATTGACGGTATGAAAGTCTACGTGGTACAATAATAAAAAATTAAAGATGAATTGATGCAACAGAAGAATCATAAAATATATCTAATATAATAAACAAAGATTTTTCCAAAGTTTGTGGAAGAATTTATAATAAATATTGCGAAAGGGGATGATTGGATGAAGGACAATAAAAAAATAATGATTCGTCAAAAATGCAGTTATACACAGAACAGGGAATTGTCATGGCTGCGATTCAATCAGCGTGTTTTGGAAGAGGCAAAAGATCCCAAAGTTCCACTTCTTGAAAGAATGAAGTTTGTTTCTATTTTTACAAGCAATCTTGATGAGTTTTTTATGATTCGTGTGGGCGGTTTATACGATATTGCTTCTGTAGAAAGTAATAAAACTGATTCGGCATCTAATATGACACCGAGGGAGCAGCTTGATGCAATTTATGCAGCCGTTGCCCCCCTTTATAAGCAAAGAGACAAGACTTATCAGGAAATTCGCAAGCAATTGATGCCATATGGAGTAAGTCATCTGCATGTGAAAGATCTGGAACAATCAGAAAAGAAATATTTGAAAAAGCAGTTCAAGGAACAGATTTTGCCGTTGCTTTCACCTCAGATTGTGGATACAAATCATCCGTTTCCACATCTTCCGAATAAAGAGGTTTATGTTGTTGCGAATCTAAAACAGGAAGAAAAGTCTATGATTGGACTTGTTCCCCTGCCGAAATTTCTTCCTCAGGTTGTATATCTGCCAGGACAGGGACTGCGCTTTGTACGCATGGAACGTGTGATCATGGAATATCTGAATCTTATTTTTGAACGGTATCAGGTGTCGGATAAAAATTATATCTGTGTGACAAGAAATGCGGATATTTCACCAGATGATGAGGCATATGCAGACAGCGAAGATTTTCGTAATATTATGCAGAAGACACTTCATAAGAGAAGAAGGATGGCTGTAGTACGACTGGAAGTGGCCAATCCTCTGAGCAAAGATATGGAGAGGTATTTTTGTGAGAAGTTTAATATTTCAGAAAAATGTATCTTCCGTACCAAGATTCCAATGAAGCTGGATTATATTTTCGAGGTGATTGATAAAGCACCAGATGCGATGAAAAAATCACTGATTGATGAAGCATTCACACCGCAGCCATCAGCATCTGTAGAGACGGGCAGTGTCATGGCACAGGTGAAGAAGAGAGATATTCTGCTTTCTTATCCATATGAAAGTATGGAGTCATTCCTTCAGTTGATCAAAGAAGCTGCTTATGATCCGAATGTTATGACAATTAAGATTACAATTTACAGACTTGCGAAAAAGACAAGATTGGTAGAATATTTGTGCGCAGCGGCTGAGAATGGAAAAGAAGTCACTGTTTTAATTGAACTTCGGGCACGGTTTGATGAACAGAACAATATTGATTGGTCAGAGCGGATGGAAGAAGCTGGATGCAAGGTGATTTATGGATTTGAGGGATATAAAGTTCACTCTAAGATTTGTCTGATTACCTATCGTAATCGCAATGAGATTAAATATATTACGCAGATTGGAACGGGCAATTATAACGAGAAAACAGCAAAATTATATACAGACTATTCTCTTATGACAGCAAATCAGGAAATTGGAGAGGATGCATCGGTATTTTTTCAGAATATGGCAATAGGTAATCTGGATGGGGTATATAAGCACCTGATTGTTTCCCCGACAAGTCTGAAACCAAAGGTTTTATATTTGATGGATCAGGAGATTAAAAAAGGTTCTGGAGGAAGGATTGTCATGAAGATGAATTCTGTGACAGATATGGATTTTATTCATAAAGTCGCGGAGGCATCAAAAGCAGGTGTAAAGATTGATTTGATCGTGAGAGGAATCTGCTGTATCCTGCCGGGAATTTCCGGGGAAACAGAGAATTTAAAGGTGACAAGTATTGTCGGACGTTTTCTGGAACATCCTCGAGTATTTGTATTTGGAACAGGGGCAGACCAGAAGGTCTATATTGGTTCTGCGGATATGATGACACGAAATACAGAAAAGCGAGTGGAAGTTGCCTGTCCGATTTATGATGAAAAAATCAAAAAAAGGCTGATTCGCTGCTTGAGCATCATGCTTGCGGATAATGTAAAAGCAAGAGAAATGATGCCAGATGGAACTTATAAAAAGAAAGATATTATAGAAAGAAGTGTGAATTCTCAGGCAGTTTTTATGCAGGAAGCATTGAATGCAAAAGTTCCTGTACAGAAAAAACGTGGTATCAGGAAGGCTGTTCAAAAAATGTTTTTGAAAAATAAAACTGAGAGAAAGTAACAGTTTCTAAGGAGGAAAAACAGGATGAAATGGATGGAAAAACATCCTTTTGGAACAACAAAAGATGGGCAGGAGATGCATATATATGTTATGGAAAATGAAGCCGGAATGGCGGCAGCAGTTTCTGAATATGGAGCAACTTTAGTGTATCTTCTTGTTCCGGACAAAGATGGATATCGCAGAGATGTTGTTCTTGGGTATAATGATGTAACAGGATATGAGAATGGGACAGTGTATTTTGGAGCAACTATTGGAAGAAATGCAAATCGTATCGGAGGAGCTTCTGTAGAAATCAGCGGAAAAGCTTATGAATTGGAAGCGAATCAGTATGGGAACAATCTTCACAGCGGCTCAGATGGGTATAACAAGCGTGTATGGCAGGTGATTGCAAAAAATAAGAATTTTATAACACTTGCACTGATTAGTCAGGATGGGGATCAGGGATTCCCTGGTAAAGCGGTTGCGAAGGTCACATATGAGCTTACAGAAGATAATATACTAAAGATTTCATATTACGGAAAGGCAACAGAAGATACTGTTTTCAATATGACAAATCACAGTTATTTTAATCTAAATGGTCATGAGTGTGGGGATATTTTGAACCATACTGTTACAATCAATGCAGATTATTATACAAAAAATGATGAAGAGTCAATTCCTACCGGAGAATTTGTCGAAGTGACAGGAACACCTATGGATTTCAGAATACCGAAAAAATTGGGAGAAGAGATTGATTCTGAATATGAAGCAGTCAGATTAAGCGAGGGCTATGATAATAACTGGGTATTGAAAAATAACGGTGAATTTGTTAAAGTAGCACAGGCAGAAGGAGATTTAAGCGGTATTGTAATGGAAGTTTACACAGATCTTCCGGGAATACAGATGTATACAGCAAACTGGCTCGACAACGAAGCGGGAAAATGTTTTGTTGAATACAATAAAAGAGATGCTGTGTGTTTTGAAACACAGTATTTTCCAGATGCACTGCATCATGAGAATTTTCCAAGTACGATTGTAAAGAAGGACGAAGAATATCATGCAGTGACTGCTTTCAAATTTCTGACTGTATAAATAAACAGCAGGGTATGACAATTTATGGGAAAACAGTTATATATAGCCGAAAAACCTAGCGTTGCTCAGGAATTTGCAAAGGCTTTAAAATTAAATACAAGACGTGCAGATGGTTATCTGGAATCAGAGAATGAAATTGTGACATGGTGTGTAGGACATCTTGTGACAATGAGCTATCCAGAAGAATATGATCCGGCATTAAAACGGTGGAGTTTAGCAACTCTGCCGTTTATTCCTCAGGAATTTAAATATGAGGTGATTCCAGCAGTCTCAAAACAGTTTAACATCGTCAGTGGACTTTTGAACAGAAAGGATGTAGATACAATCTATGTCTGTACTGACTCGGGAAGAGAAGGAGAATATATTTACCGTCTAGTTGAACAGAAAGCGAATGTCAGAGGAAAAGTAAGAAAGAGAGTCTGGATTGATTCGCAGACAGAAGAAGAAATTTTACGTGGAATCCGGGAAGCGAAAGATCTCTCAGAATACGATAATCTGAGTGCATCCGCATATCTTCGGGCAAAAGAAGACTATTTGATGGGAATTAATTTTTCACGCCTTCTCACATTGAAATATGGGAACAGTATTTCAGACTATTTACATACCAAATATTCTGTTATTTCTGTGGGGCGTGTAATGACCTGTGTTCTCGGAATGGTAGTAAGACGAGAACGTGAAATCAGGGATTTTGTTAAGACACCGTTTTATCGTGTGTTGAGCACAATCGACGTGGATGGGCAGACATTTGAAGGAGAATGGAAAGCGGTAAAGGGTTCAAAATGGTTCGAATCTTTTGATCTTTATAAAGAAAATGGATTCAAAAAGAGGGAAAAGGCTGAGGAACTGGTTTGTTATCTGTCAGAACCATCACCGATCAATTGTCAGATTGAATCTATTGAAAAGAAAAAAGAAAAGAAAAATCCTCCACTATTGTATAATCTGGCAGAACTTCAGAACGACTGTTCAAAGCGATTTAAAATCAGTCCAGATGAGACATTAAAAATTGTACAGGAATTATATGAGAAAAAGCTGGTAACTTATCCAAGAACGGATGCCAGAGTGCTTTCAACTGCTGTTGCAAAGGAAATCAGTAAAAATTTGAATGGACTTTCAAAGTATCAGATGGCAATTCCATATTTACAGGATATTTTGCAGTTTGGAAGTCATAAAGGACTTGAAAAGACACGATATGTCAACGATAAGCAGATTACAGATCACTATGCGATTATTCCGACAGGGCAGGGACTAGCTGCATTGAACAGCGTGTCACCTGTTGCAAAAAGCATATATGACTGTATTGTACGACGTTTTTTAAGTATTTTTTATCCGCCGGCAGTTTATCAGAAGATTTCTATTGCAACAAAGATAAAAGAAGAAAGTTTCTTTTCAAGTTTTAAGATTTTGACAGAAAAAGGATATCTAAAGGTGGCAGGCATCCCACAGTCAAAGAAATCAGGAGAAGAACAAGAACTGGATGTTCAATTTTTTGAGAAAATCAAAAATTTGAAAAAAGGAATGATTCTGCCAGTGCTTGCGTTGAATATTAAAGAAGGAGAAACCTCACCTCCGAAGCGTTATAACTCTGGTTCAATAATTCTGGCGATGGAAAATGCAGGGCAGCTTATCGAGGATGAGGAACTGCGTGCACAGATCAAAGGAAGTGGAATAGGTACAAGTGCAACCCGTGCAGAGATTTTGAAAAAACTGATGAATATCAAATATTTGGCATTGAATAAAAAGACACAGGTTATTACACCTACGATGCAGGGCGAAATGGTTTTTGATGTTGTGAACAATTCAATACGTTCACTTTTAAATCCAGAATTGACTGCAAGTTGGGAAAAGGGGTTGAATTATGTGGCAAATGGTGATATAACACCAGAGGAATATATGCAGAAACTGAATCATTTTGTTGTGAGCCGTACAAATGGGGTGAAGGGACTGAATAATCAGTATCAGCTTCAATCATGTTATGATAAGGCATCACAATATTATAAGAATAGTAAAAAAATTAGTAAATAATGTCCTGAGCAAGGAGGAAAATTATATGAAGGCATTAACAGTAGCTGAACTGTATACATTGGAGGAAACAATAGCAAAGGATTTGTTTGAAGATGCGACTTATCCATGGGAAGTTCTTCCTAAAATCAGTGGTTTTATTCTTGAACTTGGAAAAACACTGAGTGAAGAGGAATATGAAAAACGTGGGGAGAATATTTGGGTTGCAAAATCAGCAAAGGTTGCACCAACAGCATATATTAATGGTCCTGCCATTATCGGAAAAGATGCTGAGGTAAGGCATTGCGCATTTATCCGTGGAAATGCAATTGTCGGAGAGGGTGCTGTTGTTGGAAACTCTACAGAATTGAAAAACGTAGTTCTTTTCAATAAAGTACAGGTTCCACACTATAACTATGTAGGGGATTCTGTGCTTGGTTATAAATCTCATATGGGAGCAGGATCTATTACATCAAATGTAAAGTCTGACAAAAAACTTGTTGTTGTAAAAACATCAGAAGGAAACATCGAAACAGGAATAAAAAAATTTGGTGCAATGCTTGGAGATGAAGTAGAAGTAGGATGCGGAAGTGTATTGAATCCGGGAACAGTAGTTGGAAAAAACAGTAATATTTACCCGCTTTCATCAGTGAGAGGTTTCGTACCTGCAAACAGTATTTACAAAAAGCAGGGTGAAGTTGTAGAAAAATATTAATATTTATTTTTTTGAAGAGTTCGCATTTCGTCGGACTCTTTTTGATTATATATTCTGATTGTATTTAAATTTATTTCCATGTATTATAAAAGAAAGAAATTAACTATGGAAAGGATGGGAGTAAAGTGGAACAAAATATAAAAAAATATGATGTTATTGCTTTGGGAGAACTGCTGATTGATTTTGCAGTATCTGGAAAAAGTGAACAGGGGAATCAGTATTTTGAGGCATGTCCGGGCGGTGCTCCTTGCAATGTTCTTGCAATGCTTAATAAATTGGGGAAGACGACCGCATTTATAGGCAAAGTAGGTAGAGATCAGTTTGGAAGACTTTTAAAATCAACAATAGAAGAGATCGGTATAGACACAAAAGGGCTTCTGATGGATGAGGAAGTGAATACAACACTTGCATTTGTACATACTTTTTCAAATGGAGACAGGGACTTTTCTTTCTATAGAAAACCGGGAGCAGATATGATGCTTAAGGAGGAAGATATTGATTACAATCTGATTCGTCAGGCAAAAATCTTTCATCTGGGAACTTTGTCTATGACGGATGAACCAGTGAGAAGTGCGACAAAAAAAGCTCTCGATGCTGCAAAAAAGAGCGGATGTTTGATTTCCTTTGATCCAAATCTGCGTCCGCCGTTATGGAAAACTCTGGATTTGGCAAAAGAGATGATGGAATACGGATTTGGTTACTGTGATATCCTGAAAATTTCAGACAATGAGATTCAATTTGTGTCTGGAAAAGAAGATTATGATGAAGGTATCGAATACTTACAGAATAAATATAACATTCCATTGATTTTATTAACATTGGGAAAAGACGGAAGCAGAGCATATTATAAGGGAATGCGTGTAGAACAGTCAGGATTCAAAGTCAAAACAATTGAGACAACAGGAGCTGGAGATACATTTTGTGGAAGTGCACTTAGTGGAATTTTAGATTACGGACTTGAAAATCTTACAGAAGAAGCGTTGAAAGATATTTTGAAATTTTCAAATGCAGCAGCAGCAGTTGTGACAACAAAAAAAGGTGCGATCCGTTCAATGCCGGATCCAGAAGAAGTAAAGGAATTAATGAAGCAGGAAAAATAAAGAATTTTATTATTTTGGAGAAAAATATGAAACGTTCAAGAATTAATCAGGTAATCAAAGATATGGAAGATTTAATCAGAGAACATGGATTTGAAATTCCTCCATTTGCAAAGTGGACATCAGAAGACTGGAAGAATATTGGTCATGAATATGATGAAATTCGTGAAAATTGTCTCGGATGGGATATTACAGATTATGGTCTTGATAATTTTGATAAAGTAGGGTTTGCTTTGCTTACCATTCGCAACGGAAATCAAAAGATGTCTGAAAAATATCCAAAGACATATGCGGAAAAGTTATTGATGCTGTATGAAGATCAGACTGCACCAATGCACTACCACTGGAATAAGATGGAAGATATTATCAACCGTGGTGGAAATGATATATATATTACCGTTTATAATGGAGCAGAAGATAAAACAATGCTTGATACAGACGTAACAGTCTATAAAGATGGTAAGGTGGAAGTAGTTCCTGCAGGTACAAAAGTACGACTTACACCAGGAGAAAGTATCACAATTCCACCATATATGTATCATGATTTTATTGTTCCGAAAACAGGTGGAGCTGTATTACTGGGGGAAGTATCCATGTGCAATGATGATGAGAATGATAACTGCTTCTATGAACCAATTGGACGATTTCCGCAAATAGAAGAAGATGAGCCGGCATACAGATTATTGTGCAATGAGTATCCAGATGCAAAATAAAACGGGAGGATATGATGGAATATCAGCTTAAGAATCAATATATCTGTCTTACTGTATCTGATGTGGGCGCAGAGATACAATCTATTGTAAAAGATGGGACAGAATATCTCTGGAATGGAGATGAAAAATACTGGCCAGAACGTGCACCGGTTTTGTTTCCATACGTTGGAAGGTTTACAAATGGAAAATACCTGCTGAACGGGAAAGAGTATGAAATGGATATTCATGGATTTGCCAGAAAATATCCTTATAATTTGATTGAAAAAACAGATCAGATACTTGTGATGCAGTTGGAAGATAACGAAGAAACATACAAAATGTATCCATATCATTTTCATCTTTTTGTGGAATATAAGTTGAATAAGAAAATGATCGAGATTACATATAAAGTTTTGAATCTTTCAGATGATACAATGTATTTTGGAATTGGCGGGCATCCGGGATTTATGCTTCCATTTGATGAAGGAATTGATTTTTCAGATTATTATCTTGAATTCAGAGGTCGATCCTTTCCAACACAAATAGGAATTACAGAAGCCGGTTTTCAAAGTGGAATGGACATGTCATTTCCGTTGATAAATGATAAATATCTTAAAATGTCTCATGATTTGTTCAATGAAGACTCGATTGTTCTGAAAAATATGGCAGATGAAGTAATTTTGAAATCTGATAAAGGGCAAAGAATGGTGAAAGTAAGCTATTCAGGTTTTCCGTATCTTGGATTATGGCATACTCCAAAGACGAAAGCTCCATATCTTTGTATTGAGCCATGGACATCTCTTCCTTCGAGGCAGGATGTTATAGAAGAACTGGCTTTTAAATACGATCTGATCCGCTTAAGAGAAGGAAAAGAATATAAAAATACATGGAGTATTATAATAGAATAGCAACTAAGTAAATAACTGCTGTATATCGAACTAAGGGT
This sequence comes from Schaedlerella sp., assembly GCA_036309085.1. Taxonomy (GTDB): domain Bacteria; phylum Bacillota; class Clostridia; order Lachnospirales; family Lachnospiraceae; genus Schaedlerella. Next base: position 120,877 of record JAXJUL010000007.1, read on the forward strand.
TTTGGTGTACAGCAGTTATATTACAATAATGTATCAAAGAGGTAAAGCAATAGCAGGAGTCAAAAGAAAGGAAGCTGCGATATGTATGATATAATTATTATTGGTAGCGGTGTGTCTGGTGCTGCATCAGCAAGAGAGTTGTCTCGTTATAAGGCAAGTATTTGTGTGCTTGAAAAAGAAGAAGATGTATGTTGTGGTGCATCTAAAGCGAACAGTGGAATCGTACACGCAGGATTTGATGCTGCACATGGTACTCTTATGGCGAAATTAAATGTTCTTGGAAGCAGGAGGATGGAAACTCTTTCAAAAGAGCTGGATATTCCATATAGGCGTAATGGTTCTCTGGTGGTTTGCAGATTAGAGGAAGATCTGCCGAATCTGCAGCGCTTGTACGAGAATGGGATTAAAAATGGGGTGAAAGAGCTCCGGATTCTGAATCAGAAAGAAGTAAGAGCACTGGAACCTAATATTTCGGATGATGTAATTGCAGCCTTATATGCGCCTACAGGCGGAATTATCTGTCCATTTAATTTAAATATCGCACTTGCTGAAAATGCAAATGTAAATGGTGTTGAATTTAAATTCAACACAGAGGTAACAGATATTAAAAAATTAGAAGAGGGATACGAACTTTATACAAACAATGGCGTGTATAAAGCAAAATATATTATAAATGCTACGGGGGTTTATGCCGATAAGTTTCACAATATGGTAAGTGAGAAGAAAATTCACATTACTCCAAGACGGGGGGATTATTGTCTTCTTGATAAAACTGCTGGAGAACATGTAAACAGTACAATTTTTGCTGTCCCTGGAAAGTATGGGAAAGGTGTACTCGTAACACCTACAGTACATGGTAATCTTTTGCTTGGGCCAACAGCGGTTGATATCAAGGACAAGGAATCAATTTCTACAACAGCGGAAGGATTGGAACAAGTATTTTCTAAGACGGTGCTGAGTGTTAAAAATATTCCATATCGCCAGGTTATTACAGCTTTTGCGGGTTTACGCGCTCACGAAAACAATCACGAATTTATTATAGAAGAAGTTGAAGATGCCAAAGGATTTATCGATTGTGCCGGAATTGAATCTCCGGGACTTACAAGTGCACCCGCAATCGGTATTATGGTTGCAGATATTCTGAAAAATTTAATGAAACTGGAAGAAAAAATAGATTTTGTTGCAGTTAGAAGAGGCATTTTGAAACCAGAAAAATTATCAAAAGAAGAAAGGCAAAAATTGATTAAAGAAAACCCGGCATATGGCAATATTATTTGCCGGTGTGAAATGATCACAGAGGGTGAGATCATTGATGCAATAAGGCGTCCATTAGGCGCAAAATCGCTGGATGGTGTAAAACGAAGAACCAGAGCAGGTATGGGGCGATGTCAGTCTGGTTTCTGTTCACCTAGAACAATGGAGATTTTGGCAAGAGAACTTCAAGTTGATATGTCTGAAATTACAAAAGCGGGTGGGAATTCAAAAATTATTGCCGGTACGAACAGAGACAGGCTGTAAATATGAGGAGGAGCGATACATGAGAATATACGATATTGTAATTGTAGGAGGTGGCCCTGCCGGTCTTGCAGCTGCGGTTTCTGCCAAGGAAAATGGAATAGACAGTATTTTGATCTTAGAAAGAGATAAAGAACTTGGCGGTATTTTGAATCAGTGTATTCATAATGGATTTGGACTTCATACTTTTAAAGAAGAGTTGACTGGTCCTGAATATGCAGACAGATTTATTAAAAAAATCCAGAAAATGAATATTGAGTATATGCTTAATACGATGGTTATAGACATTTCAAAAGATAAGATTGTTACAGCGATGAATCGTGAAGAAGGTCTCTTTGAAATTCAGGCGAAAGCAATTATTCTTGCAATGGGATGCAGAGAACGTCCAAGAGGTGCATTGAATATTCCGGGATATCGTCCGGCGGGGATTTTTTCAGCTGGAACAGCGCAGAGACTTGTTAATATAGAAGGATATTTGCCGGGACGTGAAGTGGTAATTCTGGGTTCTGGAGATATCGGACTTATCATGGCAAGACGTATGACATTAGAAGGTGCAAAGGTAAAAGTTGTGGCAGAATTAATGCCGTATTCTGGTGGATTAAAGAGAAATATCGTACAATGCCTGGATGACTTTGGAATTCCTCTCAAATTAAGTCATACAGTTGTTGATATTGATGGAAAAGAGAGAGTAAAAGGTATTACACTTGCAAAAGTAGATAACAGAAATAAGCCGATTCCGGGCACAGAAGAGTACATTCCATGTGATACATTATTGTTATCCTGTGGTCTGATTCCTGAAAATGAACTGTCGCGAGAACTGGGTGTTGATATGGAAACTGTGACAAATGGCCCTGTTGTAAATGAAAGTTTTGAAACAAGTATCGAAGGTGTGTATGCATGTGGAAATGTACTCCATGTGCATGATCTTGTGGATTTTGTATCTGAAGAAGCTGCTATGGCGGGCAAGAACGCGGTGTATTATATTCAAGGTAGAACAGTAAGTGAATTTACAAAAATCGAGATTGTGCCAGCAGATGGCGTAAGGTATACAGTGCCACAATATATCCGTATGGAGAACATGCGAGAATCACTGACTGTGCGTTATCGAGTGGGTGCTGTCTATAAAAATTGCTGTATTAGTATATATTTTGATGATGAACGTGTTATGAGAAAAAAACGTCCTGTGCTTACTCCTGGTGAAATGGAAGGCATTAAGCTTTTCAAAACTAAATTACAGGAATATCCAGATTTGAAGAAGATTACGGTAAGAATTGAGGAGGCGTAGTTCAATATGCAGCAAAAAGAGTTGATTTGTATTGGTTGTCCTTTAGGATGTGTGATTACAGTAGAAATGGAAGGTGAAGCAGTAACTGATGTAAAAGGTAATACATGTTCGAGAGGAAAGGTATATGCTGAGAAAGAAGTTACAGATCCTGCGCGTATCGTGACATCAACTGTGAAAGTATCAGGTGGGGACAGAGTTTCTGTTTCGTGCAAAACAAAAAATGATATTCCAAAAGAAAAGATTTTTGATGTTGTACAAGCTTTAAAAGAACTGGAAATAAAAGCACCGGTTTACATTGGTGATGTGATATTGGAAAATGCAGCAGATACAGGTGTTGCCATTGTAGCAACTTCAAATGTTCATATAAAAGGATAAGGAAAACAGACGCTGAATAAGTTTGAGAGAGCTGATTCAGCGTTTTATACGTAAAAGAGAAAATATGTTCGGATTTTAGAAAAATAGTAGAAATCATATTGACTTTTTATGTGAAATATAATACTATACTATCAGAAACAGAACAACTGTTCGTGCTGGAGGAGAATTAGTATGGCGAACGTAAATGAAGATAAAAAGAAAGCGCTGGATGCAGCGATTGCAAAATTAGAAAAAGATTTTGGAAAGGGTGCAGTTATGAAGCTGGGGGATTCCAGTGCTCATGTAACTGTGGAGACTGTACCAACAGGATGTTTGAGTCTTGACCTCGCACTGGGACTTGGTGGAGTTCCAAAAGGACGTGTGATTGAGATATATGGTCCTGAGTCAAGTGGTAAGACAACGGTTGCGTTACATATGATCGCAGAAGTACAGAAGAGAGGCGGGATCGCGGGATTCATTGATGCAGAACATGCTCTGGATCCAGTGTATGCGAAGAACATCGGTGTAGATATTGATGAACTTTATATTTCACAGCCTGACAGTGGAGATCAGGGACTTGAAATTGCAGAAACTATGGTCCGTTCAGGGGCTATTGATATTATTGTTATCGACTCTGTTGCTGCTCTTGTTCCAAGACAAGAGATTGAGGGAGATATGGGAGATAGCCATGTAGGTCTTCAGGCGAGATTGATGTCCCAGGCACTCAGAAAGCTGACACCTGTAATCAGCAAGTCTAACTGTGTAGTAATCTTTATCAATCAGTTGCGTGAAAAAGTAGGAGTAATGTTTGGAAATCCAGAGACAACAACTGGCGGACGTGCATTAAAATTCTATGCATCCGTTCGTATGGATGTCAGAAGAATTGAAACTTTGAAACAGAGTGGAGAGATGGTTGGTAACCGTACACGTATTAAAATTGTAAAGAATAAGATTGCGCCTCCTTTCAAAGAAGCTGAATTTGATATTATGTTTGGAAAAGGAATCTCAAGAACGGGAGATATTCTTGACCTGGCTGCAGGAATTGATGTGATCAAAAAGAGTGGAGCATGGTATGCATACGAAGGCGAGAAGATCGGTCAGGGAAGAGAGAACGCGAAGAAATTCCTTGAAGCAAATCCAGAAATTATGGAAACAGTAGAAAAGAAAGTTCGCGCTCATTATCAGTTGGGCTCTGCTGGGGAAGAAGAAAAGAAAGTGTCAGATGACCTTAAATTAAAAGAAAATGCTCCAAAGGCTGATGCATAGAATTGTTTATGATAGTTACAAAGATAGAAACAGTTACAAGAACAAAATATAAAGTGGAGATAGATCAAGAATTCGCCTTTGTGTTATACAAAGGCGAATTGTCACAATATGAAATTCGTGAAGGTGAAAAAATCTCAGAAGAGGTTTATCAAAAAATTCGCAAGGAAGTTGTGTTGAGAAGAGCAAAGTTGAGAGCTTTACACCTGCTGACAGATGTGGCACGTACGGAAGCTGGATTGAGACAAAAGCTTAAGCAGAATTTATATTCCGAGGACATTGTTGAGTTGGTAATTCAATATGTACAATCTTTTGGATATCTGGATGATCTTAGATATGCAGAAAGTTTTGTATTAAATAAGAAGCAGAGTAAAAGCAGAAAAGAGATTTATGCATTGCTTTGTGAAAAAGGTGTTTCAAGAGATTTGATTGATCTTGCTATGGAAAATTGTTACGAAGATGGTGAGCAGGAAGCAATCAGGCAGTTAATACGTAAAAAAAATGTAAATTTAGAATGCACGACAGAAAAAGAATTAAATAAATTATATGCTTATCTGGCGCGAAAAGGATTTCGGTACGAAGATATTCGGCAAGTGATACAAAAATCTGTTTGAACGCTTGACATAGTTGTGAAAACAGTATAAAATCTAACTGTTGCACTTATCTTAATTTGTGCAGTAAAATTGAATAAGGAGGTGCTCCTGTGCAAGATATGCTGATTAGTATAATAATAGCCGTAGCCCTCGCGTTGATCGTTGGTATCATTACTCGTTATGTTACAATTTCCAACCTTAAGAAGAATGCGGAGTCTAAGATTGGGAATGCAGAAGCAAGAGCGAGAGAGATTATTGATGATGCCGTAAAGAATGCTGAAACGAAGAAAAAAGAAGCTCTTTTAGAGATTAAGGAAGAGTCTATTAAGACTAAGAATGAGCTTGAAAAAGAGTCTAAAGAGAGAAGAGCCGAACTGCAGCGTTATGAAAAACGTGTCCTTGCAAAAGAAGAGAATGTTGATAAACGTTCCGAGGCGATTGAACAGCGTGAAGCAAGATTTACAGCAAAGGAAGAACAACTGAAGCAGCGTGAAGCCCGAGTTGAGGAACTCACTCAGAAAAGAGTACAGGAATTAGAGAGAATCTCAGGACTTACCTCCGAACAAGCAAAAGAATATCTGTTAAAGACTGTTGAAGATGATGTGAAACATGACACAGCGAAAATGATTCGTGAACTGGAAGCACAGGCTAAGGAAGATGCTGATAAAAAAGCAAAAGAATATGTTGTCAGTGCAATTCAGAGATGCGCAGCTGATCATGTAGCTGAAACTACTATTTCTGTAGTACAGCTCCCAAGCGATGAAATGAAAGGCAGAATTATCGGTAGAGAAGGACGTAACATCCGTACTCTTGAGACAATGACTGGTGTAGAATTGATTATTGATGATACACCGGAAGCGGTAGTTTTATCAGGATTTGATCCAATTCGTAGAGAGATTGCAAGAATCGCCCTTGAAAGACTGATTGTAGATGGACGTATCCATCCGGCAAGAATCGAAGAGATGGTAGAAAAAGCACAGAAAGAAGTAGATGCGATCATTCGTGAAGAAGGTGAGACAGCAGCTATTGAAGTTGGAGTGACTGGAATCCATCCGGAACTGATTCGTCTTCTTGGCCGTATGAAGTACAGAACAAGTTATGGACAGAATGCTTTGAAACATTCTATTGAAGTAGCACAGTTGTCTGGACTTCTGGCAGGAGAGATTGGGTTAGATGTACGTATGGCGAAGCGTGCAGGACTTTTACATGATATTGGTAAATCTATTGATCATGACGTTGAAGGTTCCCACATCCAGATTGGTTCTGATCTTTGTAGAAAATATAAAGAATCTGCAACTGTTATCAATGCAGTGGAAGCACATCATGGAGATGTAGAACCACAGACATTGATTGCATGTGTTGTACAGGCGGCTGATACAATTTCAGCAGCACGTCCTGGTGCAAGACGAGAAACAATCGAAACATACACTAACAGATTAAAACAATTAGAAGAAATCACAAACCAGTTTAAAGGTGTTGATAAGGCTTTTGCTATTCAGGCAGGTAGAGAGATTCGAGTTATGGTAGTTCCAGAACAGGTGTCTGATGATGATATGGTACTTATGGCAAGAGAGATTGCAAAACAGATTGAATTTGAATTGGAATACCCAGGACAGATTAAGGTTAATGTGATTCGAGAATCACGCGCTACAGATTTTGCGAAGTAACCAGAATCAGATTTAATAATGAAAATAATGCCCTTGTCGAAAGACAAGGGTATTTTTATATATTTTAATTACCAGGAGAATAAAAAAATGAATGAAAAGATAAAACGTATTAACAGAGAACTTAAATTTAATGGGAAAATTCTTGATTTTTATCAGGATACAATGTTAATTGATAATAAAACCACAGCTATTTGGGATTATGTAGCTCATCGTCATAATGGTGGTGCTGCGATTGTCCCTGTTTTAGATGACGGGAAAATATTGATGGTTCGTCAATACAGAAATGCTGTAGATAAAAGTTCCCTTGAAGTACCGGCAGGGGCATTTGACGATGAGAAAGAATCGGGTCTTATTTGTGCATCAAGGGAGTTGGAGGAAGAAACAGGTTATCGTAGTGAAAACGTAGAATATTTGTGTACATTACATTCTCTGGTAGCATTTTGCAATGAAAAGATCGAGATTTATGTTGCTCATAATCTGATATCAACACAACAGCATCTGGACGAAGAAGAATTTATAGATCTGAAGGCATATACAATTGAAGACTTAAAAGAAATGATATTTACCGGAGAAATCACAGATGCTAAAACAGTATCTGCGCTTATGGCATATGTTGTGAAATACGGTAAATAAGAATATGTATAAAATTCCGGCATATAATAGTTCAGAGCCGTCAGGCTTGATCATACAATAAGTTCAGGAGGGCGGATTTGTGCGGGGACTGGATTTGAAAAAAAGAATCTATGTAAGCATATTATTATCCTTTTTGGCTGGAATATTATATGTAAATCTTGCAGCAAAGGAAGTATGCGAAACGAATGAAATGTTTAATACATATATACTCAAGCAGTATCAAAGTATGGAGATAAATATCGGGAGCTATTTTCTGTATATATTAAGGGTAAGGATGTTTTCGTTTGGGCTCATTACAGCCTTGATGTTTACAAGGTTCAGAAAAGCTGCTGCGTGGGCAAGTATCTGTTGGACGTGCTTTCTTGGTGGATTTTTAATGACAATGGGCGTTTTGTGTATGGGAATAAAAGGGAGTCTGTTTTGTCTGCTTGGAGGTTTTCCCCATGTTGTTCTATATCTGATTGCTTCTGTTGTTGTGCTTTGGTATGGATTGATATATCCGCGAGGACACTGGGATATCCAGAAAACAATATTTATCACAGGAATGATGCTCACAGGAATTTTCCTGGAAGCATACATAAATCCTGTGATTATGAAAGTTTTTATCAGTGTATTATAGAGTAGAAGACTTTTGATGAAAAATACAAATAATAAAGATAGATGTAGTACAGATGATAAATTGACTTGCAAGAAGCCCCCAGAGATATCCTTTGATTCCAAATAAAGGGATTATAAAATATACACTTAGTATGCGGACAGAAAGACCGAGCATATTTATAAAAAGTGTCAGTTTTGTTTTGCCAAGACCATTGATTATACTTTGAAGTGCGGTATTTGTATAAAGAAACGGACAAATCCAAGCAAGTGTCAGGATAAAGTCACCAGCAGTTTTTTCGTGAAAAAGAGTATTGCCAATCCATTGACCGGAAATAAGAAATAAAAAGCAGCAGAAAAGGCCTAAAAGAAAGCAAAGACTACAGGATTTTTTAGTGATACCTGCTATTTTGCTACGATTCTCAGTGGCTTGGATTTCTGCGATAGTTGGCATCAAAAGGGATGCGGCTGATGTGGTAATAGCAGAAGGAAAAAGGATACATGGAAGTGCCATTCCGTTTAAGATGCCATAGATGCTGAGTGCTTCTGACGATGTCAGGTTATATTTCTGAAGTTGTGCAGGGATGGATACGGCTTCAATTCCCTGAAGAAGATTGATCAATATCCTGTTCAGTGTCAATGGAAAGGAAAGAGAAATAAGTTCTTTTACACAGCGGACAGAGAATAGATCGCTAAAATGAAATTGAAAAGCGGTTACATGTTTTTTTAAAGAATATAATGAAAAAATAGTAGAAACGGATTCTCCTGCAATCAAACCAATCACAGCGGCAGAAAGTGAAAAAGTAAGGTTATTCTGAGTGTATATAAAATATAGAAGGAAAACAGTCGAGATTCTTGCAGTTTGTTCGAGTAGTTGGCATAATGCAGGTATTTTCGCAAATTTTTGCCCATAGTAGAAACCGGCAATACAATTATGTATGGCAGAAAAAGGAAGAGTGAAAACTATGAGTTTTAAAAGAAATTCACAGCGTTTATCACCGAGTATGGTGTCTGCAATAAAGTTTGAATTCTGGATAATGATAAAAATGCATAAAAAAGAAAAAATAAGAGAGCAGAGTATTCCTGAAAAAAGAATATTTATGCTCTCTTTTTTCTTTTGCCATTGAGTAGAATCGGCGAAAGTAGAAGATCGGCTTCCTACGGTTCTTGAAACTGCTGTTTCAATTCCTGCAGTTGAAATTGAAAAACAAAGAGTAAGTACAGGGAGAATGAGCTGATATAGTCCAACATTTTCGGCGCCGAATGTTCTGCTTAAGAAAATTCGGTAGAAGAAGCCCATAATCCTGCTTAAAATACCGGAGGTTGTCAAAATAAAGGTACCACGAAGAAGCACTTGTTTTCTGGACATAAAATACCTTCTTAAAAGAGTTCTTTTTGTAATATATTCGACTCTTTACCTTGACAGAACATTTAAGGAATGTTATTCTTTAGTGAGTAAATCCGATTAAATTACTAGGGTTTAAAATGGTAGGAATTGAAACAGCAGGATTTAATTCGGAAAAAGAGGTGAGATATTGAAACTATCGACAAAAGGAAGATATGGACTGCGGGCGATGGTAGATCTTGCGGCGTACAGTGAGAATGAACCTGTATCGATTACAAGTATTTCGGACCGGCAGGGTATTTCTGAAAGATATTTAGAACAATTAATGGCAATGCTGAAAAAAGGCGGACTCATTAAAAGTATCAGAGGCGCAGGCGGTGGGTATGTGCTTGCGAAGGCTTCTGCGGATATTTCAGTAGGAGATATTTTAAGAGCTTTAGAGGGAAGTCTTGAACCAGTGGAGTGTTCTGCATTTCAGTCACAGGATGGATGTAAGTCTGCTGACAGCTGCGTGACAAAGTATGTCTGGCAGAGAATCAACGAAAGTATTAATCGAACTGCAGATGAAATTAAATTAAAACATCTTGTGGATGAAAGCAAAAAACTGAACTGCAAGGACACTGTATTTCGTGCAGAATGTAAAAATTAAAATATAGCGTAACAATGGAGGTACCATGATGAGTAAGTTAATTTATCTGGATAATGCAGCAACAACAAAGACAGCACCGGAAGTAGTGGAGGCTATGCTTCCTTATTTTACAGAACATTTCGGAAATCCATCCAGTGTATATAGTTTTGCTGCAGCGAATAAAGAAGTGATCACACAGCAGCGAGAGATCATTGCAAAGACACTTGGTGCAAAAACAAATGAAATTTATTTCACGGCAGGTGGTTCTGAGTCTGATAACTGGGCTTTGAAAGCAACTGCAGAAGCTTATGGAAAAAGAGGAAAGCATATCATTACAAGTAAGATTGAGCATCATGCGATTCTTCATACATGTGAGCATCTAGAAAAATTGGGATTTGAAGTTACTTATCTCGATGTAGATGAGAATGGTATTGTAGATCTTGAACAGCTGAAAGCTGCAATTCGTCCGGATACAATCCTAATCTCTATCATGTTTGCAAACAATGAGATTGGAAGTATCCAGCCAATTAAAAAAATAGGTGAAATTGCACATGATCATGGAATTCTTTTCCACACAGATGCTGTACAGGCATATGGTCAGGTTCCAATTGATGTAGATGAACTGCATATAGATATGCTCAGTGCCAGCGGACACAAGCTGAATGGACCAAAAGGAATTGGTTTCTTATACATTTGCAAGGGTGTAAAGATTCGCTCCTTTATTCATGGCGGCGGACAGGAAAGAAAGCGTCGTGCGGGTACAGAAAATGTTCCTGGTATCGTAGGCCTTGGAAAAGCAGCAGAACGTGCAGCGATTACTATGATGGAACGTACAGCTCAGGAGAGAGAACTTCGTGATTATTTGATCGAAAGAATTGAAAATGAGATTCCATACTGCCGTCTGAACGGCGACAGAGTGAAGAGACTTCCAAACAACGTAAACTTTAGTTTTCGTTTTGTAGAAGGTGAATCACTTCTGATCATGCTTGATATGAAAGGAATCTGCGCATCCAGTGGTTCTGCATGCACATCCGGATCATTGGATCCATCTCATGTACTTCTTGCAATCGGTCTTCCTCATGAGATAGCACATGGCTCTCTGAGATTGACATTGAGTGAAGAAACTACAAAAGAAGATATCGATTATGTAGTTGATGAGCTGAAAGGAATTGTTCAGAATCTGAGAAATATGTCTCCACTTTATGAAGATTTTATGAAAAAACAGAATAAATAATCGGTTGTGAACTATTTTACAGAAAATATATTTGGAGGAATTTAGAATGTATACAGAAAAAGTAATGGATCATTTTCAGAATCCAAGAAATGTTGGAGAAATTGAAAATGCCAGTGGTGTAGGAACAGTAGGTAATGCAAAATGTGGAGATATCATGAGAATTTTTCTTGATATTGATGAAAATCAGATTATCCGCGATGTAAAATTTAAAACATTTGGCTGTGGAGCGGCAATAGCAACAAGTAGTATGGCAACAGAACTTGTAAAAGGAAAGACAGTTCAGGAAGCTATGGAAGTTACAAATAAAGCGGTAATGGAAGCACTGGATGGTCTTCCACCAGTAAAGGTTCACTGTTCACTCCTTGCTGAAGAAGCAATTCACGCTGCACTCTGGGATTATGCTGAAAAGAATGGCATTAAGATTGAAGGTCTTGAGAAACCAAAAACAGATATCCATGAGGATGAAGAAGAGGAAGAAGAGGAATATTAATGAGTAAAGTAGTTGTCGGAATGTCAGGAGGTGTTGACTCTTCTGTAGCAGCATATTTATTGAAGAAACAGGGATATGATGTGATCGGAGTTACAATGCAGATCTGGCAGGATGAAGAACAGGCAGTCCAGGAAGAGAATGGAGGCTGTTGTGGTCTGAGTGCTGTGGATGATGCAAGGCGAGTTGCAGCAAAACTTGGCATTCCATACTATGTTATGAATTTTAAAAATGAATTTAAAGAACAGGTGATTGATTATTTTGTGAATGAATATTTGCAGGGTCGAACACCGAATCCATGTATTGCCTGCAATCGCTATGTGAAATGGGAATCTCTTCTGTCAAGAAGTCTTTCTATAGGAGCAGACTATATTGCTACAGGGCACTATGCGAAGGTTGTGAGGCTGGAGAATGGAAGATATACACTTCAGCGTTCCGCTACTCTGGCAAAAGATCAGACGTATGCTCTTTACAATCTGACACAAGAACAGTTAAGTAAAACACTGATGCCGGTGGGTGCGTATTCGAAAGATGAGATTCGTGCGATGGCAGAGGAAATAGGCCTTCTTGTTGCAAATAAACCAGACAGTCAGGATATTTGTTTTATCCCGGACGGTGACTATGCGTCTTATATAGAAGAAACCGCTGGAGTGCAGATTCCGGAAGGGAATTTTGTGACAGCAGATGGAAAAGTTCTTGGATGTCATAAAGGAATTACACACTATACAGTCGGTCAGAGAAAAGGACTTGGTCTGGCTCTTGGATATCCTGCATTTGTATTGGAAATCAGACCGGAGACAAATGAAGTTGTGATTGGTACACATGCAGAATCTATGGCAGATTCCCTTGAGGCTGTGAATCTTAACTTTATGTCAATCGAAGATCTTACAGAGCCAATGCATGTATTTACAAAAATCCGATATAATCATAAGGGGGTCTGGGCAACAGTTGAAAAAATCGACGAAGACAGAATACGTTGTACCTTTGATGAACCACAGAGAGCTGTGACACCTGGGCAGGCAGTTGTCTTCTATGACGGAGATTATGTAGTGGGTGGAGGAACAATCGTATGATAAAAGCTGATTTTCATATGCATACTGAATTTTCAACAGACTGTCAAATTCCGGCAAGAACTATGATTTTGGGTGCAATTGGAAAAGGTCTTGAGACAATCTGCATTACAGATCATTATGATGCGGATTATCCATTTTATGAAGAGATGGGAGAAGATGCCTTTAATCTGCCATTCGATTCTTATGTGAAAGAGCTGCAGAAACTCCAGGAAGAGTTTGCAGACAGGATTGACGTAAGAATCGGGGTTGAACTGGGACTTCAGGCACATTTGAAAGAAAGATATCAGAAAATTGTTGAGAAATATCCATTTGATTTTGTTATTGGTTCCATTCATCTTGTTAAAGGAAAAGATCCGTATTTCAGAGAAGCGTATGGAGATGTTTCAGATACAGTACTTTATCGGGAAGCATTTGAGACAACTCTGGAGAATCTGAAAACAAATCCACCAACAGACATCCTTGCGCATCTTGACTATGTAGTGCGCTACGGAAGATATCAGGAAGAGGAATATTCTTATCAGAAATATGCTGATTTGATCGATGAGATTTTGAAAACTGTTATTGAACAGGGTAAAGGAATTGAATTAAATATGGCTGGATTCAAGTACGGACTTCCGTTTGGAAATCCACATCCGGATGTGATACGCAGATATCGGGAACTCGGAGGAGAGATTATCACAGTTGGTGCTGACGGACACAGACCGGAGCATATTGCATTTGATTTCTGGAGAGCATCAATGATCCTCAAAGATTGTGGATTCAGATACTATACTGAATTCAAAGGGAGAAAACCAGTGTTTAAGAAACTTCCATAAAACACTACATTTTTTCTGAATATGAATAAAGATTTGCTGAATTTTATTGACAAAAGGAAATAAATTTCTTACATGTCAATAAAAACCAGTTTTAGTACTTGAAATTTTTATTTCGATTTAGTACAATAACACTTGTTAATGTAGTTCAGAATTATACTCCAATTCACGGAACTACAAACGACTGGAAATCAGTTGATATTTTTTTAAACTTTTAGGAGGAAATAATCATGGCAGTAAAAGTAGCAATTAACGGTTTTGGACGTATCGGTCGTCTTGCATTTAGACAGATGTTCGGAGCAGAAGGATTTGAGATCGTAGCAATTAACGACCTTACATCTCCAAAGATGCTTGCTCACCTGTTAAAATATGACTCAACACAGGGAAGATATGCACTCTGTGATAAAGTGACAGCAGGCGAAGATTCTATCATCGTTGATGGAAAAGAAATCAAAATCTATGCAAAAGCTAATGCAGCTGAACTTCCATGGGGAGAAATCGGAGTTGACGTAGTTCTTGAATGTACAGGTTTCTATACATCAAAAGCTAAATCACAGGCTCATATTGATGCAGGTGCTAAATACGTTATCATTTCCGCTCCAGCAGGAAACGACCTTCCAACAATCGTTTACAACGTAAACCATGACAAGCTTACAGCAGAAGATAACATCATCTCTGCAGCTTCCTGTACAACAAACTGTCTTGCACCAATGGCTAAGGCTCTTAATGACCTTGCTACAATTAAGTCAGGTATCATGTGTACAATTCATGCTTACACAGGCGATCAGATGACTCTTGACGGACCACAGAGAAAAGGTGATCTGAGAAGATCTCGTGCAGCAGCAGTTAATATCGTACCTAACAGCACAGGTGCAGCTAAAGCTATTGGTCTGGTAGTTCCAGAACTGAACGGCAAGCTCATCGGAGCAGCTCAGCGTATTCCAACACCAACAGGTTCTTCTACAATTCTTACAGCAGTTGTTGAAGGAACAGTTACAGTTGATGAAATCAACGCAGCTATGAAAGCAGCTTCTAACGAATCATTTGGATATAACACAGATGAAATCGTATCCAGCGATATCGTAGGTATGACATATGGTTCTCTGTTTGATGCAACTCAGACAATGGCTATGCCACTTGATAATGGAACAACAGAAGTTCAGGTTGTTTCATGGTATGACAATGAAAATTCATACACAAGCCAGATGGTAAGAACAATCAAACATTTTGGAACACTGCTGTAATTGAAAATATTACTGTAACCAGAAATGAGGACTTGAGGACTAGATTCCAAGAATAGACTCATAAGAGGTCCGGTCTTTTAAAGGACCGGACCTTATTTTCATTTGTCGAAATTGTTCGATGAATAGAAGAATCCGCAGGATACATACTTGCGGCCGACCGCACAACGTGGCAGTCAATTTTTATAAAGAAGGAGACGTATATCATGCTTAATAAAAAATCAGTAGATGATATTAATGTAAAAGGACTCAGAGTTCTTTGCAGATGCGACTTTAATGTTCCATTGATCGATGGAAAGATTACAGATGAAAACCGTCTTGTTGCAGCTCTTCCAACACTTAAGAAGCTGATTGCAGATGGTGGAAAAGTTATTCTTTGTTCACACCTTGGCAAACCAAAGGGAGAACCAAAACCAGAACTTTCACTTGCACCAGTTGCAGTGAGACTTTCTGAACTTCTTGGACAGGAAGTAAAATTTGCTGCAGATCCAGAAGTAGTTGGACCTAATGCGAAAGCTGCAGTAGAAGCTATGCAGGATGGAGATGTAGTTCTTCTTGAAAATACACGTTATAGAAAAGAAGAAACAAAGAATGGTGAAGCATTCAGTAAAGAACTTGCTTCTCTTTGTGATGTATTTGTAAATGATGCATTTGGTACAGCTCACAGAGCACACTGTTCTAACGTTGGTGTTACAGAATATGTTGACACAGCAGCAGTTGGTTACCTTATGCAGAAAGAAATCGACTTCCTTGGCAATGCAGTAAACAATCCAGAAAGACCATTCGTAGCAATTCTGGGTGGAGCAAAAGTTTCCAGTAAGATTTCTGTAATCGAAAACCTTCTTGAAAAAGTAGATACACTTATCATTGGTGGCGGTATGTCTTACACATTCAGCAAAGCACAGGGCGGTTCTGTAGGAACATCTCTGCTTGAAGCAGATTATTGTGAATACGCATTGAACATGCTCAAAAAAGCAGAAGAAAAGGGTGTTAAACTTCTTCTTCCAGTTGACAGTGTAATCGCAGATGCATTCTCCAATGATGCAAACATTCAGACAGTGGAAGCTAATGCAATTCCAGATGGCTGGATGGGTCTTGATATTGGACCAAAAACAATCACAATGTATGCTGAAGCAGTAAAAGATGCTAAGACAGTTGTATGGAATGGACCTATGGGTGCATTTGAAATGTCTAACTTTGCGGCTGGTACAGAAGAAGTTGCAAAAGCACTTGCTGAGACAGATGCAGTAACAATTATTGGTGGTGGCGATTCTGCAGCAGCAGTTAACCAGCTTGGATATGGTGATAAGATGACACATATCTCAACAGGCGGCGGCGCTTCTCTGGAATTCCTTGAAGGAAAAGAACTCCCAGGTGTAGCAGCAGCTAATGATAAATAAAATCCCATATAAGGAGTAATAGTAAAATGGCAAGAAAGAAATTTATTGCAGGTAACTGAAAAATGAACATGACACCATCACAGGCTGTCAGATGGTGTAATGAATTAAAACCACTGGTAAAAAATGATGAAGTTGATGTAGTATTTTGTGTACCACAGATCGACATCGTTCCAGTAGTAGAAGCATGTAAAGGAACTAACATCAAAGTTGGTGGAGAAAATATGTTCTATGAAGAAAAAGGAGCTTTCACAGGTGAAGTTTCTGCTGAGATGCTCGTAGACGCTGGTGCAGAATATGTTGTACTTGGACATTCAGAAAGAAGAACAATCTTCCATGAGACAAATGAAGTGATTAACAGAAAAGTATCTGTAGCATTAGAGCATGGACTTATTCCAATTCTTTGCTGTGGAGAAACACTTCTCCAGAGACAGCAGGGTGTAACTATGGAAACAGTTCGTAAGCAGGTTAAAATTGGCTTCTATAACATTAACGAGGAAATGGCGAAAAAAATTATTATCGCTTACGAACCAATCTGGGCAATTGGAACAGGTGTTACAGCAACAGCTAATCAGGCTCAGGAAGTTTGCGGAGCTATTCGTGATTGTATCAGAGAAATCTATGATGATGAAACAGCAGATGCAATCCGTATTCTTTATGGTGGATCTGTAAACGGATCAAACGCTGCAAAATTATTTGCAAAACCTGACATCGACGGAGGTCTCGTTGGTGGCGCAGCTCTGAAACCAGAATTCAGTAAAATCGTTAACTACGAAGAGTAGGAGTTAGAAAATGAGTAAAAAACCAACCGTTTTAATGATTTTAGATGGTTATGGATTAAATGACAAGACAGAAGGCAATGCTGTTTATGAAGCAAAAACACCGGTTATGGATAATCTTATGGCAAATTGTCCATTTGTAAAAGGGAATGCAAGCGGTCTTGCTGTGGGTCTTCCAAATGGACAGATGGGTAATTCAGAAGTTGGTCATCTGAACATGGGAGCAGGAAGAATTGTTTATCAGGATCTTACAAAGATTACAAAAGCAATTCAGGATGGGGATTTCTTTGAAAATAAAGCACTTCTTGCAGCATGCGAGAATGTAAAAGCAAATAATTCTTCATTGCATATGTTTGGACTTATGTCTGACGGTGGTGTACACAGCCACATTGAACACGTATTTGGACTTCTGGAACTTGCTAAAAAACAGGGACTTGAAAAAGTATATGTACACTGTTTCCTTGATGGACGTGATACACCTCCCGCATCAGGAAAAGAGTATGTAGAACAACTCGAAGCTAAAATGCAGGAACTTGGCGTTGGACAGGTAGCAAGTGTTATGGGACGTTATTATGCAATGGACCGTGACAACCGTTGGGAACGTGTTGAGAAAGCTTATAATGCCCTTGTAAATGGTATTGGTGATACAGCAGAATCAGGACCAGCAGGAATTCAGGCTTCTTATGATAAAGAAGTAACAGATGAGTTCGTTGTTCCTACAGTTGTTATAAAAGACGGTGTACCAGTTGCAACAATCAAAGACAATGATTCTATCATTTTCTATAACTTCCGTCCTGACCGTGCAAGAGAAATCACAAGAACATTCTGTGATGATGAATTTACAGGTTTTGACAGAGGTGAAAGAGTTAAAACTACTTATGTATGTTTTACAGAATATGATGTTACAATTGAAAACAAACAGGTTGCATTTGTAAAAGAAGAAATCACAAACACATTTGGTGAATTTCTAGCAAATAATGGTCTGAAACAGGCCCGTATCGCTGAGACTGAGAAGTATGCACATGTTACATTCTTCTTTAATGGCGGCGTGGAAGAACCAAATGAAGGTGAAGACAGAATTCTTGTTAAATCTCCAAAGGTTGCAACATATGATCTGAAACCAGAGATGAGTGCATATGAAGTATGTGATAAACTTGTTGAAGCAATCAAATCAGATATATATGATGTGATCATCATCAACTTTGCAAATCCTGACATGGTAGGACATACAGGTGTAGAAGAAGCTGCAGTGAAAGCGGTAGAAGCAGTTGATGAATGTGTAGGAAAAGCAGTTGTTGCATTGAAAGAGGTGGGGGGACAGATGTTCATCTGTGCTGACCATGGTAATGCAGAACAACTTATCGATCCTGAGACAGGAGAACCATTTACAGCGCATACAACAAATGAAGTACCATTTATTCTTGTAAATGCAGATGCTTCTTATCAGTTGAAAGAAGGCGGATGCTTAGCTGACGTTGTACCAACTCTTATCGATCTGATGGGACTGGAGCAGCCTAAAGAAATGACAGGAAAATCTTTACTTGTTAAATAGCAATAATTAAGTAGGCGGGAGGATACTCCCGCCTATTCTTGATTTTATGGGTAAACAGTCTTAAACTAATTAAAATTATATATTTCTATTCCAGTCAGCGTAATTTTGTGATATTATTAAAAAATGCATTAGTAAATGAAATCAGACTAATATAGTTGAGTTGAAATATATAGAAACAGGAGAGATAAAATGAGCAAAAAACCATTTGTAACAAAAGAACAGTTGGATGAGATTGTAAAAGTATATCCGACACCATTTCATTTATATGACGAAAAAGGAATTCGTGAGAATGTAAAGGCATTAAAAGAAGCATTTTCATGGAATAAAGGATTTAAAGAATATTTTGCAGTAAAAGCAACACCGAATCCATTTCTTATCAACATTTTACAGGAATATGGTTGTGGATGCGATTGTTCCTCATATACAGAACTTATGCTGGCAGAAGCAGTGGGGGCAGTAGGCAATGATATTATGTTTTCTTCTAATGACACACCGGCAGATGAATTTGTTTATGCAGACAAGTTAGGTGCAATCATAAACCTGGATGATTTTACACATATTGATTTTCTGGAAAAAACAATCGGACATATCCCAGAGACAATCAGCTGTAGATACAATCCTGGCGGACTTTTCAAAATCAGTAATGATATTATGGATAATCCAGGAGATTCTAAATATGGAATGACAACAGAACAGCTTATGGAAGCATTTAAAGTTCTGAAAAGTAAGGGGGCAAAAGAATTTGGTATCCATGCCTTCCTTGCAAGTAACACAGTAACCAATGAATATTACCCAATGCTTGCAAAGATTTTATTTGAGCAGGCTGTGAAGCTTTCAAAAGAAGCAGGCGTACACATCAAATTTATTAATCTTTCAGGTGGAATTGGAATTCCTTATACACCAGACCAGGAACCTAATGATATCTATGCGATTGGTGAAGGTGTACGTAAAGTATATGAAGAAGTACTTGTTCCGGCTGGAATGGGTGATGTGGAAATTTACACAGAACTTGGTCGTTATATGATGGGACCATACGGATGTCTGGTAACAACGGCAATCCATGAGAAGCATACACATAAAGAATATATTGGTGTGGATGCATGTGCTGTAAACTTAATGCGTCCTGCAATGTACGGGGCTTATCATCATATTACAGTTATGGGAAAAGAAGACCAGAAATGCGATTGCAAATATGATGTAACAGGTTCACTTTGCGAGAATAATGATAAATTTGCAATCGACCGTATGCTTCCAAAGGTAGAAAAAGGAGATTACCTTGTGATTCATGATACAGGAGCACATGGATTTGCTATGGGATATAATTATAATGGAAAATTAAAATCAGCAGAGCTTCTTCTGAAAGAGGACGGAAGTGTTCAGATGATCCGTCGTGCAGAAACAGCAGCAGATTACTTTGCGACTTTCGATTGCTTCGAAATAGGAAAAAAACTTATAAAATAAACGGATATTAAAGATGCCTTCTATGAGAACTTAGCATGGGTTTCATAGAAGGCATCTTTATGCCATAAATAGCTTCTTATTTATTTAATTGTTTCTGGAGCCAGTCTTTTCCATTTGTGAAACGCTCTACGATGAAGCTGGCTACATAGTCACCGGAAGCATTCAACATAGTTGCCGGTGGATCAACGAGATTCCCAAGAGCAAGAGCGATTGGATAAGCAACTGCCAACTGATCAGGGAAGAAGATTGTACATAAAGCAAGTTCTCCAGTGCCACCGCCTCCAGGAATTCCTGACATTGCAACAGAAGAAACAATCGCCACCAGGATTGCGGCAACAGCTCGTCCTGTGTTAAATTCCATTCCAAAGATGCCGAATAAGAATGCAACCTTGATAATCGCGGACATTGCAGAGCCATCCATATGCATTGTTGCACCAAGTGGAACAACGATGTTGCTTACTTCTTTTGAAATACCTGTTTCTTCAGAAACTTCCATATTTGTTGGAATTGTAGCAACGCTGGAGCAAGTACCGAAGGAAACCGCGGCTGGTTTGAAAAGATGTTTGAACATAACTTTTGAAGCTCCCTTTCCGCCGCCGATTCGTGCATAGACAGGAAAGGCAATAAACATATACAATACACTGAGTGTATAGTAGATGAATAATGTACGGCTGTAATCACCAATCAATTCAGGACCATATGTAGATACTAAATTTGCAAAGAATCCGAAGAAACCGATTGGCGCATAATATGTAATGATTTTTACAGTCTTCATAATGCAGTCTGTCAGGTCTTTCAGGATTTTAGCTGTAGAAGTTTCAGGACCTCCGTTTAACTGAATACCAAATCCAAAAAGGATTGCAGCTACAATCAGTGGAAGGATAGCTTTACGACTCCAAAGTTCGCAGAAGTCAGGTTTTGTAAAGAAGTTGATGATCATATCAGAAAGACCAAGTGTTTCACCGATTTCTCCTGCTTCAACAGTATAAGAACCTGTTACAACAGGAAAAATGCTGACTGTCAGATACATGATTAAAGCCGCGATTCCGGCTGTGATACAGAATGTTATGATTGTAACACCCATAATCTTTCCGGCGCGTTTCATACTCTGCATATTTGCGATAGCAGATGCGATAGAACAGAATACCATAGGAACAACTACACAGAACATCAAGTTTGTAAATAAAGTTCCAAGTGGTTCAAGATTTTCAGCAAAATCAGGAGCCACAATTCCTACGATGCATCCGGCAATAATACCTGCAAGCATACAGAGGATAAATCCATAGTTTCTCAAAAATATTTTCATAACAAACCTCCAGATGATTATTTCATTTTTTTGCTTTAAATAATTTCATGGATATTATACGGGGCATTTATTGCATATAAAACCTAAAATGTGCTATAATTATTGCAAATAGTGCGATTTTTGGGGGATATATGGAAAATAATTATGAAAAACGTGGGTATCTCGTGGATGATTTTAGATTATTTCATTTAAATGATGCACAAGGGACGAAGATTGAATACCATTATCATGAATTTTGTAAGCTTTTGATGCTTTGTTCCGGAAAAGGAGGATATTCTGTAGATGGACATCACTATTCTCTGGAAGCGGGAGATATAGTTTTGATAGGAAGCCATTGTGTACACAAACCAGAATTTGAAAGAGGAATTCCGTATGAACGAATTATCATTTACATTTCTCCGGAATTTCTTCAAAGACAATCTACAGGAGAATGCAGACTTGAGGAAATATTTGACGGAACAAAAGGAGCTGTGCTGCGTCCTGATGAGCATGAAAAGAAACTATTATTTAAGGTTGCTGAACGATTGGAAAAAGAACTTTCTGGAAATGAATATGGAAGGGTTGTTCTTAGTAATAGTTTTCTTTTAAGATTGCTTGTAGGAATTGGGAGAAATTTAAGAACTACAGAAGTTCAGACTCCAAGTCCTGTTGTGCCAACGAACAAAAGAGTTCTGGATATTTTAAATTATATAGATGATCATCTGGCAGAGGAAATTAGCATCGATGAATTGTCAGAACAATTTTTTATCAGCAAATACCATATGATGCGTTTATTTCGCAAGGAAACAGGGGTGTCCATCCATAATCATCTGACGGAGAGAAGACTGATTTATGCCAGAGAACTGATTCGGCAGGGAGTGAGTGCAACAGATAGTTGTTTTCAAGCGGGGTTTCATAGTTACTCATCATTTACAAGGGCATATGGGAAACGGTTTGGTACTACACCAACAGGAAGACATGAACGGTCGGTAATGATGGAAGAGACTTATGAATAAAATAAAAAACAAAAGGGAGCATCGCTCCCTTAACTGATTAAATCAGTACTTCTTATCTAAAGAAAATAT
This sequence comes from Schaedlerella sp., assembly GCA_036309085.1. GTDB lineage: Bacteria > Bacillota > Clostridia > Lachnospirales > Lachnospiraceae > Schaedlerella. The sequence continues at coordinate 143,160 of JAXJUL010000007.1, forward strand.
TCCTAATAACACGATCGAATTGATATAATGCATGTATTTCATGCATGGTAGTTCCAGGACGATATATCAAATCAGGATCATTAGAAATTTGTTGATTTGATAAAAATAGTTTGTTGTAGCCATTTACAAGATTATAATACCCTTGTTTTTCAAGCACATGCTTGGCGTAATCATAATCTGAAGGAGTGTTAATTTTCATTCCACGTTTTACAAGAATGTTGATGAGTTCATCAAGTGTTTTAAATTCTTTTTCTTCCACACAATAAATCTCCGTAAAACAAAAAGACCCCGGCACCGAAGTGCCAGGGAAAAAGTTTGAATTACGGTGTAATTGTAACTGATTCAGAAGTAGTTATATCCATCCATGTATCCAGATTGATAATAGCAAATGAAGTTTCAATAGATTCAACTGTATCAATTCCATTTGTTTCTAAATCTTCAGCCAAAAATGTCATGCTTGTTACAATTTTTTTACCTGCAAGTACTTCTGCAGACAGCATAGGTTCAACCATAAAACCATTGATGGAAGTATTTCTTGACTGAACTACAATTCCTTTATCAGAATTGTTTTCGATATAGAGGATGACTTCCGGACCGTATAAGATATCTTCGCCAATTTCTTTTTTGATTATGCGAATACCGTTTGCTTCATAAAGAACATCACCGTTGTCATCATAAGTCTGCGTATAAGTTTCGCTGATACTTGTGTTAATGGAAATCATGTCTGAAGTTACGATGTTTTCCCAAGTATCAGTATCAATGATAGAGAACTGAAGGTCGATTTTTCCAATAGAATCAATATTTGCTGCTTCAAGTTCTTCTGTTAAGAAAGAAATAGATCCATTTGCTTTTTTGCCAGCAGCGATATCTGTTGAAAATAATGGAATAAGCATATAATCATTGATTGCTGTATGAGATGTCTGAACAGTAATGTTCTGTGTTCCATTGTTTTCAATAAGAACGTTAATTTCAGGACCATACATACCATCCATATTGAGTTCTGTTGCAGTAATGATGATGCCATTCTGATCGTACAGTTCTTGTTCTTCAATCGAAACATCTTCTGTTTTTTCAGTTTTCGTTGTTTCTTCTTTTGAAGTACCGTCTGAGTTTGTGGAACCGGAATTGGAACCCCCACATGCTGTCATTGAGAGTGCCATTGTTGCAGCCAGTAAGACTGCTAAGAGTTTGTTTTTCATTTTACCTCTTTTCTCTTGTATTACCCTAAAGAATGCTGCCAACAATTCTTTTATATAAACTCCGAAGAGGTTATATCTAACAAAAATATTTTATTTCTCCAAACTGTGAATACCATTTATCAATGATTGCGGTGCTGTTCGCTTCAATCATTCGAATCAGCTTGCGCAATGTGTTTGCAGGTATTTAGGAGTTGTTATTACATAGTAATGCCTTGCCAGAGATACTAATCCACGTTTTTGTCGCATTTGAGGTCGCACGGCCTTCTGAAATGTGCACGTGGACAGGCTCAAACAAATGCTGAAGCGATTATATTCTTTTGATAATTGATAAATATAGGATGAAATAAATTGTATACTTCCTTCATAATATAATTGGAAATTAAAGGGGCAAAAAGGAGTCAAAAGTGCGAAAATTAGTTGCACGCTTTCGAAGTGTTGAAAATGAAAAAAGTGGCTATTTTACGCCACTTTTTCGCCCTTTTGCTTATTTGCATTTTTAATAAACAATGCGGATGGCGGGACTTGAACCCGCACGTAGTCACCTACGCAAGATTTTGAGTCTTGTGCGTCTGCCGATTCCGCCACATCCGCTTACCAGTTTTTAGGATATCTCCCTCAAACCGATATTTATATTATCATAAAAGAAGTATTATTGCAAGCGTTTTATAAAAAAAATTAAAATTGTATATAAACTCAGAAAAATAGTCTAAGAAAGGATTCGCGACTTGAAGTTATTTATGAGTTCTGCTAAACTAAAAAAAATAGTTGTAAAAAGTACGAGGTGGTAAAGATTATGATAGAAAAAACTAAAAAAAGTGTGGTAGGAAATATAGTTGTTTTAATCCATTTTTTTGTATCAATCGTGTTTATTGGATGTCTGTGTAATACTAAGTTATTACCAATAACGTATCTGCTGACTATCATAATAGTGTTATTGATTGTTTGGGGAATATGTTTTGGACTTCTGTTTAAAAGGAAGAAATCACGGATTATATCTACGATAGTGAGTGTAATAATGATCCTTATTTTGATTTTTACCACTATTTATGTAAATAAGGCGAATAGTCTGATGGCAAAAGTAGGTGGCGCTACATATAAAACGGATAATATGATTGTTGTTGTTAAAAAATCAGATGGTGCTGAAAATATTTTGGATGCAGCAGATTATCGATTTGGAATTCAGACAAGTCTTGATCAGGAAAATAATAATCTAATGATTGAAGAGATTGAATCTATTATAGGAAAAGCAATTTTTAAAGTGGAGCATGAGACATTGGTTGAAGAAGCAGAGGCACTTCTGGATGGAAGAGTGAGAGCTGCAATTTATAATGAAGCATTTATGGAAATTATCGAAGAAAGTATAGAAGGGTATTCGAATAAGATTAAAATTATTCATCAGTATGGTATTGAGACAAAAATCGAAGAGGAAGAGAAAGATATTGAGAAACCTTTTAATGTTTATATCAGTGGAATTGATGTTGCTGGCGAAATTACAACGAATAGCCGAAGTGATGTGAATATCATTATGACTGTTAATCCAGGTACACATCAGATTTTGCTTACTACAACTCCTAGAGATTATTATGTAAAAATTCCGGAAATTTCCGATGATCAGAAAGATAAGCTGACACATGCAGGTATCTATGGTGTAGACATTTCTATGGACACGTTGGAAGCTCTTTATGATATTAATATTTCATACTATGCAAGAGTAAATTTTACATCTCTGATGAAAATTGTAGATGCACTTGGTGGAATTGATGTATATTCAGAGCATGCCTTTGATACTGGTAAGTACAGTTTTGTTCAAGGTGTAAATCATATGAATGGCGAGCAGGCTCTGGCATTTTCAAGGGAACGTTATAGTTTTGAAGATGGAGATAACCAGAGGGGAAAGAATCAGGAAGCTGTTTTAAAAGCGATTCTTGAAAAAGCGATGTCACCAGCAATTTTAACGAGTGCAGGTCAGATTATTGCAAGCGTGTCAGATTCTGTTGAGACTAACATGACACAGGAAGAAATGGTGAAGTTGATCAACATGCAGTTGGATAGTGGGGCAAGATGGTCTATCGATATGACATCAGCAACAGGAATAGGAGATAATCAGCCATGTTACTCATCAGGAACTGAGATTTTATGTGTAATGCAGCCAGATGCGGTTTCTGTAAACAGTGTTAGGGCAAAGATGCAGGATGTATTGCAGGCGGAATCGATGAGAATAAATAAATAATTATATGTCATATATATGACTTATTTGCATCGGACTGTAGATAAAGCGGTACTTGGACGGTATCCAAGTACCGTTTTTCACCGGAATGGCAGGAAGCAAGTATTTATAGGTAGATTACGTACAGATCGACAATCATTGTCGAGAAGCCACTGCAAAGTGGCGGAATGGAGATTAATATGAAGTTATGGAATAAAAATATTCCTTATTATGATGAGAACATTGAATTTAAACCATTTATAACTCCATATATAGTTGAAAACTCTCGTCTGGGAATAGTAATTTGTGCAGGTGGTGCATATGGAAAGCGTTCAGACCATGAAGGAAGAGGGTATGCAGAGTGGCTGAATTCAATCGGAATTTCTGCGATTGTTCTGGATTACAGGGTAGCACCGTATATGGCACCTGCGGAATGTGCAGATGTACAGCGTGCAATGCGAGTAGCAAAATATGAATTTGGAAAATATGGAATAGATAAAGTCGGTATTATGGGATCTTCAGCAGGAGGGCATCTGGCAGCAGTTGCTTCTATTCATTATAGCGAAATATTTTATGAGCCTCAGGATGAGATCGACAGCATTTCTGCAAGACCGGATTTTACAATTCTTTGCTATCCGGTGGTTGATTTTGGTGATTTTCGTCATGATGTTACAAAGAGTAATCTGATTGGGAGAAGACCGAAGAAAAGTCAGAAGGAGTTTTACTCCATGCAGCTTCAGGTGAGGGACGATACACCAAAGACATTTATATGGCATACAGCTAATGACCTTTCAGTTCCTGCGGAGAATTCGATAATGTATGCTGCTGCCTTGTCGGCACATAAAATTCCGTATGAGCTTCATATTTATCCGGATGGACGGCACGGACTTGGACTTGCGGAAGAAGAGAATCCGTATGTAGCTCAGTGGACAGATGCTTTAAAAAGATGGCTGGAAACTTATGTGTAAAGGATAGTACAAAGGAGGATTTAAGATGGGGGTATTGACTCAATTAGAAGGAAGTATTCTTCTTTTTATTCAGGAATATATCAGACAGGACTGGATGACTCCATTTTGGAAGTTGATCACTTCTCTGGCAGATGATGGGTGGTTTTGGATATCGGTGTCGATTATTTTTTTGTTTTTTAAAAAGACGAGGAAAGCTGGGATTGCAGCCTTGCTCGCACTTTTGTTTAATCTTTTTTTTACAAATGTCACATTGAAAAATGTGGTAGCACGGACGAGACCTTACGATGTGATAGAGGGACTTGATATTCTGATCAAGAGACTTGGAAGTTATTCTTTTCCTTCTGGGCATACAGCGTGCTCTTTTGCTGCTGCATTTGCATATTATCAATGTCTTTCACAGAAAAAATTGGGGATTGCGGCGCTGGTACTGGCTGGATTGATTGGATTTTCCAGAATGTATGTCGGAGTACATTTTCTGACAGATGTTCTTGGCGGAGCGCTGGTAGGTACGTTTGCAGCATGGATTTCTGTCAAACTGGTAAATAAGATCAGTGAAAAGATTCAGAAAAAGGTGAAAAATAATGGGTGAGAAGGATAGAAAGATGAAAATCAGGACTGCGAAGATGGACGATCTGGAGAAGATTGTTCAGATTGAAGCGACATGTTTTCCAAAAGCAGAGGCTGCGACAGAAGAAAGTTTCAAGAATAGATTAGATGCGTTTTCAGAGTATTTCTGGGTTCTCGAGAAAGAAGGAGAGATTATCGGATTTGTGAATGGTATGGTGACAAACTGTGCTGATCTGACGGATGAGATGTATGAAAATGCGAAAATGCATACAGAAGAGGGGAAATGGCAGATGATCTTCGGTCTGGATGTATTACCGGAATATCAGTGCAGAGGATATGCGGCAATGCTTATGAATCATTTGATTTCAGAGGCAGAAAAGCAGGGGAGACGGGGGATTGTTCTGACCTGCAAGGACAGACTGATTCATTACTATGCGAAGTTTGGATTTGAGAATGAGGGAATTTCTGGGTCTACACATGGCGATGTGATATGGTATCAGATGAGAAAAACTTTTTCAGGAAAGAGTGAATGATGTGGAAAGAAATTTAAGAAGAACTAATGTTGAGACATGGAAATATTCATTTCAGGTTTCTCTTCCTGTTATGGCAGGCTATATTGTACTTGGCATGGGGTTCGGAATTCTTTTGCAGAGTAAGGGATACAGTTGGGGGTGGGCGGTCTTGATGAGTGGGTTTATCTATGCCGGTTCTATGCAGTACGTGACGATTGATCTGCTTACAGGCGGTGCGTCTTTGATTGCGGCGGCAATTATGACTTTGATGGTAAATTTGCGTCATATTTTCTATGGTCTTACTATGTTGGAACATTATAAAGATACAGGTGCGAAAAAGCCATACCTGATATTTGCTCTGACGGATGAGACATTTTCACTTGTCTGCTCGCCGAAACTTCCTGAGAATGTAGATCGTAAAAAATATTATTTCCAAGTATCGGTTTTAAATCAGTTTTACTGGGTACTTGGAACTATTCTGGGAGGAATACTTGGGAATGCAATTGCATTTAACAGTACAGGGGTAGACTTTTCAATGACTGCCTTATTCGTTGTGATTTTCATGGAACAATGGGAAAAGAAAAAAAATCATCTCCCAGCACTTACCGGGGTGGTAATTTCCGTATTCTGTTTGCTGTTTTTTGGTGCAACAGACTTTTTAATTCCAGCAATGACAGGAATTACGGCTGTCTTGTTTATCGAACGGAGATGGATAAAGGAGGAGGTGTAAAATGTCAGAACCAGATATGACATATACAATGGCCGTTATTACTGTGGTTGCACTGGTTACAATAGCGATTCGCTTTGCTCCTTTCGTGATTTTTAGAAAACAGACACCGGATTGGGTGCTTTATCTTGGAAATGTATTGCCATACGCGATTATGGCAATGCTGGTAGTGTACTGTCTGAAAGATGTTTCATTTTTTACAGGGAATCATGGGGTAACGGAAATAATTTCAGTTGGTGTGGTTGTTGGATTACATAAGTGGAAACATAATACTTTGTTATCTATTATTGCAGGAACCTTGTGTTATATGTTTCTCATTCAGTGGGGGATTTTTTTATAATATAATTAAAGGGGGAAATTATGAAATTAATCATACATGATTTGATGTCAGATCAAGTGGATTCTTTTAACAACTTTTCATTATCTGAAACAAATACTATCATTATTGACAGCAGTATTCAAAACCATTTCTGCACAGGATGCTTTGGCTGCTGGCTGAAAACACCCGGGAGATGCGTGATCAAAGACACATATCAGTCCATGGGAGAGAATCTTTCAAGGTCAGATGAACTTTTAATTATATCAAAAGCAACGTTCGGAAGCTACAGTTCTTCTGTCAAAAATGTACTGGATCGTTCTATTTCCTATGTTCAGCCATTTTTTGTGATTCGAAAGGGTGAGATGCATCATAAAGAACGTTATCATAAAAATTTGAAAATTTCAGCAATTTTCTATGGTGCTGATATCACAGAAAAAGAGAAAGAAACTTCCAGAAATCTTGTGGCAGCAAATGCGTTGAATCTGAACGGTACTGTAGGAAGTGTACGTTTTGTAGATACTGTAGAAAGAATCAGGGAGGTGCTGGGATGATTTTAATGTTGAACTGCAGCTATAAGAGTAAAAATGGAAATACTCAGTATTTTCTTCAAATTTTAGAAAAAGTAATATTAGAGAATTCGGATAAAAAATGTAAATATGTGAAAATAAGAGATGTTTTGAAACATGAATTCAATGAATTTGCTGGTGAACTTAGGAATGCAGAGGCACTTGTGATTGGCGTCCCTTTATATGTGGATGGACTTCCGGCACAGGCAGTGAAGTTATTAGAATTGTTGCTGGAAAATTACAAAGATGAATTTTATAATCTTCCGGTATATGTCGTTTCTAATCTGGGATTTTATGAAAGTACACAGATTCGTCCTCTTCTAAGTATCGTTGAGAACTGGTGTGGACGTATGGGTATGATTTATGGAGGCGGTCTTGCAGTCGGCGCCGGTCCAATGATCAGCACGTTGAAGAATCTTCCATTGAACAAAGGTTTGAATAAAGATTTGGGATTAGGAATTGAAAAGCTTGCAAGAGCAATTTTAACTTGTGAAATTCTGGGGAATTATTATTGTAAGACGAAAATTCCAAGATTTGCCTATTTGCAGGCTGCTCATATGATGTTTCGAAAGACAATGAAGAAAAATGGTGTTGGGAAGGTTTAGGCGGCTAGTGAGCACCCAACCTTCTCCAGAACCAACAAGTTATAAAGAACCACCTGGAAATAAGCCCAGGATATATCTGTCTACTCCGCCGTATTTTTTCTTTCGCATAAGTATTTCAAAACCTTCACTAAGTCCATTTCTCAGGCTATAGATGTTGTCGGGGCAGATTGTGGTAAGTATCGTACAATCTGGCATGATATTTCTGAAATATTCAACACACAGTTGGATAAGAGTTCTTTGAAGACCCAGTCCGCGGTAATCAGCATCTACAACGATAGTATCAAGTGTTGCACACTTCATTGCTTTTTCTTCTGACCATTCAAGATCCCAGGCAAGATTTGATTCATCCATGCCAGAGAAGACACCGGAGGCAAAAGCGATTAGTTTTTTATCGTCGAATACGCCGATAATTGTATTGGGTGAAGTAAGAAATGCAGTATTATCTTCGCGGGAAGTGGCTGCGAACCAGTCAGCTTCCTTCATTCCATCACAGATTTTCTGCTGAAGATTCATGATAGCATTTAAGTCATCGAGGCTACAATGACGGAACATCAAATCAGATTTTGAAACCATCATAATACATTCTCCAATTCTGTCAGATTGTCAATCTTTACTTCTGCATCAGGAACCTCACCAAATCCGTAAGTTACAAAAATAAAAGGAACGTTAGCTTCTTTGCAGGCATTGGCATCTCCCTGTGTATCGCCGACATAGACAACATCTTCCAGATTGTTTTTCTTCATCAGTGTGCGGATTGTCTGCCCCTTGGAGGTTTTTGTGTCACCATAGCAGAGATAGTCAGTAATAAAGGATGAAAGTCCGGAAGTTTTCAAAAATACATCAATATATCCGCACTGGCAGTTGCTGACGATGTAAAGTTTATATTTCTCAGCAAGGGAAGAGATTGCTTCAGATACGCCGGAATATAAAATTCCTGGATGGGTTTCCAGATAACGGTTTTCGTAGTCGAAGCAGATTTCTCCAAGACGTAGTTGTTCTTCTTTCGGAAAATCAGGAAAGAGGGCAGCAGCAATCTTGTCCATAGGAAGTCCGAAAAGTCCTGCCAGAAATTCAGCAGAAATCTGTTTTTCAGGGCCGATATGTTCACTGATCGCAATGTTCCAGGATTCCAGTACTGGTGTGGAAGAATTCCACAAAGTTCCATCTATATCAAAAATAATTCCATCCATGTTAATCTCCTTTTTTAATCTTATGAATCTTTAAATTTTTCTTACTCATCATACCATAAAATAACCCTTTGAAAAAGATGATAATTATAGTATAATATTTTTTATGTGATTAGGAAAATCCTCTGCAATTTCTGATTCACATAAAACGCTCCGAGGGAGCGCAGAGGATCGTATAAAGAAGGTTTTACTTCGTAAATGCACCTCGCGAAAGAGTTCGTATATGAACTCTTTATTACACCTGAATAAGGAGTTGAAATTTATGAGAGAAAAAATTGTTTTAATAGATGGACATAGTATTTTGAATCGTGCTTTTTACGGAGTTCCTGATTTGACAAATGCAGACGGACTTCATACGAATGCTATTTATGGTTTTTTAAATATTATGTTTAAAATTCTTGATGAAGAGAAACCTGAGTTTTTGACAGTCACATTTGATGTCCATGCGCCGACTTTCCGCCATGAAATGTATGCGGAGTATAAAGGAACGAGAAAGCCGATGGCGGAGGAACTTCGCCAGCAGGTACCAGTGATGAAAGAAGTTCTTAAGGCAATGAATATTGAAGTGATTGAAAAGGCAGGTCTGGAGGCTGACGATCTTTTAGGAACAATTTCTTGCTTCTGTGAAGAAAAAGGAATGGATGTTGCGATTATTTCCGGTGACAGAGATACGCTTCAGCTTGCTACAGACCATGTAAAGATTCGAATTCCGAAGACAAAGTCAGGTCACACAGAGGTTGAAGATTATAATGCTTCTGAAGTGATTGAAAAATACGGAGTTACTCCTGCAGAATTTATTGATGTGAAGGCTCTGATGGGAGATGCTTCAGATAATATTCCGGGAGTACCTGGAATCGGTGAAAAAACTGCGACAAAGATCATACAGCAGTATCATTCGATTGAGAATGCGTATGAGAATGTATCTGTTCTTAAACCGCCGAGAGCGAGCAAGAACCTTCAGGAATTCTGGGAACAGGCACAGCTTAGCAAGATACTTGCAACGATCAATACACATGCAGAGATAGACTTTGATTTGGAAAATGCACGTTATGGAAATCCATATACAAAGGAAGCCCATGATTATTTTCAGCGTCTGCAGTTCAAGAACCTGCTTGGCAGATTTGATGTGGAAGTTTCCGTGAATTCCGTAGAAAAAGCATTTCAGGAAGTGACGGATAAGGCGAAGATTGAAAAGATTTTCGCAGAAGCAATGAAAGCGGAAGTGGTTGGTGTATCTATTTCAGAAGATGCAGGCAATATATTACCATTATTTGCACATCCATCGGGATATGGAAGAGTTACAGTTGCTTATGGAAGTGATAAGATAATTTCTATTCCATGCGATATGGATGTGGATATGGATTATCTCTTTGAAAAGATTTCCGGAATTGCAAAGAAGGTTTCGGCATTTGTAATGTTTGACTTGAAGAAGTATCTTTCTGTGCTTTCTGTTTCTGAGAGTGAGAATATTTATGATGCAAAGGTGGCTGCGTATCTTCTGAATCCTTTAAAAAATGATTATACTTATGAGGATGTTGCGAGAGAACAACTGAATCTGATGATTAATGAAAAATCAGATGATGTGATAAAGTCCTGCTATGAGGCCTATACAGCATTTGCAGCATGGAAGCCACTGATGGAAAAACTGAAAGAGACAGAGATGGATAAGCTTTTTTGTGAAATAGAGATGCCGCTTGTATTTACACTGCATGATATGGAAACTGCGGGTGTGAAAGTAGAAGGCGAGGCATTGAAAATCTATGGAGATCAGCTTGGCGAAAGAATCGTTGAACTTGAAAAAGAGATTTATGAACTGGCAGGAGAAGAATTTAATATCAATTCTCCCAAGCAGCTTGGTGTGGTCTTATTTGAACATATGGGACTCAAAGGCGGAAAGAAGACGAAGACAGGTTATTCTACGGCGGCAGACGTATTGGAAAAACTTGCTCCTGAAAATCCGGTAGTTGAGAAGATTCTGGAATATCGTCAGCTTGCGAAGCTGAAGTCTACGTATGCGGATGGACTTGCGAACTTTATCAGTTCTGACGGACGTATCCATGGAAAATTCAATCAGACAATCACAGCAACAGGACGAATCAGCAGTACAGATCCAAACCTCCAGAATATTCCGGCCCGTATGGAACTTGGAAGACTGATTCGTAAAGTGTTTGTTCCGATGGAAGAACATGTTTTCGTAGATGCTGATTATTCACAGATTGAACTTCGTATTCTTGCACATTGTTCCAACGATGAACAATTGATTCGGGCATATAAAGAGGCAAAAGATATTCACAGAATGACAGCGTCTCAGGTATTCCATATTCCATTTGAGGAGGTTACAGACCTTCAGCGAAGAAATGCGAAAGCAGTTAACTTTGGAATTGTATATGGAATCAGTTCCTTTGGTCTGAGTCAGGACTTGAGTATCAGCCGTAAAGAGGCAGCAGAATATATTGACAATTATTTCCAGACTTATCCGGGAATTAAGACATTTCTGGATGAATCCGTAGCACATGCAAAGGAAAAAGGCTATGTTGTAACATTGTATGGACGAAGACGTCCGGTGCCGGAAATGAAATCCAGCAATTTTATGCAGAGAAGCTTTGGAGAACGTGTAGCAATGAATGCACCGATTCAGGGCGCTGCGGCAGATATTATGAAGATTGCAATGATCGGTGTGAACCGAGAGTTGAAAAATAGAAATTTAAGATCCAGACTGATCCTTCAGGTACATGATGAGCTTTTGATCGAGGCGCATAAGGATGAAGTGGATGAAGTACAGGAAATCTTAAAAATACAGATGGAACAGGCAGTTACGCTTCGGGTTCCGTTGATCATAGATATGCATACCGGAATGAACTGGTATGAGGCAAAATAATAATAAAATACAGATTGAACTCAGGGGTGGTGAAAGAATGAAAATATTGGGGATTACGGGCGGAGTTGGCTCCGGGAAAAGTGCGATATTGAATTATTTGGAAACAGAGTATCGGGCAGTAATCTGTCAGTTAGATGAGGTGGCGAGAATGCTGCAGCAGAAAGGTCAGATATGTTTTGAGAAAATCGTAGATGCATTTGGAGAAGAAGTAATCGGCGAAGATCAGGAACTTGACCGTGCAAAGCTGAGTTCAATCGTATTTTCTGATGCAGAAAAGCTGCAGATGTTAAATGATATCGTACATCCGGAAGTAAAATGCTGGGTGAAAGAAGATATTGAAAAGAAAAAAAGCGAGGGAGTGCCGCTTTATGTGATTGAAGCCGCATTGCTTCCAACAGCCGGATATGATACAGTCTGTGATGAAATGTGGTACATTTATACGAGTGTAGAAGTGCGTACGGAGAGGTTAAAGACTTCCAGAGGGTATTCTGAAGAAAGAATTCGGAATATGATTGCCTCCCAACCGGCTGAAGAGATTTTTAGAAATGCCTGTTGCACAGTGATTGAGAACAGCGGGACATTTGAGGAAACGAAAAGACAGATTGGAGAATTACTATGAGAATGTGCAGTATTGCCAGCGGAAGCAGCGGCAACTGTATTTATGTGGGAAGTGAGACGACACATTTGTTGGTTGATACAGGGATCAGTAAAAAGCGTATTGAAGAAGGGCTGAAGGAACTGGATGTAAAAGGAGAAGAACTGACAGGAATTTTTGTGACTCATGAACATGCAGATCATATTCAGGGACTCGGTGTGTTCAGCAGGAAATATAAGATTCCGATTTATGCGACACGAGGAACAATTTCCGGAATTGAACATTGTGCAATGCTTGGAAAGATGCCGGAAGGACTTTTACATATTATTGAAACTGATGAAACATTTTCTATGGGAGATATTGCTGTTCATCCATTTAAAATTTCTCATGATGCGAACCAGCCTTGCGGATATCGTTTTGAAAATGGAGGAAAGGCAGTGGCTGTAGCTACCGACCTTGGAAAATATGATGATTATATTGTAGAGAACCTTACAGGACTGAATGCGATACTTCTTGAGGCAAACCACGATGTGCATATGGTAGAGGTCGGACCATATCCATATCCATTAAAGCGAAGAATACTGGGAGACAGGGGACATTTGTCAAATGAATTGTCAGGACGTCTTCTTTGTGATATACTACATGACGATTTGAAATATATCGTTCTTGGACATTTGAGTAAGGAGAATAATTATGCCAGACTTGCTCATGAGACAGTGAAACTGGAAGTGACACTGGGCGATAATCCATTTCGAGGGGAAGATCTGGCAATGACGGTTGCGAACAGAGACCGGATTTCAGATATTTTGAAAATATGATGAGAAAACAGGAGGACATGAAAATGAAAAAATGTATCGTAACAGTACTGGGAAAAGATACTGTTGGAATTATTGCAAAAGTATGTACATATCTTGCGGGCAATCAGATCAATATTCTGGATATTTCACAGACTATCATTCAGGGATATTTCAACATGATGATGATTGTGGATGTGAGTGCAATTGAGAAAGATTTTAAATTAATCTGTGATGAAATGAACACTCTTGGAGAAGAAATCGGCGTAAACATCCGTTGTCAGAGAGAAGAAATTTTTGAAAAAATGCACAGATTATAAGATGGATGAAGGCGAGGATGAAGCGCATGATTAATATATATGAAGTTTCAGAGACAAATAAGATGATCGAACACGAGAATCTCGATGTTCGTACAATTACACTTGGAATCAGCCTGATGGATTGTATCGATTCGAATCTGGATGAACTTAACCGTAAAATTTATGAAAAAATTACAACACTTGCAAAGGATCTTGTGTCAACAGGAAAGGATATTGAGAAGGAATTTGGAATCCCGATCGTTAATAAGAGAATTTCTATTACACCAATTTCTTTGATTGGTGCTGCTGCATGTAAGAGTCCAAAAGATTTTGTGGAGATTGCAAAGACTCTGGATAAGGCAGCAAAGACAGTGGGAGTTAACTTTATCGGTGGATATTCAGCACTGGTTTCTAAAGGGATGACACCAAGTGAAGAGAATTTGATTCGTTCTATTCCAGAAGCACTTGCAGTGACAGAAAGAGTTTGCAGTTCTGTAAATGTTGGTTCTACAAAGACAGGGATCAATATGGATGCAGTACGTCTCTGCGGACAGATTGTAAAGGCAGCGGCAGAAGCGACAGCAGATAATGACTCTCTTGGCTGTGCAAAGCTTGTAATTTTCTGTAACGCTCCAGATGACAATCCATTTATGGCAGGAGCATTCCTTGGAGTTACAGAAGCAGATGCAGTTATTAATGTCGGCGTCAGCGGACCAGGAGTTGTAAAAAAGGCAATTGAAAAGGTTCGTGGAAAAGGCTTTGAAGAACTCTGCGAGACAATCAAAAAGACAGCCTTTAAGATTACACGAGTAGGACAGCTTGTAGCAGGAGAAGCATCTGAAAGACTTGGAATTCCATTTGGAATCATTGACCTTTCATTGGCTCCTACACCTGCAGTGGGTGACAGTATTGCAGAGATTCTGGAAGAAATCGGACTTGAAAGAGTTGGTGCGCCAGGAACAACAGCAGCACTTGCAATGCTCAATGACCAGGTGAAAAAAGGCGGTGTTATGGCATCCTCTTATGTGGGTGGTTTAAGTGGCGCATTTATTCCAGTCAGTGAAGATCAAAGGATGATTGAGGCTGTACAGGCAGGTTCTCTTACACTGGAAAAGTTGGAAGCAATGACTTGTGTGTGTTCTGTAGGTCTTGATATGATTGCAATTCCGGGAAAGACAAGTGCAGCAACAATTTCCGGTATTATTGCAGATGAGATGGCGATTGGTATGGTAAATCAGAAGACAACAGCGGTACGTATTATTCCAGTAATAGGAAAAGATGTTGGAGATACAGCAGAGTTTGGCGGACTTCTCGGCTATGCACCAATTATGCCAGTTAATGAATTCAGTTGTGAGGCATTTGTAAACAGACAGGGAAGAATTCCTGCACCAATTCACAGTTTTAAAAATTAAAAGATAAACTCATAGAATGGGAGATGAAGAGAAAGAATGAGCAAAATTGCAGTAGTAACTGACAGCAACAGTGGTATTACACAGGCACAGGCAAATGAAATGGGTGTTTATGTAATTCCGATGCCGTTTTACATTAATGGTGATTTGTTTTTTGAAGAGATTACTTTATCCCAGGAAGAATTTTATAAAAAGCTGGAAAATGAGGCCGAGATTTCAACATCTCAGCCTTCTCCAGGAGACGTAATGGAACTTTGGGATGAACTGTTGAAAGAATATGATGAAGTGGTATATATTCCGATGTCAAGTGGGCTTAGCAGTTCCTGTGAAGTGGCTGTTTCACTTTCAGATAACTATGATGGAAAGGTACAAGTTGTTGATAATCAGAGGATTTCAGTGACTTTGAAACAATCTGTCAGAGATGCTTTGAAACTTGCAGAGGCAGGAAAGACTGCGGCTGAGATCAAAGCGATTCTGGAAGAAGAAAAACTGGAGGCTTCTATATACATTACTGTTGATACATTAAAGTATTTGAAAAAAGGTGGTCGTGTCACAGCGGCTGGTGCTGCACTTGGTACAGTGCTTAATATCAAACCAATTTTGCAGATTCAGGGAGATAAACTTGATGCATTTGCAAAAGTTCGTGGTTTTAAAGCGGCAAAACGTACAATGATCAAAGCTTTGGAAGATGATCTTACAACACGTTTTGCAGGAAAAGAAGAACATATGGTACTTGGTGTGGCCTATACAGGTACAGATGCTACAGAAGCTTGTGCCTGTGAAAAAGAGCTTCGTGAAAAATTCCCACAATATGAGATTATAAAAGCACCATTATCGCTGAGTGTTTCCTGCCATATTGGACCAGGAGCAGTGGGAGTGGGATGTATGAAAAAAATAATATTATAAAAAAGAGGCTATTGTGATCTGGCCCCTGTCAAGTAGACAGGGGCCAGATCATTGTCACTGATAGCCTCTTTTTATTTTGATCAAAGAAGATTGATATTCATTTTTTGTGATTTTCTGATATTTATTGGCGATGGCAGATGCATAGAGGTTGGAAACAAATAAATCTTTATCCAGCATTTTTTGTCCTGTTTCATCCAGTCTGTTAGCATCACTTGGCTTTGTGATTAGTGGCAAGCTGGAAGTTTTGGTGATGGTGGAGATAATCTTCACTGCTTCTTTCTGGAAGCCAAGCAGCCTTGCATAAAAGTGATACTGATTATTTCGATAAAATTCAATTTCTTCCGTCCTAATCTTCAGCATGATATGCAACAGTGCACGTTGTACTCTTGTATAGGTCAGTTCTCTTGTTTTTAATAAATTACAGAACTGTTCAAAATTCAGATATTCCGGAAGTTTGTTATAAATTCGGTTTGCCAGTTCTTCAGAAACATCCATATATTGAATGACAGTGCCTGAATTTTCTTCCAGTAAACGATATTTTAGCAGAAGAGAAAAATCATTTGGAAAAACGGGGTAAAGTGTATTATAGTTTTCTTTTAATAACTGGAAGCAAGCTGTTGGAACCTGGTTTTCAAGTTCGTCTGCAATTGAAGAAAAATCAGTGTGTCCAGCCAATAAGCGTCGGATTGCAGATGCGGAACTATAACCTTCGATTAATTTTTCTTCATGATAATGAGCACCTTCACGACGTATGGTGAATGGCTGTATCTTACTTTTGAATTTTTTTAATGCCTTCAGATATTCGATGCCTAAAATATTATTTGGATCATTTAACAGAGAGGAAAGGCTTTCATCCTGAAAATAATCCGTCAAAGACTTTTGTCTGGCAGCAGGGAAGGAAAGACCAGATTTTAAATAACTTTGCAATATAATTCGATAATCTTCAGGTTCTTCGAGGAGTACATCAGCGATAGATTGTAATCCAGGAAGATTATTTGATTCGCTTCCAAAACAGAGAAAATCAACAATGCCAAGCTGATCTAAAAAAGATATAGTGCCTTCTGCAAAAAATTCTGCGCTTCCGGTGGAGTAGCAGACTGGAAGTTCGAAGACTGCATCGGCTCCGCAATGTAATGCCATCTGGGCTCGCAGGCGTTTGGGTATAATCGCGGGTGTGCCGCGCTGTACAAAATCGCCGCTCATGATGATGACGGCATAGTCGGCACTGGTGATTTGTTTTGCTTTTTGTATATGATAGTAATGTCCATTATGAAAAGGATTATATTCGGTAATCAATCCAACAATTTTCATTCTTTGCTCCTTCTTTACCGACTTGACTCGGCTTTATTTGTACAGTATACTATAATTTAGGGAAAAAATCTTTTTTATTTGTGAATTTAAATAAATTAGGATATAATAAAAATAATTTTTGAGAGAGAGGTGTATGGATATGAATATTGAAGAAATCCAGGAGTTGCTAGATGAACGACAATTTAAGCAATTAAAAGATATTTTAGAATCCATGCATCCTGTTGATATCGTGGATCTTATTCATCAGATGAATAAAAAGCAGATGATTCTGACATTCCGTCTTCTCGAAAAAGAAGAAGCTGCAGATGTATTTACAGACATGGACGGCGATATGCGTGAAGAGTTGATTAATGCTCTTACAGATGATGAGCTGGAAGAAATCATGGATGAGATGTACCTCGACGATGCGGTAGACGTTATCGAAGAACTTCCTGCGAACGTTGTAAAGCGTATTCTGAAAGCTGCCGATGAAGATGCAAGACAGAAAATCAATACGCTTCTGAAGTATCCGGAAGACAGTGCCGGAAGTATCATGAATGTGGAGTACATCAGTTTCCGCAAAGATATGACGGTCGAAGATGCGATTATGAAGATTCGTCAGGTTGGTATCAACAGAGAGACAATCTATACCTGTTATGTTACAGATAAAAGAAAGCTTGTCGGTGTAGTTGATATTAAGGATCTTCTGACTGCAGGAGAGTCTCGCTTAATTGAAGAAATCATGGATGAGAATGTAATCTTTGCAAGAACCTGGGATGATCAGGAAGAGGTTGCGAAGAAGATTCGAAAATATGGCTTTATTTCTATGGCTATCGTCGATCATGAAAATTGTCTTGTTGGTATCGTAACGGTAGATGATGCTATGGATGTTTTGAAAGATGAGACAACGGAAGACTTTAGTCTCATGGCCGGTATGCAGCCGAATGAAGAATCTTATTTTGGAACTTCAATCTTTCAGCATGTCTGGAGCCGCCTGCCCTGGCTGATGCTTCTGATGCTTTCGGCAACAGTCTCGGGTGAGATTTTAGGTCATTATGAAGCTGCAATGGCAGTGATGCCTGTGCTTACAACATTTGTTCCGATGCTTACCGGTACAGGTGGCAACAGTGGCTCACAGAGTTCGACAACAATCATTCGTGCATTGTCCATTGGAGAAGTGCAGTTAAAAGATGTATTCAGGGTAATTATGAGAGAACTTATGATTGCGGTAGGTGTCAGTCTTCCACTTGCTCTTGTTAATGGAATCCGTATTTATCTTATGTATGGTCACGATATTATGCTCGCAATTGCATTGGGAATCACAATGGTTGCAATTGTCGTACTTGCAAAATCAATCGGATGTACGATGCCGCTTCTTGCAAAACGATTTGGTCTTGATCCGGCAATCATGGCAGCTCCTTTGATTTCAACGATCATGGATATATGCACATTGCTCGTATACTTTAAGATTGTAACTGTTTTCTTTAATATAGCAATATAAGTGAACAAATTATAAACAAAAGAAAAAGAGGAGAATGAAATATGAATAAGGCGAACGCTTTGATGTGGATCATCGCAGGTGGATATCTGGAATATCAGGCATATGGACTTTTTAATGGACTTTCGGAAGTTCCGGCAGGAACAGAGAGAACGGTTATGATGATTGCAATTGTTGTATTCGTAATCGCAGGAGCGGTGATTTTTCTTTCAGGTCTGAAAAGATTTATCTATATTACAAAAGAAGAGAAAAAAGAGCTGGCAGCAGAAGAACCGAATACAGAAGAGCAAGATACAGAAACAAAGAATGCCGAACAGGCTGAAGATACAGAAAAAGAATAAAAATATAAAAAGATTGTACATTATGTGCAATCTTTTTTGGATTTTCGAAAAAACAAAGAAGGATTCCCTTGTATCACTAAAATCTTTGCGTTATAATAAAAATAATGATTAAATAGGAAAGGTGGCTATAAATCATGGGATTTATTGACGACATTAAAGCAAGAGCAAAGATGGACTTGAAAACAATCGTACTTCCAGAGACAGAAGACGAAAGAACTTACAAAGCAGCAGAAGCGGTTTTAAAAGAAGGAACAGCTAAGATTGTTCTCGTTGGAAGTAAGGAAGAGATTGAAAAAACAGGTGCAGGATATGATCTTACAGGTGCAATGATTGTTGATCCTGCAACAAATGAGAAGACAGAAAGCTATATTGCGAAACTGGTAGAACTCAGACAGAAAAAAGGTATGACAGAAGAACAGGCAAGAGAACTCCTTCTGAAAAACTATTTGTACTATGGCGTTATGATGGTTAAGATGGGTGATGCTGACGGTATGGTATCAGGTGCATGCCATTCTACAGCAGACACACTTCGTCCATGCCTTCAGATTCTGAAGACAAAACCAGGCACAAAACTTGTTTCTGCATTCTTTGTAATGGTAGTTCCAAACTGCGATATGGGTGCTGACGGAACATTTATCTTTGGTGATTCCGGTCTCGAACAGAATCCAGATCCAGAAAAACTTGCTAATATTGCAGTTTCATCAGCAGAATCTTTCCAGATCCTGACAGGAAAAGAACCAATCGTAGCTATGCTTTCACATTCAACAAAGGGCAGTGCAAAACATGCTGACGTAGATAAAGTTGTTGAAGCTACAAGAATCGCAAAAGAACTTGCTCCAGAACTTAAACTTGACGGAGAACTTCAGTTTGATGCAGCAATTGTTCCATCAGTTGGCGCATCCAAAGCTCCAGGAAGCCCTGTGGCAGGAAAAGCAAATGTACTGATCTTCCCTGACCTTGATGCAGGAAATATTGGATATAAAATTGCTCAGAGACTTGCAAAAGCAGAAGCTTACGGTCCACTCACACAGGGTATTGCAGCACCTGTTAACGACCTTTCCCGTGGATGCAGCGCAGAAGATATCGAAGGTGTAATCGCTATCACAGCTGTACAGGCTCAGGGAACAAAATAATCAGCCGGTTCGAAAGAGTAAATTATAGATTTGAATTTATCAGGAGGATAAAAAATGAATGTATTAGTTATCAACTGCGGAAGTTCTTCACTGAAATTTCAGCTGATTAATTCCGATACAGAAGCAGTACTTGCGAAAGGTCTCTGCGAAAGAATCGGTATTGACGGAAGCCTTACTTACCAGCCAGCAGGCGGAGAAAAAGAAAAATCCAGCCTTGCTATGCCGACACATACAGAAGCAATTCAGTTCGTTATTGACGCATTGATGAACCCTGAAACAGGTGTTGTTAAAAGTCTTGAAGAGATCAATGCTATTGGACACCGTGTAGTACATGGCGGAGAAAAATTCGCTTCATCAGTAATAATTACAGAAGAAGTTAAGAAAGCAATCGAAGAATGTAACGACCTTGCTCCACTTCACAATCCGGCTAATCTTATCGGTATCAATGCTTGTGAAGAACTGATGCCAGGAACACCTATGGTAGCAGTATTCGATACAGCTTTCCATCAGACAATGCCGGCAAAAGCTTATATGTATGGTCTTCCATATGAATATTATGAAAAATATAAAGTAAGACGTTATGGTTTCCACGGAACAAGCCACAGTTACGTATCCAAGAGAGTTGCTGAAATCGTAGGAACACCATACAATCAGACAAAGACAGTTGTTTGCCACCTTGGTAATGGTGCAAGTGTATCCGCAGTACTGAACGGTAAATGTGTAGACACATCTATGGGTCTTACACCACTTGAAGGTCTTGTAATGGGAACACGTTCAGGTGACCTTGATCCTGCAATCCTTGAATTTCTTGCCAAGAAAGAAGATATGGATATCGCAGCACTTATGAACATGCTGAACAAAAAATCCGGTGTATTCGGTCTTTCAAACAACCTTTCAAGCGACTTCCGTGATCTTGAAAATGCAGCAGAAGAAGGCAATGAACTTGCTAAGATTGCACGTGACGTATTCTGCTACAGAGTAGCAAAATACATTGGTTCTTATGTAACAGCTATGAATGGTGTTGATAACATCGTATTTACAGCTGGTATTGGCGAGAACGACGGTGGAGTCCGTGCAGGAGTTTGTTCTTATCTTGGATACCTTGGAATTACATTTGATGAAGAAGCTAATTCCAAGAGAGGTGAAGAAATCATGCTTTCTACACCAGACTCTAAAGTTAAAGTATATCTTATTCCTACAAACGAAGAGCTTGCAATCGCAAGAGAGACAGTAGCTCTTCTGTAAGATATGCAGCTGAACTAAAATAAATGAATCATTATGGGGAGAAAGAACAGAGGGAAAGAGATTTGCTTCACGCTTTCTCCTCATTTTACGCAAAAAAAGATGAAAAAAGTATAAAATAATTGTTGACAAACAAAATTTGCGTGATATAATAATTTAGGTGTGAATAGGAGAAAAGTATGTTAATTAACCTATCAGACGTATTGTCAGAGCAGCATAAACCGATTAGACAGACTGTAGAGTTCGAGATGAATGAGATTCAAATGAAGTCTGGAAAGTATCAGGTGATTCATAAGTTGCCTGTGGAGGTTCATGTATCGCACATGAAGAATCGGGAATTACAGATTCAGGGAAAGATGGAACTGTCAGTAGTGATGGCGTGTGACCGCTGTCTTGAAGATGTAGAAGTACAGATGCCGCTGGAATTTACAAAATTTGTGAACCTTGCAGTGGATGATGCTGAACTGCCGGAAGGATTTGATGAATCCAATTATATTGACGGATATAATCTTGACGTGGACAAAATGCTCTATAACGAGATATTGGTGGGATGGCCGACGAAGGTTCTTTGCAGAGATGACTGTAAAGGTATTTGTAATGTTTGTGGTCAGAACCTAAATATGGGTACCTGTGACTGTGAAGACACAGGACTTGACCCAAGAATGTCAGTTGTCCGTGATCTGTTTAAGAATTTTAAGGAGGTGTAACCTATGTCTATCTGTCCAAAGAATAAATCTTCTAAAGCAAGAAGAGATAAAAGAAGAGCAAATTGGAAGATGAGCGCTCCAAACCTTGTTAAATGCAGCAAGTGTGGAGAACTCATGATGCCTCACAGAGTATGTAAGGCTTGCGGCTCTTATAACAAAAAAGAGATTATCACAGTTGACTAACTCTAAATAAGCAAGTAAAACCAAGGGAATCGAAAGATTAAACCTTGGTTTTTTTGTGCAAATTTTTACAAGGCGAGCTGAAATTTACATTTTAGCAGATGTTGAGTTTGAAATTGTATGAAGACAAAAATTTTTGGGCATCGAAATAAAAAAATTTGTTTTTATTGATTTTTACAAGGATGTTTAGTAGAATGATAAAAGTAATATAGGAGGGAAGACTATGTCTGAAATTACAAAAGTAGCTCTTGATGCGATGGGTGGAGATAATGCACCGGAAGAGATCGTAAAAGGAGCGGTAGAAGCTGTTCAGAAGAGAAAAGATATTAAAGTTCTTGTGACAGGTACTGAAGATGTGATTAAGAAGATTCTGTCACAATACAATTATCCAGAAGGACAGATTGAGATTGTACCTACAACAGAGGTTATTGAAACTGCAGAACCACCGGTACTTGCAATTCGTAGAAAAAAAGATTCTTCACTTGTTGTAGCAATGAAGCTTGTAAAAGAAGGTAAGGCAGATGCACTTGTAACTGCTGGAAGCACAGGCGCTACACTTGTTGGCGGACAGATTATCGTTGGAAAGATTAAGGGCGTAGAACGTGCACCGCTTGCACCATTGATCCCTACATTAAAGGGGATGTCCTTATTGATTGACTGTGGTGCGAATGTAGATGCCAGAGCATCTCATCTCGTTCAGTTTGCCAAGATGGGAACAATTTACATGAAGCATGTAGTTGGCAAGAAGAATCCAACAGTAGGGATTGTAAATATTGGCGCTGAAGAAGAGAAGGGAAATGCACTTGTAAAAGAAACATTCCCATTACTTAAAGAATGTAAAGATATCAACTTTATCGGAAGCGTAGAAGCAAGAGAGATTCCATATGGTGCAGCAGATATCCTTGTATGTGATGCATTTGCGGGCAATGTAATACTTAAACTTCTGGAAGGATTGAGTTCTGCATTGATTGGAAAGCTGAAAAAAGGTATGATGTCTTCATTGAGAGGAAAAATTGGCGGATTTCTCGTGAAACCATCTTTGAAAGCATGCATGAAAGACTTTGATACAAGTGAACATGGTGGAGCACCTATGCTTGGATTAAAGGGACTGATAGTTAAGACACACGGAAGTTCCAAATCAACAGAAATCTGTAACTCTATTATTCAGTGTGTAGCATTTAATGAGCAGAAGATTGCAGATAAAATTGCAGCAGCTATAAAAGAAGAAAAATAAAGATCAGCCAGATGTGTGGCAGAAAGGAGAATGTTATGGAATTCGAAAAATTACAGAAAATTATTGCCGAATCTATGGGCGATATTGATGAATCTGAAATCACTCCAGAAACAAGATTTGTAGAAGATCTTCATGCAGATTCTCTGGACGTTTTAGAGATTGTAATGGCAATCGAAGATGAATTCGATATTCAGATTGCTGACGATGCAGCAGAAAGCATCAAGACTGTACAGGATGCGGTTGAACAGATTAAAAAAATCGTTGCTTAAGAACAGAATTGAGAAAGCCCTCTGGGGCTTTTTCAATTCTATAAGAGGGAGAGATTATGAAGAACAGATTCAAACAACTTGAAAATAAAATCGGATATCATTTTCAGGATGCTTCTCTTTTAAAACAGGCGTTGATGCACAGTTCTTATACAAATGAAAAGCATCTTCCAAAATATCAATGTAACGAGAGACTGGAATTTTTAGGAGATGCAGTATTGGAACTTGTATCCAGTGAATTTTTATTTAAGGAGAAACCACTGGTATCAGAAGGAGAACTGACAAAAACAAGAGCAAGTATGGTATGTGAGCCTTCACTTGCATTTTGTGCAAGAGATATTGAACTGGGATCTTATCTGCTGCTTGGAAAGGGAGAAGAGGCAACTGGCGGGCGCTCACGTGATTCTATTACATCTGATGCAATGGAAGCACTGATTGGCGCGATTTATCTGGACGGTGGTTTTACTAATGCAAAAGAGTTTATTCACAGATTTGTATTGTCTGATCTGGAAAATAAAATCCTCTTTTTCGATAGCAAGACCATTTTACAGGAGATTGTTCAGGCTGAAAAAGATACAAAAGTATCCTATCACCTGTTAAAAGAAGAAGGTCCGGATCACAATAAATCCTTCTATATAGAAGTACAGATTGACGGAATCAGTTATGGCAGCGGAAAAGGACGTACGAAAAAAGCAGCAGAACAGCAGGCTGCTTACCAGGCAATTCTGAAAAAGAGGAATGAACAGTAAAGGTGAATGTATGTATCTTAAAAGTATTGAAGTACAGGGATTTAAATCATTTGCCAATCGAATAAGATTTGATTTTCATGAGGGAATTACAGGGATTGTCGGACCGAATGGAAGTGGGAAAAGCAATGTTGCAGATGCTGTTCGATGGGTGCTTGGAGAACAGAGAGTCAGACAGCTTCGTGGCGGTACCATGCAGGATGTCATTTTTTCGGGTACAGAGAATCGAAAACCTTTAAGTTATGCATCTGTTGCGATCACTTTGAACAATTCAGATCATCAGCTGCCTGTTGATTATGAAGAGGTAACTGTTACAAGAAAGCTTTATCGTTCTGGAGAGAGTGAATATCTTCTTAACGGATCAGCCTGCAGATTAAAAGATATTAATGAGATGTTCTATGATACCGGGATTGGAAAGGAAGGATATTCTATCATAGGACAAGGGCAGATTGATAAGATCCTGAGTGGAAAACCAGAAGAAAGAAGAGAACTTTTTGATGAGGCAGCAGGAATTGTAAAGTTTAAACGACGAAAGAATCTTTCATTAAAAAAACTTGAAGAGGAGAGACAAAATCTTCTTAGAGTAAATGATATTCTTGCTGAACTTGAAAAGCAGATTGGACCGCTTCACAAACAGTCCGAGATTGCAAAAGAATATTTAAAGAAAAAAGAAGAACTTAAGACCTATGATATCAATATGTTCCTTTTGGAAATGGAACGTATGAATGAATTGCTTCAGGAAGTTGACGAAAAGCTTCTGTTTGCGACAGCGGAATTGGAGGAAGCAACTCTTGGTTATTCAAAGATGAAAACTGAGTATACAGCTGTGGAAGAAGAGATGGATGCAGTTGATTCGAAGATTGAGGAATCAAAGAATCAATTGAATGAAATAACTTTACTGAAACAGCAGCTTGAAGGTCAGATCAGTGTATTGAAGGAACAGATCAATACAATTCGGATGAATGACGAACATTATGATAACCGTCAGAAAACCATTTATGTAGAGATTGATGCAAGAGAAAAGCAGCTTTGTGAACTTTGGGATGAGCAGAGAACGGTAGAGCATGAACTTTTGAGAGTATCAAAAGCAGATCAGAAGGCAAGGGAGATACTTATAAGTATTCAGAGCCGCATTGCACAGCAATCGGCAGAGCTTGAGAACAGTCAGCAGGAGATTTTAGAATTATTGAACAACAGAGTTTCTACGAAGGCAAAGATTCAGCATTTCAGTACAACGCAGGAACAGATGACTGTTCGAAAAGCAGAATTAAATAAAAATGTTCTTGAAATTGCTTCTGCAGGGGAAGTTCAAAATCAAATGCTTTCACAATATGAGGCTGAATTAAAATGTGTGAGAGATGAAATAAGGGCTCATTTGCAGGAAGTAAAAAAAACAGAGCAGAAAATAGAGGTTTATCAAAAAGAACTCGGTGAGAAGCAGGTTCTTTTTAGAAATTCACAGACCGATTATCACAGAGAGTATTCCAGACTGGAATCTTTAAAAAATATTACCGAACGCTATGATGGATACGGAAACAGTATCCGTAAAGTCATGAGCCAGAAAGAGAAAGAACCTGGGCTTCTTGGAGTGGTTGCTGATATTATCAAAGTAGAGAAATCTTATGAAGTAGCGGTTGAAACAGCACTTGGAGGAAGTATTCAGAATATTGTAACTGATAATGAAGAAACTGCCAAGCGTATGATTCAGTATTTAAAACAAAATAAACTGGGACGTGCAACCTTTCTTCCATTGACAAGTATTCAGGGAGGCGGCAATTTCCGGAAAGAAGCTGCCTTGAGTGAGACGGGGGTGATTGGACCTGCAAATACCCTCGTAACTGTAGAAAAAAAGTATCAGAAATTGGCTGATCAGCTTCTGGGAAGGACAATCGTTGTAGATCATATTGATCATGGAATTGCAATCGCTCGAAAATACAGACAGACTCTTCGTCTGGTTACTTTGGAAGGAGAGTTGCTGAATCCAGGTGGTTCAATGACGGGGGGAGCATTCAAAAATTCCAGCAATCTTTTAAGTAGAAGACGCGAGATTGAGGAATTTGAAAAGAAAGTACTTGATCTGAAACGTGAGATGGACAATCTGGAACATGAAGTGGATACTTTAAAGCAGAACCGAGCGGCATGTTATGCATTGATCGATGAGATTCAGTATAAGCTCCGCAAGGCATCGGTTGTAGAAAATACAGCAAAAATGAATATAGAACAGGTGCAGAACAAGCAAAGAGAGTTGACAGAGCGATACCAGCGTAATAAATACGAAATGCAGGAACTGGAAAGGAAGTTTCAGGAGATTCTTGATAATGAGGATTCTATTCAAATGGAACTGGAAGCATCCGAATATCTGGAAACGGAACTGAATCAGAAGATTACAGATCTTCAGTCCATGTTGGAGAAGGAACGCGAGAAGGAGAGTCTTGTGCTGAAACGTTCAGAAGAAGTGCACCTTTCTTATGCAAGTCTGGAACAACAGAATAATTTTATTCAGGAAAATATTTTTCGAATTGAGGAAGAAAATGTAAAATTTCAGGAAGAACTGAAAGCACTCTTATTGAGTAAAGAAACTATAGCAGATGATATTATTGAAAAAGAAGCTCAGATTAAAAGTTATCAAAAATCAATCGGGGATTCGAATAAATCATCGGAAGAAATTCAGGAAAAGATTCGTTTGCAGATACAAAAAAAGGAAGGGTTAAGCAAGAAATATAGAGCTTTCCTTGAAAAAAGAGAGACTGTATCAAAACATATGGCAGATCTTGACAAAGAATGTTTCCGTCTGACAAGTAAGAAGGAATCTTATGAAGAGATATCTGACAAGCAGAGCAATTATATGTGGGATGAATATGAGATGACATATGGGCATGCTCTGGAACTTCGGGATCCAAATTTTACAGACGTTGCATATCTGAAAAAACAGATTCAGAATCTGAAAGCTGAGATTAAGAAATTGGGGCATGTCAATGTCAATGCCATTGAAGATTATAAGTCTGTTTCTGAGAGATACGTTTTCTTAAAAACACAGCATGAAGATCTTGTTGAAGCAGAAGGAACTCTTGTTAATATTATTGATGAGCTTGATGAAGCAATGAGAAAACAGTTTAAAGAACAGTTTGCATTGATTGCGAAAGAATTTGATCATGTATTTAAACAGTTGTTTGGCGGAGGAAAAGGAAGTCTGGAATTGATAGATGATGAAGATATTTTGGAAGCCGGAATCAATATCATTGCACATCCTCCAGGAAAAAAACTGCAAAATATGATGCAGCTTTCCGGTGGTGAAAAGGCGCTGACTGCGATTTCTTTGCTGTTTGCAATTCAAAATCTGAAACCATCGCCATTCTGTCTCCTGGATGAAATAGAGGCAGCATTAGATGACAGTAATGTTACAAGATTTGCAAAATATTTGCACAAACTGACAAAAAATACACAGTTCATCGTGATTACTCACAGGCGTGGTACAATGACTGCATCGGATCGTCTATACGGGATCACAATGCAGGAAAAAGGAGTGTCCACACTTGTGTCTGTAGATCTTCTGGAAGACGAACTGGATAAATATAAAACTTATAGTTAAAGGAGAAGTAATATGGGATTTTTTCAACGGCTTGTTTCAGGACTGACAAAAACAAGAGATAATATTGTATCTGGGATGGATAGTATTTTTCATGGATTTTCCAAAATTGATGAAGATTTTTATGAAGAATTAGAAGAAACACTGATCATGGGGGATCTTGGTGTACGTACAACAATGGAGATCATGGATGATCTTCGTGAAAAAGTAAAAGAACGTCATATCAAAGAACCTGTCGAGTGCCGTCAGATTCTTATCGACAGCATCAAAGAACAGATGGATGTAGGGGAGACAGTTTATGATTTCGAGAAAAAGCAGTCTGTTGTTTTTATGATCGGCGTAAATGGTGTTGGTAAGACAACAACGATCGGAAAGCTTGCAGGACAGTTCAAGGGTCAGAAAAAGAAAGTGATTCTTGCAGCAGCAGATACATTCCGTGCGGCAGCAGGGGAACAGCTCAAAGAATGGGCAAACCGTGCACAGGTAGAAATGATTGGAGGACAAGAAGGCGCAGATCCAGCATCAGTTGTTTTTGATGCAGTTCAGGCTGCAAAAGCAAGGCATGCTGACATCCTTCTCTGTGATACAGCAGGAAGACTTCACAATAAGAAAAACCTGATGGAAGAGTTAAAAAAAATTCATCGAGTGATTGAACGTGAATATTCACAGGCACATTGTGAGACTTTGGTTGTCCTGGATGCTACAACAGGACAGAATGCTCTTGCACAGGCAAAAGAATTCAATGAAGTGGCCAAGATCGATGGCGTTATTCTTACAAAGATGGATGGAACTGCAAAAGGTGGAATCGCTGTTGCAATCCAGTCAGAGCTTGGGATTCCTGTAAAATACATCGGTGTAGGAGAAAAGATAGAAGACCTTCAAAAATTTAATGCAGAAGAATTTGTGAACGCATTGTTCTATTCAGACAACAAGGAAGAGGCTGAAGAAGAATAAAGAATAGAAAACAGAAAAGAGAGGTGTGGTTGACATGTTTACATTAGAAAAATTCGAAGATGCAACCGAAATAGTAAAGCACGTGACGAGTCAGACAAAACTGATCCACAGTGCATATTTAAGCGAACAGACAGGCGGAAAGGTATTTTTAAAACCAGAAAATATGCAGCATACAGGCGCATATAAGCTTCGTGGTGCTTATTACAAAATCAGTACTTTAACAGATGAAGAAAGAAAGCGTGGTTTGATTACGGCATCAGCAGGAAATCATGCACAGGGTGTGGCTTATGCTGCTAATGCATTTAACTGTAAGGCAACTATTGTGATGCCTACAGTTACACCACTTATTAAAGTGAACCGTACAAAAAGCTATGGGGCTAAAGTAATTCTTTTTGGAGATGATTATGATGCAGCATATGAATATGCATTGAAACTTGCAGAAGAAAAGGGATATACTTTTGTACATCCGTTTGATGACATTGATGTAGCTACAGGTCAGGGGACAATTGCTATGGAGATCGTTCAGGAACTTCCAACCGTAGATTATATTCTCGTTCCAATTGGCGGCGGTGGTCTGATCAGTGGGGTTGCAACTCTTGCAAAAATGCTGAATCCAAAGATTAAAGTAATAGGTGTTGAGCCGGCAGAAGCAGCAAGTATGGCAATGGCACTGGCAGCAGGAGAAGTTGTCGAACTTGAGAGTGCAAATACAATTGCAGACGGCACTGCAGTGCGAAAAGTTGGCGAAAAAATATTCCCGTATGTTCAGGAAAACGTAGACGAAGTTCTTCTTGTAGAAGATGATGAATTGATTGGTGCTTTTCTTGATATGGTAGAAAATCACAAGATGATCGTTGAAAATTCGGGGCTTCTGCCAGTGGCAGCATTGAAGCAGATGAATCTGAAAGGGAAGAAAGTTGTATGTGTTCTCAGTGGTGGAAACATGGATGTCATCACAATGTCTTCTGTAGTACAGCATGGTTTGATTCAGAGAGACAGAATTTTCTCAGTATCTGTCCTTCTTCCGGATAAACCTGGTGAACTTGTAAGGGTAGCTGAGACAATTGCCAATGAAAATGGTAATGTTATTAAGCTGGAACATAATCAGTTCGTAAGTACAAACCGTAAAGCAGCAGTAGAACTTCGAATCACACTGGAAGCATTTGGGACAGAACATAAACACCGCATTCTGGATGCATTGGAGGAAAAAGGATTCCGTCCAAAACAGATAGGGGCAAATTTATAAGATATTAAGTCTTATATATGAGATGATAAAAGGTAAAGACCTGTTTTTAATGGGTCTTTTTCTTTGTGTTACAAGATAAGTGTAATTTTTTTAAAAGAACTTGAATAGAATAGTAAAGCTGAGATAAAAGTCGGAGGTGATTTGATGTATGAAGTAAAAAAGAAAATCGTCAGAAATGTAATGACAGCAGAAGAATATTTGAGAAGAAGACGGATTTTTCAAAAAGAAAACAAAAGAGAGTCAGTGACCTACTCTTTTGAACTGTCATCTGACTCATACTTGGAATGCTTGGTAAAAAGTAATAATCCATAAATAAGAACCGGGATAAGAATGGTTGCTGCAACAGAGGCCATAAGCATATTCGCAGATTGTTCTGAATCCATAAAAGCGAATATCAGGGTGCTTGCATACAATAAAACAAGTATAATAACACCTGACATAGCTAAAATACGATCTATCTTTTTCATATGTTATATCCTTTCGTAATATAATATTGTGTTTGGGATGTATTATATATAATTAGCAGAAAAAAATCAACGATGTAAAATTTATGTTTACGTAAAGAAAAAAATAATATATAATGGACGATGTATATTTATGAAAAAAGGAGTTACGTACGATGAACAATAAGACATTATTAGAGCAGTGGCGTCAGATCGCATATGATCAGGAAGCTGACAGAGGAAAACTGCAGGCATTCTGGGGAACATATTTTAATATTGAAAAAGATATTTATGCACAGCTTCTTGAAGAACCAGAAGTAGAAGTAAAAGGAACAGTAAAAGAACTTGCTGAAAAATATGGACAGGAAGTTATGACTATAGTTGGATTCCTTGATGGCATCAATGACAGTCTGAAAGAAAAGAATCCAATTGAAACGATGACAGAAGATACAGTTGTAAGTCTTGTATACGATACAGAGAAACTGTATAAAAATATGGTAGATGCAAAAGCTGAATGGCTGTATGAACTTCCACAGTGGGAAAAGATTTTTGACGAAGAGACAAGAAAGCGTCTTTACCGTGAACAGAAACAGTCTGGAACAATCCGTAAGGAAAAGAAAGTTGGAAGAAACGATCCATGTCCATGCGGAAGTGGCAAAAAATATAAAAAGTGCTGCGGCAAATAATCAGAGTATAATATGCAGTTATATTGTCTGCTGATGGCGGCATTTTGTTTGTTGTACTATGGTATTATCTGTATTTATACAAGACGTTTGAATTCTACATTTTCTATGATCTGGATTTTGGCGGGGATTTTTCATATTGTGTTATATATATTATGGGGAAGTCTGTCGAAAATCGTACAAAATCTCGTGACGATTGCGTTGATTGGACTGTGTATCCTGTTTCTTGTTGTTGAAATGAAGATATTGTATGCAATGAAAGAGAAGTATGGGAATACACCCCAGTGTCTGATTATTCTGGGAGCACAGGTACGAGGAAAAAGGATTACGAATTCACTGAAACGTAGATTGGACAAAGCAGTTGAAGTCTGGAGACAGGAACAAAGCATTCGGCTGATTGTTTCTGGTGGTCAAGGAAGAGGAGAAGATATACCAGAGGCAGAAGCCATGGCAATCTATCTTTTGAATCAGGGGATTCCTTCAGGAATTATATTGAAAGAAGACAGATCAACCTCAACATGGGAGAATCTTCAGTTCAGTAAGAAGTATATAGATACGGAAAATGAACTTGCTGGAATTGTGACAAACAATTTTCATATTTACCGTGCACTTCTTCTTGCAAATGATTGTGGTTATCAAAAAATATGCGGAATTCCGGCAGATACAAACCGAATTTTGTTTCTGAATTATATGGTGCGTGAATTTTTTGCGGTAGTATGGAGAATTTTGAATAGAAATTGAGAAAATGAGCATACTGATATTGAATTTAAGAAAAGGAGATGTAAGTATGCCAGAATTAAAATGTACAGTACAGACATGCGTGCACAATAAGCAGTTTTTATGTGATCTTGATAAGATTAAGGTTGGAGGCGATCATGCAAAAAAAGCATGCGAGACATGTTGTGACAGTTTTAAGGAACGTAAAGGTGACACTTATTCCAATGTTACAGGGAATGCATCTGATCTGACAAACATTCATTGTGAAGCAAGAGAGTGTATGTATAACAAAGAAGAAAAATGTTATGCAGGAAAGATCAGTGTAGAAGGAAGTAATGCATGTAAGCCAGAAGGCACAGAATGTGCAACTTTCAAATGTAAATAACAGAATGATATAATTTTTAGAAAACCCAGGCAGAACAGTCTGGGTTTTCTTAGTATTCTTTTTACTGGTGTTCGTGTTGACGTAAGGCGGGGAAAGTTGTTATAATCGTAATACTAGAATGAAATATAAGAAAAGGAATAAAGATGGAACAGGAAAAACAAAATAAGGAAGTAAAAAAATATCAGTTCCGGCAAAAAGCAAATATTCAGAAAAATGAATACTATACAGAACGTCCGGAACTCCAAAAAGGAGGGACATCCTTTCTTCGCAAACAGTTTAACAGAGGATTGAGTATATTTGTGGTTATGGTCTGTGCGATTCTTTTATACTTTGCACTTTTAAGACTTGAAGAAATTTCAAATCTGTTGGCATTAGTACTGGATGTTCTTAAACCGATTACATATGGTCTTGCCTTGGCATATCTTATTAATCCAATCGTTAAGTTTGTTGAAGCGTATGTTGATGAAGGATTGGAAAGATTTCTGCCTCAGGTTAAGAATAAAGAGAAGATAAGCCGTATTGTTGGAATATTTTCGGCATTAATCTTCTTATTTGCAATTA
This sequence comes from Schaedlerella sp., assembly GCA_036309085.1. GTDB lineage: Bacteria > Bacillota > Clostridia > Lachnospirales > Lachnospiraceae > Schaedlerella. The sequence continues at coordinate 176,109 of JAXJUL010000007.1, forward strand.
TCATCGGACTGGTTAATATGATGCTTCCGGAATTAGTGAAAAGTATCCGAAGTATGGTTATTACCCTGCCGGCACAGCTTAACAATGCTGTGGATAATATTTCACATATGACGATTAACAATACAGTGCTCGGCGGAGCAATGACAAAGGTTCTGGAAGAAGCGGCAGATTATATAGCAACATGGATGCGAACAGACCTTCTGGCAGAACTGAACGTTTTGATGTCTAATGTTACAGTCGGTGTTCTCAATGTTGTGTTAGAAGTGTTTAATTTTGCAATTGGCATTTTTATTTCGGTCTATTTGCTTATGAGTAAGGAGACTTTTTCAAGACAGTGCAAGAAGATTATATATGCTGTCTGCAAACCGGAGACTGCGAATATGGTTCTGCATATGACAAGTAAAAGTAACGGATACTTTGGTGGATTTATTATAGGAAAAATCATTGATTCGGCGATCATTGGTGTATTGTGTTTTATCGGGTTGACAATTATTGATATGCCATATACAATGCTTGTCAGTGTAGTTGTTGGTGTAACAAACGTAATCCCGTTCTTTGGACCATATATCGGAGCAATTCCATGTGCAGTCCTGATTCTTCTGACAGATCCGAAGATGGGATTATATTTCATCATTTTTATTTTTGCCCTACAGCAGCTGGATGGTAATGTGATCGGTCCGAAGATTCTCGGAGATTCTACAGGACTTTCTCCTTTCTGGGTAATGTTTGCAATCCTTGTCGGAGGAGGACTATTCGGAGTATTGGGAATGATTCTTGGAGTTCCGACATTTGCAGTAATTTATTATGTTGTAAAAATGTTGATTGAGCATAAGCTTGATAAGAAAAATCTGCCGATAGATACGAAGTGTTATGATGAACTAAGTTATGTTACGAACCAGGGAGAATATGTTCATTCAGATAATAAGACAGCGGATGAAGAAGAGAATGAAAATAGTATAGAAGAACAAGAAGGAGAAGAATAATGCCGATTCGAGTACAAAATGATTTGCCAGTAAAAGAGATTCTGGAACGTGAGAATATATTTGTAATGGATGAGCATCGTGCTGAAAATCAGGATATTCGTCCGATTAAGATTGGACTTTTGAATCTGATGCCATTAAAAGAAGATACAGAATTGCAGATTTTACGTTCATTGTCTAATACACCTTTGCAGGTAGATGTGACTTTCGTAAGAGTATCCAGCCATGTGTCAAAGAATACATCTACAAGTCATATTATGAAATTCTACGAACCATTTGAAGCAATCCGGCACAAAAAGTTTGATGGATTTATCATTACAGGAGCCCCTGTGGAACAGATGCCTTTTGAAAAGGTTGACTACTGGGAAGAATTGAAGGAGATTATGGACTGGACAGTGACAAATGTAACTTCTACATTACATTTATGCTGGGGCGCTCAGGCAGGAATTTACTATCACTATGGAATTGATAAGAGCCCATTGCCGCAGAAGCAGTTTGGTGTATTTCTACACCGCGTACGCAATCGTAAAGTACCATTGGTACGTGGATTTGATGACCAGTTTTTTGCTCCACATTCTAGACATACAGAGGTGAAAAAGGAATTGATTGAGGCAGATGACAGACTGATGATTCTTGCTGATTCAGAAGAGGCAGGTGTATTCCTTTGTATGGCAAAAGAAGGCAGACAGATCTTCGTGATGGGGCATCCGGAGTATGACAGAATTACATTGGATAAGGAATATAAGCGTGATCTTGGAAAAGGTCTTGATATTCAGATGCCGGTGAATTATTATCCAAATAATGATCCGGAACAGAAGCCATTGCTCTTGTGGAGATCACATGCGAACAGCTTATATAGCAATTGGCTGAATTATTATGTATACCAGGTAACTCCTTATGATCTCTATGGGGCACCGGATTTTAAGTGATATTCATTTTAAAATAAGGAAAAATGGGAAATCGGATGATTTATTCGATTTCCTTTTGTATTTTTAGGAAAACCTGGAGAGGTTAACAAGTGAGAAAAGAAGTTGAACTTTCAGTAGTAAAATAGAACATATATTGGGTAAATATGAATCAGAAATTAAGAAAAAGTTTAACTGCAGCGGTATTATCAAGGAAAAATCCACTTTGAAAATTGAAGTTATGTAAAAGACGGAAAATAATGTATTAGAATTGACGGAAATGAAATGGCATGACATAATATGAGCCGAGGTGATACTACGTTTAAAGTGAATCCTTATAGACCTGGCAAAGGTCTCATTTCAACATATCTTGCAGAGCGATTATTTTGAATGGTTGACAGGTTTTGAAAGAGTATAGTTTTTGATTATAGAAAGGAAATGGATTTTAATATGAGAAGAATTGCAAAGTTTCATAAAGTAAGTGAAGAACAGTTCGCAAAGGACTGGATTGATACATTCGGTCAGATTCCCGACAGAATTATCAAAAAGATTTATGATGAGATCAAGCTTCCGCAGCGTGCAACTGCAGGTTCCGCAGGGTATGATTTTTACATGCCAATTGCATTACAGTTAATTCCGGGAGATACTGTAAAAATTCCAACAGGAATTCGTGTGGAGATGGAACCGGATTGGGTGTTGAAGTGTTATCCTAGAAGCGGACTTGGATTTAAATATCGCCTTCAGCTTAATAATACAGTAGGAATTATTGACAGTGATTATTTCTATTCAGATAACGAAGGACATATTTTTTCCAAGATTACAAATGATTCAAATGAAGGAAAAGTTGTGGAGCTGAATGCAGGCGAAGGATTTATGCAGGGAATTTTTATTGAATATGGAATTACTGTAGATGACGAAGTGACTGCTGTAAGAAATGGTGGATTTGGAAGTACAACAAAAAAATAAAGTGTGTGTCCATAGAAAAATAATCTCAAACATCCTATGCATATTTTCTATATAATCAGGCAATTCTTATAAGCAATACTAGATTTCAATTCTGCAGAAAGAGGTTTGCTATGATAGACAAAAACAGGGAAAAAACAAGCTGTTCTTTTGATGAGAATATCGCATATATGGAGCAGGTGATTCCTGTGAAGGAGAGTTTTGATGTGCTTCGCAGGGATTTGCTGATTGGTGAACGTCGGGCAATTTTTTATTTCATCGATGGTTTTACAAAAGATGATACAATGATGAAGATTATGGAATCTTTGAAGAAGTTAAAGGAAGAGGAGATGCCGGCAACAGGAACGGAATTTTCTAAGAGACATATTCCTTATGTAGAAGTTGACATTTTAGGGGATTTTGATGATATTTTTAGAAGTCTTTTATCTGGTGTTTCACTTTTATTTATTGAAGGTTACGAAATATGTTTTGCAGTTGACTGTCGCACATATCCGGCACGAGGAGTGGATGAACCAAGCAAAGATAAATCTTTGAGGGGATCAAGGGATGGATTTGTTGAGACTGTAGTATTCAATACTGCACTGATCAGAAGGCGAATCAGGGATCCACATTTAATAATGGAAATGATGGAGGCGGGACAGTCCTCGCGTACAGATATTGCTGTCTGCTACATGACAGACAGGGTAAATAATGAGACTCTGCAGCAGTTGAAGACTGCGATAGAGAATTTGTGGGTAGATGATCTTAGAATGAATCAACAAAGTCTGGCGGAAGCTTTGTTTAAGAGAAAATGGTTCAATCCATTTCCAAAATTCAAATTTACCGAGCGTCCGGACACGGCGGCGGCCTGTCTTTTGGAAGGCAAGATTGTAATTCTGGTGGATAATTCTCCTTCTGCAATGATTCTTCCAACGTCGATTTTTGACATGGTAGAAGAGGCAAATGATTATTATTTTCCAAAGATCACTGGATATTATCTAAAATTTTCGAGAGCATTGATTACAATCGCAACTGTTTTTCTGACACCGGTTTATCTGCTGCTTATGCAGAATCCACAATGGATGCCAGAGATGTTCTATTTTTCTATGGTGGATGGATCGGTGAATATCCCGTTGATCATGCAATATCTTTTGTTGGAATTAGCTATTGATGGAATGAGGCTTGCGGCGTTGAATACGCCAAATGCACTCAGCACTCCTTTGAGTGTTATTGCAGGTCTTGTACTGGGGGAATTTGCAGTATCTTCTGGCTGGTTTAACAGTGAGGTTATGCTGGGGATGGCGATTGTCTCTGTGGCAAATTATACACAGCCGAACTTTGAACTTGGATATGCGTTGAAGTTTATGCGAATATTATTGTTAATTTTAACTGCTTTATTTAATGGGATCGGTTTTATTGCCGGGTGTATTGTACTGTTTTGTTTTATTGTGTTTAACCAGACCCTGACGGGCAGAAGTTATTTAAATATAAAAGTAAAATAATGCAAAAAACTCTCTTTCGTGGTATACTATTTCATTATTTTATTGAAGAAAGGGAGTTTTTTTATTGGAAAATAAAAAGGAAGAACGATTGAGAACGATGCCGCTTGGAAGGTTGATGCTTAGTCTGGCTTTGCCATCTGTTGCGGCGCAGATTATTAATGTACTTTATAATATTGTAGACCGTATTTATATCGGGCATATTGAAGGATACGGACAGCTTGCGCTGACAGGGGTAGGAGTTACATTTCCGATTATCACATTGATTTCAGCATTCAGTGCATTTGCCGGGATGGGCGGTGCTCCTCTTGCTTCCATACAATTAGGGAAGAAAAACAGAGAAGGAGCAGAAAAGATTCTTGGCAGCAGTGCTGCAATGTTGATTTTATGTGCAGTGGTACTGACAATTTTGTTTCAGATATTTAAAACACCAATTCTGTATGCATTTGGTGCCAGCGATAATACGATTGTATACGCAGAAGAATATATTACCGTATATTTGATCGGTACGATTTTTGTACAGCTTTCTCTGGGGCTGAATTCATATATCAGTGCACAGGGCAATGCGAAGACAGCGATGCTTTCAGTACTGATCGGTGCTGTTGCGAATATTATTTTAGATCCAATCTTCATTTTTGTTGTGGGGATGGGAGTTCAGGGAGCAGCACTTGCGACAATTATTTCACAGGCACTTAGTGCAGTGTGGATTCTTAGATTTTTGACTTCAGAAAGGACAGCGATTCGTATACGCAGGAAAAATGTTCGGTTTGATAGAAAGGTGATCAAACAAATAATGGCGTTAGGAATCTCTCCATTTATCATGCAGAGTACGGAAAGTCTTGTGATGATTACTTTAAATACAGGGTTACAAAAATATGGAGGAGACCTTTATGTGGGCTCAATGTCCATTATGACAAGTGTGATGCAGCTTATCATTATCCCTGTACAGGGAATTGCACAGGGGGTACAGCCGATTATGAGTTATAATTTTGGCGCGGGCGATATGAAGCGTGTGAAAGGAACATTTTTCAGAATGATAGTAATCTGCCTGTCCGCAACATTGATTTTGGCGGGGACGGCGGTTCTGAAACCGGAAATATTTGCCCAGATGTTCAGTAATAGTGAAGAACTGGTTGCCTTGACTTGTCAGTATATGCCAATTTATTTTTTTGGAATTATGATTTTCGGTATTCAGATGGGATGTCAGACAACGTTTCTTGCATTAGGGCAGGCGAAGGTTTCACTGGTTATAGCTCTTTTGAGAAAAGTTATTCTTTTGATTCCACTGGCAATTCTTTTTCCAAAATTTATGGGTGTTGTAGGAATTTACAGGGCAGAACCTGTGGCGGATATCATATCAGTCACAGTGACTGTAATATTATTTGTAATAACTGCTAAAAAGGTTTTGCATAAATAGATAAACAGTGATATGATATAGGAGTAATGCGAATAAAACGACATGTAGTTTAAAAAACCATGTGGAAAATAATATGAACTTATATTTTTTTCTGTGACAAGGAAGGAGAAATTAAATGAGAGATTATGTTATTACAATAAACAGTACAGCAGATATGCCTTTAAAATGGCTGGAAGAGCGCGATATAAAAGTTGCTCCATTAAAATATACAATTGATAATGAAACATACGTAGATATGCACGGACTTTCAAGTGAGGAGTTTTTTGGAAAACTCCGTGACGGCATGATGGCTGTTACAACTCAGGTGAATCCTGATGGAGCAAGAGAGATGATGGAACCAATTTTGAAAGAAGGGAAAGATATCCTTCATCTTGGATTTTCATCAGCACTGAGTGGAACATATAACAGTATGCGTCTTGCAGCAGAAGAGTTAAGAGAAGAATATCCTGAAGCAAAGATTATCGTTATAGACACTCTTTGTGCGTGCATGGGTGAAGGAATCCTTCTTTACCATGCACTGAAAAAGAAAGATGAGGGAATGACAATTAACGAGCTGGCACAGTGGGTAGAAGAGAATAAACTCCATGTAATACATAATATTACAGTAGATGATCTTGAACACCTTCACCGTGGCGGACGTCTTTCTAAAGCAAGTGCAGTTCTTGGTTCTATCGTAAAGATAAAACCAATCATCGTTGTAGATGATGAAGGAAAGCTCGGTGTAGTGGCAAAAGAACGTGGTCGTAAGAAAGCAATGAACACAATTGTTGATATGGCTGCTGAACAGGCAAAAGGCTGGGAAGAGATGAATAAAGAGATGGTTATGATCACACACGGTGACTGTCTTGAAGAAGCAGAAGCTCTTGCAGAAATTGTGCGTAAGAAGATGGATGTTGAGAATGTATTGATTAACAATATCGGAACAGTTATCGGTGCGCATACAGGTCCTGGCGTACTTGCTGTATTCTGCATGGGAGAAAAAAGATAAAAAATTAAAAAAAGGTGTTGACATTTTCACGTGTATGGAGTATATTAGTCATTGCGTGAGGCGAAAAGAAAGCAGAGTATCCACTCTCACCATAGCACAATTGGGTGACTATTGGTTTGATATTGACATGTTGCACATTGTTTGAGATGTGTTTGATGTTTTGCGGGTGGATGTTGCTATTCACCCGCTTTTTGCATGAGAAAGAACAAGTTGTTCTTTCGGAAATGAAAACGGGACCTAAAGGAAATTCATTTGATGGAGGTATACGACAATTAGCGAATTAATGATTAACGAGCAGATCCGCGATAAAGAAGTTCGTGTGATCAGTGAGAGTGGGGAACAGTTAGGAATTATGTCTGCTAGAGAAGCTTACAAGCTTGCTCAGGAAGCAGAGCTTGATCTGGTAAAGATCGCACCGACAGCTAAGCCGCCGGTATGCAAGATCATCGACTATGGTAAATATAAATACGAGTTGACCAGAAAAGAAAAGGAAGCGAAGAAAAAGCAGAAAACCGTTGAGGTTAAAGAGGTTCGCTTATCACCGAACATTGACACAAATGATTTAAATACAAAGGTCAATAATGCGAAGAAATTCATTGAAAAAGGAAACAAAGTAAAAGTTACACTTCGTTTCCGCGGAAGAGAGATGGCGCATGTTCAGCAGAGCAAGCACATCCTTGATGATTTCGCAGATTTGCTGAAAGATGTAGCAACAGTTGAAAAACCGGCTAAGATGGAAGGCCGCAACATGAGTATGGTTTTAACTGTAAAACGTTAAAAAATATAGTACAGACAGAATTGTCTTGTATGGCACAAGCACATTAAAGGAGGAATTTATCATGCCAAAAATTAAAACAAATAGAGCAGCAGCAAAGCGCTTCAAAAAAACAGCTACAGGATTACTGAAGAGAAATAAAGCTTACAAGAGCCATATCTTAACAAAGAAGACAACTAAGAGAAAAAGAAATCTTAGAAAGTCTGCAATTGCTGATGCAACAAACGTAAAGAGCATGAAGAAAGTATTACCATATCTGTAAGATTTGGAACTGGTTATAGTATTAGGAGGATTAAGAAATGGCAAGAATTAAAGGCGGTTTAAACGCAAAGAAAAAACACAATAGAACATTAAAATTAGCTAAAGGATATAGAGGAGCTCGTTCAAAACAGTACAGAGTTGCAAAACAGTCTGTTATGAGAGCACTTACATCTGCATATGCAGGTAGAAAACAGCGCAAACGTCAGATGCGTCAGCTCTGGATTGCTCGTATCAATGCAGCAGCAAGAATGAACGGACTTTCATACAGCAAATTCATGTATGGTCTTAAACTTGCTAACGTTGACATGAACAGAAAAATGCTTGCTGAGTTAGCAGTAAACGATAAAGAAGCATTTGCTACACTTGCAGAAGTTGCAAAAGCTAAACTTGCTTAATATTTAATGAATAGATACGAAAGGGCTGTCGGATTAAAAAATCTGATAGTCTTTTTTGTTTTACGGGGAAAAACAAAACGAGATGCTCTGTGGAATATGTCAGTGCTTAAATGCATGCATTTCCACGGAGTATCTCTCTTTTTATTATAAATGATATTTTCTTAAAAGACAGGAGATAACTCCTGCTGTACATAATCCAAATAACACGTTATGCATAGATCCAAAAACAGTCAGTACGCCGCGGATTCCAGCAAGGATGTTCGTATACTCCGGTATATCAGGGATATATCCGCTTAATAGAAAGGCTGCATGGGAACATACGTATATAAAGATGAAGGAAAATAATCCCCGTCCCACATCTTCGCGATGTCTTCCATGCTCATCTCTGACTCTGGCTTTGGACATTGCCCACAAGGCAGAAATCAGTTCGAAGAAGATCAAACAGGCGGCAACACCATAATAAGAAACCAATATTTGAGAAAAGTTCTGTGCCTGAAGCTCTGCCATGATATCTCCGTAAGGTGCACTTCCTTTATAAAAATCAAGCGCCATATAACCGATAATGGTAAGGATTAAAAGAAGCGAAAGATTTCGAAGAAGAGCATTCACTAACTTGTAAACTGCCTTACTGCTTTTTTTGATAGGAGCAGCAACAGGGGTTAATTTTCTTCTTTTACGTTTTTTTCTGGATGTATGATGGGATTCATATTCATCATTCTCGTCTTCGTAGACATCTTCATCTTCGTAATCGTCCTCCTCTTCATCATATTCATCTTCGTAGTCATTCTCATATTCAGTGTCGTATTCATCTTCGTAGACATCCTCAAAATCATCTTCATATGTAATTTCAAAATCATCATCGAATACATCAATGATAGCTATATTTTTTCTCTTTTTTTGTCTCATTAAATACTCCTTATGAAATTTGTTAATAATTTTAATGCCATTTATACTATAACATTTTCTTTGAGAAAACAAGAGAAGTTATAGAAAATTAAGAATTCTTTGACATAGATATAAAAATCTTATATCATAGTAAATATTGTCGGAAATGTGATGTAAGACGAGGTGATAGTGGATGAATATTTTAAATATAGAACATATTAGTAAAATATATGGGGATAAAAAGATTTTTGATGATGCTTCTTTTGGAATTCAGGAGAATGATAAGATTGGAATTGTAGGAATCAATGGAACCGGAAAAAGTACTTTGCTTAAAATGATCGTTGGATTAGAAGAACCTGATGAGGGACAAATTATTCGTCAGAATGGTCTGAAGATCGCTTATCTTTCTCAGGTGGGAATCGAAGAGGTGAAAGGTGAGCCTGGGAAACGAACAGTTCTTTCTTATATGATGGAAGGTATTGATGAGAATGATTGGAGTGCTGAAAGTGAGGCAAAGACAATTCTAAACGAGCTTGGTCTGACAGAGTATGAAGAACTGATTGAACATCTTTCGGGCGGACAGAAAAAGAAGGCTGCACTTGCAAAGACGCTGGTGTCATCTTCAGATATTTTGTTGTTGGATGAGCCGACTAACCATCTGGATAATGCTATGTTGGAATGGTTGGAGAATTATTTGAAAAGTTATCGTGGTGTTGTAATTATGGTAACGCATGACAGATATTTCCTTGACAAGGTAACTAATAAGATTTTGGAAATCAGCAGGGGAAATATGTATTCTTATGAATCTAATTATTCTGGATTTTTGGAATTAAAGGCACAGAGAGAAGAGATGGAGCAGGCTTCTGAACGTAAGCGCCAGAGTATCCTTCGCATGGAGATTGAATGGGCGAAACGCGGATGTCGTGCAAGAACAACGAAACAGAAAGCGCGTTTGGAACGTCTGGAGAATCTGAAAAATACAAGCGTGCCACAGACAGAGCAGCTGGTTCAGGCAGAATCTGTCGAGACACGTATGGGTAAAAAGACAGTGGAGCTCCACCATGTAAGTAAAGGGTATGGAGAGAAAAAATTGATCAATGATTTTGATTATATTGTTCTGAAAAATCAACGAGTAGGATTTATCGGTCCGAATGGATGTGGAAAGTCCACTTTGATGAAAATAATTGCTGGATTAGTAGAGCCTGACAGTGGAACCATTGAAGTTGGTGAAACTGTAAAGATTGCATATTTTGCTCAGGAAGTTCCGGATATGAACAATAATCGAAGAGTGATTGATTATGTAAAAGATGTGGCGGAATACATTCCTACAAGAGAGGGTAAGATTTCTGCATCTAAGATGCTTGAACGCTTTTTATTTACGCCGGAAATGCAATATGCACCGATTGAAAAGCTTTCGGGTGGAGAGAAAAAGAGACTTTATCTTCTGAGTATTCTTGCGCAGGCACCAAACTGTCTGATCTTCGATGAACCGGGAAATGACTTGGATATTCCGACTCTGACAATTTTGGAAGACTATCTGAATTCCTTTGCGGGGATTGTGATCACAGTTTCTCATGACAGATATTTTCTTGATAATGTAGTGGATCGTATCTTCGCTTTTGAAGAGAATGGAAAACTCAGACAGTATGAAGGCGGTTACAGCGACTATCTGGAAGCAGTTCGCAGAAAAGACGTATCGGCTGGACAGCCTGTTGCTGCAAAAGAGAAGTCAGGGAAAAAAGATTGGAAACAAAATAATACACAAAAAGTAAAATTTTCATTTAATGAACAGAGAGAATATGATACAATTGACGAAGTGATTGCGAAGTTAGAGGAAACAATTGAAAAGATCGATCAGGATATGGTGAAAAATTCTACGAATTCCAAAAAACTTTCAGAGCTGATGGAAGAAAAGGCAAAAAAAGAGGCGGAACTAGAGGAAAAAATGGATCGCTGGGTATATCTGAACGATCTGGCAGAGAAGATGGGGCTTTAATAAAGTTCAGAATAATAGATAATTACATTTGTGGTTTACAACTTTACTTCATTAAAAAGTGTTGACAAGCATAATGAAAGTTGTTATTATAATAAAACAGAACGCACTCTGTTTTGAAGGTAAGGCAAAGTCGTTTTTATCAGATGGGAGAGCATATGAGAAAACAAGTATATTCTTTATTGGTAGACAATAATCCAGGTGTATTGAGCAGAATTTCAGGATTGTTCAGCCGCCGTGGATATAGTATTGACAGTATTTCAGCAGGTACAACAGCAGATCCGAGATTTACACGTATTACAGTAGTAGCTTCCGGAGACGAGTTGATTCTGGAACAGATTGAGAAGCAGGTTCGTAAGTTGATTGATGTAAGAGATATCAAGCTTCTTCAAGAGAATGAATCCGTGTGCAGAGAGCTGATTATGGTTAAGGTCGCAGCGAATGCAAGGCAGAGAGCGGAACTTATTTCGATTACAGAGATCTTCCGTGCAAAGATTGTCGATGTTGAGAAAGATTCCCTGATTATCGAACTTACGGGAAGTTCATCGAAACTGGATGGATTCCTGAATCTGATGGATGGATTTGAGATTCTTGAAATCGCAAGAACTGGAATTACTGCATTATCAAGAGGAAGTAAAGATGTTACATATCTTGATAACTAAGAAGCTAAGGGAAAGATACCTTTAACTATATAAAATTTAATATGAATTATAAAATACACAGACTTATGTCTGTATGCAAAGCCAGGAGGAATTAAAAATGGACGCAAAGATTTATTATCAGGAAGACTGTAACCTTTCAATGCTGGAAGGAAAAACAATTGCAATCATCGGTTACGGAAGCCAGGGACATGCACATGCATTGAACTTGAAAGAATCCGGATGCGACGTTATCATTGGTCTCTATGAAGGCAGCAGATCATGGGCAAAAGCTGAGGCTCAGGGATTTGAAGTTTTCACAGCAGCAGAAGCCGCTAAAAAAGCTGATGTTATCATGATTCTGATCAATGATGAAAAACAGGCACAGCTTTACAAAGAAGATATCGAACCAAACCTTGAAGAAGGTAACATGCTTATGTTTGCTCATGGTTTCAATATTCATTTTGGAACAATTGTACCTCCAAAATATGTTGACGTTACAATGATCGCACCAAAGGGACCTGGACACACAGTAAGAAGTGAATATCAGGCTGGAAAAGGTGTACCATCTCTCGTAGCTGTTTACCAGGATGCAACAGGAAAAGCTCTCGATAAAGCACTTGCATATGCAGCGGGTATCGGCGGAGCAAGAGCTGGTGTTCTTGAAACAACATTCAGAACAGAAACAGAGACTGATCTTTTCGGAGAACAGGCAGTACTTTGTGGTGGTGTTTGTGCACTTATGCAGGCCGGTTTCGAAACACTTACAGAAGCGGGTTATGACCCGAGAAATGCTTACTTCGAATGTATCCACGAGATGAAACTGATCGTAGACCTGATCTACCAGTCTGGTTTTGAAGGAATGAGATATTCAATCTCTAACACCGCTGAATACGGTGATTACATTACTGGACCAAAGATTATCACAGATGAAACAAAGAAAGCTATGAAGAAGGTTCTTTCTGATATTCAGGATGGAACATTCGCAAAAGAATTCCTTGTAGATATGTCTGATGCTGGAAAACAGGTTCATTTTAAAGCTATGAGAAAACTCGCTGCTGAACATCCATCAGAAAAAGTTGGTGCAGAGATTAGAAAACTGTATAGCTGGAGCAATGAGGACAAATTGATCAACAACTAATATTGTAATCGTAGAAAAAAGAGTTCGTTAATGATCTGATCATTAATGGACTCTTTTTTCTTATGAAGTATTTTCTTTATAATGAAAAAAGCATCCGCCATGACGGTAGCGGATGCTTTGAAAATTCTGTATATCCAATTATGCAATGCTGTCAACAGCTTTAGATAAACGAGCGATCTTTCTGGAAACTGTGTTTTTGTGATAAACACCCTTTGTTCCTGCTTTTGTAATCTCTGTTACAGCAGCTCTGAGAGCTACTTTAGCTGTTTCAACGTCTTTGTTAGCAACTGCAACTTCTACTTTTTTAACAGCAGTTTTAACTTTAGACTTGATTGCTTTATTTCTAGCAGTTTTTGTTTCTGTTACTAAAACTCTTTTTTTAGCAGATTTAATGTTAGCCAATTTGTACACCTCCAAACATTAAGATTTTCAAATGTATATGCGGTATATAAAGAACCGCCTGTTTTTATTGACCAGACCCGGACACGGACGTTCTGCTCAAACATACTCATATATTTTATTCCAAGTAGCAAATCTTGTCAATACATATTTTCAAAAAAAATGTGAAAAATATCTTTTATAAAGAAAAATAATGATGAATAGAAGGGTGGAGAAACAGTGTTAGAAAAATTTAGCGTGCGTACGGACCTTGCACTGGAAGAAAAGGAAAAATTTGAAGGAAGTAATGTGGAGATTCCAGGAGTGATTTTAGAGGAAGAGTATGACAGAGAATCTGATCTCAGGATTACGAAAGTAATCATAGAAACTGAGAAAGGTGCAAAAAAGATGGGGAAACCAACAGGGGTTTATCTGACACTGGAAGCAGATGAACTTGGAATGAAAGATGAAAATTATCACAGAATCATTTCGGAAAAGCTTGCAGAACATATAGAAAGACTGATCAAGGGAAAGATATTGAAAGACAGGGAGATTTCGATTTTAATAGCAGGTCTTGGAAATCGAAGTGTAACTCCAGATGCACTTGGACCTTATGTAGTTGATAATCTTTGTGTTACGAGACATATCGTGAAGGAATATGGACATTATGCACTGGAGGAGAATGAGAGGAAATATATCAGTGCGATTGCACCCGGAGTTATGGGGCAGACAGGAATGGAGACATTGGAGATTATAAAGGGGATTGTAAGAGAAACACAGCCGGATCTTGTGATTGCAGTGGATGCGCTGGCAGCAAGAAATTGCAGACGTTTGAATCGTACGATACAGATTTCAGATGCAGGAATTCATCCGGGATCAGGTGTTGGAAATCACAGAAGTGGGCTGACACAACAGACACTGGGTGTTCCGGTTCTTGGGATTGGAGTTCCTACTGTTGTAAATGCAGCAACGATTGTCAATGATACAATGGAAAATCTGCTGCAGGCTTTAGAGAGTTCTTCAGCTTTTCAAGGTGTTGGAAATATGTTAAATACTTATAGTGGAACTGAAAAATATGAACTGATCAGTGAGCTGATTGCTCCACAGCTAAATGGAATGTATGTAACCTTAAAAGAAGAAGATGAGCTGATCAAACAGATGAGCTATACGATTTCGGAAGCACTGAATTTTTTGTTTTTAAAGAAACGACGGAAGAAAACAGAAGCATAGAATCAGAGAACAGAGAATATATTAGATGTAAATGTAAAGATGTATTTATAAAAAGAAAAGTATGAAACAATATATTTATGAAACTGATACACGTGGAAGAATTTTTAGGACGAGAGGTACAGGAAACAGACAAAAAGCGAGAGGGAGCATCATTTTTATAATGATGCTTTTATTTCTGATATATGAAATGAAAAATTATATTTCAGGGATGGGAACGGGAATTTTCTATCAATTAAATAAGAAAATTGAAAAAAAGGCAGAGCAATGTTTTCTTCCAGGGTTTTTGTATACGGCAGAGGAACAAGATAGAACTTTTAATCAGTGGATTATGGAACAGGTATCGGCATTGTTTCCGTTTATGGAGTATGCGGATGGACTCAGAAAATATGAGGTACAGTACGAGGATGAAGATACATTAGAAAAAATTCTGGCAAGTCAGGCAAATGAAGAAGTTTATGTAGATGAAAATGGAAATCTTGTAGGTGATACGGAAACTGTGGAAAATATTGTTCCGGCGACAAAGGAGGCATCCCTAGATCTTTCAATAGATAGGCTCAGAGATTTTGAATATTTGCTGAGTAATTTTTACATAGTGGACAGTGGGACAATGGTATATGAGAGTGATCTGAGAGTGGATGAACTTCTGGGGAAAAATATGAAGATTGATATAAAGACGGAAGGTCCGAAAGTTTTGATTTTTCATACACATTCGCAAGAAGCATTTGCAGATTCTGTGCCAGGTGATGCAGCGGATACCATAGTGGGGATGGGAGAATATTTGGCTCAATTATTAAATGCAAAAGGAATTTCCACCATTCATGATACGGGCGTGTATGATGTGATTAATGGAAATTTGGATAGAAGCAACGCATACGAATATGCTGAGGCAGCAATCCGTCCCATTCTCGAGGCAAATCCAACGATTGAAGTTGTGATTGATCTTCACAGGGACGGCGTGGCAGAAGAAACGCATTTGGTGACAGAGATTGATGGAAAGCAGACTGCTCAGGTTATGTTTTTTAATGGACTTAGCAGAACGAGAACCAATGGAGAACTGGAATATCTTTATAATCCATATATCCAAGATAATCTTGCTTTTTCTTTGCAAATGAAACTTGCCTGTGAAGAATTATATTCCGGGTTTGCAAGAAAAACTTATCTCAGAGGATATAGATATAGTTTACATATGAAACCAAAGTCTTTGCTGATTGAAGCGGGAGCACAAACAAATACAGTAGAAGAAATGAGGAATGCGATGATTGTACTGGCAGAGGTGTTGAATCGCGTTTTGCTTGAGAAATAAGGAAAAATACTGGATTTTATAGAAATTAGCGAACATATGTTCAAAAGACTTGCAAAAGTGATGGAATTCATGCTATGATAAGCTGATTGTAAAAAAGGAGAGATATTATGGGTAAAAAGACTACATATGATGCAGACAGCATTGCTGTATTAGAAGGACTTGAAGCGGTTCGTAAGCGTCCGGGTATGTATATCGGAAGCGTTTCAACAAAAGGTCTGAACCATTTGATATATGAAATTGTAGATAATGCCGTGGATGAACATCTTGCCGGATTTTGTACAGAGATTCATGTGACACTGGAAAAAGACGGGTCTGCAACAGTAGAGGACAATGGACGAGGTGTTCCTGTGGGAATGCATCAGAAAGGAGTATCTGCTGCGAGACTTGTGTACACAACATTACATGCGGGAGGAAAGTTTGATGATTCTGCTTATAAGACAAGCGGCGGACTTCATGGGGTAGGATCCTCAGTTGTTAATGCACTTTCTACTCATATGGACGTATGGATCAGCAGAGATGGTGCAATTCATCATGACAGTTATGAAAGAGGGGTTCCGATAGTAGAACTGGAAGAGGGACTTCTGCCTGTTGTCGGCAGGACAAGAAAGACAGGAACAAAGGTAAATTTTCTTCCGGACGATACGATATTTGAAAAGACAAGATTTCGTGCAGATGAGGTGAAAAGCAGACTGCATGAAACTGCATATCTGAATCCAAACCTGACGATTATTTTTGATGATAAAAGACTAGAATCATCAGAGCATATAGAATTCCATGAACCAGAGGGAATCATTGGCTTTATCAAAGATTTGAATGCGAATAAAGAAACGCTTCATGAGCCGGTTTATTTTAAAGGAGAAGCAGAAGGGATTGAAGTAGAAGTTACATTTCAGTATGTGAATGAATTCCATGAGAACATCCTTGGATTCTGTAATAATATTTATAACTCAGAAGGGGGAACGCATCTTACTGGATTTAAGACAACATTTACAACGGTAATGAATCAATATGCACGTGAAATTGGAATTCTGAAAGATAAGGATACGAATTTTACGGGAGCAGATATTCGTAATGGAATGACTGCCATCATTTCAGTGAAGCATCCGGATCCACGTTTTGAGGGACAGACGAAGACAAAGCTGGACAATCCTGATGCATCAAAGGCTGCGGGCAAGGTGACAGGTGATGAGATGGTTCTGTACTTTGACCGCAATCTGGAGACATTAAAGACAGTTCTTTCCAGTGCGGAAAAGGCTGCGAAGATTCGCAAGACAGAGGAGAAGGCGAAGACAAATCTTCTGACAAAGCAGAAATATTCTTTTGACAGCAATGGTAAGCTGGCAAACTGTGAGAGCCGTGATCCAAAAAAATGTGAGATTTTTATCGTCGAAGGAGATTCTGCAGGCGGCTCTGCGAAAACGGCGCGTGACAGGAGTTTTCAGGCGATTCTCCCAATTCGTGGTAAGATTTTGAATGTTGAGAAGGCAAGTATTGATAAGGTTCTTGCCAATGCAGAGATTAAGACGATGATTAATGCATTTGGCTGTGGATTTTCCGAAGGATATGGCAATGATTTTGATATCAGCAAACTGCGGTATGACAAGATCATTATCATGGCTGATGCGGATGTCGACGGGGCACATATTTCCACTTTGCTGCTTACTCTTTTCTATCGTTTTATGCCAGAATTGATTTATGAGGGACATGTTTATGTGGCAATGCCACCATTATATAAAGCAATGCCAAAGAAAGGCGAAGAAGAATATCTTTACGATGATGCGGCTTTGGAAAGATATCGAAAAACACATGACGGTCCATTTACACTGCAAAGATATAAAGGTCTTGGTGAGATGGATGCGCAGCAGCTCTGGGAGACAACGCTGAATCCAGATACAAGAATTATGAGAAGGATTGAGATCGAGGATGCGAGAATGGCATCCAGTGTGACAGAGATGCTGATGGGAACTGAGGTGCCGCCGAGACGTGCGTTTATTTATGAAAATGCAACAGAAGCAGAACTTGATATCTGATGATGTACTGCGATGATATAGAAGGAGAAGTGAATGAATAATGAATCACAGATAATCCGGACAGAATATTCGGATTTGATGAAAAAATCATATATTGATTATGCAATGAGTGTTATCATTTCCCGTGCACTTCCAGATGTAAGGGATGGATTGAAGCCGGTACAGAGAAGAACCTTGTACGATATGCATGAACTGGGGATTAAGTATGATAAACCGTACCGTAAATGCGCACGTATCGTCGGGGACACGATGGGTAAATATCATCCTCATGGTGACAGTTCCATCTATGAATCTCTGGTTGTTATGGCACAGGATTTCAAAAAAGGAATGATACTGGTCGATGGTCATGGCAATTTCGGTTCCATTGAAGGAGACGGGGCTGCGGCTATGCGATATACAGAAGCAAGACTTACAAAATTCACACAGGAAACGCTGCTGTCTGATCTGGACAAGAATGTGATCGATTTCGGACCGAACTTTGATGAGACGGAGAAGGAACCATTGGTACTGCCATCCAGAGTTCCGAATCTTTTAATTAATGGTGCTGAAGGTATTGCAGTAGGTATGGCAACAAGTATTCCGACACATAATCTTGGTGAAGTTGTAGATGCTGTTAAAGCGTATATGAAGAATGAAGAGATCACTACAAAACAGTTGATGGAGTATATCAAGGGACCGGATTTCCCAACAGGTGGGATTGTGGTGAATCAGGATGATCTTTTGAATATCTATGAGACTGGACAGGGAAAGATTAAGCTGAGAGGAAAGGTAGAGATTGAAGAACAGAAAGGTGGAAAGAAGCTTCTGGTCATCTCAGAGATTCCGTATACAATGATAGGCAGTGGTATCAGCAAGTTCCTCAATGATGTAGCTCATCTTGTAGATGCAAAAAAGACAACAGATATTACAGATATTTCCAACCAGTCTTCCAAAGAAGGAATTCGAATCGTACTGGAATTAAAGCGAGGAACAGATGTAGAGAATCTGAAAAATATGCTCTATAAAAAGACACGACTGGAAGATACTTTTGGTGTGAATATGCTTGCAGTAGCCAATGGAAGACCGGAAACTCTGGGCCTGAAACAGATTATCGAACATCATGTGGATTTTCAGTTTGAACTGGCAACGCGTAAGTACAAGACATTGTTGGCAAAAGAACTTGAGCGAAAGGAGATTCAGGAGGGTCTGATCAAAGCCTGTGATGTCATCGATCTGATTATTGAGATTCTTCGTGGAAGTAAAAATGTAAAAGATGCAAGAGCCTGTCTGGTTCACGGGATTACAGAGAACATTACATTTAAGACAAAAGTTTCTCGGAAAAGAGCTTCCATGCTCCGTTTTACAGAGCGACAGGCAACAGCGATCCTGGAGATGCGACTTTATAAATTAATTGGTCTGGAAATTCAGGCACTGCAAAAAGAACACGAAGAGACACTGAAGAATATCGAACGCTATGAAGATATTTTAAATAACTATGATTCCATGGCAAATGTAATCATAGAAGAACTGGATAGATTCAAAAAAGAATATAGCAGAAACAGACGTACAGCGATAGAGAATGCGGGAGAAGCTGTTTTTGAGGAAAAGAAGATCGAGGAACAGAAAGTTGTGTTCTTAATGGATCGTTTTGGGTATGCAAAAACGGTGGATGTGTCTGTTTATGAAAGGAATAAAGAGGCGGCAGATTCTGAAAATAAATATGTGATCCATTGCATGAATACAGGAAAACTGTGCATATTTACAGAAGGCGGAAAGATGCATCAAATAAAAGTTCTGGATCTTCCGTATGGGAAATTCAGAGAAAAAGGAATTCCAATCGATAATGTCAGTAATTTTGTAAGTACAGAAGAGAGGATTGTAATGATTTGCGAAGATGGATTCCTTTCTTATGGCAAATTATTGTTTACGACAAAACAGGGAATGATCAAGCGTGTGGATGGAAGTGAATTCCAGGCGGCAAAAAGAAGTATTGTTGCTACAAAATTACAGGAAGAGGATGAACTTATGAATGTTCAGTTTGTGAAAGAGAATCAACATATCGTACTTCAGACAAAGAATGGATATTTCCTAAAATTTCCAATTTCTGAAGTTCCGGAAAAGAAAAAGGCAGCAGTCGGGGTGAGAGGAATTAAGCTTTCAAGAAAAGACGAAGTTGAGAATGTATATTTTTTTGAAGAAGGAAAAGAATCAAAGATTATTTATAATGAAAAGGAAGTAAGTTTGAATCGTCTTAAGATGGCAAAACGAGACGGCACTGGCACAAAAATGCGAAAATAAAAGGAATTTACTTGCTTTTCTTATAAAAGAGTGCTATACTACACATAGTTACATAAGGAAATCGGCAGAAGAGTGGACAATATTGTTCACTCTTCTTTATATATTCAGAGAGGAATTAATTCACCTCTGATCTATGCTCTGCAAGGATTGTTACAGGTATAATATCGGCTGATGCTGACGCGAATCCTGCGCAAGGTCTTGCAAGAGAGACTTAAATATAAAGAAGACAGACTGCCGCCTGGAATGAATAAAGAATAGAAAGGAATGTTATTGTGTCAAGAAGAGAAGATTATGAAAAGCGTACAGAAGAACTTCTGGAACCAATCGTGACAGGATATGGATTTGAACTGGTAGATGTAGAATATGTAAAGGAAGCAGGTAATTGGTATCTGCGTGCATATATCGATAAGCCGGGCGGAATCACAGTGGATGACTGTGAAGTTGTCAGCAGACAGTTTTCTGATATCCTGGATGAAAAAGATTATATCGATGATTCTTACATTTTCGAAGTGAGTTCACCGGGACTTGGAAGACCACTGAAAAAGGAAAAGGATTTTAAAAGAAGTCTTGGAGAAGAAGTTGAGATCAGAACGTATCGTGCGATCGACAGACAGAAAGAGTTTGTGGGAATCTTAAAAGCGTACGATAAAGAAACTGTAACGATCGCATATGAGGATGACACAGAGCAGGTTTTCGATAGATGTGATATTGCGCTGATCAGACTGGCGCTTGATTTTTAAATAATTAGGAGGAAGATAAAATGAACACTGAGTTACTGGAAGCATTGACTATTCTGGAAGAAGAAAAGAATATCAGCAAAGAAACAATGATGGATGCAATTGAGAATTCACTGATCAGTGCATGCAAGAACCATTTTGGAACATCAGATAACATTAAAGTTATTATGAATAGAGAAACCTGCGATTATGCAGTTTATGCAGAAAAAGAAGTTGTTGAAGAAGTATTTGATCCAGCGATCGAGATCAGTCTGGAAGATGCTGAAAAGCTTAATTCTTCCCTTCACCTTGGAGATATCGCACAGGTTCCTGTAGAATCAAAGGCATTTGGACGAATTGCAACACAGAATGCAAAGAACCTGATTCTGCAGAAGATTCGCGAAGAAGAAAGAAAGATCGTATTTGATCAGTATTTTGAAAAAGAGAAAGATATCGTAACAGGTATCGTACAGCGTTATGTTGGCAAGAATATCAGCATCAACCTCGGAAGAGCAGATGCAATGCTGACAGAGAATGAACAGGTAAAAGGTGAAGTATTCAAACCAACAGAACGTATCAAACTTTACATCGTAGAAGTTAAGAATGCGCCAAAGGGACCAAAGATTCTTGTGTCACGTACACATCCTGAACTTGTTAAGCGCCTGTTCGAAGCAGAAGTTGCAGAAGTAAAAGAAGGAATCGTAGAGATTAAGAGCATTGCCCGTGAAGCTGGTTCCCGTACAAAGATGGCTGTATGGTCCAATGATCCTAACGTTGATCCAGTCGGTGCATGCGTAGGTATGAATGGTACTCGTGTAAATGCAGTTGTTAACGAACTTCGTGGAGAAAAGATTGATATCATTAACTGGAATGAAAACCCTGCACTTCTTATTGAGAATGCACTGAGTCCTGCAAAAGTTATTTCTGTAGCTGCAGACCCAGACGAGAAGATGGCAAGTGTAATCGTACCTGATTATCAGCTTTCACTTGCAATCGGTAAAGAAGGTCAGAATGCAAGACTTGCAGCACGACTGACAGGTTATAAGATTGATATCAAGAGTGAGACGCAGGCAATCGAGTCAGGTGAGCTGCCAGAAGATTATATGGATCAGATGGCAATGATGAATGATGAAGGATATATTGGCGAATTCGATGCATATGATGAAGAAGATACAGAAGAATTCGAATTTGTTGAAACAGAAGAATAAGCCAGAGAGGTGATTTCAATTGACAGTTAAACGCAAGATTCCACAGCGCAAGTGCGTAGGCTGCGGAGAGATGATGCCGAAGAAAGAATTACTTCGGGTTCTGCGTACACAGGAAGGTGAATTTGTTCTGGATATGACAGGAAAGATGAACGGAAGAGGAGCTTATATTTGCCCTTCACAGGAATGTTTCAGAAAGGCTGTAAAAAGCAGGGGTTTGGAGCGTTCTTTCAAGCAGGCAATTCCTTCAGAAGTATATGAACGTCTGGAAAAGGAGATGAGTGAGATTGAAGACAGATAGAATATTATCATTGATCGGGCTCGCCACAAAAGCAGGGAAAACTGTGAGTGGTGAGTTTATGACTGAGCGCGAAGTAAAAAGCGGTAAAGCAGTGCTTGTAATCGTTGCAGAAGACTCATCTGAAAATACAAAGAAAAATTTCCGTAATATGTGTGAATTTTACAAAGTTCCGATTCGTTTTTATGGAGATAAAGATTCACTTGGACACGCAATGGGTAAACAGTTCAGAGCATCTCTTGCTGTTTTAGATCAGGGATTTGCAGATGGAATCCGTAAACAAATAGATACGAAAGACAAGACAATTGCATAAAGGAGGCAGTAAATATATATGACAGAAATGAGAGTACATGAAGAAAATGAATTTGGCAAATCTGGTGCACGTAAGGCTGCCGAGATTGCTGCAGAAGAAAAAGCAGACAATGCTGCACCAAAGAAGAAAAATATTGTTCGTGTGGTTCGTCCACAGAATGCAAAAAATGTAACACGTTCTCAGGGTGGTTCACGTCAGGGCGGCCAGGGAGGTCAGGGAACACGTCAGCAGGGACAGCGTCCAGCTGGACAGTCAAGACCTCAGAATGGTACACCGGGACAGTCACGTCCACAGGGAGGTCGCCCACAGGGACAGCGTCCGGTTCAGGCAGGAGCTGAGGGTGTGAAAAATACACGTTCCCAGGAAAACAGAGGAAACGATGCAAATCGTCAGCCACGTTTTCAGGAAGGACGTCCACAGGGAGGTCGCCCACAGGGAAATAACCAGGAAGGCAGAGGACCAAGAAACGACCGTCAGGGACGTTTCCAGAACAGTGGTCAGGAAGGCAGAGGACCAAAGAACGACCGCAGAGAAAACAGATTTGAAAGAGGCGATCGTCCGGAAAGAAATGAGCGCAATGATCGCGGAGAAAGAAACGACCGCAGAGATAATAAATTTGAGCGCAATGACCGTGGACCAAGATTTGGCGGAGACAAAGATTCTTACAACAACGAACGTGGTAATGGACAGCGTTCACAGGGAAGACAAAATAACAGAAGAGATGACAGAGATTCTATCCCTGCACCATTGGTGGAACAGCAGAAGACTCAGAGAAATAAATCTAAAGATAAAGAAAAAGATAATAAGAAAAAAGAATTAAGAGATCAGGAATTTGAAAACAAAGGCAAAAAAGGCAGAAAGCAGAAACAGATTGTTGAACCTGCGAAAAAGCCTCAGAAACCACAGCCAAAACCAGAACCTGTAGTAGAAGAAGTAAAACAGATTACTATTCCTGAGACATTGACAATCAAAGAGCTGGCTGACAAAATGAAGATTGTTCCAGCAGTGATTATTAAAAAATTATTCATGCAGGGCAAGATTGTAACAGTTAACCAGGAAATTAATTATGAAACAGCAGAAGAAATTGCAATGGAATTCGATGTTCTCTGCGAAAAAGAAGAAGTTGTAGATGTAATCGAAGAACTTCTGAAAGAAGAAGAGGAAGACGAATCTAAGATGGTAAAACGTCCTCCTGTAGTATGTGTAATGGGACACGTTGACCACGGTAAAACATCACTTCTTGATGCGATCCGTCATACAAGTGTAATCAGCCGAGAAGCAGGTGGTATCACACAGCATATCGGTGCATCTGTTGTAGAAATCAATGGCGAAACAATTACATTCTTAGATACACCGGGGCATGAAGCATTTACAGCAATGCGTATGCGTGGCGCAAGTTCTACAGATATTGCAATCCTTGTAGTTGCTGCTGACGACGGTGTAATGCCACAGACTGTAGAAGCGATCAACCATGCAAAAGCTGCTGGTATTGAAATTATCGTTGCGATTAATAAGATTGATAAACCAAGTGCAAACATAGAACGTGTAAAACAGGAACTTACAGAATACGAACTGATTGCTGAAGACTGGGGCGGAAGCACAATCTTCGTACCTGTTTCAGCTAAGACAGGAGAAGGTATCCAGGATCTTCTTGAGATGGTACTTCTTACAGCAGATGTTATGGAGCTTAAGGCAAATCCTGACCGTACAGCAAGAGGTCTTGTAATCGAAGCTCAGCTTGACAAAGGAAAAGGTTCTGTTGCAACAGTTCTTGTACAGAAGGGTGTTCTCCATGTAGGTGATGCAATTGCAGCAGGTTCTGCTTACGGACGAGTAAGAGCGATGATGGATGACAAAGGAAGACGTGTAAAAGAAGCAGGTCCATCCCAGCCGGTAGAGATCCTTGGTCTCAACGATGTTCCAAATGCTGGTGAAGTATTCGTAGGATGCAAGAATGAAAAAGAAGCAAGAAGTTTTGCTGAAACATTTATCGCACAGAATAAGATTAAGCTTCTTGAAGAAACAAAATCCAAGATGTCTCTGGATGATCTGTTCAGCCAGATTCAGGAAGGTAACCTCAAAGAACTTAAGATTGTTGTAAAAGCAGACGTTCAGGGTTCTGTAGAAGCTATGAAACAGAGTCTACTGAAGCTTTCTAATGAAGAAGTTGTAATTAAAGTAATCCATGCCGGTGTCGGTGCAATCAACGAATCTGACGTTACACTTGCATCCGCATCTAATGCGATTATCATAGGATTTAATGTTCGTCCTGATGCAACAGCAAAAGATATTGCTGAACGTGAAGGTGTTGATTTAAGACTTTACAGAGTAATCTACAGTGCGATCGAAGACGTGGAAGCAGCTATGAAAGGTATGCTCGATCCAGTATTCGAAGAAAAAGTACTTGGCCATGCAGAAGTTCGTCAGACATTCAAGGCTTCCGGTGTTGGTACAATTGCAGGTTCTTACGTACAGGATGGTATTTTTGAACGTGGATGTTCTGTAAGACTTACACGTGACGGTATCGTAATCTTCGACGGTCCTCTTGCATCACTGAAACGTTTTAAAGACGATGTGAAAGAAGTAAGAGCAGGATATGAATGTGGTTTCGTATTTGAAAACCATAATGACATTCAGGAAGGCGACCTTGTAGAAGCATACAAGATGGTAGAAGTAGAAAGGAAGTAACAGGCAGTTATGAGAAAAAACAGTATTAAAAATACAAGAGTAAACGCAGAAGTTCAGCGTGAGCTCAGCAATATACTGCGCGGCGGCATCAAAGATCCAAGAGTAAATCCAATGACATCTGTCGTAGCCGTAGAAGTTGCACCTGACTTAAAGACATGTAAGGTATATATCAGTGTTCTCGGTGATGTTGCATCACAGGCAGATACATTGAAAGGTCTTAATAGTGCAGGCGGATTTATCCGTCGTGAGCTTGCAAGAAAGCTGAATATGAGAAATACACCGGAACTTACATTTGTTCTGGATCAGTCAATTGAATATGGTGTAAATATGAGCCGTATGATTGACGAAGTTACAAAAGACTTGAAAGACAGGGATGAAGATGAAATTTAAATTATCTGAAATTCTGAAAGATAAAAAAACAGTAGCTCTGGGCGGACATGTCCGTCCGGACGGCGACTGTGTTGGCTCCTGTATGGGACTTTATATGTACCTTACAGAGCAGTTTCCAGATATTTCATTTGATGTATATCTGGAATCAGTTGCGCCTTGTTTTAAGAGAATTCAAAGAACAGAGGAGATTAAAAATACAGTTGAACAGGATAAAATCTATGATTTGTTCATCTGTCTGGACTGCGGAAGTGTTGATCGTCTGGGATTTTCTGGAGGATTATTCGAACAGGCAAAACGTACTGCGTGTATAGATCATCACATCAGCAATGATGCATTTGCAGATCATAACTATATCGTTCCAGAAGCAAGTTCTGCTTCCGAACTGGTTTATAATCTGCTTGAGTCTGACAAGATCAGTAAGGAATGTGCGGAAGCACTGTATATGGGAATTGCTCATGATACAGGGATTTTCCAGTATTCTTGTACATCACCGGAGACAATGATCATCGGCGCGGATCTTCTCAGAAAAGGGATTGATGGCAGTGATCTCATAGAGAAAACATACTATGAAAAGAGTTTTGTGCAGACACAGATTCTTGGAAAAGCCCTCGTTGAGAGCTTTCTTATACTTGATAAGCAATGTATCGTTTCTTTTGTCAGCAAAAAGGATATGGAGTTTTTTGATGCATTGCCAGGTGATCTGGATGGAATCGTAAGTATCTTGAGACAGACAGAGGGCACAGAAGTTGCGATCTTCTTATACGAATTGGAACCAGGAGTGTTCAAAGTCAGCCTGCGCTCAAAAGGCAAGGTAAATGTCAGCAGTATTGCAAGATACTTTGGCGGCGGCGGTCATGTTCGTGCATCAGGAGCTTCCATGAGTGGAGATGTGTATGAAATAATTGACAAGCTGGCAGAACAAATCGGACTCCAGCTGAAAGGAAGTGAGAAGACAGCATGATCAACGGTGTATTGAATATTTACAAAGAAAAGGGATTTACATCTCATGATGTTGTTGCAAAGCTTCGAGGTATTTTAAAGCAGAAAAAAATTGGACATACAGGTACGCTTGATCCAGATGCGGAGGGTGTACTTCCAGTTTGTCTGGGGAAGGCTACAAAGCTTTGTGATATGCTCACAGATAAAGACAAGATGTATGAGGCAGTTCTTTTGTTAGGGAAGACAACAGACACGCAGGATATTTCGGGAACAGTTCTCGAAGAGAGAGATCCTTCTGGACTGACAGAGGAACAGGTCAGAGAGTATATTCTGAAGTTTATAGGAGAACAGGATCAGATTCCACCAATGTATTCTGCCTTAAAGGTAAATGGAAAGAAGTTATACGAACTGGCACGGGAAGGGATTGAGATTGAGCGCAAAGCACGAAAAATCACGATTCACAATATCGAAATTCTGGAGATTGATCTTCCGCGTGTGCGTATGCTGGTACACTGCTCTAAGGGAACTTATATCCGTACGCTTTGTCATGATATAGGGGCAGTGCTTGGCTGTGGAGGCTGTATGGAAACACTTCTTCGAACAAGGGTAAGCCGTTTTGAACTGAAAGACAGTCTGCGACTTGCTCAGATTGAGGAAGCAATGAATGCAGGAAATCTGGACTGTGTTTTGACTGCTATCGATGCGATGTTTCAGAATCTGCCGGAAATCCAGATCAATCCAGAGCAGGAAAGTCTGATTTACAATGGCAATTCATTTGCCGAAAAATATCTCGGAGAGCATCCGGGTTTGAAAAATGAAGAACAGGTGAGGGTATACGACACAAAGCATCAGTTTGTGGGAATATATCGTTATCTTGAAAAAGAGAAACGTTTTTCGATTGAGAAAATGTTTCTTTAATATATAATTCAGAGGAAGACTATGAGAGAGTTATCAGGGTTTGATGCATATAAAAGCAATGGAAAAACAGCAGTGACACTGGGAAAATTTGATGGGCTCCATAAAGGTCATCAGAAACTGATTGAAAAAATCCGCGGATACGCATCAGAAGAAATTAAAAGTGTCGTATGTGCATTTGATATGAGCAAAGACTCATTGATGACAAAAAAAGAAAGAAAGAAAAGTCTGGAAGATGTAGTTGATTATCTGATTGACTGCCCATTTACAAAAGAACTTCGTGAAATGGAAGCTGAAGAATTTATTCGTAAAATTCTGGTGGGAACGCTTCATGCAGCTTATATTGTTGTTGGAACAGATTTTATGTTTGGACATAAAAAACGTGGGACCGCAGAGATGTTAAAGAAATATTCACCTGTTTATGGATATCATGTAGATGTGATCGAACAGGAGATGTATGATGGGAAAATCATTAGCAGTACTTATATTAAAGAATTGCTGCAGGAAGGAAATCTCAGTCTTGCAAATAAACTTCTTGGCTATTCTTACCAGATGACGGGCTGTGTTGAGCATGGGAATGAACTGGGAAGAAGCTTAGGATTTCCTACAATGAATGTGGCTCCGGCATCAAAAAAAATCATGCCTCGTTTCGGAGTATACGTATGTAATATCCGGATTGATGAAATTTGGTATCATGGAATTGGAAATGTAGGGGTGAAGCCTACTGTTGTGAGCGATTCAAAAGTGCTGGCAGAAGTCTTTGTTTTTGATTTTAGTGGAAATACTTATGGCAAAGAAGTAGAAGTTGAATTTTGTGAATTTGTACGTCCGGAAATGAAATTTCAGTCATTGGAAGAATTAAAGAAAAGAGTAGATGCGGATATTCTTTATGGGAGAGCCTTTTTTGAAAGAATGTCCTAGAATTAAATAATAAAGATACAGAAAGTGTGGAAAGAAGGATTTTCACACTTTTTTTCAGATTACGGGAAGGAAGAAAACGATGAAAATTGTTGGTATTCAGAAAATGACATTGTTAGACTACCCTGGAAAGATTGCATGTACAGTATTTTTGAATGGATGCAATTTTTTATGTCCCTATTGTCATAACAGTGAACTTTTAAATTCAGAAATACAGGAACTTATGGATGAAAATGGATTTTTCAGTTTTTTGGAAAAAAGAACAGGGCTTCTGGATGCAGTGTGTATCAGTGGTGGAGAACCGACTCTCCATTCGGGGCTTGAAGCATTTATAAGAAAGATAAAAAAAATGGGATATCTTGTGAAATTAGATACCAATGGGTATCGTCCGGAAATACTGCGGCACTTATTGGAAGAAAATCTTCTGGATTATGTGGCGATGGATATCAAAAATGATCTGGAACATTATGAATTAACCGCTGGAGTGAAAAATTTTGACGGAAAAAAAATCATAGAAAGTATGAAGCTTCTTGTGGAAGGGAATACTGAGTATGAATTCAGAACAACAGTGGCAGAGGAGTTTCATAATGAGAAATCATTTGAGGAAATTAACAAATTATTTCAGAGTATTTCAGGAGAAAAAAAAATAAAAAAATATTTTTTACAGCCCTTTGTGGATCGTGATACAGTAATGTTCTCAAATTTACATGCTCCTAACGTTGAAAGACTGAAAATATATGCAAAATATGTTGAATTGTCTGTGGATGATATACAAATCAGAGGAATATAGAGAAAATCCATACAAGATATAGTTGCAAAAAGATTTAGAAATACAATATATTGACCCATTAAATTTGCTGTGATATAATAGCAAGGCGTCACGTGAAGTTTTAAATGTGGCAGTAATATTTCATTTACACCAGAGAGGAGAGCGTGTATATGTATCGCGTTTTAAAAAGAGATGGAACAACAGCTGATTTTGATATTGCAAAGATTATCGATGCGATGTTAAAAGCTTTTGAAGATAAGAATAGAAAGGTTCATCCAACAGTAAGTAATCTGCTTGCACTGCAGGTGGCATCGGATTTTGAATCTAAGATCAAAAACGATATTATTTACGTAGAAGACATTCAGGACAGTGT
The DNA here is from genome assembly GCA_036309085.1 of Schaedlerella sp. Lineage (GTDB taxonomy): Bacteria > Bacillota > Clostridia > Lachnospirales > Lachnospiraceae > Schaedlerella. Next base: position 205,670 of record JAXJUL010000007.1, read on the forward strand.
AGAGAGAGTATTATCCTCGGCAGGATATGCAGATGTTGCAAAGGCATATATTTTGTACCGCAAACAGCGTGAGAAAATACGCAATGTTAATTCTGCCCTGCTTAATTATAAAGAACTGGTAGATGATTATCTTAGAATAAATGACTGGCGTGTAAAGGAAAATTCAACAGTAACATATTCTGTAGGAGGTCTGATCTTATCCAATTCAGGTGCGATTACAGCGAATTACTGGCTGAGTGAGATTTATGATGCAGAGATTGCGGAAGCTCATAGAAACGCAGATATTCATCTGCATGACCTGTCAATGCTTACAGGATACTGCGCAGGCTGGAGTCTGAAACAGTTAATTCAGGAAGGTCTTGGCGGAGTTCCGGGAAAGATTACATCATCTCCAGCAAGTCACCTGTCAACACTTTGTAACCAGATGGTGAATTTCCTTGGAATTATGCAGAATGAATGGGCAGGTGCGCAGGCATTTTCTTCATTTGATACTTATCTGGCTCCATTTGTAAAAGTGGATCATCTTACATACAAAGAAGTGAAACAGTGTGTTCAGTCATTTGTATATGGTGTGAATACACCTTCCCGTTGGGGAACACAGGCACCATTTTCCAATATCACACTGGATTGGACAGTGCCTGCAGACTTGAAAGATCTTCCGGCTATCGTTGGCGGAAAAGAGATGGACTTTACATATGGTGACTGCAAAGAAGAGATGGATATGGTCAATAAAGCATTCATCGAGATTATGATCGAAGGTGATGCGAACGGACGAGGATTCCAATATCCGATTCCAACATATTCTATCACAAAGGATTTTGACTGGAGTGAGAATGAGAATAATAAGCTCCTTTTTGAAATGACTGCAAAATATGGCACACCATATTTTTCGAACTATATTAACTCAGATATGGAGCCTTCAGATGTACGTTCCATGTGCTGCAGATTAAGACTGGATCTTCGAGAACTCCGTAAAAAATCAGGCGGATTCTTTGGATCGGGCGAATCTACAGGAAGTGTGGGCGTTGTTACGATCAATCTTCCAAGAATCGCATATCTGTCAAAAACACCAGAAGAATTTTACAGACGACTTGACAGACTGATGGATGTTTCAGCACGCAGTCTTAAGATGAAGCGTACTGTAATCACACAGCTTCTGGATGGTGGTTTATATCCATATACAAAGCGTTATCTGGGCGGTTTTGACAATCATTTTTCAACAATTGGTCTGATCGGTATGAATGAAGTGGGATTGAATGCATCCTGGTTAAAATCCGATCTTACAGAAGAAAAAACACAGAGTTTTGCAAAAGAAGTACTGGATCACATGAGAGAACGTCTCAGTGATTATCAGGAAAAATACGGAGACCTTTATAATCTGGAGGCTACTCCTGCAGAGTCTACAACTTATCGTTTTGCAAAACATGACAAAGACCAGTATCCTGACATTATTACAGCGAATGAGAATGGAACACCATATTATACAAACTCTTCTCATCTGCCGGTAGGCTATACAGAAGATATTTTCTCAGCACTGGATATTCAGGATGAGCTTCAGACAAGATATACATCAGGTACAGTATTCCATGCATTCCTTGGTGAAAAGCTTCCGGACTGGCAGTCAGCAGCGGCACTGGTTCGTAAGATTTCACAGAATTATAAGCTCCCTTATTATACACTTTCTCCTACATATTCCGTATGTAAAGATCATGGTTATCTTTCAGGTGAACAGTATGTTTGTCCGGAATGTGGAGGTAAGACAGAAGTATACAGCCGTATCACAGGATACTATCGTCCGGTACAGAACTGGAATGATGGGAAGGCGCAGGAATTTAAGGATCGTAAAGTATACGATATGGGAATTTCAGCACAGCATGTGATGCCTGTAAGAGAAGAGGCTATAGTTGAATCTGAGCGTGTACAGACTGTGTCAGGAGAAGTACTGTTATTTGCCACACGTACTTGTCCGAACTGTGCACAAGCAGAGAGACTTTTAAAAAATGCAGGAATTGCTTATACAAAGTTTTTGGCAGAAGAGAATAAAGAGCTTGTAAATGAACTTGGAATCCGTCAGGCTCCGACTCTTGTGGCTGGAGAAGTAAAAGCAGTAGGACTTGGTCCTGTTCGTAAATTTATTGCAGATCATGCAGCACAGATTCTCGGATAAAAGGAGAAGCAATTATGGCAGATTATGATATTATCGTGGCAGGTGCAGGTCCTGCGGGGCTGACTTCAGCCATTTACAGTGCAAGAGCTGGAAAGAAGGTTCTTGTGATAGAAAAGATGAATCCGGGTGGACAGATTGTCTATGCTCCGCTGGTTGAAAATTACCCTGGAATTCCAGGAATGAGCGGAGCTGATTTTGCAGAGGCTCTTGTAGAACAGACACTTTCTTTCGGCGTGGAATTCGCATATGAAGAAGTGTTTTCTGTTACACCTGGCAATCCAATCATAGTACAGACGGATCTGGAAGAAAGAACCTGTGATGCTCTGATTCTGGCAATTGGGACAGAGCATCGAAAACTGGGTCTTGATAAAGAAGAAGATTTGATTGGTGCGGGGATTTCTTACTGTGCAGTATGTGATGGTGCTTTCTACAGCGGAAAGGAAGTTGTTGTTGTTGGCGGCGGAAATACTGCATTACAGGATGCAGTATTTTTGAGTGATATCTGTTCTAGGGTAACTTTGGTTAACCGAAGAGAACAGCTTCGAGGGGATAAAGTTCTCGTTCAGAAGATTGAACAGCGCCAGAATATTGAATTTCTATATCCATATACAGTGAAAGATCTTGAAGAAACAGATGGGGCAGTGAGTGGTCTTGTTTTGGAACATTCAGAGACGGGAGAAGAGAAGGTGGTGAAGGCAGATGGAGTATTTGTTGCCATCGGTCTGAAAGCGTGCAGTGAACCATTTGAAAATCTGGGTATCTTTGAAGAACATGGATATATCCTGTCTGATACAGAAAAAAGAACTTCTGTTGAAGGGATTTTTGCAGCAGGAGACTGCTGTGATAAGAAGGTAAGACAGTTGACAACAGCATGCGGAGATGGCGCTTCGGCGGCAGTTGCAGCATGTGAATATTTAGATGATTTGGCAGTATAAGAATATTACATTTTTTGTAAAAAGTGCTTTACAATTTGTAAAAAAAGTGTTATATTGAACAAGTTGAGTCAAGCCGGTGTTCGGTAATTGGAAACTCCAACCGTTACTTAATACTAGGCGATTATATAAGAGATATTTCAGGAGGAAAAAACAATGATCACAAGCGAAAAGAAACAGGCTATTATTGCAGAATATGGAAGAAGCGAAGGAGATACAGGTTCACCAGAAGTACAGGTTGCTCTCCTTACAGCAAGAATTAACGAACTTACAGAACACTTCAAGGCTAATCCAAAGGATCACCACTCAAGAAGAGGTCTTCTGAAAATGGTTGGTCAGAGAAGAGGTCTTCTTGCATATCTTAAGAAAGTAGACATCGAAAGATATCGTACACTTATCGAAAGACTTGGTCTGAGAAAATAATTATAACGAGATCAAAATGCGGGCATTTAGCGATGCCCGCGTTTTTCTTTACATGTAAGGCGAAAGCATTTAACAAGAATGTAATATTTCTGTTGCGTTTGGAAATGCTGTATGATATACTCATTTGGTGTGTGGATAAGGGGAAGTAATGCCGAGACCACTGAAAAGTTTATCATCAAAAGGGTGAGTTTTTCAGTAGTTTCGGAAATCCTGTGTCCGATGATAACTAAAAAGCGTTTTGAAAAATTAAAGGAGAATACTATGTATAAGACATTTGAGATGGAGCTTGCAGGCAGACCACTTCGTGTTGATGTTGGCCGCGTTGCAAAACAGGCAAATGGTGCAGTTCTTATGCACTACGGTGATACTACTGTTCTTTGCTGTGCAACAGCATCTGACAAGCCAAGAGATGGAATTGATTTCTTCCCACTCAGCGTAGAATATAACGAAAGAATGTACGCAGTAGGTAAGATTCCAGGTGGATTTAACAAAAGAGAAGGAAAGGCATCTGAGAACGCAGTCCTGACAGACCGAGTAATCGACCGTCCAATGCGTCCGCTTTTTCCAAAAGATTATAGAAATGATGTAACATTGGAAAATCTTGTTATGTCTGTAGATCAGGACTGTAGTCCAGAACTTACAGCAATGCTTGGTGCTGCAATCGCAGTAAGCATTTCAGATATCCCATTTGATGGTCCTATTTCTACAACACAGGTGGGACTTGTTGATGGAGAATTTGTATTCAACCCAACAGCAGTTCAGAAGGAAGTATCTGATCTTGCACTCACAGTTGCATCTACAAAAGAAAAAGTTATCATGATTGAGGCTGGAGCAAAAGAAGTTCCAGAAGCTCAGATGATCGATGCAATCTTTGCTGCTCATGAAGTGAATCAGAAAGTAATCGAATTTGTAGATACAATCGTTGCTGAATGTGGAAAACCAAAACATGAATACGCCAGCTGTGCGATTCCAGAAGAACTGTTCGAAGCAATCAAAGAGATTGTACCTCCTGCAGAGATGGAAGAAGCTGTATTTACAGATGTAAAACAGGTTAGAGAAGAAAACATCAAAGCTGTAAAGGAAAAACTTACAGAAGCATTTGCTGAAAATGAAGAATGGCTTGCACTTCTCGGAGAAGCTGTTTACCAGTATCAGAAGAAGACAGTAAGAAAGATGATCCTCAAAGATCACAAGCGTCCAGACGGACGTGCGATCGATCAGATTCGTCCACTTGCTGCTGAAGTTGATCTGATTCCAAGAGTACACGGATCTGCAATGTTCACACGTGGACAGACACAGATTTGTACAGTTACAACTCTTGCACCACTTTCTGAAGCACAGAGAATTGATGGTCTTGATGCAAATGAAACAACAAAGAGATATATGCACCACTACAATTTCCCATCATACTCTGTAGGTGAGACAAAACCATCCAGAGGACCAGGACGTCGTGAAATTGGTCATGGTGCACTTGCTGAGAAAGCATTGGTCCCAGTACTTCCAACAGAAGCTGAGTTCCCTTATGCAATCCGTACAGTATCTGAGACATTTGAATCCAATGGTTCAACATCTCAGGCAAGTATCTGTGCATCTAGTATGTCTCTTATGAGCGCTGGTGTTCCGATTAAAGCTGCTGTAGCTGGTATTTCCTGTGGTCTCGTTACTGGTGAAACAGATGATGAATATATTGTTCTTACAGATATTCAGGGGTTGGAAGATTTCTTTGGAGATATGGACTTTAAGGTAGCTGGTACACACAAGGGTATTACAGCAATCCAGATGGATATTAAGATTCATGGACTTACAAGACCAATCATCGAAGAAGCAATTGCAAATACTAAGAAAGCAAGAACACTCATCCTTGATGAAGTTATGAATAAAGCAATCGCAGAACCAAGACCAGAAGTTGGAGAATTTGCACCTAAGATCATTCAGATGCAGATCGACCCACAGAAAATTGGTGATGTTGTTGGACAGAGAGGTAAGACAATCAACGCAATTATCGATCAGACAGGTGTTAAGATTGATATTACAGATGAAGGTGCAGTTTCTATCTGCGGAACAGAAGCAGAGATGATGAACAAGGCAGCTAAGATGATCGCTACAATTGTAACAGAATTCGAAGCTGGACAGGTATTTGAAGGAACTGTAACAAGCATAAAAGAATTCGGTGCATTTGTTGAATTTGCACCAGGAAAAGAAGGAATGGTACACATTTCCAAGATTTCCAAAGAAAGAGTTAACAAAGTAGAAGACGTTCTGAATATTGGAGATACTGTAAAAGTTGTCTGCCTTGGAAAAGATAAAATGGGCAGATTCAGCTTCAGTATTCGTGACGTAGCTGAATAAGAAGTAATTATACAGGAAGGAAACACAGGCGTTCCTTCCTGTTTTTACTAAGCCGCGGAGGGATATTATGGAGTACATGAATTTTACAGGTGATGAGCGCACAAAAGAAATTGAGCGTAGTATTATAAAAAAATTCCGCAAACCAATCTGGAGAAAATTTACAAAGGCAATCAATGAGTATGAGCTTGTAAAACCTGGAGACAAGATTGCAGTCTGCATTTCCGGCGGAAAAGATTCCATGCTGATGGCAAAACTGTTTCAGGAACTAAAGCGTCATGGAAAGTTTCCATTTGAAATCGAATTTCTTGTGATGAATCCAGGATATAATCAGGAGAACTGGGAGTTAATTCAGGAAAATGCAAAAATACTAGGAATTCCGATTACTGTGTTTGAGACGGATATTTTCAATGCGGTAGAAGAAATCGATAAAAGTCCGTGTTATCTTTGTGCAAGAATGCGCCGTGGATATCTTTATTCACATGCGAAAGCACTGGGATGTAATAAGATTGCCTTGGGACATCATTTTGACGATATGATCGAGACAATCCTGATGGGAATGTTTTATAGCGGAAAGATTGAGACAATGATGCCAAAACTTCACAGTCAAAATTTTGAAGGGATGGAACTGATTCGTCCATTGTATATGATCAAAGAAGCAGATATCATTGCATGGAGTAATTACAATGGATTAAGATTTATCCAGTGTGCCTGCAGATTTACAGAATTATGTGCGGATCAGCACAGTGAAATGCGATCTAAGCGAGATGAGATGAAAGATTTGGTGGCGCATTTCCGTAAAGAAAGCGATCTGATTGATAAAAATATTTTTCGAAGTGTACATGATATCAATTTAAATACAGTAATTGGTTATCATAAAGATGAAATGATATATAATTTTCTCGATGATTATGATGAGAGAGGATAGAGTAATATGGAACTTGTTGAAAAGCTGATACGACAGCAGGAACTTACGAAAGAAGAGTATGTGAGATTGCTTTCTCAATATGAGAATAAAGAGATTGCGGACAAACTGAAAGAAGAGGCTATTCGCCTTCGTAAAAAATATTATGGAGATAAGGTGTTCATACGTGGGCTGATTGAGTTTACAAACTATTGTAAAAATAATTGTTATTATTGCGGAATCCGTGGCGGAAATAAAAACGCAGTGCGTTACAGATTGACAAAAGAAGATATTTTATCTTGTTGTGAAAATGGTTATGAGCTGGGATTTCGTACCTTTGTGATGCAGGGAGGAGAGGACCTGTACTATTCGGACGAGTATATGGCTGAAATTGTACGTGAGATTAAAGAAAGATATCCGGATTGTGCGGTGACACTTTCTATCGGTGAGAGATCTTATGAAAGCTATAAGATGCTGAAAGAGGTGGGCGCTGACCGCTATCTTCTTCGTCATGAGACTGCAAATGAGAGATTATACAGTTATCTGCATCCATCAAATCTGAGTTTGAGAAACAGAATGAAATGTCTGGAAGATTTGAAATCTCTGGGCTATCAGGTGGGTGCCGGATTTATGGTTGGTTCACCGACACAGACTTTGGAAGATCTGGCAGAAGATCTTGTGTTTCTGAAAGAATTTGAACCACAGATGGTTGGAATTGGTCCATTTATTCCTCATCATGATACAAAATTTGCATCCGAGCAGGCAGGCAGTGTAGAATTGACTGTATTTTTATTGTCAATCATTCGAATCATTTTGCCGAAAGTATTGCTTCCGGCAACAACAGCACTTGCAACAGCAAGTGAAGATGGTCGTGAAAAGGGATTAAAAGCAGGGGCGAATGTTGTGATGCCGAATCTTTCACCTTTGAATAACCGTAAAAAATATGATTTGTATGACAATAAAGTAAGTACTGGAGGAGAGGCTGCAGAATCTCTGGAAATGCTGAAAAAACTGATTGAAAAAGCAGGGTATCGAATGGTAAAGGAACGAGGAGATGCGGTAGATGTGAAAAGGCAGGAAAGCATATGAAAAAATTATATATGAATTACTTGCTGAAATTGAAGATACATTTTGTATTATGTAGCTATGACAGCACAGGGAATCTGTTAATACGGTTTCAAAAAATAATTAAGAAAGTCTGTATTTTTTGCAGACTTTCTTTTTTTAATGTGTTATAATGACTTTCGAATAAAATATATACATTTAGGTGTCAGAATGATTTTAATGAATGATTCTGGTGAAAAGGGAAACAGGTGTAAGTCCTGTACGAACTCGTCACCGTAATAAAGGAGCAAAGGCTGCAATATCACTGGGTAACCGGGAAGATGGCCGGCGTGATGATCTTTAAGTCGGGAGACCTGCCTGAATGTTGTACAGAAACATTTGTTTCAAGCCACGAGTAATTGGTTGTACGTACTATTATAGGAAGATTTCCTATAGTTTTTTTCGTGTATTAACCTTTTGCCTGTCTGGTAAAGGGTTTTTATTTTTGTGAAGAGGAGGTGTGAATATGAAGAATTCCTATCGTTTTTTTGAAAATTGTGACTGTGAATATTTTCCGTGTCACGAAGGATTGAAGGATTTTAATTGTATATTTTGTTATTGTCCGCTATATGCAAGAGAGAAATGTCCGGGAAATCCTGCTTATATTGTAAGTGACGGAAAAACGATAAAAGATTGCACGAATTGTACGTTTCCTCATCAACCAGAAAATTATGACAAGGTAATTTGTTGGCTAAGAAAAAACATTAGTCTGTAATGCTGAGAAAAGGAGAAGGGAAAATGACAGAGAAAAAGACATGCAGTAAAAAAATTATAATAGGAATGTTAGCATTGGTTGTATTAATTACAGCTTGCGTATTCGTATACATCAGTTTCAAACCTGCGACATCTGAAGGGGACAAAACAGTAATACTTAAAGTGATTGATGATAAAAAGAATTCAACAGAATATGAAGTCCATACAGATGCTGAATATTTGCAGCAGGTAATGGAAGAAGCAGAAGGACTTACATTTGACGGAGAAGAGACGGAATTTGGATTTTCTGTATATACAGTTAATAATGTGACTGCTGATTTTAATGCAAGTGGTGCTTATTGGAGTTTTTATGTAAATGATGAATATTGTAATTATGGTATTACTGAACAACCTGTAAATGATGGAGATGAATTTACGATTCAGTATGAAGTGTATGAATAAAGAAAGCGTGTAACTTAATGAAAAATTCAGCAAAAAATATTTCACTGCTGGGGGTAATGATTGCAATATTAGAAGTGGTCAAAAATGTTTTGGCTGCTATTCCTAATGTTGAACTTGTCACTCTTTTGATTATCCTGTATGCACTGTATTTGGGGAAAAGAGTGTTCCTTGTAGTACCGGCTTTTATATTGATTGAAGGGTGTTTGTATGGATTTGGACTTTGGTGGATTATGTATCTTTATACGTGGCCAATTCTGGCAATTATTGCAATGACATTTAAAAAGCAGGAATCGGTATGGTTTTGGAGCATTTTATCAGCGATATTTGGATTGTTTTACGGAGCCTTGTCGGCGATTCCATATATATTTATAAGCGGGATAGAAGGTGCATTTGCATGGTGGATTGCAGGGATTCCATTTGATATCATACATTGTATTTCAAATTTTATTTTATGTCTGTTACTATTTAGGCCGTTGAACAGAGTATTAAAAAGAATGTCCGTTATTCTGAATTTAAAAGAATCTTGAAATATTTTACACGGGGTCGTATACTAAAAATAATTTTACACGATGGAAGTGGAGTAATGTATATGAACTGTGATTTTTGTGCAAATTATGTATATGATGAAGAGGATGAAAGTTATTATTGCGATGTGAATTTGGATGAGGATGAATATTATCGATTTATGAATTCAGATTATAAAGAATGTCCATATTTTCGCAATGGGGATGAGTATCTGGTTGTACGTCACCAGATGTAATTTATGAAAAGTATAAAAAGAGAGGCATGGTTCGTGTGTGAATCATACCTCTTTTTTCTTTATATTATGTTAAACGTTTGATAGTTTCTTTGATACGGTATTTTTTATCGCTGTAGCGGTTAACGATATAGTTGTTTGCTTTATGCTCCAGTTTATCTGGAAGTGCTTCCAGCTTAATATCTTTTCCGTACTTACGTTTCAAGGCACGTTCAAGAAGATAATCGCATACATGAGGATTTTTAGGAAGAAGAGGACCATGAAGATAAGTTGCGATTACATTTTTGTAAACAACGCCTTCATATCCGGATTTTCCTGTATTTCCTAATCCGTAAAATACTTTTCCAAATGGAGTATGGTCTCCGATATAAGTGCGTCCGCCATGATTTTCGAATCCTACTACAGGAGTATCGAAAAGTGGGCTGTTCAGAATGATATTACGAATCATTCTTTCAGGTTCCCATTCTGTGTAAATATCGAGAATGCCAAGACCTTCGATAGTTTTTTTATCTGTTTTATAATATTTTCCAAGGAGCTGATATCCTCCGCATACAGCAAGGACAACACCGTCATTCTCTACATAATTTCTGAAATCATCTTTGATCTTTTTCAGATGTTCACATACAAGTTCCTGCTCACGGTCTGAACCGCCGCCCAGAAGGATGATATCAAGTTTGGAAAAATCAATTGTGTCACCGGAAACGAATGGAATAACTTCCGCTTCGATACCGCGCCATTCAAGACGTTTACAAAAGCACTGAATATTACCACGGTCACCATAAAGGTTGAGTAAGTCTGGATAAAGATGTCCGATTGTTAATTTCATAATTAACAGCCTCCTTTCTCGTTGGCAGAGCCTGTTTTGGAAGCCTTAGCCATATCTGTTAACAGATGGTTTGTTGAAAATAATCCTGTATAGTTTACAATCACATATAAATTCTTTGTTCCGTTCTGAACAAGATCTTCAATGAGTTTCTTCATATTAGAAGTTGAATTACAAGGAATATTTTCATATTTTAATCGAAGTGCCATATCATATCTTCTAAAACCGGCTGTTGTGATAGATCTGACGTTACCATTGGCAAGGTACTGGAAATCAACATCCCATAACCAGGAAACATCTTCGCCGTCCTGATAAGTGTCATTGATGAAAATGACAACATCCTTTGGTTTTTCATCTTTTAATACAGAAGAAATCTTCTGCTGGAAACCAATTGGGTTCTTGGCAAGGTGGAGTTGAACACGGGAATCACCAATCCAGAAAATATCTTCACGGTTGTTACCGTAATTAAATGCTTCGATCATGGACTGAAAATTTTTAGTGGAAGCTCCCATTGTGTTGAGTGCAGCGTAAGCAGCCAGTGTATTATAAATATTATAAGGTGAACGGATTGTAGAATTAACATGCATTCCGTCCATATCAAAGGAATAAACTTCATCTGCATACTGAACACCAGAAACAGTATAATCAGGTTCTGGTCTTCTCATACCGCATTTCGAACAGTGATAAATTCCAATCTGACCATAGTGGAAGAGATCGTATTCAAGTTTTTCTCCACAGGTACGGCAGAAAATACTTTCTTTAATCTCTGAACGTGATGTCTCATCAAAAATCTGTTCAGTTATTCCATAGGTAACAAACTTGTTCTTGCATTCACGGGCAAGAGAGTAGGAGAGAAGATCATCTCCATTAATGATCAGTGTTGAATCTGGAACACTTGTGAATGCAGACTTGATTGCATTAAAAGTAATATCAATCTCACCAAAACGGTCCAACTGGTCTCTGGAAATATTGGTCAGAAGAACACAGTCAGGTTTTAACATAGGAAGAACAGATCTGGAAGCAAATTCGTCACATTCAATACATGCATAATCAATATCAAGCGTGCAGTCATCATTCGTTGCAAGGACAAAAGCAGAAATGATACCGTTCAGCATATTAGCTCCTGTGCGATTGATGATTACTTTATTGCCTTCAGCTTCCAGCGCTTTGTAAAGAATTGCATTCGTTGTTGTTTTTCCATTTGTTCCCATTGTTACGATTGTTTTTTCACGAACCATATCTGACATTGTAGAAAGAATCTTAGGATCGATCAGTCGTGCAACAAGACCTGGAAGTGTTGCTCCGCTGCCACGATTCATCTTTTTAATCGTGTTGCTTGTGAATTTGGCACATTTGATTGCCAGTTTACTTCGTATTCTCATAAATTCATCTCACTTTTTAATAAATTTTATATACCATACTATTATACGAAAAATGTAAAAGGAATACAAGAAAAAGGATAAGAAAAGAAAAAACATAATATTGTGTTGACTTTGTGCAAATATACTGAAAAAATGTGTGAAATATGGTAAAATATAAATGTATTTAGGCAAATTTAATATTATTTGACATAGAATAGAAATTATAAAAAGGAGTTTTGAATGATTACATTATATATGACAAGCAGTCCGACAGGCGATTATAGAAGTGATAAACCTCCAGCTTATCCTGGGTTGAATCCGGCGAATGGTCTGATTGAGGAACTGAAAAAAGACTGGCGAAAAGATTCTCGCTGCCTGATTATTGCAGCTACACCTGATGCACATGAACTGAATGATGAAATGCGGGAGTTTTTTGAAAAAAAGTTTAGGGCTACAGAATTATCCGTGAAAGATATGAAACTTTGTGATGACCGCAATGATGAAGAAATTACAAAAGATCTCAGCGAGTTTGACATGATCATTCTTGGAGGCGGACATGTACCTACTCAGAATGCATTTTTCCAAAAGATAAGACTGAAGGAGAAATTGCGTAAATTTGATGGAATCGTTATGGGAATCAGTGCGGGAACTATGAATTGCGCAGAGGTTGTGTACGCGCAGCCGGAACTTCCAGGTGAAAGTATCAGTAAAGATCATCGACGTTTTATTTATGGACTTGGACTTACAAAGATGATGATTCTTCCGCATTATCAGGCTGTGAAAGATGATATGCTGGATGGCAGAAGATTGTTCGAAGAAATCACATATCCAGACAGTATCGGACGTAAATTTTATGCACTGGTAGATGGGAGTTACATTTTGCAGAGAAATGGAAAAGAAAAAGTCTGTGGAAAAGCATATCTGATTCAAAATGGAACACTTAGCAGATATATGAGCGGCGAATAAATAGTATAAGAAGGAGAAATGTTATGCGTTGTAATTTACAATATTATTCCATACCTTTACCGGAGGATGTACAGAAATTAAAATCATACGGAGATTATGATGCTGCTCTTAAGATGATTGATTATTTTATGGGTCTTGAAAAGACTTCAAATGTTTTAAAAGAACGTCTGACAATCGAAAAAGAGGTTCTTCAGATTATGAAAGTGGAAGAATATCCGTACACATATGAAGATGCATTGGGAATTTTACGTAAGAATATTCGTGACTTTAAGGATGAAGAACTGGAACAGTTAAAAGAAATCGGGGCAGCAGACTGGACTTATGTGAATGGAGAAGTGCATTTTCAGAAGAAATTCTATGATACACTTGTAAAGGTGCGTCCGGAATATGAGGCAAGAACAATTTATGTAGATGAAATTGCAGAAGCAGAAAAGAAGCTTGATATTTTTAATAAAAATATGCGTCAGATGAAGGCAAATGGAGGAAGAACAGTAAGAACCAGAATTCGTGTGTCTATTGCTCCTAAAAAAGAATTTGAGCGTCCTGGTGAGATTGCAAAAATCCACCTGCCAATTCCGAAAAATTGCAAACAGGTGTCAGAATTTAAAATTTTAAAAACATCCCATCCGATTACACAGATTGCACCAGCAGATGCAATTCAGAGAACTGTCTATTTTGAAACAGCATTGCAGGCTGGTGAAAAAGTAGAAATGGAATACGAATTTGTAAATCATCTGGATTATGTGGAATTAAATCCGGAAACAGCCTCCAGTGCACAGCCAAATTTTTATACACAGGAATGGGCTCCTCATATTGTATTTACTCCATATTTAAGAATGCTTCTGGATGAAATTCTGGAAGGGGAGACAAATGCAGTTAAGAAGGCAAGAAAGATTTATGATTATGTAACAACACATGTTATGTACTCTTATATGAGGGAGTATTTCTGCATTGAAAATATTTCCGAATATGCGGCAATTAATCTTCGTGGAGATTGCGGTGTACAGGCACTTTTGTTTATTACACTTTGCAGAATGGCGGGAATCCCTGCAAGATGGCAGTCTGGTCTTTATGTTTCTGGACCAGATACAACAAGTCATGACTGGGCACAGTTTTATGTTGAGCCATATGGCTGGGTGTTTGCAGATCTTTCCTTTGGTGGAAGTGCATATCGTCATGGAGAGTATGAAAGATGGGATTATTACTTTGGAAATCTGGATGTTTATCGTATGCCTGCAAATAGTGGAATTCATGTTGAACTGATTCCACAGAAAAAACATTTACGTGCAGACGAAATTGATAATCAGATAGGTGAACTTGAGTTTGAGGATTGTGGGCTGAATCGTTCCCAGTTGGAAACAGAACAGGTTATGATTGAGATGATTGATATCTGAGAGTGGATAAAAATTGTCAGAATGAAGATCCCAGCTATCCAAAGCAACAAAAGCTGCAACTCAATTGATTCCAACAAAATAAGAAAAAATACTTGATTTTAAAAGCTGAACACGATATTATAATCAATAGCAGAAAAGCATATATATTTATTTAACACGTTGATGAGACGAGTAGGCTGTGGAACGTTCCAGAGAGAGGTGCATAGGCTGGAAGCATCTTATCGGGAAACAGTTGAAAACTACCTCTGAGTGGCCCTAATCCGGTCCGGTGATTCCGTTATAATCTTAAAATGAAGTGGTTTAACGTTCTTTAAGAACGAACAAAAAGGGTGGAACCGCGAGCAAAGAAGTCTTTGCCCGTCCCTTGCATATATAATGCAGGAGAAGGGCAAGGACTTTTTTATTTTCTTATTGAACTTTTCCTGACGAAGCAAGAAAAGGAGAGAAAAACATGATTATCACATTAAAAGACGGTTCTAAAAGAGAATACACAGAAGAAAAAGCCGTAATCGATATCGCATATGATATCAGTGAAGGTCTTGCACGTGCAGCTTGTGCTGGTGAAGTAAATGGTGAGGTTGTAGATCTTCGTACAGTTGTATCTGAAGACTGCGAACTTAATATTCTGACATCAAAAGATGAAAAAGGTCTTACAGTACTTCGTCATACAGCATCCCATGTACTTGCTGAAGCAGTACAGAGACTTTATCCAGAAGCAAAGGTTACAATCGGACCTGCAATTGATACAGGCTTTTATTATGATTTCGATTGCCCTCCATTTTCACGAGATGATCTGGATGCAATTGAAAAAGAAATGAAGAAGATTATCAAAAAAGGTGCTAAGATTGAAAGATATACAATGCCAAGAGAAGAAGCAATCAAATTCTTCGAAGAAAAAAATGAACCATATAAAGTAGAACTGATTCAGGATTTACCAGAAGGTTCAGAAATTTCTTTCTATAAACAGGGCGAATGGGTTGACCTCTGTGCAGGTCCACACCTCATGAGCGTAAAAGGGGTAAAAGCATTTAAGCTTCTTTCTGCTTCTGGCGCATATTGGAGAGGAAGCGAAAAGAATCCAATGCTGACACGTGTTTATGGTACAGCATACGGATCAAAAGACGAATTAAAAGCACATCTTGACAGAATGGAAGAAGCGAAAAAGCGTGATCATAATAAACTTGGTCGTGAAATGAAACTCTTTACAACAGTAGATGTAATTGGACAGGGACTTCCATTGATTATGCCTAACGGCGTAATTATGATGCAGGAAATGCAGCGCTGGATCGAAGATGAAGAGGCTAAACGCGGTTATATCCGTACAAAGACACCTTTGATGGCTAAGAGTGATCTTTACAAGATTTCAGGTCATTGGGGACACTACAAAGATGGTATGTTTGTACTTGGAGATGAAGAGGCAGATAAAGAAGTATTTGCACTTCGTCCAATGACATGTCCATTCCAGTATTATGTATACAAAGCAGAACAGCATAGCTACCGTGACCTCCCACTTCGTTATGGTGAAACATCTACATTGTTCCGCAATGAAGATTCAGGAGAAATGCATGGTCTGACACGTGTTCGTCAGTTTACAATTTCTGAAGGTCACCTTATTGTAAGACCTGACCAGATGGTAAAAGAATTTAAAGATTGTATTGCACTTGCACAGTACTGTCTGCAGACACTTGGTGTAGAAGAAGATGTAACTTATCATCTTTCAAAATGGGATCCAGAAAACAAGGAAAAATATATCGGAGACCCAGAAGTATGGGAAGAGACAGAAGGTCACATCCGTCAGATGCTTACTGAACTTAACATTCCATTTACAGAGGATGTAGGGGAAGCAGCATTCTATGGACCAAAAGTAGATATCAATGCAAAGAATGTATATGGAAAAGAAGATACAATGATCACAATTCAGTGGGACGCACTTCTCGCTGAACAGTTTGATATGTATTATATTGATGAAAATGGTGAAAAGAAACGTCCATACATTATTCATCGTACATCTATGGGATGTTACGAAAGAACACTTGCATGGCTGATTGAAAAATATGCAGGCTTATTCCCAACATGGCTTTGCCCGGAACAGGTTCGAGTGATTCCAATTTCTGACAAATATGCTGACTACGCAAGTACAGTAGAAGCAGAATTGAAAGCAAATGGAATTCGCTGTTCAGCAGACCATCGTTCTGAAAAAATGGGTTACAAAATTCGTGAAGCTCGTCTTGCAAGAGTACCTTATATGCTCGTTGTTGGTGCAAAAGAAGAAGAAGAGAAGAAAGTATCTGTAAGAAGTCGTTATCTTGGAGATGAAGGTGCAAAAGATCTTGCTGATTTCATTGAGGCAATTAAAGAAGAGATTGCAAATAAGACAATTCGTAAGATTGAAGTAGAAGAAAATAAATAAGAGATAAAGAGAGGCTTTGGCTATAATAATAGTCAGAGCCTTTTGTTGTTATAATATAAAAAATAAACCACCTGCTGTGCAGGTTTGTGCACCGTTAGCTTTATACAAATAGATAAATTTTCCTTATAATAGTAAGGTGTTTTCTGAAATTCCTTCGGAATCGGAAGAGTATGATCCTGATAAAGAAGTAGCCGTCCTGTTCTTCATGTACCTTCTCTAGAATTACCGGAAACATAACCACCAATCAAATGTCACAGCTAAAAAATTATTCATTCAGCCACTCGGCCAGTTTTTTACAATCTTTCAATGCTTCTTTATCTTCAGCAGCCGGAACAAAATCTGTCTTTACAGACTTTACCATATAATCTTCAAATCCTTTGGCATTTGTCATACGGAATAAGATCCGGGCATGACGAATGGCATGTTCATAGTTATTTTTGGCACCGCCTCCTGTGACGATCAATCCGGCTTTTTTGCTGCGGAGATCCGGAAATTTTCCATTTACAATCAAAGTGTGCAGGTTCTGAAAACGGCTCAGAAGTGAGAGTACAGGACCCGGAAAGGCTGCATAGTAGACAGGGCTTGCAAGGACGATGTTATCAAAATCGTCCTTATATATAAGTTCCATCTCATCCTTAATACGGCAGATATTGTCTTCCGTACACTGTCTGCAGTCCATGCAAGGCGAAATTTTAGAGCGATAGGCGGAAATTTCAATAACTTCTCCAACCAGATATTTTTTCAATTCATTAATAAGAGCAACAGTATCTCCATTTTTACGAGGAGAACCGTTAATGATCAAAGTTTTTTTCTTCATAGTTCATACATCCAATCTAAAAATATTTTATAGTTATTTTATCACAGCATAGCAATTCGTGCAAAGAAATCTAGAGTCATAAATCTGCATCATTCTCATATATTGTTTTAAGAGGTGTGGACAAGATGCATGTTTTAGAAAATGAAGAACAAAAAGAAAAGCAGGTTCTGAATGTTCTTGCGAAATCAATCCGTCGCCTAATTGACGAAGAAAGATTTCTTATAAAAAATCTGCAGGAAATAAGGCTTCGTATAGGAAAGCCTCTGACAGTTATTTATAACAATCAGGAATTTTTTCTCCCGTTACGGAAAATGGAAAAACATATCGTAAGGCAGGAAGAACTTCGAGAGACATTGAATTATATCAGCCGCTATTCGCTTTATGCTTTTGAATCAGAAATAAAACAGGGATTTATAACAATAGAAGGGGGACATCGAGTGGGCGCTTCTGGAAAAGTAATCTTGGAAAATGACAGGGTAAAAAATATAGAGTACATTTCGTCATTGAATATACGTGTCACTCATGAAATCCGGGGATGTGCAGACAAGGTGATGCGCTTTATCACGAAAAAAGGGATGGTTTGTCATACACTCATTGTTTCGCCTCCAAGAAGCGGAAAAACAACCTTAATTAGAGACATGGTACGGCAGATTTCGGATGGGAATGGGTATGTGAAAGGATGTACTGTAGGGGTTGTCGATGAACGTTCTGAAATTGGAGGATGTTATCTTGGAGTGCCGCAAAACGATCTGGGTATGCGGACGGATATTTTAGACTGCTGCCCCAAATCACAGGGGATGCTCATGCTCATCCGCTCCATGGCGCCTCAGGTCATTGCTGTTGATGAGATTGGGACAATAGAAGAAATACATTCAGTGGAATATGCTATGCAGTGTGGCTGCAAAATGATTGCGAGTGTACATGGGAGGGACATGAATGAAGTTCGTGAAAAGCCGATTCTTGGAGAACTGATAAAAAGCCACAGATTCGAACGTTATATTGTTCTGAAGAATAAAAATCATCCAGGAGAGATTGATGCAATCTATGGAGAAAGGGGGAATCTTTTATGCAAAGATTTATAGGAAGTGCGATGATTCTGGCAGCTACTACATGGGCAGGTGTACTATATGGAAAAGAACAGCAAAGTAATCTGAATCATATGTATTATCTTCGTCATATAATAAATATGCTTAAGGGGGAACTGGAATATTCAAGCGCACCACTCGGAGAAATATTTGGCAGGACAGCAGTCCGAATCAAAGAACCTTACAGAACATGGATGCATTATTTGCAAAGACAGACTGAAAAACGAGAAGAAGAGGAATTTCAGAAAATATGGAGAACAGGAATAGAAATCTGTCTGTCCCAACTTCATTTAAAAAAAGGATATATAGATCAACTTATAGAAATCGGGGACTGTATTGGTAAGATGGATTGTTTGTCAGAAAGCAGAAATCTGGAATTATATCTGGAAAATCTGGACCATGCCATTAAAAAGGAAAGAATTGATCTGGCCGATAAAAAAAGAATCAGTAGTTGTATTGGTGTGATGAGTGGTCTGTTTCTTATTATCATTTTGAATTAAGGTGAGAGTCATGACAATTAATCTAATTTTTAAAATTGCTGCTGTAGGGATTCTGGTTACGATTCTCTGTCAAGTATTAAAACACAGTGGCCGTGATGAACAGGCTTTTCTCGTAAGCTTTGCCGGATTGATTCTGGTGTTGTCATGGGTGCTGCCTTATATTTATGATTTGTTTATTTCAGTAGAGAGAATGTTTTCTTTATAAAATGGGTGATGGAAAATGAGTATGATGCAAATTGGTGTGGTTGGGCTCATCGGTGTTCTTCTTGCGGTGCAGTTTCGAAGTGGGAGGGCAGAATACGGTGTTTATGTAAGTGTGGCAGTCGGAATTCTTCTGTTTTCATGTATCGTAGAACGGTTAGGAATATTTGTAAATGCAATCCGTCAGATTCAGCAGTTTATAAATATAGAAGCAGAGTACATAGCAATGATGTTAAAAATGGTTGGAATTGCTTATATTGCAGAATTCTGTTCCTGTATCTGCAAAGATGCCGGTCATCAGACGATTGCCGTTCAAATTGAAGTGTTCAGCAAACTTACAATACTGGCACTTGGAATGCCAGTGTTATTGACTCTGCTTGAGACGATTCAGGAGTTTCTGAAATGAAGAAAATCCTAAAGATTTTTTTGGTGTTTTTATCAGTTATAATCTGGGACATGAGCGTGTCAGCAGCTCCGGAAAATGGGGCAGAAGATGCAGAATTAGAATCCATTTATCAGGAAACGCAAGATGCGATTCTCGAAAAAATAGATTTTTCGGAGATAGATGAGAGTATTTCGGAACTTCTTCCTGGAGAAAAAATTAAATTTCGGGATGTAATGGCTGCGTTACTGGAGGGGGAATGGAAAACAACAGGGAATATTCTGTTACGGTTTCTAAAGGATCAGTTGTTTTATGAATTTCGAGCCAATAAGCAAAATCTGATACACATTTTGCTGATCGCGGTGGTGGCAGCAGTATTTTCTAATTTTTCAAGCGTTGTGCAGAGCAGACAGATTTCAGAAATTGGATTTTATATCCTATATGTTCTTCTGATTACTCTGTGCCTAAATACGTTTCGAATTGCAATCGCAGGGATAGAGGAAGATTTGCAGAATATTCTGAATTTTATGACCGTATTCTGCCCTGGATATTTTCTGGCGATGGCAGTTGCGGTGGGGAGCAGCAGTGCAATCTGGTTCTATAATCTTGTGCTGCTTTTGATTTTTCTTTCAGAAATGCTGATGCTCAGATTTTTGATTCCTGTTATCCATGTTTACATTATTGTGCAGGTCATGAACCATATGTTCCCGGAAGATTTTCTTGGAAAGATGGCAGAACTTTTGAAGAGATTTGTGGGGTGGTTTTTAAAATCAGCGTTAGGGATTGTTGTAGGAATTAACATTGTACAGGGGTTGATTGCACCATCAATTGATCTGGTAAAAAGAAGCACGGTCACAAAAACGATAGAGTCACTGCCGGGAATTGGGAATATTTTCGGAAGTGCGGCGGATGTGGTTTTAGGAACAGCGGTGCTTTTAAAGAATGGGATTGGCATGGCTGGAGCAGTGATCTTGCTTTTAATCTGTGCAGTACCAATCATTCAGATGGCATTACTTGTATTGTTTTATCAACTGACAGCAGCCCTTGTTCAGCCGGTTTCTGATAAGAGAATTACGGAATGCATCAGCAGTGTGGGAGAAGGGTATGAATTGATGATGAGAGTTTTACTGACGATCCTGCTGTTGTTTTTACTGACGATTGCAATCGCTGCGGCTTCCACTTCATAGGAGGGATACATTATGTTGGACTGGCTGTATGAATGGATTAAAAATCTGGCGTTTTATATGATCTTGATCTCGATAGTATTCAAAGTTCTTCCGGGAAATCAATATGGAAAATATATCCAGTTTTTTTCTGGAATTGTGTTGATTCTTCTTGTATTTATGCCGGTCATCAGACTCGCAGGAAAAGAAGAAAAAATAACGGAATTATATCAGAACAATGAATATGAACAGCAGAAAAAAGAGATTGAGAGGATGGAAAAGTATTTTACAGAAGCAGAATTGATAGATTTTCTTCCAGAGGAATATTTGCAGGAAGAGGAAAATGTAAATGAAATAGAGATTGCCCCTGTTGTAATCGGGGAAGAATAAGACGTGGGAGGCAGTAGAAAGATGGGGTGGAATGACTGGCTGAATAAATTGAAAAACAATTCTAGATTTCCTAAAAAGAATCAGTTGATCTTAATTTTGCTTGTGGGACTTCTTCTGGTTGTTGCTGCAATTCCTACAAAAGAACAGGAGGTTGAAGAAAAGTCAGAAGAAACTATATCTGAAAAGACTTATTATGACACATTGGATTTTACATCATATGGTGAGTATTTGGAAAAGCGGATCGCGGATGCTTTGGGAAATGTAGAAGGGGTTGGGAAGACGGAGATTGTGATTACCTTAGTGTCTAATGGGCAGAAGATTATAGAGAAAGATCAGCAGTCAAGTTCACAGAAGACTTCAGAACAGGATTCTGGGGGAGGGACCAGGGAAGTCGAAGATAGAAACTCAGAAAAGACCAGTGTTTATATACAAGAATCAGACGGATCCCAGACTCCTTATGTGACAGAAGAGATGCTTCCGGAAATTCAGGGGGTTCTGGTAATAGCAGAAGGTGGAGATAACGCAGTTGTTGTGCAGAATATCACAGAGGCAATACAGGCATTATTCGGTGTGGAAGCGCATAAAATAAAAATAATGAAGAGGACAGATACATAAATAAGGAGGTTCTAAGTGAAACATTTATTTAAAAGGAATCAGGTGATCATTACAACACTTGCAGTTATGATTGCAGTCGCAGGGTATCTGAACTATTCGGGAACGCTGTTTGATGATGCAGCGAAAGGTACGACAGAGGCAAATACTAATATGGTAAATCAGGAATTGCTAGATATTTCAGAAGAAGATTTAGAAACAGAAGATATTGTCAGTAATGATTCTGAGGTGGAAGGGACACCAGGGGAAGCGGTTCTGACGAGCGGAGCAGCAGAATCAACCATTGCGGAAGCAAAGGTGACAAGGGAGCAGATCAGAGCACAGAATAAAGAAACATTGCAGGGAATTATTGATAATACAAATTTAAGTGATACAGAAAAAGCAGATGCAGTTGCAAAAATGCTGGAAATTACAACGATTGCTGAACAGGAGATGGCGGTGGAGACATTGATGGCATCCAAAGGATTTGCTAACACCGTGGTAAGTCTTACATCTGACAGTGCGGACATTGTAGTACAGGCGGAAGAACTGACAGATGCACAGAGAGCCCAGATTGAAGATATTGTAACAAGAAAAACAGAGGTTGCTCCGGAAAATATTGTGATTACAGCAATTCACGAGTAGACAAACAGAACGCGAATGTGATAATATATTTTATTATGGGTTGTTATGGCATTTTTTGATTCGAAATGTGCATATAATTACCGTATGAATATAGAAAGATTACAATGAAACTATAAAATAGAAAATATTAATAGGAGAGCGATCATGTCTGAAATTACAAATGAAATAAAAAAACGAAGAACATTTGCGATTATCTCACATCCGGATGCTGGTAAGACAACTCTGACTGAAAAGTTCCTTTTATATGGAGGTGCGATCAATCAGGCTGGTTCTGTGAAGGGAAAGGCAACTGCAAAGCATGCAGTATCTGACTGGATGGAGATTGAAAAAGAAAGAGGTATTTCTGTTACTTCTTCTGTACTGCAGTTTAATTATGGAGGATATTGTATCAATATTCTGGATACACCAGGACATCAGGATTTCTCAGAAGATACTTACCGTACACTGATGGCAGCTGACTCTGCTGTAATGGTAATTGATGGTTCCAAGGGTGTGGAAGCGCAGACAAGAAAGTTGTTTAAGGTATGTGCAATGCGTCATATTCCAATCTTCACTTTTATCAATAAGATGGACCGTGAGGCAAGAGATACCTTCGATCTTCTGGATGAGATTGAAAAAGAACTTGGAATTCCAACATGTCCGATCAATTGGCCAATTGGTTCTGGTAAGGAATTCAAGGGGGTATATAACCGTGAGAGAAGAGAGGTAGAGCTTTTCTCAGATACAAAAAAAGGAACAAAAATGGGTGAGGTACAGACAGTATCCATCGATGCAGATGATATTGAAGCAATTCTTGGTGAGGATCCAAAAGCTTTATTGGAAGAAGAAATCGAACTTCTTGACGGTGCAGCATCAGAATTTGATCAGGAACTTGTATCAAAGGGGGAACTTTCACCAGTATTCTTTGGTTCAGCTCTTACAAACTTTGGTGTAGAGACATTCCTCCAGCACTTTCTGAAAATGACATCTTCCCCGCTTCCAAGAATGTCAGACAAAGGTCTGGTAGACCCAATGGAAGAAAAAGATTTTTCAGCCTTCGTATTCAAGATTCAGGCGAACATGAACAAGGCACATCGCGACAGAATTGCATTTATGCGTATCTGTTCCGGTGCATTCGAGGCGGGTATGAATGTTTACCATATTCAGGGAGGAAAAGAAGTGCGTCTTTCACAGCCACAGCAGATGATGGCAAGTGAACGTAAAATCATTGAAAATGCATATGGCGGAGATATCATCGGTGTATTTGACCCAGGCATTTTCTCAATCGGTGATACACTAACAACATCAAAAGAAAAATTTGCATATGAAGGAAGCCCGACATTTGCGCCAGAACATTTTGCAAGAGTGCGTCAGATGGATACAATGAAGCGTAAACAGTTCGTAAAAGGTATCAATCAGATTGCGCAGGAGGGTGCGATCCAGATTTTCCAGGAATTCAATACTGGTATGGAAGAAATTATCGTTGGTGTAGTTGGTGTACTTCAGTTTGATGTATTGAAATACCGTCTTGAAAATGAATATAACGTGGAGATTCGTCTGGAACCACTGCCATATGAACATATTCGCTGGATTGAGAATGAAGAGATCAATATGGACAGACTGATCGGTACTTCAGATATGAAGAAGATCAAAGACCTGAAGGGAAGACCACTGCTTCTGTTTGTTCATGACTGGAGTATTCGTATGACACAGGAACGTAACAAAGACCTGATCCTCTCGGAATTTGGCCGTTCCTAAAGTTTTTGGTTTGCAAATCCAATGATATTTGGTATAATACCAATATATAGATTCAACCACAGGAGGTTTTGACAATGGCAAAGGACGAAAAAATCACTTATACAATACAGAACGAATCCAGTCTGGGAGAAGTACAGATCGCTGATGATGTTGTTGCTATTATTGCAGCATATGCAGCAGCAGATGTAAAAGGTGTTGCATCTGTAGCTGGTAACACTGCAAAAGAAAGAATTAATAAGCGTGGAATGAAGAACCCATCCAGAGGAGTTAAGGTTGATGTATTGGACGGTGTTGTTACAGTTTCCATGTCTTTGATTGTAAAATATGGCTTTAGCATCGTTAACGTTACAAAGAATGTTCAGGAAAAAGTGAAATCTACAATCGAGAATATGACAAGTCTGGAAGTTGCTGATATCAACATCAGAGTTGCAGGTGTAGAAATGGAACCAGAGGTATAACCTTTTCGTTGCAAAGAACATATATTGTGTAGTATAATAAAGGATGTCGTAAGACATCCTTTTTTAGATATATCAAGTGTGACTAGAATCAAATAAAGGAAAACAGACTGAGGAGAGGAATTATATGACAAGAAAAGAACTTCGTGAGCATATTTTTAAGATGGTATTTCAGTTGGAATTTAATGTTCCGGATGATATGCAGGAACATTTGGATTTATATCTGGAAGAACTTGAGAGTGCTGCAGAGAAAGATATTGAGTATATTCAGAATAAATATAAAGCAATCGCAGAGAAAGTGGAAGAAATCGATGCTATCCTGAATGAGACAAGTTCAGGATGGAAGACAAACCGTATGAACAGAGTTGATCTTGCAATTCTGCGTCTTGCTGTATATGAATTGAAGTGGGATGAAGATATTCCAAATGGTGTGGCAATCAATGAAGCAGTTGAACTTGCGAAGAAGTTCAGCGGTGAGTCAGCTCCAGCTTTTGTAAATGGAGTACTGGCGAAGATTGTTGAAAAATAATTATCAAGGCATGGGAGGCATTTTATATGCGTAATGTCTATACGGTCAGACAGGTGAATAATTATATTAAGAATATGTTCACTCATGATTTCATGCTGAATCGTATTTATATAAAGGGGGAAGTATCGAACTGCAAGTATCATACTTCCGGTCATATATATTTTTCATTAAAAGATGAGTCCGGCACAATTGCCTGTGTAATGTTTGCAGGAGCAAGGGCAGGGCTTTCTTTTCGTATGCGGGAAGGACAGAATGTGATTGTTTTGGGCTCTGTCGATGTATATGAAAGAGATGGGAAGTATCAGTTGTATGCAAAGGAGATCATCCTTGATGGAATCGGGCTTTTGTATGAAAAATATATAGCATTAAAAAATGAACTGGAAGAGATGGGGATGTTTGCAGAAGAGTACAAGCAAACCATACCGGCTTTTGTAAAAAAGGTAGGAATCGTAACTGCGCCGACTGGTGCTGCGATTCGGGATATCATCAATATTGCAAAAAGACGAAATCCTTATGTCCAGCTCATTTTGTATCCTGCACTTGTACAGGGAGAAGGGGCGGCTGAAAGTATCATAAAAGGGATTCAGATGCTGGAACTTCAGAAACCAGATGTGATCATCATCGGAAGAGGCGGAGGTTCTATAGAAGATCTTTGGGCTTTTAACGAAGAAATTGTTGCGAGAGCGGTATTCGAATGTTCCATACCGATTATTTCTGCGGTGGGACATGAAACAGATACTGTGATAACAGATTATGTTGCAGATTTGCGTGCACCGACTCCGTCTGCAGCAGCAGAACTTGCTGTATACGATGTAAGAGGTCTTAAAACAGTTTTAGATGATATACAGCTTCGCATGAAAAGACAGATTTCTGTGAAAATAGAATGGGAGCGTAAAAGATATGAGGCAGCCAGGCTTCGTTTGAAATACGCACATCCAAAACAGATTTTAAATGATAGACGACAGCGGACTGCGAACATCGAGATGCTTTTAAAATACTGTATGTCAGAACGAATTAAGGACTATCGGCACAAATTGGCTGTTTCTATTGAGCGGATGAAAGGTTTATCCCCGTTGGAAAAGCTAAATCAGGGCTATGCTTACGCAGAAACTGCGGAAGGGAGAACGCTTCGCAGTATAGATCAGGTAAAAAAAGAAGATCGCATTCGTATTTACGTGACGGACGGTGAAATAGAAGCAACCATTACCGGTTTGCGAAAGGAGGAACGGAAATGACAGAGAAAAATTTAAAAAATCTTGAAGCAGAAGAACTGAAAGGACAGGAAAGTCTGGAAGATTTGTTTGCAGAACTTGACAATGTTGCAACAAGAATGGAAGAACTGGATGTATCTCTGGAAGAATCATTTCAACTTTACAAGCAGGGAATGCTGTTGTTAAAAAAATGTAATGAGACCATTGATATGGTTGAAAAAGAAGTATTAATTTTAGATGAAAGTGGTGACTTGTATGAATTTTAATGAAGCAATGAAAATCAAAACAGAGGCAATGGATGATTTGTTATTCTTGTTACTTCCAGGAAAGAGTGGATATCAGCACCAGATTATGGAGACAATGAATTATAGTGTGATGGCAGGCGGAAAACGTATTCGTCCAATTATGATGTACGAAGCATTCCGTTTGTGCGGGGGAAATGGTCCTGTTATTGAGAAGTTTATGGCTGCGATCGAGATGATCCATACATATTCTCTTGTACATGATGATCTTCCGGCATTGGACAATGATGAGTACAGAAGAGGCAAAAAGACAACACATGCAGAATACGGCGAAGCGCTGGGTGTTCTTACAGGAGATGCTCTACTGAATTATGCTTACGAAACAGCATGTCGTGCATTTACAATTCCAGGTGTAGATGTAAACAGAGTTGCAAAAGCACTTGCTGTTCTTACAGAAAAAGCCGGAGTTTATGGAATGGTCGGCGGACAGGTTATCGACATTCAGAATGATGGAGAAGCAATCACAGAAGAAAAATTGAAATTTACTTATGTTCTGAAAACAGCAGCTCTGATCGAAGGAGCATTGGCAATCGGAGGAATTCTCGCAGGTGCTACACAGGAACAGGTTGACAAGCTTCAGATTATCGGAAGAAAAGTTGGTACAGCTTATCAGATTCAGGATGATATTCTTGATGTGACAAGTACAGACGAAGTTCTCGGAAAGCCTGTAAACAGTGATGAAAAGAACAAAAAGGTTACTTATGTAACATTAAAAGGAATGGATGCTGCACAGGCAGAAGTAAAACGTCTGATTGATGAAGCGATTACTTTATTGAAAACATTTGAACCAGAAGATGAGTTCCTCGAACTTATGCTTCTTTCAATGGTTAACAGAGTGAAATAAAGGGGAAGCAGGATGGCTTTAGAGAAAATTCAAAAAGCGAATGATATTAAAAATATTGAACCGGAGGAGAGAATCGTACTCGCACAGGAGATTCGCGAATTTCTGGTTGATAAAATAAGTGTTACAGGAGGACATCTGGCTTCAAATCTTGGAGCAGTAGAACTGACTATGGCACTGCATCTTGCGTTTGATCTTCCGGAAGACAAGATAATCTGGGATGTGGGTCATCAGTCATATACTCATAAGCTTCTCACCGGACGAAAAGATGGATTTGACCAGCTTCGGAAATTTGGAGGAATGAGTGGTTTTCCAAAGAGAAAAGAAAGTGACTGTGATGTATTTGATACAGGACATAGTTCTACATCCCTTTCAGCAGGACTCGGATTTGTTACAGCCAGAGATATTCAAGGAGAAAACTACAGTGTTGTCTCGGTTATAGGCGATGGTTCTATGACTGGGGGAATGGCATATGAGGCGTTGAATAATGCAGCACAGGTAAAAAGTAATTTTATCATAGTGCTGAACGATAACAATATGTCGATTTCAAAAAATGTCGGAGGTATGTCAAGTTATCTGAATGGCCTGCGTACTGCAGAACCGTATACAGAGCTGAAACGTGGGGTAGAAAATGTACTTATGAGCATACCGGACAAAGGTGAGCGTCTTGTGAATCGTATTAAAAAGACGAAAAGCGGGATAAAGCAGCTGATTGTACCTGGAATGTTTTTTGAAGATATGGGAATTACCTATCTGGGGCCTGTTGATGGACATGATATTAATCAGCTTTATAAAGCATTTGTAGAAGCAAAGCGCGTAAATCATGCAGTGCTCGTACATGTTCTGACACAGAAAGGAAAGGGGTATGAGCCTGCAGAAATGAATCCTTCCAAATTTCATGGCACAGGTCCGTTTGTGATTGAGACAGGAGAACCAAAGGCTGTGCCAAAGAAGGACTCTTATACAGAAGTATTTTCAAAAGTACTCTGCGATATTGCGAAAAATAATAAAAATGTAACAGCAATCACTGCAGCGATGACAGATGGAACAGGTTTGAATCGGTTTGCGAAGATGTTTCCAAAGCGATTTTTCGATGTGGGAATTGCAGAGGAACATGCAGTGACATTTGCAGCAGGTCAGGCGGCAGGTGGTTTGAAACCTGTAGTTGCGCTCTATTCTTCATTTTTACAGAGAGCATATGACCAGCTTGTTCATGATGTTTGTATTCAGAAACTGCCGGTTGTATTTGCAGTTGACAGAGCAGGATTTGTAGGAAGCGATGGGGAAACCCATCAGGGTCTTCTTGATCTGGCGTTTTTGTCAACGATTCCGAATATGACAATCCTTTCTCCAAAGAATCGCTGGGAACTGGCTGATATGCTCAGATTTGCAGTGGAATTCGACGGACCGATCGCACTCCGTTATCCAAGAGGAACTGCACATGAATGTCTTAAAGAGTTCAGAACTCCTGTTGAATATGGAAAGAGTGAGATGCTTTACAAAGAAAAAGATATTGCAATCTTATCCGTAGGTCATATGGCAGAGCTTGCGGGATCTGTAAGAGAAGCATTAAAAGCAAAAGGATATAACTGTACACTGGTAAATGCAAGATTCGTAAAACCTCTGGATGAAGAGATACTTTGTAATCTTGCCAAAGAACATACGTTGATTGCAACAATAGAGGAAGGCACATTATCCGGCGGATTTGGACAGTATGTACAGAACTATATTTCTAGGGAAAAACTGGGAGCAGAAGTTTGTCCGTTTGGGATTAATGATGAGTTTATAGAACATGGAAATGTAGATATTTTACGCAGGGTGACGGGGCTTAATAAGGAAACAATCCTGCAGAAAATCATTACAGAATATTCAATGATAAGGAAAGAATAGTTATGAAAGAACGTTTGGATGTTTTGCTTGTAAAACGTAATCTGGCAGAATCTAGAGAAAAAGCAAAAGCAATTATTATGTCAGGGAATGTTTATGTAGAAGGACAGAGAGAAGACAAGGCTGGAACTACATTTTCTGACGAAGTACAGATTGAAATCAAAGGAAAGACACTTCCATATGTCAGCAGAGGGGGTCTGAAGCTTGAAAAAGCACTGGCAAATTTTGATGTGACTGTGGAAGGAAAGGTTTGTACAGATGTTGGATCTTCCACTGGAGGATTTACAGACTGTATGCTTCAGAATGGAGCTGTGAAAGTATTTGCAATCGATGTGGGAAGAGGACAGCTTGACTGGAAACTTCGTCAGGATGAGCGTGTGGTGTGTATGGAAAAGACAAATATCCGTTATGTGACACCGGAAGATCTCGGCGAACCGATTGATTTTTCTTCCATTGATGTATCTTTTATCTCTCTGACAAAGGTGTTGGAGCCTATCCGTAATTATCTGACACCAGAAGGGGAGATTGTAGCATTGATCAAGCCTCAGTTTGAAGCAGGAAGAGAAAAAGTTGGTAAGAAGGGTGTTGTAAGAGAAAGAAGTACACACCGTGAAGTAATAGAAAAGGTAGCGCTTTATGCACATTCAATTGGATTTGATATCCTGAATCTTGATTTTTCACCAATCAAAGGACCGGAAGGAAATATAGAGTATCTGATCCATCTAAAAAAAGTGTCTGAAGGAGAAGTACCGGAAATTACACAGGACTTAAGAACTGTTGTAGACCTGGCCTTTGATGCACTTGCGTAACAGGAGATAAAATGGATAAGTTTTATTTGATCACAAACGAAATTAAGGACAGTGATTTCCGTATTACAAATCAGATTAAGGATTATATTGAAAAAAATGGAAATGTCTGTATCTGTGCACAAAAAGATGAAGAAGGATATATTATTGAGGGAACAGTTCCGGAAGATGTTGATTGCGCAATTGTGATCGGAGGAGACGGAACACTGATTCGCGCTGCGAGAAATTTAGAAGGGCATCAGATTCCATTGATTGGACTGAATATGGGTACACTTGGATTTCTTGCCGAAGTTGAACTGCAGGATTTCCAGACAGCACTGGACACTTTATTCTATGGTAATCCTCCTATCGAACGAAGAATGATGATGCGGGGAAGCATTGATGGGAAAATCAGTGGAGTTGCATTAAATGATATCATTGTAGCACGAAGAGGAAATCTTAGAGTTGTACATTTTAATGTATATGTTAATGGTGCGTTGCTTAACAGTTATGTGGCAGAT
The DNA here is from genome assembly GCA_036309085.1 of Schaedlerella sp. Classification (GTDB taxonomy): domain Bacteria; phylum Bacillota; class Clostridia; order Lachnospirales; family Lachnospiraceae; genus Schaedlerella. The sequence goes on from JAXJUL010000007.1 coordinate 236,454, forward strand.
GGTGTAATTATATCTACACCGACAGGATCTACAGGTTACAATCTTTCAGCAGGAGGACCGGTAGTAGAGCCGACAGCAGACTTATTTGTTCTGACTCCAATTTGTTCGCATGCATTAAATGGAAGCAGCATTGTTTTGTCATCGAAGGATATAATTGAAGTAGAAGTCTGTGACAGCAGATATGGTGAAAGAGAAAGAGCACTTGTTTCTTTTGATGGTGCAGAGAATTTTGAGATTACCAGTGGAGAACGTGTAGTGATACGAAAAGCAGAAGAGGTTACACATCTTGTGAAACTGAGCAAACAGAGTTTTATGCACATTATGTCTAACAAAATGAAAGGAATCTGATAAAATGAAAGTCAGCCGTCATGCAAAAATTATTGAATTGATTCGTCAATACGATATTGAGACACAGGAAGAACTGGCAGATCGTTTGAATCAGGCCGGATTCAAAGTAACACAGGCGACAGTTTCCAGAGACATCAGAGATCTGAAACTGACAAAAGTCGCTGTTGAAGGAAAGCAGCAGAAATATGTTGTCCTCAAACCAGATGAAGACGGATTGAATGAAAAATATATTCGAATCTTAAAAGATGGGTTTGTATCGATGGATATGGCACAGAATATTCTTGTCATTAAAACTGTAGCCGGAATGGCAATGGCAGTTGCAGCCGCAGTAGATGCGATGAAATGGAAAGAAGTCGTAGGTTCTATTGCAGGAGATGACACGATTATGTGTGCGATTAGAAGTACAGAAGATACAGTTGAGGTTATGAACAAGATTCGAAAGATCGTATCAAAAGGAAAATAGGAAAACTTATGTTAGAAAATCTGTATGTAAAAAACCTGGCGTTGATTGATGAAATCGAAGTAGATTTCCGTCCGGGATTGAATATACTGACTGGAGAGACCGGAGCAGGAAAGTCGATACTTCTTGGTTCGGTCAATCTGGCTTTAGGCGGAAGATATAACGCCGAGATGCTTCGAACAGGAGCAAAGTTTGGTATAGTTGAACTTACATTTACTATAGAAAATCCGGCGATTGAAAAGCAGTTGGAAGCACTGGATATCTATCTGGACGATGGAAGAATCGTCTTGAACCGTAAACTAATGGCAGGAAGAAGTGTCAGCAAGATCAATGGTGAAACAGTAAATATGTCAACACTGAAAGATGTTGCAAGTATGTTGATCGATATTCATGGTCAACATGAACATCAAACACTTCTGCACAAAAAAAATCATCTCGCATTTTTAGATCTTTATGCTAAAGATGAGGTGGATGAGATTAAAGAAGAACTTGAAAAAGCATACAAAGATTATAAAAAACTTGCAAAGAAACTGGAACAGTCCAGTATGGATGAAAGAGAGCGAATGAAAGAAATCTCCCTTGTTTCATTTGAAATCAATGAGATTGAAGAAGCTGGTCTTTCTGAAGATGAAGATGATGAATTAGAACAGCTTTATCGAAAAATGCTTTCAGGAAAGAAAGTAACAGAGGGTATCGCAGAAGCATACATGTATACAAGTGAGAGTTCATCTGGAAATGCAAGCGATTATCTGAGTCGTGCAATCCATGCACTTCAGGATGTGGCAGACTGCGATGAGCAGGGGCAGCAGATTTACGATCAGCTTGTAGAAATCGATAGTCTTTTAAATGATTTTAATCGTGAACTTTCAGAATATGCAAAAGGATTTGAGTTTTCAGAAGAAGAGTATTATGAAACAGAGACCCGTTTAAATGAGATCAACCATTTAAAGACAAAATATGGAAATACAATCTCTGAAATTCTTGCATACTGTAACGAAAAACAGGAGAGACTTGAAGAACTGGAGAATTACGAAATCTATTTGCAGGAGCTGAAAGATAATCTTGAAAAATCCGAAAAAGCATACTTGAAAATAGCTCGAAAACTGCAGAAAATCCGCAAAAATGCAGCGGTAAATTTTGTGGAAGAAATTAAAAACGGACTAAAAGAACTGAACTTTTTAGATACTCAGTTTGAAATGCGTTTTACAGAACTGGAAAAATACACAGCACAGGGAATTGATGAGGCCGAATTTTATATTTCAACCAACGTTGGTCAGGATCTTCATCCGATGAACATGGTTGTTTCAGGCGGAGAACTTTCTCGAATCATGCTCGTAATCAAAACAGTGCTTGCTGACAAAGAAGATACGCCATCGATGATTTTCGATGAGATTGATACTGGAATCAGTGGAATTACGGCAGGAAAAGTTGCAGATAAGATGCATTTGATCGGAGAGTCAAGACAGGTTCTTTGCATTACACATCTTGCTCAGATTGCATCCTGTGCCGATGCTCATTACATGATTAAAAAATCAGTAGAAGATGGAACAACAAAAACAAAAATCACGTATTTGAATGAAAGTGAATCTATAGAGGAACTTGCAAGACTTCTTGGCGGTGACAACATTACAGCCAATATTTTGGAAAGTGCAAAAGAAATGAAGGATTTGGCAAAAGGTGAAAAATAATACTGGTGTGAAATAAATAAATACTCACATACTAAAACGGACAGAGAAGACGAAATGTCTTTTGGGTCCGTTTTTTCTTTGGCATCAATAAGAAGAAAATATTACGAAGGAGAGGTATGTGGTATGAAGAACAGATGGATGAAGCGATATGGGTTACTGTGTTTGTTGGTGATCTGCTCTCTGATATCGGGCAGTATCGGAAGGATTCTTGCAGAGGCAGCACCGGGAGAAGAGGCCGCATCTTCTCAAATTCATACAGATACAGTTTTTGTGGGCGGAATGCCAGTGGGCATTTACATGGAAACAGATGGAGTTCTCGTTTTAAGTACTCAGGAAATGAAAAACATAGATGGAGCAATCTGTGAACCGGCAAGAAATTATGTGAAATCGGGAGATTACATTGTAGGGTTAAATCAGATGCAAATCAGAGATAAAGATACACTTATAAAAGCGGTTGCAAATTTAGATTCTAAAGAGGCGGTTTTGCAGATTCGAAGAAAAAATGAAACTATAGAAGTAAAAATGGAGGCGATAGAAGTAAAAGAGGAAGAGTATAAACTTGGAATCTGGGTCAGAGATAATATACAAGGACTTGGAACAATCACATATTTGGATTCAGACGGGAATTATGGGGCATTAGGACACGGAATTCATGATATCGACATTAGTACATTGATTGATGTGGCAGCTGGGAGCTTGTATAAGACAAGAATTCGAACGATTACAAAAGGAGAGAATGGAACGCCGGGAAGCATGGAAGGAGTAATTGTGTATAGTGACCGGAATAAGATTGGTACAATTACAGAGAATACAGAAATCGGAATATATGGAAATGTAGATAGCGCAGAGGAAGTATTTGGAGAATTGACAGAAGTGAAAGTTGCTTCAAAGGATGAAATAAAAACGGGCCCCGCTAAGATCAGATGTAGTATTGATGGAGAAATAAAAGAATATGCCGCGAAAATTCTTTCTATAGATAAGACTCCGGTGCAAATAAATAAAGGAATATTGCTGCAGGTGACGGATGAGGAACTGCTGAAAAAGACAGGTGGAATTATTCAGGGGATGTCAGGTTCACCTGTGATTCAAAATGGGCGAATTGTGGGTGCTGTAACACACGTTTTAGTAAATGATCCCACACGGGGATACGGCATATTCATTGAGAATATGTTAGAAGCCGCAGAATAACTCTAAGCAGGTAATGCGATGATCTTTTCATTGTGTTGCCTGCTTTTATCATGTTTTCTTGATTACAAATGAGGAGGTCAGAAGTAAGCTTCTAACCGAAGAAAGTGGACTCGAGTTTGCTGCACAATCTGCGGCATATCGATATGTGGAAAATGGGATAGGTGTGCTTTTTTAAGTTATATTACATATAAATATCCATTTCTTAGATTTTGGGCAATAGAGCTGATAACTGCAGTGTCACCTTTGGATGCAATAATTCTGTCAACCTCCTCATTGGTTATACAAATGGCGATGGAACTGGAAACTGCCCGCTGATCCTGTACAATCAGGTAGTATGCCGTATATTCGCTGCGGCCTCGTTTGCCAATCCAACTATATTTCGATTCGAATACTTTTGTAAAGCAAGATTTTTCAATAGTGTTATCCATGACAGATTTCTCCTTATTGCTCAGTATGATGAGAGATATTACTTTGGAAAGTATTATAACAAAGATAAAAATTTTTTCATAGCAGTTTTGTGCTGTCTTTTGGTGTTGTTGTATGTTAAGATGATGACATCTATATAAGAAAGGGTGAGAAATATGGCACTTATCAAGATTAGTGACAGTTTATTTAGTGGTATTCTGGCAATATTTATTATCGTGTTGATATTCGCATCTGCTTTTGTACTGGTTGGTATACCACAGATGAAAAAAAGTGATGAGCTGAAAAAGCAGAATCTTAAATCCAAAGGTCAGTCAGAACCTCAAAAAAATTCGCAGACAAAATCTCAGCCGCCTATGGACGATCAGCAGCGGTTGCATGAAATAGAGAAACAAATGGATTTTTTAATAGGTGCTGTACAGGCGAACCCTATGTCACCGGCCACGACAAGCAATAATGGGCGTATCATGCAGTTGGAACAGGAAAAGCAGTTATTATTAAGGAAGATTGGTTCCAATAACAGATCTTGTCCATACGAGGACATGATTCAAAAAGCACTGGAATCAGGAAAGATAAAATATTGTATTTTGGGTTATGGTGAGTATTGTATTCCGTCCCGGAATGTAATATATCAAAATTATACAGATTACGAGCTTCTTCTGTTAAATTTTGACTGGTACCAGCAAGTGCATCCGGATAAATCGTTAAAAGAAATTTATGAGCAGGTATTGGAAGAAATGCTTCGTTCAGAAAGAACCTTGGACATACACTGTGCGGCGTTATGTGCTCGTCAACATATAAAATTGGAGCAAAATCCGAATTTTAAATTTCATATGACGGACAAAGATAAAATATTACAGTTGGTCGACTCTGCTATGGAATATTATCAGAAGAATTAAAGCATAAGAGGAATGTAAATGGCGAAATAGTGAAGGTAACAGCATTGTTTTCACCATTGCTTACGATGCTTTTTGCTGTTTTGTACAGGAATACAGAAATCGATTGTATTTTGACATTGGCGATTACATTTGGGACGATATCTTATTATTTTATAATACGTTTGTTTATTGGGTTTGTGATAGATCGTTTATTGAATAATCAGGTAGATTATCGAGCAAGATGGTTTCAGGTAGATGTTGCTGAAAGAAAACTGTATGAAAAGCTTAAAGTGAAAAAGAAAATGGGAACCTATGCCCCTGACTGCTTTGACAGAAAGATTCATTCGTGGGATGAAATTGCACAGGCAACGTGCCAGGCAGAATTGGTTCATGCGGTGATTATGGTATTAAGTTTTGTTCCTGTATTTGCATCCATTCCTTTTGGGGAATTGCGGGTTTTTATTCTTACATCTGTTTTGGCCGCTTGTTATGACGCTATGTTTGTTGTAATGCAAAGATACAATCGATCAAGGATTGTTAAGCTAATTGAAACGTTGGGAAATTTGAGCAAAAAAGTTGTCCATATTGACAATCACTCGTGAGTGGCAGTCCGATCATTCAGGATGGCAAACTGGTGGGAGCGGTGACGCACGTGTGTGTGTTTGGATGATACCCACGACCTCCCCCACAATGTTTCCTCTACATTTAACTGCATAATCCTTACTTACGAACAAGAAAGAGTGTATTAGCTTTGCTGATGCGCTCTTTTTCTTTGCCCGGAAATAGATTGCAGGAATGTGGGAACAACTATAAAAGAAAGGAGAAGCCCTATGACTGCACAAATCATCGCCATCGCCAACCAGAAAGGCGGCGTTGGCAAGACCACAACTTGTGCCAACCTTGGCATTGGTCTGGCGCAGTCAGGAAAGAAAGTCCTTCTGATTGACGGCGATCCGCAGGGTAGCTTGACGATCAGCCTGGGTAATCCCCAGCCCGATCAGCTGCCTGTTACGCTGTCAGATATGATGGGCAAGATTCTGACTGACCAGCCGATTGCTCCCGGCGAAGGTATCATCCATCATCCGGAGGGCGTTGATCTGATGCCCGCCAATATTGAACTTTCCGGTATGGAAGTATCCTTGGTAAATGCCATGAGCCGTGAAACGATCCTGCGGCAATACCTGGACACACTTAAACATCAGTATAGTCACATTCTGATTGATTGTCAGCCTTCCCTTGGTATGCTGACCGTCAATGCACTTGCTGCTGCAAATCGTGTTTTGATTCCGGTTCAGTCCGAGTATCTTCCCGCAAAGGGTCTGGAACAGCTGCTGTCTACGGTCAGTAAGGTTCGCAGACAGATTAACCCGAAACTTCAGATTGACGGTATTCTGCTGACGATGGTTGATAGCCGCACGAACTTTGCGAAAGACATTAGCGCTTTGCTCCGTGAAACCTACGGCAGCAAGATCAAAGTGTTTGGGACAGAGATCCCCCACTCAGTTAGAGCGAAAGAAATCAGCGCCGAGGGAAAGAGCATCTATGCCCACGATCCCGGCGGCAAGGTTGCGGAAGCCTACACAAATCTGACGAAGGAGGTACTGAAACTTGAAAAGCAGCGTGAAAAACATAAAGCTGGCATCGGTCGATGATCTGTTCTCTACCGAAGAGAGCCGTGCTGACGCTGACAGAGAGCGTGTAGTGGAAGTGCCGCTTTCTGAACTCCACCCCTTTGAGGGGCATCCCTTCAAGGTGAAAGACGATGATGCAATGATGGATACGGTTGACAGCATCCGTGAATATGGTGTGCTTGTTCCTGCGATTGCCCGTCCTGATCCTGATGGTGGATATGAAATTATTGCCGGTCATCGCAGACACAGAGCCAGCGAACTTGCAGGCAAAGAAACCATGCCGGTTATCATCCGTGATCTGGACGATGATGCCGCCGTGATTATCATGGTTGACAGCAATTTGCAGCGAGAGAATATCTTACCCAGTGAGAGAGCTTTTGCCTACAAGATGAAGCTGGATGCCATGAAACATCAGGGCAAACGCCTTGAAGTAGATTCGTCCCAAGTTGGGACAAAGCGAAGCGATCAGGTTCTGGCTGAACAGGTTGGACAGAGCCGCAATCAGATTCAGCGATATGTTCGCCTAACTGAGTTGATTGCTCCGCTGCTGGATATGGTCGATGAAAAGAAAATTGCCATCAACCCGGCTTATGAGATTTCCTTCCTGACAAAAAAGGAACAGGAGATGCTTCTGGAAACCATCGACTATGAGCAGGCAACTCCTTCTTTGTCCCAAGCTCAGAGAATGAAGAAAATGAGCCAGGAAGGTACGCTGAATGAGGACACAATGCTCTCCATTATGTCTGAGCAGAAAAAGCCTGAACTTGATAAGGTTTCCTTTTCTTCGGATACCCTGAGAAAGTATTTCCCCCGCAGTTACACTCCGCAGAGGATGCAGGAAACGATTATCAAGCTGCTGGAGCAATGGCAGAAGAAGCGTCAGCAACAGCAGGAACGATGAAAGGAGCTACATGAGCAAAGCAGCCGGTATCCGTGATCTGTCAGCCAGAGAGCTGAAAGGTCACAATATTCTTGCCGTTCAGCGTTTTCAGAACGCCACACGGCACATGATCGAATTTGTGGTGCGACTGCCCGGAACGCCATACGGCGAGTGCGGTGATGAAGTCCGACTGTTTCTGAATGAAGCAGACTTCGCCAAGGCGATGGCCTATCATAACAAGCAGCAAATCAAGATCAAAAAATATGCCCACATCATCGAGGGGCATATCTTACATGACAAACTGAAAAATGCACATAGACGCTAAGAGCCGCAGTAATTGATTCTATCATGCTGCGGCTTTTTCTATGTCCAAAATTAGAGAGGAGTGAAGTCAATGCCGACATTTCGTGTGGAACGGACAGGTAATTACACCGTAATGAGTAATCATCATCTGAGAAACACAAAACTGTCTTTGAAGTCAAAAGGTCTGTTATCTCAGATGTTATCCCTGCCAGAAGAATGGAATTATACCCTTGCCGGGTTATGTGCCATCAATCCTGAGAGCAAAGATGCCATTCGTTCGGCATTAAAAGAGTTGGAGGAACAGGGATATGTAATTCGGCGCCAGACCACCGATGCCAGCGGCAAGTTCAGTCGTAATGAATATATCATTTACGAAGTACCGGTCGCAGAACAGGATCGTACTGACCCGGTATCGGATAAACCGTCGTCGGGAAATCCGACAGCGGATATTCCGTCATCGGACGAGCCGCCATCGGAAAGCTCGTCATCGGAAAATCCAATGCAATTAAATACTAAGCAATCAAGTACCCAAAAATCAAAAACTGAAAAATCAATTACTGATCGATCAAGTACCGATTCAATTCCTTTCCCTCCTGAAACTCCCCCCAGGATTCCGGAGCCGAAGCGAAGTGAAACGATGTCTGTGAGTGAGATTGAGATTTATCGTGATTTGATCTATGAGAACATCGAGTACGATTATCTCATTGAGCGGAATCCGTATAACCGTGAGAGCATTGATGAAATTGTCGAGCTTATGCTGGAGGTTGTATGTGCCAACCGGAAAACAATTCGTGTAGCTGGTGGAGAGTTCCCGCATGAGGTTGTAAAAGCCCGGTTTCTAAAGCTCAATTCGGAGCATATCCAATTCGTCCTGGATTGCATGAAAGAGAACACAACGAAGGTTCGCAATATCAAGCAATACCTTTTGACCGTCCTCTACAATGCACCCACTACGATCAGCAGCTATTATTCGGCACTTGTAAACCACGATCTGTACGGCGGCACTGTGTAAGCCGCTATTTTTTATACCCACATTTGGGAGAAAGGACTGTGACATGAAAAGACCCTTGGCCTATATCACTGCCCCTTGGGGCGATAACGAATTTGAGAACACCGAAAATGCAGCGAAGTATTGCAGAGCTGCCTATGATGCCGGTTTTTCACCGGTATGCCCGCTTTTGTTCCTTCCCCTGTTCCTGAAGGACGAAATTCCCCAGGAACACAAGGACAGCATCGATATGGCAAGAGATTATCTTCGCCGCTCCCATGTTCTGATCGTCTGCGGTCACGAGGTAGATGAAACCGTCAAGAACGATATTGCGATGGCCGAGCGGCTCCGGATTACCGCAACCACGCTGGACGGTATTCTCACTGTGAAAGGTCAGGGACGAGGTAGCTCCAAGGGAGGTACTGTGCGTGACTAAGCTGAAATCCAGAATCAAGGCAAAGCATTTGCCTGAGTTCTATCTGAGCGTTGCCCGGACATTACAGGACGCATCAATTAAGCTGGGCATGAGAACCACAGTTGGATATATCCAGACCGCTGAAGAACGTCAGGGACTTCAGGAGATTGAGCAAATATTCTTTCCGGATCAGAAGTCGTCTGATGAAATCCAGAAAACCGTTCTCGTTAAAGCATCTCATGTTCTGATTGATGCCTGGGCGGGTATGCCGGTTGAGTATTTGCCCTCCGTCAGCAAGCTGCGTATTGCTGAACATACAGCAAAGAAACTCAGAGATCTACCGTTACATTTCCACACAAGGAGGTTGCCGTGCGAATAATTTTTCTTCGTCGCTTGGTGGTTCCACCTTAGACGCAATCACCGGCCTGCAAAATCTGACGAAAGGAGTTGATGAAATATGCAGGAAGAAGTTGAGAGCAGAACCGTGACACTTATCGTCAGCGGTAGCAAGTTCACCGGCAGGATGCTTAAAGATGCTATCTCTAAGTATCTTGCTCATCGCAAGGAAAAGAAACTGCAAAAGACCCGTGATTCTCCCGTAAAACCTTGCGGAAAGCAAACGGTGAAAGAACTGGTTGGGCAGAACCAGGGCGTTTCCAACATCGAGATCAACGATCCGGATATAAAATCCTTCGAGAAGATCGCCCGTAAATACGGCGTTGACTATGCGATTAAGAAAGATCGCAGCACTTCGCCGCCCAAATACCTGGTGTTCTTCAAGGCTCGTGATGCCGATGCTCTGACAGCAGCATTCACCGAGTATTCCTCTAAGAAAGTGAAGCAGCAGGAGCGGCCTTCCGTACTGAAGAAACTGGCGCATTTCAAGGAAATGGTCAAGAACGCAGTCGTAGACCGAAGCAAGAAAAAGGAGCTGGAACGATGAAGAATATCAACGTGAAAAAGCTCCTGATCCTGAATCTGCCGTATTTCATTCTTGGACTTTACGCATCAAATCTGGGCGAAGCGTATCGACTTGCTGCTGGTACAACCTTCGCTGACAAGCTGACACACCTCATGGATGGCTTTGCGGCGGCGTTCTCTTCACCGCTGCCGAGCTTCCATCCGGTAGATCTTCTGATCGGCCTATGCTGCGGCGCTGGACTGCGGTTGGCTGTTTATGTGAAGAGTAAAAACGCTAAGAAATTCCGCAAGAACTCTGAGTACGGTTCTGCCCGGTGGGGAACGCATGATGACATTGCCCCCTACATTGATCCCGTATTTCAGAACAATGTCATTCTGACGCAGACGGAGCGGCTGACTATGAGCAGCCGCCCCAAAGACCCGAAAACAGCCCGAAATAAAAATGTCTTAATTATCGGTGGTTCCGGTTCCGGTAAGACCCGATTTTGGTTGAAGCCGAACCTGATGCAGATGCACTCATCCTATGTTGTAACTGACCCGAAAGGAACGATCCTGGTAGAGTGCGGCAAGATGCTTCAGCGAGGAACCCCGAAGATCGGCAAGGATGGTAAGCCGGTCAGAGATAAGCATGGAAAGATCGTTTATGAGGGCTATCGCATCAAGGTATTAAATACCATCAATTTCAAGAAGTCCATGCACTATAACCCGTTTGCCTATATCCACTCTGAAAAGGATATTCTGAAGCTGGTCACTACGCTTATTGCAAACACAAAGGGCGAGGGTAAAGCCGGTGATGACTTCTGGGTTAAGGCTGAAACTCTGCTGTACACAGCATTGATCGGCTATATCCACTATGAAGCACCGGTGGAAGAGCAGAACTTCTCCACTCTGATCGAGTTCATCAATGCGATGGAAGTCCGTGAAGATGATGAAGAGTTCAAGAACCCTGTTGACCTGATGTTTGATGCTCTGGAAGCAGAAAAGCCGAACCACTTTGCTGTACGTCAGTACAAGAAGTATAAGTTGGCTGCTGGTAAAACCGCCAAGAGTATCTTAATCAGCTGCGGCGCAAGATTGGCTGTTTTTGACATTGCAGAGCTGCGTGAAGTGACAGCTTATGATGAGCTGGAACTGGACACCCTCGGTGATCGAAAAACAGCGTTGTTCCTGATTATGAGCGATACCGATGACAGCTTCAATTTTCTCATTTCGATGTGTTATACCCAGCTCTTTAACCTTCTGTGTGAGAAAGCGGATGATGTTTACGGTGGCAGACTTCCTGTTCACGTCCGTTGCCTGATCGATGAGTGCGCCAACATTGGGCAGATTCCCAAGTTGGAAAAGCTCGTTGCCACAATTCGATCCAGAGAAATCTCGGCCTGCTTGGTGTTGCAGGCTCAGAGCCAGTTAAAGGCGATCTACAAAGACAATGCCGATACCATCATCGGCAACATGGATTGCTCCATTTTCCTGGGCGGCAAGGAACCGACCACTCTGAAAGAGTTGGCAGCTGTGCTGGGTAAGGAAACAATCGACACTTACAACACCGGTGAGAATCGTGGGCGGGAAACTTCCCACTCCCTCAACTATCAGAAGTTGGGTAAAGACTTGATGAGCCAGGATGAACTGGCAGTCATGGATGGAGGAAAATGTATCCTTCAGCTACGTGGCGTGCGTCCGTTCCTTTCGGACAAGTACGACATTACAAAGCATCCCAACTATCGATACACAGCCGACGCAGATTCCAAGAACGCCTTCGACATAGAGCAGTTCTTGTCTACCCGGCTGAAAGCAAAATCCAATGAAGTCTACGACGTTTATGAAGTAGACACAACCGTTGACGCTTCGTGATCTAACGCAGCGTCTTTTTTCGTGCCTGAAAACGAGAAATTACGTTCCCTTCGGAAATCAAAAAAACAATCATTTAATTTTCGGAGGTATTTATTATGGCATTTTTCACTTCTGCTGTTGGTGTTCTTCAGACTCTGGTTGTTGCACTGGGCGCTGGCCTGGGCGTGTGGGGTATCGTCAATCTTCTGGAGGGCTACGGTAACGACAATCCCGGCTCCAAGTCCCAGGGCATGAAGCAGCTCATGGCTGGCGGCGGTATCATCGTTCTCGGCACCGTTCTGATTCCCCAGCTCACCAGCCTGTTCTAAGAGCGGCCCAACAAACCAGTCCACAAGTCAACAAACAGGAGGACAATCAAATAATGAGCGCATTGCCGATTGACCGGCAGTAAGCTCCGTGTTTGGTTCCTCAAATTTCTGCCCCTCCTGTCCTCGGATGGGAGGGGCAAGAAAGGAGGAAATCGTAAGTGGACTATATCAAAGAGCAAATTACAGAATGGCTTAAAGAAATCCTTGTGGATGGCATTCTGAGCAATCTGGCAGGATTGTTTGATAACGTCAATCAGGAAGTCGGCAACATTACAGCCCAGGTCGGCACGACACCGCAGGGCTGGAATGGTGGAATATACTCCATGATCCATAACTTGTCAGAATCGGTTATCGTACCGATTGCAGGCTTGATTCTGGCGTTTGTTATGACCCTTGAGTTGATCCAGCTCATCATGGATAAGAACAATATGCACGATGTTGACACCTGGATGTTTTTCAAGTGGATCTTCAAGACTGCCTGCGCCATCCTGATCGTTACAAATACATGGAATATCGTTATGGCTGTGTTTGATGTGGCTCAAAGCGTTGTGAACAGCGCATCGGGAGTTATTGTTGGAAACACAAGCATCGATATTTCCAGCGCAATGACCGACATGGAAACCCGTTTGATGGCAGAGGATTTAGGCTATCTGTTTGGCCTATGGTTCCAAAGCCTTTTCATTGGCGTAACCATGTGGGCGTTGTCGATCTGCATTTTTATCATTACGTATGGTCGTATGATCGAGATTTATTTGGTCACTTCCGTTGCTCCGATCCCGATGGCAACGATGACAAATCGAGAATGGGGACAGATGGGACAAAACTATCTTCGTTCCCTGTTTGCATTAGGTTTCCAAGGTTTCCTGATTATCGTATGCGTTGGCATTTATGCTGTCCTGGTACAGAACATTGCTACGCAGACCGATGTAATCGCTGCTGTGTGGAGCTGTGTCGGATATACTGTACTGCTGTGCTTCACATTGTTTAAGACTGGTAGCCTTGCTAAGAGCGTATTCAACGCTCATTAACCCAAGAAAGGAGGAGTACCGTATGGCCTATGTGCCTGTACCCAAGGACTTGACGAAGGTGAAAACCAAAGTCATGTTCAACCTAACAAAAAGACAGCTGATCTGCTTTAGTGCAGCGGCTGTTGTTGCTGTGCCGGTGTTCTTTTTGCTGAAAGAACCCCTCGGCTCCAGTACCGCATCCATGTGTATGATCGTCTTTGCGCTGCCTTTTTTCCTTTTGGCAATGTATGAGAAGAATGGACAACCGCTGGAAAAGGTCATCGGAAACATCATCCGGGTGTCCATACTCCGCCCCAAGCAAAGACCCTATAAAACCAACAATTTTTATGCCGTGATCGAGCGGCAGGAGCAGCTTGACAAGGAGGTGTTCAACATTGTTCACGGAAAAGAAAAAGCGCAAGCCCGACGCAAAGGACGAAGCAATTCAGCAGACAAAGCCCAAGCGCAAGCTGACAAGAAGCGAGCGTAAGGAAATTGAAGCTGCGATTGCCAGGGCAAACCGCACCGGCAAGAAAGAAAAGTCCGCCCAGGACAGCATCCCTTATCAGAGAATGTGGCCTGACGGTATCTGCCGTGTGAGCAACAATCACTATACCAAGACTGTCCAGTTCCAGGATATTAACTACCAGCTCAGTCAGAATGAGGATAAAACCGCTATTTTTGAGAGTTGGTGTGACTTCCTGAATTACTTTGACAGTTCTATTCAGTTCCAGTTGTCTTTCCTGAACCTTGCGGCATCGGAAGATAGCTTCGCCCGCAGTATTACAATTCCTTCCCAGGGCGACGATTTCGATTCCATTCGTGAGGAATATACAACGATGCTGCAAAATCAGCTTGCCAAGGGTAACAACGGTCTGATTAAGACCAAGTATTTGACCTTTGGCATCGATGCAGACAGTCTGAGGACGGCAAAGCCCCGTCTGGAACGCATCGAAACTGACATCATCAACAACTTCAAACGTATGGGCGTTGTGGCAGATGCTCTGAACGGAGAACAGCGGCTCCGTCAGCTGCACAGCGTATTCCACATGGACGATCAGCAGCCTTTCCGGTTCTCATGGGACTGGCTGGCTCCGTCTGGCCTGTCCACCAAGGATTTTATTGCACCGAGTTCCTTTGAGTTCCGTACCGGAAAGATGTTCCGTATGGGCAAGAAGTTCGGTGCTGTTTCTTTCGTCCAGATCCTCGCCCCGGAACTGAACGACCGTATGCTTGCGGATTTTCTGGACATGGAAAGCTCCCTGATCGTCAATCTCCATATCCGTTCGCTGGATCAGGTCAAGGCAATCAAAACGGTTAAGAGAAAGATTACTGATCTCGACCGTGCCAAGATCGAAGAACAGAAAAAGGCTGTTCGCTCCGGATACGATATGGACATCATTCCCTCTGACCTTGCTACCTACGGCACAGAAGCCAAGAAGCTGCTTCAGGACTTGCAGAGCAGAAATGAGCGTATGTTCCTTGTGACATTCCTGGTTCTGAACACCGCAGACACGCAGCGTCAGCTGGAAAACAATGTGTTCCAGGCAAGTTCCATTGCACAGAAATACAACTGCCAGCTGACCCGACTGGATTTTCAGCAGGAAGAAGGACTTATGAGCAGTCTGCCCCTGGGTCTGAATCAAATTGAGATTGAGCGTGGACTGACAACCAGTTCTACGGCGATTTTCGTACCGTTCACGACACAGGAACTGTTCCAGAACGGTTCTGAAGCTCTGTACTATGGCATCAATGCTCTGTCGAACAACCTTATCATGGTTGATCGAAAGCTCCTGAAAAACCCGAATGGTCTGATCCTTGGTACTCCTGGTTCCGGTAAATCTTTCTCTGCCAAAAGAGAAATCAGCAATGCCTTCCTTGTTACCCTGGATGACATCATCATCTGTGATCCCGAAGCAGAGTATGCTCCGCTGGTTGAGCGTTTACACGGTCAGGTAATCCGCATTTCGCCTACCTCCCGTGACTACATTAACCCTATGGATTTGAACCTGGACTACTCCGATGATGAAAGTCCGTTGTCCTTGAAGTCTGATTTCATTTTGTCGCTGTGTGAGCTGATTGTTGGCGGCAAGGATGGATTGCAGCCTGTTCAGAAAACCATTATCGACCGTTGTGTGCGACTGGTCTACAACGATTATCTGAACGATCCCCGCCCTGAGAATATGCCGATTCTGGAGGATCTTTATAATCTTCTCCGGGCGCAGGACGAAAAGGAAGCACAGTATATTGCAACCGCACTCGAAATCTACGTTACCGGTTCTTTGAATGTGTTCAATCACAGAACTACGGTTAATATCAATAACCGTATCGTCTGCTACGACATCAAGGAACTGGGCAAGCAGCTGAAGAAAATCGGTATGCTTGTTGTTCAGGATCAGGTGTGGAATAGAGTTACTGTCAACAGAGCCGCACACAAGTCCACAAGATACTATATCGATGAGATGCACTTGCTTCTGAAGGAAGAGCAGACTGCGGCATACACGGTTGAAATCTGGAAGCGTTTCAGAAAGTGGGGCGGTATTCCTACCGGCATCACGCAGAACGTCAAAGACCTGCTTGCTTCCAGAGAAGTTGAGAACATCTTTGAGAACTCTGACTTTGTGTATATGCTGAATCAGGCAGGCGGCGACCGTCAGATTCTGGCAAAGCAGCTGAACATTTCTCCGCACCAGCTGTCCTATGTTACACATTCCAGCGAAGGTGAAGGACTTCTGTTCTACGGTAGTGTTATCCTGCCTTTTGTGGACAGATTCCCAAAGGATACCGAGTTGTATCGCATTATGACTACGAAGCCGCAGGAAGTAAAGGAGGCGAACTGATTATGACTGCACAGCAGATCGCAAATGGTCTGGGGCTGAGAAAAGTCCTGGCCATTGAGTGTAGAAAGCTGATCGAAACCACGAAAAAGGCATCGACCTACTGCTACGCAATGGAACGGGAGTATAAGATGCTCTCGCCCAAGGGGTATGCTGGGTTTCAGCGCATCTATACCATCTGGACACGTGGGAGCGATACTGTTCCCCAAATCTTTACTGGCGACATCATCCGTGACAGAGATATGGCAAGAGGAACCATCATGGCAATCTGGATTTATTATTCCTCTTGTCCGGAGGGCAAGCTGTCTGAGCTGCCCTTATACCTGGAAACTAATCTTCTCCTTGAAGAGATGATGTGCGGTGGTTGGTATGAGTAAGCAAGAACCCCGTCTGCAATTCACCGATGCGGAAAAGGTCGATCCGGAACTTGAAAAGCCTATCCGTAAGGTTGAAAAGGCAGAAAAGAAAGCTGATGCTGCCCAGGCAAAAATCCCAAAGAAAAAAGTCGTAAAAAAAGAACGCACCGTAGATCCTGCCAGTGGCAAGACTTCGGTGCGTTTGCACTTTGAAGAAGTAGATAAGGCGAAGCCCCCGTCCAAGCTCACGCACTCCGTTAAGGATGCACCGGCAAATGTTGTTCTTGGCACGGCGCACAAGGAAGTCCGTGAAAGTGAGGATGACAATGTGGGCGTGAAAGCGTCACACAAGTTGGAGGAAACAGCTGAAGCATCCGGTCGCATTGTTCGGGAGGGATACCATTCCCACAAGTTACAGCCATATCGCAAAGCAGCCCATGCGGAGCATCAGCTGGAAAAGGCTAATGTGGATGCTCTCTACAAGAAATCTTTGCGTGACAATCCGGAGTTATCCAGCAACCCCGTGTCAAGATGGCAGCAGAAGCAGGCCATCAAGAAACAGTATGCGGCAGCGAAGAGAACTGGAGATACAGCCGCAGCGACTACTCAAAATACCGCTAAGACAGCCAAGAAAACAGCTGAAGCATCCAAAAAGATCGGTGAGTTTTTTGTCCGGCACAAGCGTGGTTTTGGTATTGCCATTGCATTTCTGGCGTTGCTGGCGCTGATGCTCAACAGCCTATCATCCTGTTCGTTGATGTTCCAAGGCATTGTGTCTGGAATTTCTTCAACAACATATCCTTCTGAGGATGACGATATGTTAGGAGCCGAAGCTGCTTACGCTGCAATGGAAGAAGATCTCCAATATGAGCTGGATCATTATGAAACCCTTCATCCGGGATATGACGAGTATCACTTTGACCTGGATGAAATCGGTCACGATCCGTATGTTCTCATTTCCATTTTGACTGCCTATCACGGTGGCGCATGGACGCTGGATGAGGTTCAAGGAACCATGCAGATGCTGTTTGAAAAGCAATACATTCTGACGGAAAACGTGGAGGTAGAAACCCGGTATCGTACTGAAACGGAAACCGGCACCGAATGGGTCTATGACGAGGATTTAGAAGAATGGGTTGAGGAAGAGTACGAATACGAAGTTGAGGTTCCGTATGATTACTACATTTGCACCGTGGAACTGGAAAACTTCAATCTCTCTCATCTGCCAATCTACATCATGGGACAAGAACAGTTGGAAATGTATGCCGGTTATATTGCCACTTACGGAAACAGACTTGATCTGTTCCCGGCTGGTGAGTATCCCGGTGTGAATAACCGTGGCAACTATACCGACTATGACATTCCTCCCGAAGCTCTGGAAGATGCCGAGTTTGCAGCAATGATTACGGAAGCGGAAAAATACCTGGGTTATCCCTATGTTTGGGGCGGCTCCAGTCCTTCCACCTCTTTCGATTGCTCCGGCTTTGTTTCATGGGTTATCAATCATTCCGGATGGAATGTTGGCAGACTTGGCGCACAGGGGCTTTTGAACATCTGTACCCGTGTTTCCAGTTCCAATGCACGTCCCGGAGATTTGATTTTCTTCCAGGGAACCTATGATACCAGCGGTGCATCTCATGTTGGCATTTACGTTGGCAACGGCATGATGATTCATTGCGGTGATCCTATCTCTTATGCCAACATCAACACAAGCTACTGGCAGAGCCATTTCCTTGCATTTGGTCGTCTGCCTTAAAGGAGGGTATTTATGAATCCCAAAATCAAAAAGATCAATGCGGAGTATGAAAAGAACGCCGCAAAAATAGAAGAGCTTCAGGCCAGACAGAAGGAACTCGTTCGTATGAGAACCGACCTGGAGAACAACGACATTCTGGAACTGGTGCATAGTCACAACATGGATATTAACCAGTTGTCTGCACTGCTCCAGAGTATGAAAGCTGACCCTGCGGCAGCAATGCAGGGAGAAACGGAGGAAACGTACCATGATGAAATCTAAGAAGATTCTGAGCTTTCTGCTTGCAGTCATGCTCGTTATCGGTGTCACTCCTTTAACGGCCTTTGCCTATGGCGGCGATGATACTGCCACCAATCAGACTGTGGAAGCATCTTCCGGCGAGGAAAGCACTGAGGAAACTGATACGGCTGATTCGTCCGAAGATGCCGATGAAGAGGTTCCTTACACCTACACCATCGGTGAAGATGGAAGTATTACCATCACCATTAACGGCCAGGAATGGAATATCGAAGCTGACGAGGAAGAAAGCAAGACTACTGGCAAGGTCGTAACCAGGGGTTCCCGTCTAAACCTTCGCACCGGTGCCGGTATGAACTATGAGATTATCGATCAGCTGCGTCCCGGCGAGGAAGTCACGGTGATCGGAACCGAAGGTGACTGGTATAAGGTTATTGTCCCGGAGAAAACGGGCTATGTTCACAGCGACTATCTGGAACTCTTAGAGGAAGCTGATGAGAATAGCGAAATTGATTCTGCCATGCTGATGCTTCTGCTGAACATGATGTTTCAGAATATGACTGAAAGCGAACCGCAGGCCAGCTTCACACCTACCGGAAATCTCACTCTGATCGACGATATTTTGCAGACAGAGGTATATGCTACGGAGGACACGGAGCTTCAGGAAAAGCAGTTCATTACGCTTCAGTCCAAAAGCGGCAACTATTTCTATCTGGTCATTGACCGCACCGGCGATACCGAAAATGTGTACTTTATGAACCTTGTAGATGAAGCCGACCTGATGGCACTGATTGAAGAGAATGAAAACGGAGCAGCTGCGCCGGTTTGTTCCTGCAAGGATAAGTGCGCTGTTGGTGCTATCAATACCGGTTGCGAAATCTGCCGTACCAACATGAGTGAATGTGTCGGTGTTGAGCCGAAGCCCGATGTCGAGCCTACTGAGCCTACGGAACCTGTTGAGGAACCGGAGGCTGAACCTGCCGGAAATCCTATGATGGTAATTCTGATTCTGGCTCTGCTTGGCGGTGGCGGTGCCTTTGCTTACATCAAGTTCTTCAAGAACAAGCCTACGACCAAGGGAAATGCTGATCTGGATGACTACGACTACGGCGATGACGATGAAGATGCAATGGATGCCGAATGGGAGAGCGAAGATGGAGCATCCGATGCTGAAAGCGAGGACGAAACGGTTTGACCCGTTTCACAGACAGTCCTTTTGAGAGAATGATGATGCAAAAGCCTTGTGGTGGGATGACCTCCCACCACAAGCCTGCTCTCCCCAAGAATCACCCATGTTACGGCTGTCCTTATGTCGAACAGGGATGTATGGGCGTTTGCTATCGTGATCTCATGGCACAAATCAATGGAAGGAGAAAAGAACCGTGAACATTGTCAAAAACGCTTTTCTTGTCATGGCAGGAGTGGATGTGTTTGTAATCTTTTTGATGATCTGTGCAGAAGCCATATCCACAATTCGCAGGAAGTTCTTTAAGAAGGATGATAAAAAGAATCTTTGCGATCTGGACTTCGACGATGATGATATTCTCAGTGTTCTGGAAGAGCCAGAGCCGGTCTTTGATAAAGATTTTATAAAAGAACACCCTTTCGATGATGATGTGGAGAATATCGTTTCCGACGTTATTTTTCCTAAATTCAAGCCCATGCTGTCTGTAATGACTAAAGCAGAAACAGAGGATGTTGACCTGCTGCTGACATCAATCATTCTGTATCTGAAGGAAGAAGCACTTTATGAAGAGCAGTCCTTCCCAATGGTGAGGTATCTGCTTGAAAATATCGAACCAGACACAAGCGGCGAGTTCAAATGTCCGGTTGAAATGCTGATGGATGAAGCAGCACAGAGAAATGACACAGAGCCACTTTACCTTACCTTATTCAAGGAAGTGAAGCAGAACAGCGCAGATTTCAAGCGAACGGTGCATTTCTCTATCAAGTTGATGGATAAGGTTATCCGAAGGCTGTACCGTG
Source organism: Schaedlerella sp. (assembly GCA_036309085.1). Taxonomy (GTDB): domain Bacteria; phylum Bacillota; class Clostridia; order Lachnospirales; family Lachnospiraceae; genus Schaedlerella. The sequence goes on from JAXJUL010000007.1 coordinate 256,915, forward strand.
AATATTTCAGAACCCATCGTGATTTTGATTCCAGCGGAGTTGATGCTGAAATTATGCTTGCCGGACTTAACTTTGACATTGATGACTATTTTATGAAAGATGAGGTGGAATAAATGAGCATTCGACTTGTAATTGCAGAAAAACCTTCCGTTGCACAGAGCATTGCAGCCGTGATCGGCGCTGATAAGCGTAAGGATGGCTACATGGAGGGCAACGGGTATCGTGTCAGCTGGTGTATCGGTCACTTGGCTGGTCTTGCAGATGCGGAGCATTATGACCCTAAATATGCCAAGTGGCGATATGACGATCTCCCGATCTTCCCTGAAAAATGGGAATATGTCGTTGGCAAAGACAAGCAGAAACAGTTCAAAGTTCTTCAGAAGCTGATGAATACTGGCGATGTTTCTGAAGTCGTAAATGCCTGCGATGCTGGTCGTGAAGGAGAAGCAATTTTTCGCACGGTCTACGAACTGACCGGATGCAGTAAACCCATGAAGCGCCTGTGGATCTCTTCAATGGAAGATGAAGCAATTCGATCCGGTTTCAATGATCTTCGTGACGGCAGCGCCTATGACGGACTTCATCAGGCCGCACAGTGCCGTAATAAAGCTGATTGGCTGGTTGGTATCAATGCCACCCGGTTTTTTTCTGTCCTTTATGGGCGCACTTTGAACATTGGGCGTGTCATGTCGCCTACGCTGGCGATGATCGTGCAGCGTGAAGCAGAAATCAGCGGCTTTAAGTCTGAACCGTTTTATACGGTGGTGCTTGCGCTGAGTGATTTTTCTGCAACAAGTGAGCGTATCAATGACAAGGCCGAAGCGGAGCAGCTGATGATTGACTGCGCTGATGGAACAGCGGTAGTGGAATCCGTCGAACGCAAGGAAAAGTCCGAGAAAGCTCCCGCCTTGTATGATCTGACCACGCTTCAGCGGGAAGCTAACCGTTTGCTTGGCTTTACGGCGCAGCAGACCCTGGACTATGTTCAGAATCTATATGAGAAAAAACTGTGTACCTATCCCCGCACGGATAGCCGCCATCTCACTTCCGATATGGCTGCATCCCTTCCCGTACTGGTCAATCTGACTGCCAAATATATGCCCTGTGCAAAGGGTATTCCTGTCCGCATGGATGCTTCCCGTGTCATCAATGATAAGAAAGTGACCGATCATCATGCCATCATTCCCACGCAGAACATTCAGCGCATCGATAAAAATGCCCTGACTTCCGGTGAAAAGGCAGTTCTGGAACTGATCTGTCTGCGCTTGCTGTGTGCGGTCAGCCAGCCCTATGAATACTCCGAAACCACTGTTGTTTTGAGTTGTGCCGATAATAAGTTTACGGCAAAAGGTCGAGCAGTTCTCAATACTGGTTGGAAGCAGTATGAGATGAATTTCCGGGACACTATGAAACGCACTCCGGAAAAGGAAGATGATACGGATGCCAAGTCACTTCCTATTGTGGAAAAGGGACAGCACTTTGAAGTGTTGGTTCCCGGCATCAAGGAAGGAAAGACAAGTCCTCCCAAGCATTTCACCGAGGACAGCTTGCTGGCTGCTATGGAAACAGCAGGAGCAAAGGATATGCCTGAAGATGCTGAACGCAAAGGACTTGGAACGCCTGCCACACGTGCTGCTATTCTGGAGAAGCTGGTGTCTGCCGGTTTTGTGGAGAGGAAAAAGTCTAAAAAGGCTGTGCAGTTGATACCTACCCATACGGCGGTATCTTTGATTACTGTTCTTCCGGAACAACTGCAATCTCCGCTCCTGACAGCAGAATGGGAGCATTGGCTGAAAGAGATTGAACGGAACAATGCAGAGCCTGAAGAGTTCATGGACGGTATCGCCGCCATGCTTCAGGAGCTGATTTCCACCTATCAGGTGATTCAGGGGGCAGAATTTCTGTTTCCCTCTCAGATGGAGAGCCTGGGATGTTGCCCTCGCTGTGGTGGTCAGGTTTCTGAGAAGCAGAAAGGTTTCTTCTGCCAGAACAAAGAGTGCAAGTTCGTGATCTGGAAGAACAGCAGATTCTTTGAAGCAAAGAAGAAGCAGCTAACAAAATCTGTTGTCCAGGCACTTCTCAAAGATGGTCAGGTTCACTTAAAGGGATGCTACTCCGAGAAAACTGGAAAGACTTACGATGCCATCATCACTTTGGAAGATGATGGAGAGCGTGTTGGTTTTCACATGGAGTTTGATTCCAAGAAGGGCGGCAAGGCATGAAGCTGACCCAGTTAGAGCAGGAAACAATCATTCTCTACAATCAGGCAGAATCTACCGCAGAAATTTATACCCACGATCCCAAATTGCTGAATAAGCTCACCAAGATGGCAGAGAAACATCCGGATACGGTTATTCAGAAAGATGGGCGTCGATTTGTTGTTCCCAAGAAATGCGTTTCCATCCGTGAGCCTTATGATGAACAGCGCCGTGCTGCTGCAAGAGAACGTGCGCTTGCGGGAGGATATAAACCTCCCAAACGGGGAACTTCTGCACAGACAGAATAACGCTATGCCCCGGTTCAGATCTTGTCAGTCTGACCGGGGCTGTTTTTTATTTGAATTGAAAGGAGCGTGAAATTCATGGCAGAGCAAAAGCAGTCCAACAAAGAACGACTGAAAGAGATAACCGAGGGTATCGAAAAAGGCATACAGGAACTGTTTGAAAGCGACAAGTATCGCCAGTACCTGTCCACGATGTCCCGTTTCCACCGCTATTCGGTGAACAATACCATGCTGATTTATATGCAGCGTCCGGATGCAACGCTGGTTGCCGGTTTCAATAAATGGCGTGACCAGTTTGAACGCCATGTGAAGCGGGGTGAGCATGGTATCACAATCATTGCACCCACTCCGTACAAAAAGAAGATTGAGCAGGAAAAGCTCGATCCGGATACCAAAGCACCGATGCTGGATGCGGATGGCAAGGTTATCATCGAAGAGAAAACCATTGAAATCCCCATGTTCAAGCCTGTTAAGGTTTTTGATGTGAGCCAGACAGACGGTAAACCTCTGCCCCAGCTTGCATCTGATCTGACCGGTGATGTTCAGAATTATGAGGTGTTCATGGAAGCCCTGCGCCGATCTTCGGCTGTTCCTATTTATATCAGACCGATTCACGATGGCTCTGATGGCTTTTTCTCTCTTGACGATCAGAGTATTACCATTCGTGAGGGCATGAGTGAGATCCAGACGGTATCGGCTGTTGTTCACGAAATTGCCCACTCTAAGCTGCATAACAACAAGCTCCACGGGAAACTCGATACAAGTTACACCTTTGAAGAAGCAGAACTGTTCGGTAAGCCTGCACTGTTCCTGGATGCAAAGATAGATAGCAAGGCCGTTCCGGACGGACTGTATCGTTATGAACTCAGAGGTTCCGCTGAAGATTCTGCGCTTCCTGCCGCAGTCGGAACCGAGGTATCTGCTAACTTTATGGGAACGATCATCACATCGGAACCCATTGAACTGGTAAATGGGTTTGCCGAGCTGGACAACAGCTTCGTCAATTTTGGCGGCAACAAGACAATCAAGGCTTTTTATGAGGAAATCCACCCTGAAGCTGTCCAGAAGAGCCGAAACACCGAAGAAGTGGAAGCCGAAAGCATTTCCTATGCCGTATGCGCTTACTACGGCATTGAAACCGGTGAGAACAGCTTTGGCTATATTGCTGGGTGGTCGCAGGATAAGGCTTTGACAGAGCTTCGTGCAAGCCTTGAAACGATCAGCAAAACTTCCTCTGAACTGATTACAGATATTGACCGTAACTATCGTGAAATCTGTAAGGAGCGAGGTATTGATCCTTCGGCTCGTCAGGAAGTAGCAGTAGACCCTATTACTCAGCTTGCAACCGATATTGACCAGTTCTCTTTCGACTTTGACACGTATGGATACGGGGATGCTGTCGATGATAGAGAGCAGGCAATAGCACAGTTGGTTTCCTCCATTCAAAATAAGGATGTTCAGTATCTTCGTGATTGGCTCCAGCCCATTGTCGAAGATGCAGATGGTGAGTATTCTGTACAAGCGCAGACACTCATTGAACGCCTTAATGAGTTCGCACCTGTTCCAGCAACTAAAAGTACAGATCGTGAAGAAGCATCCGAGGAATTATATCTCGTTGATGATTCCATGTATCTCCACGTTCAGCAGACCGATGAAGGCTGGGATTATAGTCTGTATGATAAGGAAACCAAGAAACTGATCGATGGCGGTGTACTGGATAACGAAACCGTTGCAGAATCCCCAATCAAACGTCCTATCGCTGCGGCCCGGACTGAAATATTCCAGTTGCAGGGCATTACCCCGACCAAGGTTATCTTTGAGGACATTGCCCTGTTGGAGCAGCTTCAGGAAGCACAGATGGCGGATTTTTCCGCTACTGAAGAGATTACTGCATCCACTCCGGTCGATGTTCCTGCGGCACCGGAGCAGGCTCTGGACGAATATCCTATGCCTGATCCCGGACATACAGTTGCTGATCTGGAAGCTGTAAGTTATGTGGATGGCGATATGCTGCCCCTTTCCAGAGAAATTGCAATGGAACTCTACGAAAAGGACTTCACGATCTATGCCATAACCGATGCGGGTAAGGCTGAAATGATTTTCGATGTAGAGGACTTCACAACGCAGGCAGATGGTGTTCTCTTTGCGGTCGAGCGTGAGGAATGGGAAACCAGCCCAGACTTCCATCAGCGTATCGTAGACCGTTTGGAACAGCAGGAACAGCGTGAGCAAGCGTTCCTGCAGCACAGCGGCGATGCCTTTGCAATCTATCAGCAGACGGATGGTTCTCCTGGTCGTTTCCGCTCTTTTGACGAGCAGAAAAACGGTGTGGAGCGTGGCGGCTATGATCTGGTGTACACCGGGACGCTGCCTGAAGGTAAAGATACCGGCACCTATTTGAATACCCTCTGGCACAAATTCAACGTGGATCATCCTGTGGACTATCACCGTCCGAGCCTGTCTGTAAGCGACATCGTTGCGCTGAAGGTGGATGGCGTAGTATCTTGTCACTACGTTGATTCCTTCGGATATAAGGATGTGTCTGAGTTTATTCCTCCGGAGAATTATCTGAAGGCTGCGGAAATGACCATCGAGGATGATTACAACATGATCGACGGCATTATCAACAACGGCACAAAGCTGACGGTCGCTGAGCTGGAACAGCAGGCACGATCTGGTCAGCCTATTTCCTTGATGGATCTCGCAGAAGCAGTCCATCGTGAAGAGAAGGAAAAGAAAAAGTCTGTTGTTGAGCAGTTGAAAAGTCAGCAGAAATCCAAGCAGGAACACAAAAAAACGGCACACAAAAAACGTGCAGAATTGGAGGTATAACCATGAATGAGTTCACCTTTGAAGAAACCAATCTTATGTGCATCTACAACACCGGCTCCCGTGAGGGACTGATTACTGCGCTGGAAGAGATGCAAGAGCATCTGGAAGCAGACGAAACCGAACTGAAAAGCCTGACGGTTTCCACTCTGGCGAAGCTCCGAAAGATGACTGACGAAGAGTTCAATCAGCTGGAGCTTTATCCGGACTTTGACGAGTAAAAACCATCAAATAAGTGGACGGTCGAAAGGCCGTCCACTTGCTATATTCAGACCCGAAAGGAGGTACAACCATGCCTACAAAAGCAGAAAAATATGCTCAGATGGCAGATGAACAGGCTGTCCGTCTTACACGAAGTTGGCAGGAATGGGCATCGTTCCTGACAACTGCATCCCGTCTGTACAAATATCCCTACCATGAGCAGCTGCTGATCTATGCCCAGCGTCCTGATGCAACGGCCTGTGCAGATTATGAACTGTGGAATAAGCGTATGGGTCGCTATGTGCGTCGAGGTTCTACCGGCATTGCACTTCTGGATGACAGCGGTGATCGTGTGCGACTTCGTTATGTGTTTGATATTTCTGATACCGGTGAGCGTGAGAACTCCCGTCGTCCTTTCCTCTGGTCGATGGAAGAGAGCCATGTTGCACCGGTTCAGGCCATGATCGAACAGAGATATGATGTTTCCGGTAAAGATGGATTGGCACAACAGCTTGCTGATCTTGCCGGCAAATTGGCAGACGAATACTGGAATGACCATCAGTATGACATCAGCCACATCGTTGACGGTTCTTTCTTGGAAGAGTATGATGACCTAAACATGGCACTCCAATTCAAATCTGCGGCAACCATCAGTATCACATATTCTCTTATGTCCCGCTGTGGTTTGAATCCGGAGCAGTATTTTGACCATGAAGATTTCATGGCAATCTTTGATTTCAATACTCCGGCAACCGTAGCCGCCTTGGGTACTGCGGTCAGCCAAATCAACCAGCAAGTTCTCCGTCAGATCGGCGTTGTAATTCAGAACGCAGAGCGGGAGAAATACGCACAGAAAAACCAGACACCTACAATTGAAAGGAGCGCAAGCGATGAACAACATGACATATCTGAAAACCGGAGATTATCTGATCCCGAACCTCACCCTGACCAATCCTCCGACGAAGCCCCTGGGCAAGTACGGCAGGATGAGAAGAGCGTATTTGAAGGAGCATCGCCCGATCCTGTACAGCCAGCTGATCCTGTCCGAGAAGCTGTACCCGCATCTTCTGGAGATCGAGGAAGCGGCGAACAGCCGACTGGAAGTGTTGATGCCCCAGCTGATGAAGGAAGCGGGAGCAACGGAAGAACTGAAAGGCACCGATCAGATGAAGTGGGTCGGACTGGCGAACAACTGCAAAGCACAGGCCGAGGAAATGATCCTGGAGGAACTTATCAACAGCTAAGCCTTGACTTGTTCCTGTCTGAAGCGGAGCAGATCAGCCAAATTGATGAAGCGGAGAGTGTACCAAGTACGCCCTTCGCTTTTTCTTTTACAGAAGAGCAGATCGATCATGTGCTTCGCTTGGGCAGCAATACTGACGAGCATCGAAAACTGGTCGCTGCTGAATATATGAAGCAGAAGCCTATCGAGGATATTGCGGAGCGACTGAGCAAAATCTATCACGGCGGCAATGGTTTCCAGGTAAACGGTCAGGATATTTCTGCGTGGTATGACGAAGAAGGTATCCATCTGGCACGTGGCAAGTCTGCCCGATACGTAAGTTCCTCTCAAACGCTTTCCTGGGTAGACGTTGCAGAAAGAATTGGACAGATGATGGAAAACGGAAGTTTTGCATCGAACGTAGAACTTGCCGAAGCTGCCAGCTATGACCGTATGCAGTTGTCAAAGGCTGTATGGTTCTTCTATCAGGATTTCAGCAAGGCGGCAATGGAACAGAATCTAATGCCGTGTCTGGCCCATATTCGCAGAAATAATTTCCCGGATGAAACGCAATGGCTGGCCGATCAGCTGCTTGACCCCGATTTTCGTTCGACAATTATCGACGAATATCGACAGTTCCTTGCATTGCACGATCAGGATCGGTCGTTGCTTCGGTTCCATTATCATAACCTTCCTGAACTGCTGACACGCTTGGAAGAATCTCAGCTGCCCTTGAAGGAATACTCTTCTGAAATGGCAGAGGTTATCGCAGTTCCAAAGTTCATCACAGAAGATGAAATTGATGCCGCAATCACCCGTGGTTCCGGTTTTGAAGGTGGCAAGAGAAGAATCTATGAGTTCTACCAGACACCCCATTCCCCGCAGGAACAGGCTGAATGGCTGAAAAAGGAGTATGGTACCGGTGGCAGATCTCATGCGCTATCCCTGGCTACCCATAGCAGCGAAGATCACGACAGTAAAGGTGTGCGATACCAAAAAGATGGCTGCGACGAAGTGAAATTCTCCTGGCTGAACATGGCCAAGAGAATTGAGAACCTGATGCAGAAAGACCGGTATCTTACACCTGAAGAGCATGAACAGCGCACAGCGGTGTATGCTGAAGAACAGGCACAAGCTGAGATCCGTCCTTTTGCAGAAGTTTATAACGAACTGAAGGAAACACATCCAGACGATATTGTGCTTTATCAGGTAGGCGATTTCTATGAAATGTACGGCGAGGATGCACGGATTGTTGCTCAGAAGCTGGACTTAACCCTTACACAGAGAATGGTGCAGGGTGTTGGCAAGGTGGAAATGTGCGGTGTTCCGAGTGCTGAGCTGGACAGATATATTGAAAAACTACGCCACGATTTTCCTATTACTGTCTATGCCGGTACGGGCAATGACCGTAATCTGTACTCTTTACCCAAGCTGAAAGCTGAAAAAGCTCCTGTTGAAGTTGCCGCACAATATACCATTACGCAGAACGATATTGACGAAGCTATAAAGCGATGGAATGGCAATCCGGAGAGCAAACGGGCTGTGTTCAAATACATGGAAGATCATGGTCGTGAACGAGAAACCGCTGATTGGCTTGCGAAGGAATACGGCAGTGATCCAGCATCCCCGATGTTGATTACCGTAGCTGGAACAGATGCCAGCACGGAACTGTCTTGGGCGAAGGTTCAGAAAAGAATTGCACAGCTGATTCGTCACGAAAAGTTCTATACACAGGAAGAGTATGATCGCTTCGATGACGTTGATCCTGTGGCAATCCGTGAGCAGCTTGCGGAAAGTGGGATTGAAAATGGAGTGGTTGTCGATCCTGACAAGCTCAATGAAAATCCTTTCATTCAGCAAGTGAAAGCTGATGTAGTTGCTATTCAGGCCGAAGAGAAGTCTGATTTTCCGTACTCCGTGGGTGATACGGTATATCTGGAAGATGGAAAGGCTTTTATCATCGAGAATGTAGGCCGCTTTGATATTCAGCTGCGTGATCCTGAGTTGTCCTACCCCGTGTTCCGATCTGAAAGCAAGGAGAATTTCGCTCGTCTGATGGATCGATTCCCGCAGCCGGTTGTAGAAAAGCCTGCCTTTGAATTGGAGCCTGACAATTTCCGCATTACCGATACAAACCTTGGTGTGGGCGGGCCGAAAGCCAAGTTCAGAATGAACATGGATGCAATTAAGCTCCTAAAAGAACTGGAGCTTGACGGCAGACAGGCTACACCGGAAGAACAGGAGATTTTGTCGAAATATGTCGGATGGGGCGGTCTGTCTGATGCGTTCGACAGTAGCAAATCCGCATGGGCAGAAGAGTTCAAAGAACTGCATGAAGCACTTACCCCTGACGAATACGAAGCAGCGAGAGCTTCTACCCTGAACGCACACTATACCAGCCCCACTGTTATCAAAGCTATTTACGATGCAGTTGGTAACATGGGATTCAGCACCGGCAACATCTTGGAACCTTCCTGTGGTGTCGGTAATTTCTTTGGTATGCTGCCCCAGGAAATGTCTGGCTCAAAACTCTATGGTGTGGAACTTGATTCCATCAGCGGACGCATTGCAAAACAGCTTTATCCAAAGGCAGAAATTACGGTTGCTGGATTTGAAACAACTGATCGTCGTGATTTCTATGACCTTGCCATTGGCAACGTTCCTTTCGGTCAGTACAAGGTAAATGACCGCGCTTATAACAAGCTGGGCTTCAACATCCACAATTACTTCTTCGCAAAAGCTCTGGATCAGGTACGTCCCGGTGGCGTAGTTGCCTTTGTAACCAGCCGATATACGATGGACTCCAAGAATCCGGAAGTTCGAAAATATCTGGCAGAAAGAGCTGATCTGCTTGGTGCTATCAGATTGCCCAACAATGCGTTCAAGGCAAATGCAGGAACGGAAGTCGTTTCCGATATTATCTTCCTGCAAAAGCGTGACCATCCTAATTCGATTGAACCGGAGTGGGTGTACACCGGGAAAAACGAAGATGGATATGCAATCAACAGCTATTTCCTCGACCATCCTGAGATGGTGCTGGGTAATAGCACAGAAGAAAGCACGGCACATGGTATGGATTATACTGTTGAGCCGATTGAAGCATTGGAATTGACTGACCAGCTTGAGGATGCGGTAAAATACATCCGGGGCAAGTACCAGGAAGCAGAGCTGCCCGATCTTGGAGATGGCGAAGCGATTGATACCTCCATCCCCGCAGACCCCAACGTAAAGAATTATTCCTATACTGTGGTTGATGGTGATGTGTATTATCGTGAAAACAGCCGTATGGTTAAGCCTGATCTGAACGCTACTGCGTTGGAGCGAGTGAAAGGCATGGTTGAACTGAGAGATTGCGTCCACCATCTGATTGATTTGCAGATGTGGGAATCTGATCCTATGGAGATCCGACAGGAGCAGAAGCGACTGAATGATCTCTATGATGCTTTCACCGCTAAATTTGGCCTTATCAATGACCGTGGCAACCGATTGGCGTTCTCGGACGATTCTGCCTATTATCTGCTTTGCTCTTTGGAAGTCCTGGATGAAGATGGAAAGCTGGAACGCAAGGCGGATATGTTTACGAAGCGCACGATCAAGCAGCATAGAGCCGTGTCCAGCGTTGATACTGCAAGCGAAGCACTTGCTGTATCCATTGCGGAAAAAGCCTGTGTAGATATGGAGTATATGTCCCAGCTGACAGGCAAAACAACCGATGAAATCGCAACAGAACTAACCGGTGTTATCTTCAAAGACCCTGCCTTTGGTGATGATCCTCTTTCCGGATGGCAGACCTCCGACGAATACCTTTCCGGTAATGTTCGCAAAAAGCTCCGTCAGGCTGAAGCAGCTGCTGTGGACGATCCTGCGTTCCGGGTAAATGTCGAAGCGTTGAGAGCTGCCCAGCCCAAAGACCTGGATGCTTCTGAGATTGAGGTGCGGTTGGGCGCAACATGGATTGATCCGGCTTATGTCCGTCAGTTCATGTATGAAACCTTCGATACCCCTCGTTATCTCCGTGGAACAATCGATGTAAATTACTCGTCTTTCACGGCAGAGTGGCAGATCACCGGCAAGACAAAAATCGCATACAATAACGTCGCTGCGTACAACACCTATGGCACTGACCGTGCAAATGCTTACCGCATCCTGGAGGATTCTCTGAACCTTCGGGATGTTCGTATTTATGACACGATTGAGGATGCCGATGGTAAGGAGCGCCGTGTTCTCAATGCCAAGGAAACCACTTTGGCAGCGCAGAAACAGCAAGCAATCCGGGATGCTTTCAAGGATTGGATTTGGCGTGATCCTGCCCGTAGACAAGCTCTTGTGAAGCAGTACAACGAGGAAATGAACAGTACCCGTCCCCGTGAATATGATGGCAGTCATATTGTGTTCTCCGGTATGAATCCTGAGATTACGCTGAGAGATCATCAGAAAAATGCGATTGCCCATGTGCTTTACGGTGGCAATACGCTGTTGGCACACGAAGTTGGTGCAGGCAAAACGTTCGAGATGGTGGCTGCGGCGATGGAATCCAAGAGATTGGGTTTGTGCAGTAAATCTATTTTTGTTGTGCCGAACCATCTGACCGAGCAGTGGGCATCTGAGTTCCTGCGGCTTTATCCCTCTGCCAATATCCTTGTTACTACCAAAAAGGACTTTGAAACCCGAAACAGAAAGAAGTTCTGCGCCAGAATTGCAACCGGCGACTACGATGCAGTTATTATCGGTCACAGCCAGTTTGAACGTATCCCGATTAGTAAGGAGCGTCAGGAAAGATTGCTTCAGGAGCAGATTTGGGAGATCACGGAGGGCATTTCCGAAGTGGAAGCCAGCGGAGGCGAACGTTTTACTGTGAAGCAGTTGGAGCGAACAAAGCGCAGTTTGGAAGCCCGCCTTGAAAAGCTCCGTGCAGATCATCGGAAAGATGATGTTGTGACTTTTGAGCAGCTGGGCGTTGATCGGATGTTTGTGGACGAAGCGCACAACTACAAAAATATGTTCCTCTACACGAAAATGAGAAACGTAGCTGGCCTTTCCACAACCGATGCTCAGAAATCCAGCGATATGTTCTCCAAGTGCCGTTATCTGGATGAAGTTACTGGCAACCGTGGTGTCATCTTTGCGACCGGTACGCCAGTATCCAACAGTATGACTGAGCTTTATACCATGCAGCGATACCTTCAGTATGATCGCTTGCAGGAAATGGGCATGAGCCACTTTGACTGCTGGGCTTCCAGGTTTGGAGAAACCGTCACAGCACTGGAGCTTGCTCCTGAAGGCACCGGATACCGAGCGAGAACGAGATTTAGCAAATTTTTCAATCTACCTGAATTGATGACGCTGTTCAAGGAAGTCGCTGATATTAAGACCTCCGACCAGCTGAATCTTCCTACTCCGGAAGTTGAGTATCATACAGTGGTTGCAAAGCCTACGGAGCATCAGCAGGATATGGTTGCCGCTCTGTCTGAAAGAGCCGCAGAAGTTCATGCCGGTAACGTAGATCCGTCGGTTGATAATATGCTGAAGATTACCTCTGATGGCAGAAAGCTGGGTCTTGACCAGCGAATTATCAACCCGTTGCTCCCCGATCAGGAGGGAACCAAGGTCAATCAGTGCGTATCCAACATTATGAAGGTCTGGCGTGATGGTGAAACCGATAAGCTGACACAGCTTGTGTTTTGTGACATCAGCACTCCGAAACCGGCACCGAGCCGCAAGGTTGCCAAGGGTGTCACAGGTAATCTTGACAATCCGGAGCTTCATGCGCTGGAAACCTCTATTCCTCTTCCTGAAGAACAGCCGGGATTTACCGTTTATGATGATATTCGAAGTAAACTGATTGCCCAGGGCGTTCCTCCGGAGCAGATTGCCTTCATTCACGAAGCCAATACGGAAGTTCGGAAGAAAGAACTGTTTGCAAAAGTGCGTACCGGTCAGGTGCGAGTGCTGCTTGGTAGTACCTCCAAAATGGGTGCCGGTACAAATGTGCAGGATAGACTTGTGGCGATCCATGACCTTGATTGCCCTTGGCGACCGGGTGATCTTGCCCAGCGAAAGGGCCGTATTGAACGACAGGGAAACCAAAATCCGTTGGTTCATGTGTTCCGATATGTGACCGAGGGAACATTTGATGCCTACCTTTGGCAGACGGTGGAAAATAAGCAGAAGTTCATTTCTCAGATTATGAGTTCTAAATCCCCGGTACGCTCCTGTGATGATGTGGACGAAACAGCATTGTCGTTTGCCGAAATCAAGGCGTTGTGTGCCGGTGATCCTCGTATCAAAGAACGAATGGATTTGGATGTAGAAGTGTCCAGACTGAAGCTGATGAAAGCCGACCACCAGAGCAAGCAGTTCCGCATGGAGGACAATTTGCTGAAATATTTCCCGGAACAGATTGAACTGAACAAGGGATTTATTCGTGGATTGGAAACCGATATGCAGACCCTGGCGGCGCATCCCCATCCGGAAGATGGTTTTGCTGGAATGGAAATCCGTGGTGATGTACTTACGGACAAGGAAAATGCTGGTGCAGCTTTGCTGGATGCCGTAACTGAGGTTAAGGGTACAGAGCCGGTGCAAATCGGCAGTTATCGTGGCTTTGCCATGACCGTTACCTTTGATGCGTTCCGAAAGGAATATGAGTTGTCCCTGCGTGGTGAAATGACCCATAAGGCAATCTTGGGTGCAGATCCCCGTGGTAATTTAGTCCGTATTGACAATGCCCTGGGACAGTTGCAGGCACGGCTGGATGCAGCCCATGCACAGCTTGATAACCTTCATCAGCAGCAAGCGGCGGCACAGGCCGAAGTTGGGAAACCATTTCCATTTGAAGAGGAACTTCGTGTTAAGACAGCACGACTGGTGCTGCTTGATACTGAATTGAACATGGATGGGAAAAAACGTCCACCGGCTCAGCGTGAAATCGCTAAAAGCGCAAGACCGTCTGTGCTGGAGGGACTGAAAAAGCAAGTACCGACACGCACAACCGAAAAGAAACACAAAAACCATGAGGAGGTGTTGTAAATGAAGCAAATTCCTGTTTATAAGTATCCCGCATCCCAGGCTGCGGAAAACAATGAACTTGACCAATATCGTGCTTCCAGAAAAGCAAATATCGCTTGCAAGGAAGCGATTGAAGCTGCCATCCGGGAACACTACCGTGATAACCGGCTGGGCATTGAAGCAGTCAATCAGGTGCTGGAAGTGTTCGGAATGGAACGCATGATGTATGTGCTTGCCAACACGGTGAAGCAGAAGGATTGGGACGCTCGCTTTTCTCCGGACAATAAAGCCTGGGCAGCGACCGTGATGATTCCTCCTAACCCTGATTCTTGGGGAACCGACCGTAATTGTTATTTCGTTGTGGACAGTCATCCCGGTTTGACTGATCTATTCCTGAAGCAAGCCCGTAAAGTTCAGCAGGACTTGGAGAAGAAACCCTCGGTTCGTGACAAGTTAAGAACTGCCCCGGACACTACCAGAACTACCAGTCCTAAGAAGCATACACAGGAAAGATAAGAATATGGCGGCGAAAAGAACCTGCGATATTCAGCTGAATTTTCGTGTGTCGCAACATCAGCTTGAATTGATCGAAAAGAAAATGTCCCAAGTTGGGACGAAGAACAGAGAAGCCTATCTGCGGAAGATGGCGATTGACGGATATGTGATAAATCTGGATATGCCTGAAATCAAAGAAATGCTTACCCTGTTGCGCTACACCAGTAACAACATCAATCAGCTGACCCGTCGAGTGCATGAAACCGGGCGCATTTACGATGCGGACTTGGAAGATATACTCCAAAAACAAGATGCCCTCTTAGCCGGGATGAAAGAGATATTGACCCAGCTGGGTAAAATCTCGTAAATGGACTAAAAACCCCATGCAGCGGAGGGAGAAACGGAGTTTATACCGTCGCTCCTTCCGCTCTTTTTCTTTTGTTCTGCGCATCCTTGAAAATATATCCAGGTACGGTAAAATTAAAGTAGATAAGAAACAATGATTACGCACAAGGAGGTTTTCCCATGAAGGTGCTTTTTAAGATTTTGATGGCTCCCGTCACATTGGTATTGACGCTGTTCGTTTGGATTTGCTCTGCAATCCTTTACTGTTCCTCTTTCGTATTCGGCCTTGCCGGTACGCTGATTGGTCTGCTTGGCCTGCTGGTTCTGATCTCCGGCAATGTGCAGAACGCTGTGATCCTCTTCGTACTTGCCTTTATCGCCAGCCCGATGGGACTTCCGATGGTAGCTGCATGGATGATCGGTAAGGTGCAGGATCTGCGCTGTGCAATCCTGTCCTGGTAAGAAACAAAAACAGATAGCAAAGATGCTCCGGTGCCGTTTGGTATCCGGGGCATTTTTACTGATGGGAAAGGAGGAATGAAGGAATGGCTACCACACGAATTATGCCACTCCATGCTGGTAAGGGACGCACGGTTGGTCAGGCAATCAGCAAAATAATTGACTATGTTGCAAACCCTCAAAAGACGGACAACGGCAGATTGATAACCAGTTTCCAATGCAACAGTAAAATGGCTGATGCCGAATTTCTGTATGCGAAACAGTTGTACCAGCGAAAGACCGGTCGGGATCGTGGCAGCGATAATGTAATTGCATATCACCTTCGGCAGTCTTTTGTTCCCGGCGAGATCACTCCCGAAGAAGCAAACCGTCTTGGACAGGAGCTTGCAAGGCGATTCACAAAGGGTAATCATGCTTACATTGTCTGTACGCACATTGACAAGAAGCACATACACAATCACATTATTTGGAACTCCACAACCCTGGAGTGTGACCGGAAGTTCCGGAACTTTTGGGGCAGTACGAAAGCAGTCCGCAGACTGAATGACACCATCTGTATTGAAAATGGGTATTCCATAGTAGAGAATCCGAAGGGTCATAGTCAGAGCTACGACAAGTGGTTAGGCGATCAGGCCAAACCTTCCCATCGTGAACTGCTACGCATTGCCATTGACAATGCTCTTGCTCAGAAACCGGATGATCTGGATGCGCTGTTGCAGTTACTGAAAGATGCCGGTTATGAAATCAAGGAAGGGAAGCAACTTGCGTTCCGCTGCAAAAATCAGAAGCGGTTTATCCGTCTGGACACGCTGGGCGATGGATATTCCAAGGATGAATTGCTGGGTGTTCTATCCGGAGAGAAAGAACACAAGCCCCGCAGGAGAAAGTCCCTTGCTGCGGAGAAGCCCAAGGTTAATCTGCTCATTGATCTTCAGACAAGATTGCAAGGAAAGGGTGCTGGATATGCTCGGTGGGCAAAGGTCTATAACCTGAAGCAGATGGCTCAGGCCATGAACTACCTGACCGATCATAACCTTTTGGAATACGATGCCCTGAGAAAGAAAACAGAGGAAGTTACTACACGGCATAATACATTGTCTGCTCAGATCAAGTCTGCTGAAGCTCGCATGGCTGAAATTGCAGTCCTTAGAACACATATCATCAACTATTCCAAAACCCGTGAGATCTATGTGGAATACCGGAAGTCTGGCTATTCAAAAAAGTTCTTGGCGGAGCATGAATCGGATATTATACTTCACAAGGCCGCAAAGAAAGCCTTTGACGAGTTAGGGCTGACGAAGATCCCTACAAAGAAAAGCCTTGACGCAGAGTACGCCCGATTGCTGGAGGAAAAGAAGCAAGCATTTGGCGAGTTCCGGAAAGCCCGTGATGAAATGCGGGAACTGCTTACCGTCAAGTCCAATGTAGATCGTATGCTCGGTATGGAAGAAGAGCAGAGGCGTGAAGAACAGAAGAAACAGGAACAGAGATAAGAAGAGCCACGGCTGTTGCTCCGTAGGAGTAGCAGTCGTGGCTTTCTTTTAGCTTTATTCGATTTTATGTAGGAACGGGACCAAGACCGAGCATTCCGGCCAAGAAGAAAAATGCAATAAATGCAATCGGAACAAGTATCAGTAATGCTGCAAATATGAATGTTCGAGTACAGGGTAAATGATTTCGTTTTCTCCAGACACCATATATCACAAGACTAATGGCAAGAGTAATACACAAACAAGGAAGAACCACAAAAAACATTCCCATCCAACCCATAGTGTCTCCAAGAAAAATCAGAACAATGGGTAGCAAGACACCGATAAAAATAAGAATGTGATGCTTGCGCTCCTGCCTTCGTTGCTGTTTCACCATATCAAACGCATTTGTCAACAATTCTGAAGCATTCTCTTGGGTAACATGATCGTCAGGTATACGTTCAGCCTTCATTACCTCTGCTACGCTGATACCCAGAGCATTTGCAAGTGGTTCGATGCTGTTGATATCAGGCAGTCCCAAGCCTCGCTCCCATTTACTGACGGCCTTATCTGTTACATGGAGCATAGAAGCCAGTTCCGCCTGTGTCACTCCTTTTTCTTTGCGAATCTCTGCGATGAACTGTCCAAGTTTCTTTGCGTCCATAGAATCACCTCCTTGGATATAGCATAGTTCAGAATTGCACATTTTTCAACCGACGTTACGTTTAGATGTTGTTTTTACGGCAACTCTACGGAGCGTTTATAAGGCTGGATACGGTTTTACTCGGGAAATTTATCAATGTATCGTTAGAAATACTATTTAGCGAAGCCACGGCGTTTGCTCCAGTTGGAGTAGCAGTCGTGGCCCATTTTTTATTTGTCTTTGTATTTTTCGATAAGATCCTTGAATTTGGGATGTTCTCGAAGGTATGCACATTCAGGATCAGTTTCCAACCCGCTGAGAAGAACGGACATTAACTCACGGGATTGAACAGTTTTGGTTTCGGGAGCCATCCTGTGATAAAGAACGGAATCAGTCAATGACCAATGTGTAGTGAGTGCTTCAAGCATTTGTTCCAGTAAATGAAGCATCGTGTCTGCATTTTTCTCTTGTTCCGTAATTTGATAAGTAGCAACATATCTGTTGTATTCCCACATATCGAATACATCCACCATGGCACTTGCTTTCTCAGCAATCTTGTAGGCAAATTCTGTGTTTCCGGAAGCTAATTCAGCATCAACCAGTTTCGTCAGAAGCATCTGAACTCTGGTAATTTCTTTGAATAATGCCTTTTCCAGTTCTAATGCAGCCAATTCTGATTTGTGCTGTTGCAAATAAATAGAAACCTGAAGCATGAGCTTATCTGGCAATGCACTAATGAGATCAGTTTTATCTTGAATAGTATCAAGAACCTCTTGTGCAGCATCTGTATTACCCTGACGAATATATCGGCTAACTCTCATATAGTTGGCGCTGTTTCGTATCTGTTCATCGTTGCTCTCAGCCAACTGTAAATACCAGCCTGAAATCTTTGTATCAAGGCTATCAATCGGTAAAGTATCATCGGCTGTCTGCAACAGCAAGGAATCCAGAATAATCGTAACATTGAGAAGAAGCTGTTCGTTGTGCGGGTAATCGTGTATCTTTGCTTCAGCCACATCAAATGCAGAAAGAATATTTACCCTTGCTTGTTTGGCGAGTTCGTTGCAGAAAAATCCAATTTCCTCCGCAGACAGATCCTCGCTAAAACAAAATAGCGTATTCAAGTCAATTTTCAAAAGTCTGGCTAACGGAGGAAGAAGGCCAACGTCAGGACTTGTGATACCTTTCTCCCATTTACTGACGGCGGGAGTTGAAACACCGAGATAATCAGCAACCTGTTCCTGTGTTAATCCAAGTAGCCTGCGCTGTTCTTGGATGACTATGTTCATAGGCATATCGTAATCTCCTTTGAGGATATTTCAAAAAGCTTTTTGTTGTCTTTATTATATCAA
>JAXJUL010000008.1:0-76218 GCA_036309085.1 Schaedlerella sp.
TGTTGAAATGAGAAACGTACTTACAGGATTCAAATGGATCGGTGATCAGATTGCTCAGTTAGAAGCAGCTGGTGAAGTTGACAGATTCATCTTCGGTTTCGAAGAATCTTATGGATACCTTGCAGGACCATACGTACGTGACAAAGATGCTGTTATTGGTTCTATGTTGATTTGCGAAATGGCTGCGTACTACAGAAGTATTGGTTCTTCTCTGAAACAGAGAATGGAAGAAATCTATGCTGAATACGGACGTTACTTAAACAAAACTGACAGCTATGAATTCCCAGGACTTTCTGGTATGGATAAGATGGCTGGAATCATGGCCGGCTTACGTGAAAACCCACCAACAGCATTTGGTGAATACAAAGTTGTAACAGCGATCGACTATAAAGATACAGCAGTAACAGGACTTCCGGCAGCTAACGTATTATTGTACAAATTAGAAGGCGGAGCAACTGTTATCGTTCGTCCATCCGGAACAGAACCAAAGATCAAAACATACTTTACAACATTAGGTAAAGACCTTGCAGAAGCACAGGCTCAGAAAGATGCACTTGCAGAAGCAATCAAACCAGTTCTTGCATAAGAATAAATATTTTATAATGAAAAAGTGGGAAATCGAGCAATTGGATTTCCCACTTTTTCCGTAAAAATCAGCTTGAGGCATAACAAATTTAAATAAAAACTGATTATTCTCCGAATTTTTCAGCCGCTTCTTTCAACATCTTTCGAATTGGCAGATTATAAGGACATTTTGGTTCACATGCACCACATTCAATGCATGCACCAGCCTTTACAGCCATTGCGCTGTAGCGGTCTTTCGCCCAGTCGCCCAGTCCGTAGCGGTCCAGATATCCCTGGAATAAAAATATACCAGGAATATTGATTCCTACTGTACATGGTGCACAGTAATTGCATCGACGGCAGAAATTACTTCCAAGTTTGTCAATAATATTTTCAATGTCAGCAAGTTCTTTTTCTGAAAATGGAGAATCATCTTCGCAAGCAGCAAGATTCTGTTTAATTTCTTTCAGATCATACATACCTGGGATTACTACAGAAACATCCGGATTCTTGCAGATGAAACGAAGTGCTAAAGTTGGGTCTTCAATTGCACCTCCGGCAAGTGGTTTCATAACAATGAATCCAATGTTTTTTTCAGTACACTGTTTCATCAGTTTTTCACCCTGACGTTCCACGATATTATAAGGGAACATAAATGTCTCAACCCAATCATAAGTAAGTACTTTCTCAAAGACTTCGAGAGAATGTCCTGTTACTCCGATATGTCCAATCTTTCCAGCTTTTTTTGCATCCAAAAGGGCTTCGAGAGCTCCACCGGGTGCAGTAACTGTGTTAAGATCAGTGACAGAAGGATTGTGAATCTGATAGAGATCGATATAATCTGTCTTAAGATTTGCCAGACTGATTTCAATATCCTTTGCCATTGTTTCTTTGGTTCGGGACATACTCTTTGTTGCAAGAATGAACTGATCTCTGAATCCGTCCAAAGCCACTCCGAGATAACTTTCACTTACTGTATATCCTCTTGCTGTATCGATAAAATTAATTCCTTTTTCAGCCATAGATTTGATCAGTGCCTTTGTTGCATTTACATCTGTTCGCTGGATTGGAATGCCGCCAAATCCAAGACGGGAAATCTTAAGTCCGGTTTTTCCAAGTATTCTATATTCCATACATATTCCTCCAATTAATTACGGTATCTCTTTATAAAAAGAGCATCTTCTATTCTATACTATTTTTCATAGATTTTCCAGTTATATAATAATGATAGAAAAATAACAGAAATCGGTCTTTTTGCGTGCAAGATAAAAAAAATAATGATATACTATAAGTGTTAGTAACTTAGCAACGTGGTATAGGAGGTCAAATATGGGATACAAGATTTTAGAAATTGATCCGTCATTAAAAAATTTTGAAAATGATATCAATCTTCGAATGGACAGTTATAAACGCAAAAGAAAAGAACTGCTTAAGAACGTAAAAACATTAAAAGATTTTGCGAATGCATATGAGTATTTTGGTTTTCATAAAACAGATAAAGGCTGGGTATACAGAGAATGGGCACCAGCGGCAGAAGAGATGTATCTGACAGGTGATTTTGTTGACTGGGACAAGACAGCATGCCCAATGACGAAGCTTGAGAATGGTGTATTTGAAGTAGTTCTCGAAGGTGAGAAGACTCTTGAAATCGGACAGAAGGTAAAAGCAATCGTAGTTCACGACGGCAAACAGCTTGAAAGAATTCCTACTTATGCAACAAGAGTAGTACAAGATAAAGAAACTCTTGTATGGAGTGCGGAGATTGAAGATACATTTGAGCAGTATGAATGGACAGATCAGGATTTCAAACCAGCAAAAACTCCATTTATTTATGAATGTCATATCGGTATGGCACAGGATAAGTATGATGTTGGTACATATAAAGAATTCAAAGAACTGACACTTCCAAGAATCAAAGAACTTGGATACAATACAATCCAGATTATGGCAATCATGGAACACCCATACTATGGTTCCTTTGGATATCAGGTATCTAATTTCTATGCAGCAGCTTCCCGTTATGGAAAGAGTGAAGATCTGAAAGACTTGATCAACACAGCGCACAGCATGGGAATTACAGTTCTTCTCGACGTTGTACATTCACATGCAGTTAAGAATACAGCTGAAGGTCTGAATGAATTTGATGGAACAGTATATCAGTTCTTCCATGAAGGAGCAAAGGGCGATCACAGTGCATGGGGTACAAAGCTTTTCAACTATGGAAAGAACGAAGTTATCCATTTCCTGTTATCTAACCTGAAATATTGGATGGAAATCTTCCACTTTGACGGCTTCCGTTTCGACGGTGTAACATCTATGCTTTACTTAGATCATGGTCTGGGAACAAGCTTTGACTGCAATGAGAAGTATTTCTCAATGAATACAGATATCGAAGCAATCACATATCTTCAGCTTGCGAATGAACTGATTCATCAGGTGAATAAAAAAGCGATCACAATTGCAGAAGATATGTCAGCACTTCCGGGTATGTGCCTTCCAATCCGTGATGGTGGTGTAGGATTTAACTACCGTCTGTCAATGGGTATGCCTGACCTTTGGATCAAGATGCTCAAAGAAAGCAAGGATGAAGACTGGAATCTTGGAAAGCTTTGGTATGAACTTACAATCAGACGCCCAAAAGAAAAGAATATCGGTTATGCTGAGTCACATGACCAGGCACTTGTTGGGGATAAAACGCTGATGTTCCGTCTCTGTGATGCTGAGATGTATTTCGGAATGGAAAAGAAAAAAGAGAATATGATCGTAGATCGTGGTATTGCGCTTCATAAGATGATTCGTCTTGTTACAAGTTCTGTTTCTGGTGAAGGATATCTGAACTTTATGGGTAACGAATTTGGACATCCAGAATGGATTGATTTCCCAAGGGAAGGTAATGGCTGGAGTTATCACTATTGCAGAAGACAGTGGAGCCTTGTAGACAATAAAGATCTTCGTTACGAATATTTGAACGAATTCGACAAATCAATGCTTACACTGCTTAAGAAAGACAATATTCTTGCAAAAGCACCAGACTTCCTGTTAATTCACGAAGCAGACAACGTTCTTGCATATGCAAAAGGTAATGACATATTTGTATTTAACTTCCATCCGAATAAATCATATGAAGGATACTTCATTCCATTACATGAAGAGGCAGAATACCAGCTTGTACTTTCTACTGATGAAGAACAGTTTGGCGGACAGGGGCGTGTTGATAAACTTTATAAATATCAGCCTGAAATGGTTGAAAACAGAGGACTTGGATTCAAGACCTATCTGCCTGCAAGAACTGCAATGGTATTTAAAAAATGTCGAAAAAAATGCGTTAGAAAAGCAAAATAATTTATAAACATTATGAAACGGTATGGTCCAATCTGGATCATACCGTTTTTTCTTATAATCAGGAATAGTTCTTTCGTTATTTCCACATAATAATCTGGCATATTTCAAAATATTTCAAAAAAGAATGAGAAGAGAATATAAAAGGAGACATGAAATGACACAAGAATCAACAAAAACTTTGGTTCGGCCATTTGGAATGAGGGATAAGATTGGATATATGTTCGGTGATTTTGGAAATGATTTCACATTCATCTTATCATCCAGTTTTATGCTGAAATTTTATACAGATGTTATGGGGATTAGTGCGGCTGTTGTTGGCGTATTGATGATGGCAGCAAGATTTATTGACGCTGTGACAGATGTGACAATGGGGCAGATTGTTGACCGTTCAAGACCAACAAAAGATGGGAAATTTCGTCCATGGTTAAAGAGAATGTGCGGACCTGTTGCAATTGCCTCATTTTTGATTTTTCAATCTGGATTAGCAGATATGTCATATGGATTTAAAGTAGTATGGATGACAGTTACTTATATTTTATGGGGCTCCATATTTTATACATCCATTAATATTCCATATGGTTCCATGGCTTCTGCTATTTCAGCGGATCCGAAGGACAGGGCACAGCTTTCAACGTGGAGAACAGTAGGGAGCACCCTCGCGTCTTTAATAATTGGTGTGGGTACACCGATGATTGCTTATATAGTAGTTGATGGAAATACTGTTCTTTCTGGTACACGCATGACAATTATTGCCGGTGTTTTCAGTGTTTTAGCTATCATATGCCATTTAATCAGTTTTCGGCTTGTACAGGAACGAGTAGAAGTACCGATAAATAATCAAAAGTTTGAGATGGGAAAGCTTTTGAAAAATCTTATTACGAACAAGGCACTGATTGGAATTATTCTTGCAGCGGTTTTTCTGCTTCTTGGAATGCTTGGAATGCAGGGGATGGCTGGATATGTGTTTCCAAATTATTATGGTTCTGCAGCTGCACAATCAGTTTCTTCCTTAACAGGCAGTATTGTAGTGCTTTTAATCTGTTGCCCTTTGGCATCTAAGCTGGCTGCAAAATATGGTAAAAAGGAACTGGCAGTAGTATCGTGTCTTTTCGGAGCAGTATCTTACATTGTGTGTATGATCATAAAACCACAAAATGCATATATATATGTTCTATTTTATACATTAGCCTATATTGGTCTTGGATTTTTCAATACGATTATCTGGGCAATGATTACAGATGTGATTGATGATGCAGAAGTAAAGAATGGAATTCGGGAAGATGGTACAATTTATTCTGTATATTCATTTGCACGTAAGTTGGGTCAGGCACTGTCTTCTGGTATGACAGGGAGTTTATTGTCAATGACAGGGTATACACAGGCAACAGCTTTTGAACCGGCAGTAACAGAAAAAATATTTTATCTCTCTTGTATAATTCCGGCAGTTGGTTTTGTTTTGGTGTCACTGTCTCTTGTGTTTGTATATCCATTGAATAAAAAACGAGTGGAGGAAAATGTTGCAGAACTTGCAGCACGTCGTAAATAAAAAACTTACAAATATCACAAAGAGCAGGATTTCTTGTTAAGTGAAATTCTGCTCTTTGTTATGCAAAGGATAAGTTTTGTATTTATGCCTCATCTTTTGGAAGTACAAGATTCAGTATTACGGCAAAAATTGTTGCAAGCACAACCGGTGAGGCGGCAAAAGTATTATTTATAATAGACTGGAATGAGGAAAGTTCTATGGAAAGACTCAGACCGCTGTGAATACTTGCTGCCATCTGATCAAGACATCCATTAGAAAGAGAAACACCCATACCAATCGCAATAGATAATCCAGCTACAGTTGTATTTCTGTAAGATAATCCTTCCTGTACGAGAAGTTTGATTCCTGTCATTGCAATTGAAGCAAATACAGAAGCTACGGCTCCGCCAAGTACGCACTGAGGGATTGTTCTGAGCAATCCTGAAAACTTAGGACAAAGTCCTGCAATCAAAAAGATAAAAGCAGATGTGGCAAATACTTTTCTTGAAATTACCTTTGTAGAACCGACAATTCCAACATTCTGGCTGTAAGTAGCAGTAGGAAGGCATCCGAAAAAGGAACCCAGAATGTTCATTACACCATAGCCAACAATTCCTCCGTTTAATTCATCGTCAGAAGGGAGACGGTCCATACCACCGCTTGTTGTAGCAGAAAAGTCACCGATTGCCTGGATAGAATTTACGAGGAAAAGGATTGCAAATGGAATGATTGCTGAAATATCAAAGCGGATTCCAAATGCAAGTGGCTGTGGAAGTTGGAACCATCCGGAGTGGGTAAATGCAGAAAAATCAACCATACCAAAAAAGAGGGCAAGGAGATATCCGCATGCAAGTCCGATCAAAATAGAAGCTAGTTTGAATACACCTTTTCCATAATGGTTCAGTCCTGTTACGAGAGCCAGTGTAACAAAAGCAACCAGCCAGTTCTGCCATGAACCATAAACAAGAGCCATATTTACTGTATCAGTATCTCCGCCGGCTCTTGCAAGAAGAACCTCATATGTATTGGAAGAATTACCAGCCATATAATTTACTGCAGTTTTATACAGAGAAAGACCAATTGCAAAAATTACAGTACCGATTACCAGCGGTGGAAATACTTTACGAATCTGTTTGACGAAAATTCCTACGATGACAGCAATTATTCCGCCGAAGATCATTGCTCCCATAATTGTATCAATTCCTTTTGCCTGTGTGGCAATTGCTGTGATCGTAGGTACATAAGAAAAACTTACGCCCATGATAACAGGCAGTCCGGAACCAAGTCGGAATTTGCTTAAAAATAACTGTACAAATGTCCCAAGTGCTGAGAACAGTAGGGAAACCTGGATTAAAAGTCCCATATCTACATTCCCACCTGCTCCGTTTGCTGCATTGGCAGCAAGAATCGCAGGTGTTACACAGCCAACGACAGCTGCAACAACGTGCTGAAGTGCCAAAGGCAAGGTCTGTCCCAGGGATGGATTCCCATCCCATTTGAAGAGTTCATTATTATTATGTTGTGTACCCATTGTATGTCTCCTAAAAAATAAAAAGAATATGAAGTGTTTCGAAACATTTAATAAAATGTATTTTAATAAAAAAATATGCAAAAATTTGTTGGTACACCAACTTTTTAGTAAAAAGTCTATAAAATAAATTTTTCTTTTTCATCAACCCGTCGATAAAGTTCTGCTTTTAATATCTTAAAATGTTTTTTTCGACAAGAAATCAACCCTTCTGATTCCATATTACTGAGTTCATGGGAAAGCGCACTACGATTTACGCAAAGATAATCTGCGAGTTCTTCACGGTTATAGGGAATGTCAAACTCATCTTTTCCGATAAAACTGCGATGAATCCCAAGATAAGTGAGAATCTTATCACGAAGTCCTTTTCTGGACAGAATTTCAATTTTATTCATTTTTCGAATGTGTTCTGCGGCGATTAATGCAAGAATACTTTCCATAATAAGAAGTCGTTCAGACTCGGGAATGATTCCTGGCTTTGCAATTCTTTGAAAATCAATCAGATATACAACAGTTGCCTTCACTGCAGTTACATAATAAGTGCTGATTTTTTTCTTTGTAGCAGCAATGTCAACGCCTGCCATGTAAGAAGGCGGGAATTTAAGAAGAAGACTTTGTGTACCATCGCCATAAAGTTTAGTTGCAGCCAGTTCGCCACTTTCAACAATTGCAAAGAAGTCGACAGTTTGTCCGTCTCTGATCAAAATATCATTTTTATCAAGACTTATCTTACGAGGGGATAAGAGTGTAAAGATATCCTTTGTCTGTTCTGGTGAAAGCTGTTCGAACATTCGTGTTTTTTGTATTATATTCCAATTCATGAATACACCTGCCTAATTATAGAGTAATCCTATAGTAACGTAAATAATTATTTTTTTCAATAGATAATAATGATGAAGAAGCAGTGTATATTATTTGTTCTTCGCCAGAGGCGATGACGTAACAACTTGACATCAAGGTTAGGGTGTGATAATCTTTTATTATATAAGTAACGGAGGGTTTTCATTCATACCGTTATTTAATCAAACTTTATAGAATGGAGAATGAGCAATGGAAAGAATTAAAACATTAGAAACACGTAACTTATGTGAAAGCGCTCAGAATGGTGGATGTGGCGAATGTCAGACATCATGCCAGTCAGCTTGCAAAACAAGCTGTGGTGTAGCTAACCAGTCTTGTGAAAACACAGAAGAATAAGAGAGTTTAAATCATTCTATGGGAAATGGAATCTCCAGTGTGAGATTCCATTTTTTTGCGGAGCATGAAGCAGTGGGAAAACCAGCTTCATACTGTGAAAAATCAGAAAGAAAGATTCTTTTCATGTGGATAACATTTTTCAAAAAGAGGAGATAACAATGGTACATCAGTATAAATTAAATGGATTTAATATTGTTTTGGATACATGTTCAGGCGCGGTTCATGTAGTGGATGAGGTCGCTTATGATATTATTGAATTGTATCCTAAGAAGCCGGCAGATGAGATTGTGGCAGAAATGCTTACTAAATATGCAGACAGAGAAGATGTTACAGAAGAAGATCTTCGTTTCTGTATCGAAGATGTGGAAAGTCTGATTCAGTCAAAGAAACTTTATACAGAAGATACATTTGCGCCAATGGCGGGTAAATTTAAAGAACGTTCCGGCAATGTGATCAAGGCACTTTGTCTTCATGTAGCACATACATGCAATCTGAACTGTTCTTATTGTTTTGCAAGTCAGGGAAAATATCATGGGGATCGTGCACTGATGAGTTTTGAGGTTGGTAAGAGAGCACTTGATTTTCTTATTGAAAATTCAGGAACCAGAAGAAATCTGGAAGTAGACTTTTTCGGCGGCGAACCTCTGATGAACTGGGATGTGGTAAAAGATCTTGTAAAATATGCCCGTAGAGTAGAAAAAGAGAAAAATAAAAACTTCCGTTTCACACTTACAACAAATGGTATGCTGATAAATGATGATGTCATTGAATTTGCGAACAAAGAGATGAGTAATGTTGTTCTGAGTCTGGATGGACGTAAGGAGATTCATGACCTGACACGTGTAGATTATGCAGGAAAAGGAAGTTATGATAAAATTGTTCCAAAATTCCAGAAGATGGTAAAGTCACGCAATGGTAAAAACTACTATATGCGTGGAACATTTACTCATGCAAATCCAGATTTTACAAAAGACGTTTTCCATATGGCAGATCTTGGATTTACAGAACTGAGTATGGAGCCGGTTGTGTCTGCTCCGGATGATCCGATGGCACTGACAGCAGAAGATTTGGAGATAGTAAAAGAACAGTACGAGATTCTTGCGAAGGAGATGATCAAACGCGGTAAAGAGGGTCGAGGATTTACATTCTATCATTATATGATTGATCTGACAGCTGGACCTTGTATTTATAAGAGAATTTCAGGATGTGGTTCAGGAACAGAATATATGGCAGTAACCCCTTGGGGAGATCTTTATCCATGTCATCAGTTTGTTGGAGAAGAAGAATATAAGCTGGGTGATGTATGGAATGGCGTGACCAATAATGATCTTCGTGAGGAATTCAGAAGCTGTAATGCATATGCAAGACCAGATTGTAAGGATTGTTGGGCAAAATTATATTGTTCCGGTGGATGTGCAGCCAACGCATATCATGCGACAGGAACAATTCGTGGGATTTATGAGCCGGGATGTGAACTCTTCCGTAAAAGAATTGAGTGTGCGATCATGATCAAGGTTGCAGAAGATGCAGCAAAAGGAGAAGATTAAGATGAATACACCGATTGCAGATTTTGTAAGAGGTTATACTGAAAAAAATATGAGCCGTTTACATATGCCGGGGCATAAGGGGAATTCATTTCTTGGATGTGAAGCATTTGATATTACAGAGATTGCAGGCGCAGATTCTTTGTATGAAGCGGATGGGATTATTGCAGAAAGTGAAGCAAATGCGGCCAGTCTCTTCGGGACTGGCCGAACGGTTTATTCGACAGAAGGTTCCAGTCAGTGTATACGTGCAATGCTTTATCTGGCAATCATGAATCGTAAAACAGGGACGAAACCCGTGATTGTTGCTGCAAGAAATGTACACAAAGCATTTGTATATGCAGCAGCACTTTTGGATTTTGAAATTGTATGGCTGTGGCCGGAAGGAAATGTGCATTCCATTTGCAGCTCTCAGGTTTCACCAGAAAGTTTGGAAAAAACATTGGAAAGTTTAAGCGAATCTCCGGCAGCAGTATATATTACAAGTCCTGATTATCTGGGCGGACAGCTTGATATTTCTGCTTTTGCAGAAATCTGTCATAAATATGGAACAATTCTTGCAGTGGACAATGCACATGGAGCATATCTACATTTCACAGAGCCTTCGATGCATCCGATCGATCTAGGAGCAGATATCTGCAGCGATTCCGCACACAAAACACTTCCTGTTCTTACAGGAGGAGCTTATCTGCAGATCAGTAAAAATGCCCCGGAGAATTTCAGGAGATATGCGAAGAGTGCAATGGCGTTGTTTGGCTCTACAAGCCCGTCTTATCTGACGATGATTTCACTGGATTTGTGCAATCAGTATCTGTCTGATGGTTACAGGGAGAGGTTGAAAAAAACCTCTGATAGAATTCAGAAGCTGAGAGATCGTCTGCTTGAAAATGGATGGCAGGTTGAGATTACAGAGCCGTTGAAAGTGGCTGTATGTATGCCGGAAGGAGTATCTGGCGCGGAAATGGCACAAGTTTTGCGTAATTGTGGAATTGAATGTGAGTATGCGGATCCAGAATACCTTGTATTTATGTTCACTCCGGAAAATCCAGAAGAAGATTATCAGAAACTGGAAAAAGGGTTGGGAATAAATCAGAAAAAATATGTGGAAAAAGATGGAATTGTTCTGATGAAATGTGAACAAAAAATGTCTGTGAGAAATGCATTGTTTACAGAGCACGAAGAAGTTAAGATAGAAGATGCAGAAGGAAGAATTTGTGCATCTCCAACAGTATCCTGTCCTCCGGCGATTCCAATTGCAGTGTCTGGAGAAGTGATTGATAAAAAAACAGTTGAGTTGTTCCGGTATTATGGAACAAGAACTGTATATGTTATAAAAGAATAAAATGAAAATACGGCAGATATCGTTTGTGATGTCTGCCGTATTATTAATACAAAATCAGATTTTATTTAAGAGCAATGCTTCCGTCTTCATTGCGATGATAGGAATCAACATAGAATTGCTGATAAAATGACTCCGTATTGATGAGCTTTTCCATAGCCATGCGGTCTTCTTCTGGAATATAGGAAGAAGCATAAGCATCAAAACTCATTTTATGTTCTGTTAAACTTGGTCGGAGAATGAAATAAGTGTAATAGCCATCATCTCCATACAGGTATGCATAGCGCCCTTCCTCCATATTCTCCTTAAAATAAATCCAAATCGTACTTTGTCCGTCAGCAATCTGACATTTTTCATAAAGAGTCTGCAAAATCAGATTTACGTTGGATGCATAGGATTCATCAATAGGAAGCGTCAGATGGATATTCATATCTTGTGCTACATTAGCTGCTTTTACTTCATATTCTTTAATAAAGGAAAATTCACTTAATACATCTTCATAGTTTTCTTTTACTTCGTCAGATACAGATTCTGATAAATAAAATACGTTTTCGGAATCCTCGACATTTTCCAGATAACTGTTTTCAAAATGGTATATATAAGGAAGTTCAGTATCACAAATTATAGTTTCGATCAATTGGTAAATATAACCATGTTTGTCATTCACAGTTTCTAATCCAAAAGAACTTAAATTGTCAAAGGTAAATGAAGTACCATCAAAAGATTCCTTGAGTGTCATTTCTGCAAGAGGAACTCCATCATGGCACAGGTAAATAATATCGGTGTCTTTTAAGGAATTCTGCCATTCTGAACTGGAAAGTGTAGAATTATTCAATTGTCTGAACCAGTATTCATCTGGTGTAAATCGAAGCGAACAATTACCATCTCCATCTTGAAGAATTGCAATATCTGACGTTCCTATATTGTATGAAGATACAAGTTCGTAAAAATTACTTCTTATTGAAAATGTAGAATCCGAACAGATTAAATTAACAATCTCATTATTTAAATAAGTTGGGTCTAATTTTACTGAAAAGGTATTGTTATTATCCGTACGATATCCAAATGCATAAGGAATACCAAATAAATCAAGTCGTGATTTAAAAACTGTGATGGTGTCCTGAATTTCACCGCTAGTAAAATCATTGTGGTATGTAAAAAAATCTATTCGTACTAACTGACCGGATAAATCCTTTTCGTTACACTGATTTTTGCCAGGAGAACAGTTCTCATTTTCAATATTTTCCCATTTCACAGGGAGTGTCATTGTAATACTAAAAGGATGAGAAAATGTTTCATTTGAAAAATTATATAATGCAGTATTTTGAATATTATCATATTGACAGTTGCCTATAAAATAAATGGTATTGTCTGTTTCATCAATTTCGGTCCAGTAGTAAAAAGCATCAAAATAGCCAAATTCTTCATAATCACAGAACATACGATAATTTTCGTATTGATTCTCATTAATCCACTGAGTTAATTCTTTTTCAGCATCAGAATTAAGTGTGAGAGCAAGGTACAGATATTCTTCTGGCGAACGATTTCCTTTCATAGACTCCTCTGATATATCGAAGGAAACTGGAGGATTAGAAATCAGTTTCAGACTTTTAATAGAGGACCGTTCAATATGAAAAGGTTCATTTTCTGTAAAGAAATCAGAACTAAGGGATAGTTCTCCAGGGCGTGTGATAAGGCTTTTGGTAAGACTTAAAACATCTGCATCGTGGTAGACCTCTACAGGAAGGCTTATTTTGATAAGATCTTCTTCTGTTTCAAAGAAAAATTCCTGTCCATCTGCAAGTGCTTTGACACGTTCTTCCAGAATCTTAACGGCATCATAATAATCAGAAGCACTCATTTCTGCATCAGGAGTGAGCTCAAGTGTTACATAAGTTTCTTTTAGTTCTTGTTCCCTGGCTGTTTTGTGCTGGAAAAATCCGGCGATACCTGCTCCGCAGAGAAGCAAGAGAAGAAGGCAGATAAGTATTTTTTTTCTTCTCTTAATCTGATTTTTAAAGGAATTCTTCTGACTTTGGAATTTCAATGCAAGATTACCGCCGATTACAGGTCTGCTTTTTAAAAGGTTTGTAATCTTATCAATAACAGCGTCAAAATAATCTTTATTATCAAGAATCCCGTTATAATTCTGAATTTCAGCAATTGCTTCCGGAATATTGTCAGGCCATGTAAAGTTTTTCATAAGTACGGGAATGATATTTTTGGAAAGTTTGATCCCATATTCAATCTCGCGATAGAGCCAGTCTCCTTCGTTGTGACAGCGATCCAGCGCATTCGGTGGGAGAACAACGACAATATCTTTGCATTCTTCGATGACATCCAGAAGTTTTTCATTAAATTTTCCGGCATTCAAGGATTCAATATCTAAAAAGACGCGATATCCTCTGTTAGTCAGGCGGTCGTAAAGAAGTTGTGCGAGAGTATCTCCCCCTTCACGTCTGTAACTGATAAAAACGTCATATTTCATATAGTTAATTCACCTCATCTGATTCATTTTGTAAATTATATCATAGCAAAACTGGTTTTAAAAGTGAGATTATTACTCAAAGATAATATAGCATATTAAAAAAGAAAGAAGCAAAAGGGGGGAGATAATAAGAATAAAAATTGCAACGAGAGTAAAAAAGTGATAAAATAATAAAGATACAATAAAATCTAAAGGAGGAGCGGTATGAATTTTGTATTTTTATCACCAAATTTCCCTAAAACTTATTACAATTTCACTGCATGTCTTAGAAAAAATGGTGTAACTACATTAGGTATCGGCGATGAACCATATGATCAGCTGAGCCAGGAATGTAAAGATTCACTTGTAGAATATTACAAAGTTGGCAGCCTGGAAAATTATGACGAAGTATACAGAGCTTGTGCATTCTTTGCGTTTAAATACGGAAGAATCGACTGGCTTGAAAGTAATAATGAATACTGGCTGCTGCGTGATGCACAGCTTAGAACAGACTTTAATGTAACAACAGGTCTTAAGAATGATAACATTGATGGCATCAAATACAAGAGCAAGATGAAAGAATACTATGCAAAAGCAGGTGTTCCAACAGCAAGATATCACCTTGTAACAAATAGAGAAGAAGGTCTTGCATTTGTTAATGAAGTAGGCTATCCGGTAATTGTAAAACCAGACAATGGCGTAGGCGCTGCTGCTACATACAAATTGAAAAATGAAAATGACCTGCACGATTTCTATAATAACATTCCAGAAGTTCAGTACATCATGGAAGAGTTCATCAATGGAACAATTGTTTCTTATGATGGCGTATGTGATTCTGACAGAAATGTTATCTTTGATACAAGCCACTATTTCCCAGATCCTGTAATGGATGTTGTGAATGATCACCTGGATATGTGGTATTATTCAAGAAAAGAAATTCCGGCAGATTTAAGAGATGCAGGACGCAGAACAATCAAGGCATTTGAAAGTAACTCCCGTTTCTTCCACTGTGAATTCTTCATGCTTAATGAAGACAAAGAAGGTCTTGGAAAGAAGGGGGACATCTTCGGACTTGAAGTAAATATGAGACCGCCAGGAGGGTATACTCCTGATATGATGAACTATGCGAATGATGTAAGTATGTATCAGATCTGGGCAGATATGGTATGCTACAATGGAGGAGCATCCTGTATGGATGTAAGACCTTACGTATGTGTATCTGCTTCACAGAGAAAAGTTGGAGAGTACGTACATTCACATGCTGATATTCTTGCAGCATATGGGCAGCATATTTTAATGTTTGAAGAGATGCCGGAAGTACTGGCAGGTGCAATGGGCGATTTCGTATTCCTGGCAAGATTTGCAACAGAAGAAGAAGCGATCGCATTTGCAGATTACGTAAAAGAAAAAAGGTAGGATAATAACAATGCATACACAATATTACAAACAGTATTCAAAGAATCTGAATCGTGATATGGAGTTCAAAGTATATGGACACGCAGGTCTTCCAATGATTGTATTCCCATGTCAGGATGGTAAATTTTTTGATTTTGAAAGCCGCGGAATGATCGACACAGTGGCAGATAAGATCGAAGCAGGAAAACTTCAGTTATTCTGTGTCGGCTGTGTGGATGAAGAAACATGGAGCGCAAAATGGGGAGATCACTACGGAAGAATCATGTGGCATGAACAGTGGGTAAAATACATTTGTGAAGAGTTTGTTCCACTTCTTCATGAGATTCACGCAGAGACAGATCCTGTAAGTTATGAAGGAAAAGTAATGCTTACAGGCGCAAGTATGGGTGGATATCATTGTGTAAACTTCTACTTAAGAAGACCTGATATCTTTGGCGGATGTTTATCTATGAGTGGATTATTCCATGCTGGATATTTCTTCGATAATTATACCAATATCGATGTATATTATAATTCACCTACAGATTTTCTTCCTAATATGGCAGCAGATCACCCACTGGTTGATCAGTATCGTCAGGGAAAAATCATTGTTTGCTGCGGACAGGGTGCATGGGAAGACGAAGCAAAGGTTGATGCAAGAATCTTAAAAGAACAGTTTGAGCGTCTTGGCGTTCCTGCATGGATTGATCTTTGGGGAGAAGATGTAAATCACGACTGGCCATGGTGGCTGATTCAGTTCCCATACTTTATTGACAAAATTGTTGGATAAGAATTAGTTGAAATTGTAAATAATAAGATATAAAAAGTTGTCAGGATTCAGTCCAGACAACTTTTTGTATTTTTACTCCATTGAAAATATTACAAAAATATTAAAAAGTATTGCAAAAAATAGTGGAATTATTTATAATATTAAAAAATGCGCGGTGTGCGTGAGTATCATCTTTTGAAAGAGACTGTTGAAAGTTGAAAGAAAATGATATACTATTGTTATAGATGTGGGAAAATAGATAATTAATTAGGGATTGGTGAAAATAATGAAATTTAAGAGATTATGCAGTTTTCTTCTGGCATTGGCAATGACCTGTTCATTGATTACAACTCCTGTTTATGCAACTCCTGCTGAGGACAAGCAGAAAGCTTTGGAAGAGCAGGAAAAACTGGAGAACCAGAAAGAAGAAGTATCAAGTGAAGTCAGTGGATTGCAGGAACAGCTGAGTGCATTGCTGACAAAGATCAGTGATCTTCAGCTTCAGCTTATGCAGAAAGGTCAGGAGATTATGCAGGCAGAAGCAGATCTTCAGATTGCAGAGCAGAAGAGACAGCAGCAGTATGATGATATGAAGCTTCGTATTAAATTTATGTATGAATCTGGCGATTCTTCAGCAGTGGAACGTATCTTCGGATCTGGTACAATTTCAGAGATGCTTGCACAGGCAGAATATGTACAGCAGGTTCATGAATATGACAGAATTCAGCTTCAGGAGTATGTGAATACTGTAGAAGAAGTAAAAGTTTTAAAAGCAACTCTTGAAGAAGAAGAGAAAGCATTGAAAGCACTGGAAGTTGAATATCAGGCAGAGTCAGATTCGTTGAATGCAGTAATTACAGAAAAGAGTAAGGAGATTGAGAATCTTGATGCTTTGATTCAGGAGGCTGCACAGAAAGTTGCAGAAGCAACTGCAAGAGAAGAAGCAGAGAGACTTGCAGCAATTGAAGCTGCTGCTCAACAGGCAGCACAACAACAGCAGGCCCAGCAACAGCAGCAACAGCAACAGCAGCAGCAGACTCCATCTGGGGGAAGTACATCAAATAATAATACAGGCGGTGGAGCAACAAGCTCAGCACCTTCTTATAGCGCATCTACAGGGAATGCAATTGTAGACCGTGCATATAGCTGCCTTGGAGCAGCATATGTCTGGGGAGGTTGTTCGCCGGGAGCATTTGACTGTTCAGGTCTTGTAAGCTATTGCCTTACAGGAAGTTATACACGACTTGGTACAACGGTTACATTCTGTGGATGGCCAAGAGTGTCCAACCCACAGCCAGGTGATGTATGTGTTAACTTCTCACATACAGGTATTTACATAGGGAATGGACAGATGATCCATGCGGCGACATTTGGTGTTGGTGTTATTATTGGACCAGTACAGAGCGGTATGATTTATGTTCGCAGACCATAAGCAATATATGAGGGGAAATATCGGGTAATACCTATTTCCAGCCTTGATAATGAGAAAGAGAAGAGATGCTCCGTGGAAATGTGTGTCTTTGGGCACTGGCATATTCCACGGAGTATCTCTTTTTCTGAGTCTGTTTTATCATTTACTTATTCCTCAATTCCCTGTAAAAACAAAGAAAACAATCGGATTTTATCTGCTCCCCTCTTTTTGGTGTAATATTTGAGCGAAAACAAACAGATTTATAAAAGAAATCCTGAAAAATAAGTGACAATTGGGATTGTCAGTATGGAGAGAACAGTACTGACAGATACAATTTCTGATGAATATGTGTAATTTTTATTGAAACGAATGGACATCATTGTTCCGGTAGTTGCACATGGGCAGGCAGATGCAATCAAAATAGGGTACGTCACCCTATGATTAACAGGAAGGAATGAAAAAAGTAATAGTACAGCAAATGGTATTGCTAATAATCGGAACATAGATACTTTTAGAATACGAAGGTTGATAAATATTTTCTTCAAATCAGCCTGAGCTACGGATAAACCTGCTACAATCATGGCAAGAGGAGTATTCATAGATGCAATATAATTAAGAGAATCTATGAAAATTTCCGGAAGGCGGATTTGTAAAAAGAAGAGAATCAGCCCCCCTGCTGTGGCAAGGATCATCGGAGATAAAAGCCCTTGTTTCAGATTTTTTCTGGAAAATTTGCCAATCAGAAGTCCGGTCCCATGTGTCCAACTCAAAAAATTAAATACACTGATATATGCAGTCAGATAAAATACACCTTCGCTGCCAAGAACACTGTTGACAATTGGAATACCCATAAATCCACAATTAGAATAAATTGATGTAAAACGTTCAATCTCAAAATCAGTAATATGCTTTGGAAATGCAAAATGTGAAATTACGATGCCAATCATATGAGATGCGATGGCAAGTAAAAAGGCAATCAAAAGTCCCTGGATTAAGTGAGAGTTGTAGTCTGTCTGGTAAACAGTGATGATCAGACAGGGATTAACGATCATCAATAGAAGATTGGAAAAATTTCGGTTGCCTTCCTGGTTGATAAGTTTGATTCGGTAGCAGATGAATGCTGCAGCCATAATGAGGAGCATCTTCATAAGCTGATTAAAAATCAAAAGAAACATAGCGATAAATCCTTTCTCAATAATGAAAAAGATGAACAGGACGTATATCCTGTTCATCTGGGGAATCTGCTTTAACGATGGATTCCAGCCTGTAATTCTTCAGCCCAGGACTGTAGATTATAAGTATGTCCATCAAACAATTTTAATATAACTCCTGTCGGATTATCTTCATTGGCAAATGCATTGGCCTCATCTGTATCTACATGCATGGAAAGCTTGAAAGATGGACTTACACGAACAACAACATCGGAAAAGATAAGGGAACGTTCATAACTTGTAGTAATTACGAAAACGATATCGTTATCTTTTACATGGGAACGGATTGCATCAATCGGTGTCATGTGGATGTGGCGTTTGGCAACGATGACTCCCTCTGTAAGTTCAACCTGTCCAGCAGGTCCAATCAAAGTACATCCAGGTGTATCTTTGATATCACCGGATTGACGAATTACACCAGGAAGTCCGAGTTTTCTTGCATCGGTAACAGAAATTTCTACCTGTGTTGCAGGACGGAAAGGTCCTAAAATAATAACGTTTTCAAAGCGCGCTTTAGGACCGACAACTGTCAGACGCTGCTTGCAGGCATACTGCCCTGGCTGGCTGAGTTCCTTTATGTAAGTTAACGTGGCATCTTCTCCAAACAATGTTTTAAAATCTGCTTCTGTGATATGGATGTGTCTCGCAGAAGTTTCGATAGGTATTGAAAGGCTCATAATACTCTTACCCCTTTATTCTTTCTCGATTTCATTTTCTGATTGTAACAAAACAAAAACGGATTTTCAATACCAGTGTAGCGTATTTTGGAATTATTTGTTATACTGTTTATAACTTTAAAGTGATAAAACAAAATCTGGAGGAAAATCGAATGTGTATACGGGATTCATATAAAGAAAAGATAGAAGGAAAAGGAAATATTATTTTGATTGGATTTATGGGAGCAGGAAAAAGTTCTGTTTCTGCATATCTGAATCAGGTACTGGGGCTGGAAGTCGTTGAGATGGATCAGGAAATCGCGAATCGTGAAGGAATGAGTATTGCGGATATATTTTCGACAAAAGGGGAAGCATATTTTCGGGATCTTGAGACAAATCTTCTGATTGAAATGCAGTCAAAGAATAATGTAGTTGTATCCTGCGGAGGCGGTGTGGCCATGAGAGAGCGCAATGTTCTTGAGATGAAGAAAAATGGAAAAGTCATTCTTCTTACAGCAAAACCGGAAACGATTTATGAGAGAGTGAAAGACAGTACAGAACGTCCGCTTTTGAATGGTAATATGAGTATAGAATACATCGCGGAACTTATGGAGAAACGTCGTGATAAATACGAGGCGGCAGCGGACATCGTAATCTATACAGATGGAAAAAGTATAGAAATAATTTGCGAAGAATTATTGCAAAAATTTATAGAATAAGAAAAAAGCAGAAGCGGCAGCTGCCGTACTTCTGCTTTTTCTATTCTATGAAAAACTATCTTTTGAAAAATTTTTCTTTTACCAGATCAACCGGCATATCCTGTCCTGTCCAGATTTTAAAAGCTTCTGCGCCCTGATAGAGGAGCATATATAATCCGTTAAATGTTGGACATCCTGCTGCCTTTGCCATCTTTAAAAGTTTTGTTTCTTCCGGATTGTAAATTACATCAGAAACAATCAGATTCTTGTGGAACATGGAAGGGTCTTTGATAATACATGCATCAATATTTGGTGCCATGCCGACAGAAGTAGCATTTACAAGAATGTCACTGTCGGAAATTTCATTTCTCAAAACAGATTCATCAGAAAAATCATACAGTGAAACTTTACATTTTGTTCTCTCATTCAAATCAGAAACCATTTTTTCAGCGCGTGTAAAAAATGCATCGCGGACATTGAATACAGAAATTTCTCTTACACCGTCTAAAGCCGCCTGTGCGAAAACAGAAGAGGCGGCACCACCTGCACCAAGAAGTGTCATTTTTTTACCAATGATATCGTGTCCGGCATCTTTTACAGCCATCATATAACCAGTTCCATCTGTAGTATGGCCGGTTAAAATACCATTGTCATTTACGACAGTATTGACAGCTCCGATAATCTCAGCAGCTGGAGAAAGCTTATCACATAAAGAGCACATGAGATTTTTGTCGGGCATTGTCAGGTTAAATCCTCTGACGTTCAATGTACGAAGTCCTTCAACAGCAGCTGCGAGTTTATCTGTACCTACATCAAATGCCAGATAGGCATAATCCAATCCAAGATGTTTAAAAGAATAGTTGTGCATCATCGGGGAAATGCTGTGTGCGACAGGACTTCCAAGGAGTCCAGTAAGTTGTGTATGTCCTGTAATTCTTTCAATCATAGAGTTTCTCTCCTTTAAATAAAGATACTTATAAACTAACTTTAATTTTAAAGTTTGTCAATAAAAATTCATGAATTTGTATAATTATAAATGGTGATACAAGTGGCAAAAGAGTGAGAAATTTCAAAGATAATATTTGAATTAACATTAAATTTATATTATACTGGAACGCAGGGTGAGTATTTGGTATAGAATATTGGCGGAATTTTTAGAAGATGAAAGTTTTGCCACGATTCGTATTTTGATGTACACTTTAAGATTTTAGAATGAAAGGAAGGCTCATATGAAAGAAAAGAAGAAATATCTTGGAATCATTTATATTATGATGTCAGCATTTTTCTTTGCATTGATGAATGTATTTGTCCGCTTATCCGGTGATCTTCCGTCAATGCAGAAGAGTTTTTTCAGAAATATCGTTGCACTTGTATTTGCATTGATCATTCTGAAAAAAGAAGGCGTATGGTTCTCAGGCAAGAAGGAGAATATCAAATATTTATTTCTTCGTTCACTGGCTGGAACAATTGGTGTACTTTGTAATTTTTATGCTGTTGATCACTTGGTACTTGCAGATGCATCAATGCTCAATAAGATGTCTCCGTTTTTTGCAATCGTGTTCAGTTTCTTTATATTGAAAGAAAAGGTTAGTCTGCCACAGGCACTGATCGTAATGGGAGCATTTTTAGGAAGTCTTATGATTATCAAGCCTACCGCACAGATTTTCAGTTCACCGGAAGCATTGATTGGTCTGGCTGGTGGATTATTTGCCGGATGCGCGTACACATATGTGAGAGTTCTTGGACAAAAAGGAGAGAAGGGACCATTTGTTGTATTTGTGTTCTCTACATTCTCCTGTGCTGTTTTGCTTCCATTTGTGCTTTTAGATTACCATCCGATGAGTGCAATTCAGCTTGTGTATCTGCTTCTGGCAGGTCTCTCGGCAGCAGGAGGACAGTTTACGATTACTGCGGCATATTTCCATGCTCCTGCAAAGGAAATTTCTGTTTATGATTACTCACAGATTATTTTTGCGGCGATTCTTGGATTTGTTATTTTTGGACAGATTCCGGATTTACTTAGCTGGATCGGATATGCGGTGATCATTACGATGGCTGTCATTATGTTTTTTTATAATAATCGGAAAATTAAATAGAAATTGTAAAAGTCGGGAATTCTCGGCTTTTCTTTTTGATGGAAAATAGAACAGAAATGTATAATTTACTGGTTTAATGCGTTGAAATGTGTTATAATGTTTTTTAATATTTGCGGAAAATACATAGTAAGAAAGGTAACAGATTTTATGAAGCAATTAATGTTAGGTAATAAAGCACTGGCGAGGGGGCTTTATGAAGCCGGATGCAGTGTTGTATCCAGTTATCCTGGAACACCAAGTACAGAGGTGACAGAAGAAGCTGCGAAATATGATGAAATTTATTGTGAGTGGGCACCAAACGAAAAGGTTGCGATGGAAGTTGCATTTGGTGCTTCTCTGGCTGGAAAAAGAAGTTTTTGTGGAATGAAACATGTAGGACTGAATGTGGCAGCTGATCCACTTTATACATGCTCTTATACAGGTGTAAACGCAGGTATGGTAATTTGTGTTGCAGATGATGCCGGAATGCATTCTTCCCAGAATGAACAGGATTCCAGACATCATGCGATTGCAGCAAAAATACCGATGCTGGAGCCATCTGATTCAGCAGAGACACTGGCATTTACAAAGAAAGCGTATGAACTTTCTGAAGAATTTGATACACCTGTTATTGTAAAAATGTGTACAAGAGTAGCACATTCTCAGAGTGTTGTGGAAACAGCAGAGAGAATTGTTCCAGAAACAATTCCGTACAAGAAGAATATTGCAAAATATGTTATGATGCCGGGAAATGCGATCCGTCGTCATCCATTTGTTGAAGAACGTACAAGAAAATTGATTGAATATTCTGAAAATTGTGAATTCAACCGTGTAGAGATGGGAGATACATCACTTGGAATCATCACATCTTCTACAAGTTATCAGTATGTAAAAGAAGTATTTGGTGATAAGGCAAGTGTTTTAAAACTTGGTATGATCAATCCACTTCCAGAGAAGCTGATTCTTGATTTTGCAGAAAAAGTAGAGAAGCTTGTGATTATCGAAGAACTTGATCCAATCATCGAAAATCATTGCAAAACTCTCGGATTAGAGGTGACTGGAAAAGACGTTTTCCCAATTGAAGGAGAATTTACACAGAAACTCCTCCGTGAGAAGCTGAATCTGGAGATTCCAGCATTTAAATCACTGGACGAAACTCTTCCGGTGAGACCTCCGGTTATGTGTGCAGGCTGTCCGCACAGAGGATTATTCTATACACTTTCCAAGAATAAATGTACAGTACTCGGAGATATCGGATGTTATACACTGGGAGCAGTAGCACCACTTGCTGCAATGGAAATGACACTTTGCATGGGCGCTTCCATCAGCTCTGTTCATGGTTTTAATAAGGCACTTGGTGAAGAAAGTGAAGGCAAAACAGTAGCTGTTATCGGTGATTCTACATTTATGCATTCCGGTATGACTGGTCTTGCAAACATCGCTTATAATCAGAGCAATTCTACGGTAATTATTTTGGATAACTCCATCACAGGTATGACGGGACATCAGCAAAATCCTACAACTGGATATAATATCAAAGGAGATCCGGCTGGTAAGATTGATCTGGAAGCTCTCTGTCGTGCAATGGGATTTACAAGAGTAAAAGTAGTAGATCCATACAATCTTGCAGAATGTGATAAAGTGTTGAAAGAAGAGTTGGCAGCAAAAGAACCATCTATCATCATCAGTCGTCGTCCATGTGCACTTTTAAAATACGTGAAGCATAATAAGCCTCTGATTGCAAAAGAGGACAAGTGTATTGGATGTAAGGCCTGTATGAAGCTTGGATGTCCTGCAATCAGCATTAAGAATAAAAAAGCAGTTGTTGATGCAACACTTTGTGTTGGCTGTGGTGTCTGCCAGCAGATGTGTAAATTCGATGCATTACAGTCACAGGAGGTAGAGTAAGATGACAAAGAATATTATGATTGTTGGTGTCGGAGGACAGGGATCTCTTCTGGCAAGTAAACTTTTGGGACATCTTCTGCTGACAGAAGGATATGATGTAAAAGTATCAGAAGTACATGGAATGAGCCAGAGAGGCGGAAGTGTTGTTACATATGTAAAATTTGGTGATAAAGTATATTCCCCGATTATTGATAAAGGAGAAGCAGACTTCATCGTATCTTTCGAAAAGCTTGAAGCTGCAAGATATGTAGAATATCTGAAACCAGAAGGCAGAATCGTGACAAATACACAGGAAGTAGATCCGATGCCTGTAATTATCGGAGCAATGCAGTATCCTGAGAATCTGATTGAGAAAATGCAGGAAAAAGGCATTCAGGTAGATGCAATGGATTGCCTTACAATTGCAAATGAAGCAGGTTCTGCAAAGGCAGTAAATATCGTATTGCTTGGAAGACTTTCTAAATATTTTGATATTCCATTGGAAAAATGGGAGAGTGCAATTGAAGCATGTGTTCCTTCAAAATTCGTGGAATTGAATAAAAAGGCATTTGCTGCCGGAAGAATGCAGGGATAAGCCAGACTTGAATTTTATGTAAAAAAGAGTAGAAGATATCGGAAATGTGGATATCTTTTACTCTTTTACTTTTTTATTCCATCTCCAATAATTGGCAGGCATTTTTGAAGAAAAACTGTTCTTGTTCTTCTTCTGTCATACCGATGTTTTGGAAGAGTTCTACATAATCTTTTTGACTCTGCCAGGGACTGTCTGTAGCAAATAATATTTTATTAGTTCCATGTTTTCTGAGAATGCGCAAAAACTTATCTTTTGGAAGATCACA
This sequence comes from Schaedlerella sp., assembly GCA_036309085.1. Taxonomy (GTDB): domain Bacteria; phylum Bacillota; class Clostridia; order Lachnospirales; family Lachnospiraceae; genus Schaedlerella. The sequence continues at coordinate 24,469 of JAXJUL010000008.1, forward strand.
GTGGAAATATGGACTTGGCTGTGCACCAGGATAAGGGGCATATGGTCCAATAGAAAATGAACTGTCAAACCAAACGGGAGCTCCAGCGAGATCTTTTTCAACTGCATCCCAGCAGCCCCAGTTTCCCATATGTGCAAGGACGAACTTTTCAGGCTGAACTTCCTTGATTACATTTAGAATATGAGGAACAGAAGAATAATTATCATCGTAAATCCCAATATCAATTCCGGCATGGACCAATATGATCAACCCCAATTCAGAAGCAAGAGAAATAATGCGGAGCATTTTGATATCGTTCAGACAGGTTCTCTGGTAGGCTGGATGAAGTTTGATGCCTTTAATTCCATTGGAGACGAGATATTTAAGCTCCTGTTTATAGTTTTCATAATCAGGATGGATGCCGCCAAAAGCTATGATGCCCCGTTGTTCCAAAACTTCTTTTTGTTGAATGATATTATGATTGATAGATTCAACCTGTTTTGTATTAGTCATGACAGGCAGACTGACAGAATAATCTATCGACGCCTCTTTCATGGAAAGGAGAAGTTCGGAGACTGTACCATTGGAAGCAGGAGCAGTACCACATGCGTTAGCAAGATTGTGGATGACTTTTTCTGCAATGGAATCAGGGAAAGTATGGGTGTGAAAATCAATGATCATAGTGATAGTACCTCTTTGTTTTATTTATTTTTTAAAAATAGTTCCTTCTTTTCAAGGAGACGGTATACCATGGTCTCTGCCCAGGAGTATTGCTGCATAAAATCTCCCTGGAACTTGCAGATTGCATCAATGTCACCGTTCATAAAATCAATATAGTCGGAATCTGCGAGTTCTATATTAATCTGGATGCTTCCTCTGCTTCTTTGAAGTAGTTCATCAGCTCCATATTCTTTCAGGGTATCTGCGAGTTCTTTGATCGTACGTCGGTATCCGGCACCATAATTCAGAGTACTTTCATCTTCCCAAAGATAATCGACCATTTCATGGATTGAGATCGGATAACCTTCTCTGAACACACAGAGAGCCATAAGTTCCTTGGATTTAGCGGATTTAAATTTAACCAGTTTCCCTTCTACTGACATTTCGAATGTACCAAATGTCTGAAAATAAAAACGCTTTTTCTGCCTGCGGACAAGAAGTTTGGCTCTTTCAAGGACATCGGAGATATCCTCATGGTTAAAGGGCTTAAAGATCATATAATCAGCCTTCATTTTCAGTGCTTCCACAGCAAATTTAGGATGAGCTGTTACAAACACGATAATGATGTCTCTGCGAAGCTGCCGCAGGTTATGAGCGAGTTCAATGCCGTTCATTCCTGGCATATCGATGTCCAGTAAAGCAAATTCTACGTCATTATTTTTGGCAAATGAGAGTGCTTCTAAAGGATCTGTGAATTTTCCGATGATTTCAAAATCGGAAAGATCTTTGCATTTAATCTCAAATAATTGCATATCCAGCATCATATCATCTACTAAAATGGTTTTCAAAGTTTTTGCCCTCCGTTTCTTTAGTGAATATACTACAGGTTTTTCGGATACAACAGAACAACTTTTGTTCCGTAGGATGGCTGACTTTGGATGGAAATACTACAACCTTCGAATTGAGAAAGACGTCGTTTTACATTCTTCATTCCTACAGATTTTTTGAATACTTCTTCATTCATCTCAAAACCAACACCATCATCTTCTATAGTTACTTTCATATACTTATCCAATACTTTTAGGCTTACAGTAATCGTTCCGCCACCAACTTTTGGTTTTATTCCATGAAGAATCGCATTTTCCACGATTGGCTGAATTGTAAGTACCGGAATATTGAAATCAATGTCAGGAAGATCATAATTCAGTGTCAGCCGGTCTCCCAGTTGCTTTTGATTAATATCAGTATATGCTTTGACAGATTTTAACTCTTCCTTGAAAGTACAGATTCCATTTTCAATAGTAATGGAATCTAGATTAAACCGCATATATCTGGAAAAATCATCAACCATCTTATATGCATTGTCTGGTTCAAGTATGATCAGTGCCTGAAGGGAATTCAGGGTATGATAGAAGAAATGGGATCGGATCTGACTTAAAAGCATATTACTTTGCTCATATTCAACCTGTTGTTTCAGATACTCAATCTGTCTTGCTGCTTCTTTTTGTTCCAGGACTCGAAGTTTATCTCTGTTATATGTTGTCATAGATGCCAGAAAACTGATCAGCAAAGAAAGCAGTATGCAGATCCAGAAATCCACTTCTTCATACCAGGCTTTCAGTGGGCTTACGGTTATGTTCCATTCTGCGTGAAACATAGAAAGCTCATAGTTATAGCCATTCAGTTCGTCTTTAACTGGCAATGGTGTTTCTAATATAGTCTGATGTTCGCTGGTGTCAGGCATAATGCGCCAGATTTCACAGGCGTAACCCTGATCATTTAGATATTGAATGGAACTGTTTTCAAGAATCTGAGGAAAATCAAGAGTGAGAGATACAATTCCCCAGAAATAATAATGTCCATTGGCATTCTGAAGAAATACAGGAAGACGCCCTGCAATTCCAATTCCACCCTGCAGAAGTTCAAAAGGCCCGGCCATATAAAGTTCTTTTTCTGCAATTGCAGCACGTGCTTCCCAGTTTCCAAGACCATCTTCGTACATATTCAATCCAAGAACTTCTTCGTTGCGCTCTAAAGGGTAGACGACTTCAACAATTCCGTCTGGTGCAAATAGTATATTACGGACTCCTTCATCGTTTAAAAACATATTCGCGATCTCTTCAGAACCATCCAGACATCCATCACTTTCAATGAGGTAAGCTTCCAGTGCACGTGTCTTGCTCAACTGAGAAAGAATCATTTCATAAGTTTCAGATCCAATCGTGTGGGCCAGATATTCAGCACGTTCATATTTTTGCTGAGCGTTAATTTTCTGAATGTAAGAGGTTATGAGCAATGCACCGGTAAAAGTAATTAAAAATATAATATGAAATCGTTGGAAGCGTAAGTGATTTTTTTTGATCTTTTTTTTCTTCATAAGGCAGTGTTATATTGTATGAAAATGTTATAGATTTACATATTAAACTATATCACAAAAAGCCCGGCTCAGCAATAAAGTCAGGCTTTTTTAAAGGGGTTTATCCAGTATTGGAAAAAGGACTTATTTTGGCATATCCCATGCATGATGATCGGTATGCAGAAGCATGTGAGATTTATGAGATAATGGCTTTTCAAAGAAGTTCTCATAAAGTTTTAATACATCAGGATTTTCATGTGAAAAACGAATATTTGCGTTCTTATCTAGGAAGTAAAGATTTTTACCACGTTCGTGAGCAAGTTCTTCGCCATCATGAATCGGCTGACCACCGCCTCCAACACATCCTCCAGGGCAGGCCATGACTTCTACAAAGTCATAGTGAACTTCGCCTCTTTCGATTGCTGTGATAAGTTTTCTTGTATTCTTAAGTCCGCTGACAACTGCTGCACGGACTGTAACATCACCGAGCATAATTTCAGCTTCGATCACCCCTGTTTCAAATGCAGGGCTTCGTACGATTTTGAAGGCATCAGCATCAGGATTATGACCTGTAATAAGGTAGTGAGCAGATCGAAGTGCAGCTTCCATAACACCTCCGGTTGCACCGAAGATCACACCGGCACCGGAACCTTCTTTCATGAGTTCGTCACATTCACGATCCACAAGAGTAGATGGTACAATATGGGCAGAGCGAATCATACGTGTTAATTCTCGTGTAGTTAATACAACATCAATATCATGTCCGGCATATTCTTCATAAAAGAGTTCCATATTGCTTTCGCCTTTTTTTGCTGTGCATGGCATGATAGAAACAGTAAAAATATCTTCAGAAGAGACACCGATAGACTTTGCAAAGTATGTCTTCATAACAGCTCCAAACATCTGTTGTGGTGATTTGGCTGTTGATAACTGTTTTACAAGATGAGGAAACTGGGATTTGATGAATCGAATCCATCCAGGACAACAGGACGTAAACATTGGTCTGTCTTTGAGTTCCCCTTTTGTAAAACGCTGAAGGAATTCATTGCCTTCTTCCATAATTGTAAGGTCAGCAGTAAATGTTGTGTCAAATACATAGTCGCAGCCAAGTCGTTTCAGAGAATCTATGATCTTTCCGACAGTTGCTTCTTCTATGGAAAGACCAAGTGCCTCTCCCCATGCAGCACGAACCGCAGGAGCAATCTGAGCGACAACGATTTTTTTCTTATCTGCGATGGCATTCCATACTTTTTCTGTGTCGTCACGTTCTCTGAGAGCTCCTACAGGACAGTGAGTGATACATTGTCCACATAAAGAGCATGAAACTTCTGAAATCTTTCGATTTCCGGCTACGTTTATAGTCGTACGAGATCCTGTTCCGGATACATCCCAGATATGTAAGTCTTGAACTTTATCACAAATCTGGATACAACGCATACATTTGATACATTTTTTGGAATCTCTGATTAATGGGAAATTTTTGTCCCACGGAAAATCTTCGAGAGTTTCTTTATATGGAATATCCAGAATATTCAGATCATTTGCGAGAGTCTGGAGTGTACAGTTTCCACTTCTTACACAGGTTGCACAGTGACAGTCGTGCTGTGACAGGATAAGCTGTACAGTGTGACGTCTTGCCGCGCGGACTTTTGGACTGTTTGTGTAGATTACCATACCCTCCTGTACTGGATTGATACAGGAAGTTACAAGTTTTTCATAGCCTTCAATCTCAATCAGACAGACACGGCAGGCTGCAATTTCGTTTATATCTTTCAGATAACACAGTTTTGGAATCGGAATACCGACACTGGCAGCCGCTTCCATTATAGTTGTACCTTCTGGTACGGAAACTTTTATATTGTCAATTGTGAGATTTACCATAATTCTTTGCGCCCTCCTTTGAATACACCATAGCCGTAGTGATCACACCGCAAGCATCTGCTGGCTTCTTGTCTTGCTTCATTTTCTGTCATGCAGTTTTCGATACCATTGAAATCGCAGACACGTTCACAGGCTTCGCGTTCAGTCAGGTCAATTCTTCCACATGGCACAAGATCATCAATGATGGAGTCTGGAATTTCTATATCACAAGGAATTATGTGATGGTATCCGAGATATTCATCGATGTTGGCTGCAACTACTTTTGCTGCAGCAATGGCACGGATTACAGTTGCAGGACCTGATGCACAGTCACCGCCGGCAAATACGCCAGGAAGATTTTCAAAGCTGGCATCTGGCTTAGTGACAAGTTTTCCGCGTTGTACAGGAACTCCTGCATCTTCAAAATGCTTATATTCAATATCTTGTCCGATTGCTACGATCAGTGTCTGACAAGGGATAAAAAGATCTTCTTCACCGGTTGGTCTTACAGATGCTCGTCCATTATTGATCTTACTGATCATCTGAGGAGTTACGTAAAGACCTGTAACGTGTTTGTTTTCATCTGTTTCAATATGAGATGGGGATTTTAAAGTCATAATCTCAACTCCTTCGGCCATCGCACCCTCGATTTCAGCCGGAAGAGCAGTCATATCGCTGAGACGACGGCGATAAATACAACTCACTTTTTTGGCACCAAGACGTTTTGCTGTCCGAACCGCATCCATGGCAACATTTCCACCACCGATAACGGCAACTTCCTGACCTGTCAGGTCCTCTTCTTGATGATGTCCTACATCTCTTAAAAATCTTACTGCAGATATGATGCCCTTTGCATCCTCATTTTCAAGTCCGAGTTTTTTATCTGTACTTGCACCGATACTGATCAGAACAGCATCGTATTCTTTACGAAGCTGTTGGATTGTAATATCCTTTCCGATTCGTTTTCCATATTCTACGTTTACACCTGTATCAAGAATTGCCTGAATATCGTCATCCAGACGCTCTTTTGGAAGACGATAATTTGGGATGCCGTAGCGAAGCATTCCACCAAGTTTTGGAAGCATTTCAAATACAGTTACATCATGTCCCATAAGCTGTAGATAATATGCAGTACTTAATCCACCAGGACCTCCGCCTACAACAGCTACTTTCTTTCCAGTAGAAGGAGCACACTTTGGAGGTGGAACCTTACCGGCAAAGTCAGCAGCCACTCGTTTCAGACCGCGGATATTGACAGCATCGTCAATGATATTACGTCTGCAGTGTGCTTCACATGGATGTTCACAGATGAAAGCACAGGTTGTTGGAAATGGATTATCTTTTCTGATCAGGCGAATAGCATCCTGATAACGTCCTTCTTTTACAAGTGCAACATATCCTGGGATATCTACTTCAGCAGGACAACGTGATACACATGGAACTGGCTGTGTATACTGGCAGACACATCTGCCTTCTTTAATATGTTCTTCGTAGTCATCACGGCATTCTAAAAGACTTCGATATACCATACGTGCTGCTTCAATACCAATCGGGCAGTCAGCACTGTGCATGATGGAAAAGGTCAATTCTTTGAGTGAGGCAAATGTGTCCATGGTTGCCTGACCATTTAAAACATCATATAGTAAGTTTTTTACCTGCATAAGACCGATACGACATGGAACACATTTTCCACAACTGTTGGTCAGACACATTTCAAGGAATGCATGTGTAACGTCTACAGGACAAAGCCCTGGCGGGCTGGATTCTATTCTTCGCTCAAGCTCCCTGTAAATCGATTCGACGACTAGCTGTGCCCGGTCCGGAGCATTGATTTCAAGTCTACTCATATAATAAAAACCTCCTGAAATTATGATTTATTTAAATTATAGCAGAAAATTCGTTCGAAAACCGTACTATTTTTATTGAATGTAAAAAAATACAAATATCAAATACTCGTACGGTTCTCGTACGCTCTCTTTGCTATACTTTTAACGAAAAAAAGAAAGGGAAGCAAGACAAAAGCTTCTATAAAATGCTGGATTCCAATACAGCATAGTCAAAAAATGGAGGAGAAAAATGAAAGAAAAAATGAACAACAGCGAACTTTTTAAGTGGGATGGGAATCCATCCTTCGGTCAGACGCTTCCTCTTGCTCTGCAGCATGTTGTAGCAGCAGTAGTTGGATGTGTAACACCTGCGATTCTTGTCGCAAATGCAGCAAATGGTGCAGGCGGAAATGTTGATATGGGTCTTTTGATTCAGGTATCACTTGTTTTCGCAGCTATTGGCACATTGTGTCAGTTGTTTTTACAGAAATTTAAATTAGGTTCAGGACTTCCTGTTATTATAGGTGTGAGTTTTTCTTATGTACCTACAATGACAGCAATCGCAGCACAGGCACAGGGAGTTGATACGATTCTTGGGGCAATGCTTTTTGGCGGTGTTGTAGCAATATTGGTAGGTATTTTTATCAAACAGATCCGCAAGGTGTTTCCACCACTCGTAATTGGTACGGTAATTTTTGCTATTGGTCTTTCTCTGTATAAGACTGCAATTAATTATATGGCAGGAAACTCATCTAATACATATGAAACACTTCTTGCAAGAGCAGGCGGAGATGCTGATGCAGTAAATATGGCTCTTGTTTATGGTTCCTGGCAGAACTGGCTGGTAGCCTTTGTTACACTTGGAATTGTAGTTGGATTGAATCACTATGGAAAAGGTGTTTTCAAACTTGCATCTATTTTAATCGGTCTTGTGAGTGGATATCTGGTTTCACTTTGTTTTGGAATGGTAGATTTTTCAACATTTTCTAATGCGGGATGGTTTCAGATTCCAAAACCGCTTGCATTTGGTTTGAGCTTTGATATTTCAGCAATTATTCCACTTTCAATTTTATTCCTTGTAAACTCAATTCAGGCAATCGGAGATCTGTCAGCTACAACAAGTGGTGGTATGGACAGACTGCCTACGAATAAAGAATTAAACGGTGGTATCATCGGTTATGGTGTAACTAATATGATTGGTGCAGTATTTGGATGTCCTCCAACTGCTACATACAGCCAGAATGTAGGTATCGTAGGATCTACAAAGGTAATTGCAAGAAAAGTATTTGCATATTCAGCAGTGATCTTTTTGATCGCAGGACTCTGTCCTAAGTTTTCAGGATTGCTCAGAACAATTCCTCAGTGCGTACTTGGAGGTGCGGTAGCATCTGTATTTGCCTCTATTGCAATGACAGGTATTAAACTTCTTGTTCAGGAGGGAATGTCTTACAGAAATACAACAGTAGCAGGTTTATCAATTGCAATCGGTATGGGTGTATCCTTATCAAGTGGATGTCTGAATCAGATGTCAGCAAGCATTCACAGTGGACTGAATATGACAATGGAACTTTCAGCTTTCCAGTCAATCATTAACAACACATTTGCTTCATCTCCAGTTGTACTGGCTACAATTTTTGCAGTAATATTGAATCTTATTCTTCCAAAGGATAAAAAAGCATTGTAGGAAGTTTTGAGATGTATGATTTTATAAGTAATAAGTATTCCTAAAATTTTGATAGTATGTCTTTATGAAAAGATCTGGATTCTGTTTGAATCCGGATTTTTTCGTTTGGAAAGCAGACGTGTAGATTGGTTGACTTTCATAAATAAATATGGTATGTTTAAATAGCACACGCTTTAGCACTTAAAAGGGTGAAAGTGGAATGCTTTTATTACAAAGCTAAGGAAGAAATAGAAAGGACAAAAATACAATGCCGGTTACAGATTTATTAGAGAGAAATCATAAATTATATGGAAATGAAGTTGCGCTGGTGGAATTGAACCCATTGGTAAAAGATACGAAAAGAACAACATGGAAGGAATATAACCTTGTACAGCAGACTTCATTTGAGCCATATCGAAGAGAAATCACATGGAGTGTTTTCGATGAGAAGGCGAACAGAGTTGCGAACATGCTGCTCAGTCGTGGAATTAAAAAAGGAGACAGAGTTGCGATTCTGATGTTTAACTGCCTGGAATGGCTGCCGATTTACTTTGGAATTTTGAAAACCGGAGCAATTGCAGTTCCTTTTAACTTCCGTTTTGATGCGAAAGAAATCTTATATTGTGCGGAACTTGCTGAAGTGCACATTTTGATTTTTGGGGAAGAATTTATCGGACGTATTGAGGCGATTGAAGATGAACTGAGTAAAGGTCGACTTCTTATTTATATGGGAGATGGATGTCCTACATTTGCAGAAAGTTATCGCGAACTGGTAGCAGATTGTTCAAGTCAGCCACCATTGGTTTGTCTGGAAGACGAAGATGATGCAGCAATTTATTTTTCATCAGGAACGACAGGATTTCCAAAAGCGATCCTACATAATCATGAAAGTCTTCTTCAGGCAGCACAGATGGAACAGAAGCATCATTTGACAAACAGAGAGGATACATTTTTATGTATTCCTCCGTTATACCATACAGGCGCAAAATTCCACTGGATGGGAAGCCTTTGTGCCGGAAGTAAGGCAGTTCTGTTAAAAGGAACAACACCGGAAATTATTCTTGATGCTGTATCTAAAGAACATTGCACATTGGTATGGCTTCTTGTTCCGTGGGCACAGGAGATTCTTGATGCTCTTGACAGAGGAGAATTGAAGATTTCAGATTATGAGTTGGATCAGTGGAGACTGATGCACATTGGTGCACAGCCGGTTCCACCATCATTGATTAAACGCTGGAAAGAATACTTTCCAGATCATTTATATGATACAAACTATGGACTTTCAGAATCTACAGGACCAGGATGTGTACATCTTGGTGTGGAAAATATTCATAAAGTTGGTGCGATTGGCATACCAGGATATCGCTGGAAATGCAAGATTGTAGATCCGGATTTCAACGAAGTGGAACAGGGCGGAGTTGGAGAACTCTGTGTAAAAGGTCCTGGAGTTATGACATGTTATTACAATGACCCTAAGGCTACAGAAGAATCCATTAAAGATGGATGGCTTTGCACAGGTGATATGGCGATGCAGGATGAAGATGGATTTATTTTCCTGGTAGACCGAAAGAAAGATGTTATCATCAGTGGTGGTGAAAATATTTATCCGGTACAGATTGAAAACTTCCTGAACGCATATGACAAGGTAAAAGATGTTGCAGTTATCGGTCTTCCAGACACTCGTCTTGGAGAAATTACAGGTGCCATTATTTCAGTTAAAGATAGCATGGAATGTACAGAGGAAGAGATTCAGAAGTACTGTAAAGAACTTCCAAGATATAAACGTCCTAAGAAGATTATTTTTGCAGATGTGCCAAGAAATGCGACAGGAAAGATTGAAAAGCCACTGCTTCGTAAGATGTATGGTGCAGAAAACCTGGTAGAACAGCAAAATAGAGCATAAAAATTAAGTCTATGTAATAGTAAGAAAGAGAAGGGAATTTCCTTCTCTTTTTTGTTATATATAAAATAAGGAAGAACTGCTGAAGCAATTCCTCCTTGATTTGTATAAAACCTTATTTTCCAAGAGCAGTTTTCTGTGAAACGATTGTAGATTTATCGTAGCATTCGAATGCATCGTTTACAAACGTCTGATCTGGTTTTTTAGTAAATAAGCTGACCACAGGTACAATAATCAGACCTGCCAGCATGGAAATGGCACCACAGTTGATTGGGGAACGCATGATTTCAGGAAGAATCTGCGGAGCAACCATATCTACTACCATAAGACCGGAACCAAAGATAAAACATACCCAGCATGCTGCAGCTGTTGTCTTTTTCCAGTACAGAGAATAGAGGAAAGGTGCAAGGAAGGATCCGGCAAGAGCACCCCAGGAAATTCCCATTAACTGTGCGATGAAGGTAACAGAACTCTTATACTGAATCAGTGCAAGAACTGCTGAGATTGCAATGAATACAACAATCAGCGCACGGATCATAAGAAGTTGTTTCTTTTCACTCATGTTTTTAATAAAGTTGTCTTTCAGAAAGTCAATTGTCAGTGTAGAACTGGATGCAATAACCAGAGAAGACAATGTTGACATAGAAGCGGAAAGAACAAGGATTACGACAAGTGCGATCATCATAGGACTTAAGTCCTGAAGCATTGTAGGAATGATGGAATCATATCCATTAGCAGCTATATCAATTTGATCGGAGAATAAACGTCCGAATCCACCAAGAAAATAACATCCGCCAGCAACTATAAGTGCAAATACTGTGGAAATGATTGTTCCTTTCTGAATAGAATTTTCATCTTTGATTGCATAGAACTTCTGAACCATCTGAGGAAGTCCCCATGTACCAAGAGAAGTAAGGAGTACGACAAACATCAGGTTCAAAGGATCTGGGCCAAAGAAAGATGCAAATACACCCTGGGTTGTAGATACTGTCTCGTCTGTCACCTGCATCAGACCTTCGTATGCAGCCATGAATCCACCTTTGTTTGACAATACTGCAATAATTACAGCTACGATACCAAAAAGCATGATCAAACCCTGAATAAAGTCATTGATTGCAGTTGCCATATATCCGCCGGCGATTACATAAACAGCAGTTAGTACGGCCATCAAGATGATACAAACGGAATAATCAATCTCAAATGCCATACCAAATAATCGGGAAAGACCGTTGTATAAAGAAGCTGTATAAGGAATCAGGAAAATGAAGATGATTACAGATGCAACAATCTTCAATGGGTGACTCTGGAAACGCTGTCCGAAAAACTGAGGCATTGTAGCAGAATCAAGATACTGAGTCATGATTCTTGTACGGCGTCCGAGAACTGTCCATGCAAGAAGGGAACCGATGATTGCATTACCAATCCCTGCCCAGGTCGCTGCAATACCATATTTCCATCCAAACTGACCTGCATATCCAACAAATACTACTGCAGAAAAATAAGAAGTTCCGTAGGCAAAAGCAGTAAGCCATGGACCAACACTTCGTCCACCAAGAACAAATCCATTAACGTCAGTTGCATTCTTGCGGCAATAAAAACCAATGCCGATCATCAATGTGAAATAGAGAATTAAAATTACAAGTTTCATAATAAGTCATCCTTTCCCTTTCGAATTATGGTTTTCGCACTTTAAAGTGCGAAACTAAATATACTTTAGCACTTAAAAGTGAAAAAGTCAATAGCATAACGATGAAATATTATTTCTGCAAGCCAAATGTTGTAATAATCCAAAAAATCAAGAGAAAGTTTAGGTATCTGTTATATTTCAAAGAGAAGAAGGAATGTGGTATTATAATGATAAATTGAGCAGGAATAGCTTATTATTCATAAATACATTTTAGTTAATAAAGGAGGAAGTCTGTCATGAAAAATTATGGATTCGGTGTAGATATCGGAGGTACAACAGTAAAAATTGGTTTATTCAAAATAGATGGAACAATGTTGGAAAAGTGGGAGATTCCTACAAATACAACAAACGGAGGAGTCTCCATACTTGATGATGTTGCAGCCTCTGTACTGAGTAAGATTGAAGAAAGAGGAATTGAAAAAGAAGATGTACTCGGAATTGGTCTTGGAGTACCAGGACCGGTTGATGATGATGGTGTTGTACATAAATGCGTAAATCTTGGCTGGGGTGTATTCAATGTAGAAAAAACTCTGAGTGAAAAGACAGGTTTTCTTGTAAAAGCAGGAAATGATGCCAACGTAGCTGCACTGGGTGAAGCATGGCAGGGCGGAGGAAAAGGTTATAAAAATGTTGTCATGGTTACATTAGGAACAGGAGTTGGGGGTGGAATCATCCTGAATGGAAAGATTCTTGCAGGAGCAAATGGAGCAGGCGGAGAGATTGGCCACATTCATGTAAATGATGAAGAAACAGATACATGTGGTTGTGGCAATAAAGGATGTCTTGAGCAGTATGCATCTGCTACTGGTATTGTTCGCATGGCAAAGAAAAAACTTGCTGATGAGACAAGAGAGACTGTACTGAAAGAAAAGACTCCTCTGACAGCAAAAGATATCTTTGATGCAGCCAAAACCGGAGATGAAGTAGCAGCAGAACTGGTTGAAAAACTTTGTGACGTACTGGGAACAACATTGGCGAGAATTTCCTGTGTGGTAGACCCGGAAGTATTTGTAATCGGTGGTGGAGTTTCAAAAGCAGGAGAGATTCTCACAGAAGGTTCTGCAAAATATTTTGATATCCATGCCTTCCATGCATGCAGAGGATGTAAGATCACACTTGCAACACTTGGCAACGACGCAGGAATGTATGGCTGCATGAAACAGTTATTCTAAAAAGTGAGGTGATGAGAAAATATGAAGATAATGGCTGCATCCGATATTCATGGTTCTTCATATTATTGCAAAAAATTACTTTCTGCGTTTGAGAGGGAAAACGCAGATAAATTATTACTTCTCGGAGATATTCTTTATCATGGTCCAAGAAATGATCTTCCAAAGGAGTATGCACCAAAGGAAGTGATATCACTATTGAATAATATGAAAGATAAAATTCTTTGTGTTCGAGGAAATTGTGATACAGAGGTTGACCAGATGATGTTAGAATTTCCAATTCAGGCAGACTATGCAATTTTCTATATAGGAAATAAGATGATTTATGCCACACATGGACATAATTTTAATATGAAAAATATACCACCATTACAAGCTGGAGATATTCTGCTTCATGGACACACACATGTGCCTGCCTGGATTTCATATGGAAATGATAATTTATATTTGAATCCGGGATCTGTGTCGATTCCGAAGGAAAACAGTGAACACGGATATATGATGATAACAGAGAATCAGATTGTGTGGAAAAATCTGGATATGAAAGAGTATCATAGGATTGAATTATAGTTTTATGGCAGTAAGAAAGGGAGCATATTATTGAAAATGTCTCCCTTTTTTGTCATTATATACCTAAAAAAATTTTTACTGCAAAGACAGCACAGATCGCAGCAATTGCAACCACAACAAGCCCTTTGTTGAAGTATGCCAGTAATAAAGCGACCAGAGTACCAATCAGTGCAGAGGTGAAATCTCCGGTTGAGTAGAAGATTTCTGGAAATGTAAGTGCACCAAGGACTGCATAAGGCATATACTCCAGAAAATCTTTGATGAATTGTGACTTGATCGGTTTTCTGAAAATGGTAACTGGCAGAACTCTTGGCACATAAGTTACAAGGGCCATAATTAAAATATAGATCAATAATTTTTCTGTACTCATTCTTCAGATTCCTCCTTGTTCGGGAAAAAGTATGCTCCTGCGGCTGCTGCTGCCACGGATGAAATAATGATTCGAAAACCACTGGAAATTCCTGCAAATACAGGAACATAACGGAACAAACACATAATTGCAACAGCAATTGCAATTATGACCAGAACCTTTCGTTCTTTTCTTGCAGGTGGGATGATCAAGGCGATGAACATACCATATAATGCAATCCCCATTGCACTCTGCAATGTTGCAGGAAGAAGGTCGGAAATAAAGACTCCGAGGATTGTTCCAAGATTCCATCCAAAGATTGGCAGTGAGATCAGGCCGAACATATAAGAACTGCTCAGTTTTTTCGGCTGCAGGGAGGAGACAACATAGGTTTCATCCGTGATTCCGAAACTGAACAACATACGTTCCAGTGTATTGATCTTGCTTTCTATTTTCTGAGAAATGGAAAGAGACATCAGCATATATCTCAAATTGATAATAAATACAGTCAGTCCCAGTTCAAAATATGCAGTTCCTGCACTGATAAGTGTGATTCCGGCGAATTGTCCAGCTGAGGTCAGATTCGTCAAAGAAATTAAAATCGCAGTCCACTTGGGAATGCCGGCAGAGACTGCCATAAGTCCGAAGGTGAAAGAAACCGGAATATATCCCAGACAAATCGGGATTCCGTGTTTTACGCCTACTTTAAAATCATTGCTCATAAGTGATCACTCTCATTATCTGTAGTATTTTGTGCTTGAAAAGCCTAAGATGTAGTATAACACCACCAATGTAACGTGTCAAAGTTTATCCTCAGAAAAAATAAATTAATACAAAAAATGGGTAAATAAGGTCAATAGTTGTATTTTATACAAAAGAAATGTATAATATCGAAATAAATTTGCAGGGATTCGCAGATGAGAAATACGCTAGTTGAAACAGAAGTGAATCTTACGCCAAGTCTCGTTTGTGAGACCTGAATTGCGAGAATGGAGAAAATGATGAAAATTGTATTTTTAGATGTAAAAACAATAGGGGAAGATTTGGAACTTTCAGGTTTTGATAAATTTGGTGAGGTTGTAAAATATGATTTTTCCAGTCCGGAGGAGACAGTAGAGCGGGTAAAAGATGCCGATGTGATCATATTGAACAAACCGAAGATAGATGAGCGTTCTATTTATACTGCAGAAAAGCTGAAGTTGGTTTGTGTAACAGGAACAGGTACGAATCATTTGGATAAAGAATATCTTTCAAAACGTGGAATCGCATGGAGAAACGTTGCAGGTTATTCAACAGAATCTGTAGCACAGCATACATTTGCAATGCTTTTCTATTTACTTGAGAATCTTCATTTTTATAATGAATATGTAAAAGAAGAACGGTATGTAGATGATACGAAGTTTACACATTTTACAGAGCATTTTTGTGAAGTGTGCGGAAAAACCTGGGGAATCATCGGACTTGGAAATATAGGAAGAAGGGTGGCAGAGATAGCTCGTGCCTTTGGAGCACATGTGATCTATTATTCAGCATCTGGATCAGCACCGCAGGAAGGGTATGAACAGGTTGATCTGGATACATTGTTGAAAGAATCAGATATCGTTTCTGTTCATGCACCATTGAATGAATATACAATGAATTTGATGGATGCAGAAGCATTTGGTAAGATGAAGCCGACAGCCATTTTTTTGAATGCTGGACGTGGGCAGATAGTTGTAGAACAGGATTTGTATGATGCATTGGCGGATAATAGAATTGCGGCAGCTGGACTTGATGTGCTGAGTGTGGAGCCTATGAGTAAAGAAAACCCATTGTTAAAATTCAAAGACAGCAAAAGGCTTCTGATTACACCTCATATTGCATGGGCGAGTGTGGAAGCCAGAACAAGACTTATGAAGATCATTGAAGGGCAGATTGAAGAGTTTTTCTGTAATAAGCAGTCGTGATGGATGGAAAGAGAAAATAAGAGATTGCTATATCAGGATGTATAGACATTCTGGTATAGCAACCTCTTAAAAATACAGCATTATATACAAGTATGTAATGTTGGTTACAGCATCTGAATCCCATTAGCAAGTGCTTTTTCCACAATCTCCTGAGGCCAGATAGAAGAGTGAACTTCTCCGATATGTGCTTTTCTCAGATAGTACATACAGATTCGAGACTGACCAATACCGCCGCCGATAGTATAAGGCAGCTCACCATTCAGAAGCGCCTTCTGGAATGGGAGTTCTGCGCGATCCTCGCATCCAGAATATCTTAACTGGCGTGCGAGAGATTCTTCATCGACACGGATTCCCATGGAAGAAAGCTCCAGAGCAATATCAAGAACCGGATAGTATACAATGATGTCACCATTCAGTTCCCAGTCATCGTAGTCAGGAGCACGGCCGTCGTGCTTTTCACCAGAAGCAAGGACCTTGCCAATCTGAGAAATAAATACAGCCTTTTTCGCCTTTGCAATGCGATACTCACGTTCCTTTGGTGACAGTTCTGGGTACATGTTCTCAAGTTCCTGAGATGTAACAAAACAGATGTCATCTGGAAGGAGAGGCTGGATATAATTATAACGTTTGGAAAGGTAATCTTCAGTTTCCTTAAGTGCACGGAATACCTTTCTTACGGTATAATAAAGAGTTTCAGTATTGCGTTCCTCTTTGGAAATAACCTTTTCCCAGTCCCACTGGTCAACATATAAAGAGTGGATATTATCAGTATCTTCATCGCGTCTGATGGCAGTCATATCTGTGTAGAGACCTTCTCCAGAATGGAATTCATAATTTTTTAATGCGTGACGTTTCCACTTGGCGAGAGAGTGTACAACTTCTGCCGGTGCATCCTGCTGTTCTTTGATTCCAAAGGAAACAGGACGTTCTACCCCATTCAGGTTGTCGTTCAGACCAGATTCCGGACGTACAAACAGAGGTGCAGATACACGTGTAAGATGCAGTGATCTGGCAAGCGCGCGTTCAAAGTGGTCTTTGACTTCTTTGATTGCTACCTCTGTCTCACGAATGGTGAGCGGAGAACGATAGCCTTCTGGAATTGTTAAATGTTCCATAAAATCAAATCCTTTCTATATTGGAATGTAAAAATGATATAACATTTTTATTTTCATGCTAATAGACTTATTCTACGTAGTATGAAAGAAAATGTCAATCGTCAGATTATAATCAATTTTTATAAGATTACGAAAAATAAACAAAATATTCCAATGAACAATGTGTGAAGCGGTACATTTCTGTTGTCACTGTATCTATAGAGATGCTATAATAAAAGAAGTAAAGACATGGAAAAGATGTACAGGAAATAATACGGATAAGGAGAGACCTGCTTATGAAAATAGATATGCATTGCCATGTAAAAGAAGGATCTGTGGACAGTAGGGTTGGTATAGAAGAATATATCACAATTTTAAAGAAACACGGATTTCAGGGAATGGTCATAACAGACCATGACACATATAATGGATACCGTTATTGGAAGAATAATATCAAGGGAAAGAAGCATAAAGATTTTGTTGTTCTTAAAGGAATCGAATATGATACAAAAGATGCAGGACATATTCTGGTGATTATGCCAGAGGGGGTGAAACTTCGTCTTTTGGAATTGCGTGGTATGAGAGTGGCAAGACTGATTGAACTTGTACATCGTTATGGAGGTGTTCTTGGTCCAGCTCATCCTGCGGGCGAAAAATATATGAGCTTTATGAACGCAAGTGCATTTTATCGTACACCAGAGGTCAGCAAGCGATTTGATTTTGTGGAGGCATATAACTGCTGTGAGTCAGGAGAAGTAAACCGCAAGGCAGAGAGGTTTGCAAAAAAATACAATCTGGTTACAACAGGAGGAAGTGATGCACACAAGCCGGATTGTGTTGGTCGTGCCTATACAATTCTCCCAGAGCCTGTGACGACAGAAAGTGAATTGATCGATATGATTCACAAAGGAGCGGTATTTAAGACAGGGGGAGTTTATTATAATAAGACGACAAAAGAAAAGATGGGTAAGATCAATAAAATTTACGCATATTCTTTCTGGTTCTATAATAAATTCGGTGAATTGTTCAATCGACACGGACGTAATAAAAAGATGGATCAGGAGAATCCAATAGATCCAATTGATCCAGTAGAACTTTATTATACAGGAAAATGAAAAGCTTTTGCTTAGACATTTTTACACGAAGTACGTTTATGCAGAAAAATCTTCCCTGTTCGTACATCTGCAATCTCAAGGAATAATTTCTTATAGGTTAAAAAGCGAGCTGATAGTTTTTGGGACTATCAGCTCTTCGTATTCTTACAAATAATAAAGTTAAAATTCAATTTTTTTCAAAAATAGTCCATGTGAAGGTACAGGGGCAGAGCAAGGTTCTTCCCTGATAAATATTTTATTGATACATTCAACAGGACGTTTGTTATATCCAATTTCTAAAAGTGTACCGATAATTGACCGTGGCATCTGATGAAGGAAAGAATTTGCCTTCAGAAGAAATTGAATCTCATCTCCCTCCTTAAAAATGTCAATAGAAATCAGTTCTTTTTCAGTTCCTTTTTTCTTTTTTCCAGAGGAGAATGCGGAAAAATCATGTTTTCCAATCAAGGAAGGAACAGCCTTTTGTATTTGCTCAATACAGGGGATATCCTTTTGGTAATAGGTATATCTTCTTCGGAAAATGTCACAGAGTTCTCCGGTTTGAATTCGATATAGATAAGTCTGGGTTTTTACATTTAATCCAGCATGAAAACGCTCAGGCATCTCTTCTACAGATAATACAACAATATCCTGAGGAAGATAATGATTCAGATACTTATTCATTTCTTTTAATGAAAGTGTGCAATTTGTCTTAAAACTGGCAGCCTGCTCGATCGCATGGACTCCAGTCTCAGTACGGGCGGCACAGAAGAGTTCGACTTCTTCTCCAGTCATGAGTCGAAGGACATCAAGGATTTTTTCTGAAATTGTTCCGCTGTTCGGTGTTTTTCCTGACTGCTGCAACCCTTTGTAGCGGCTGCCGTCATATTCCATCGTAAGTTTGATATTACGCATAAAAATCTCCTGTTTATATCACATTTAAGTCTCGCAAGCAAGATTTGGTACAGGATTCGCGTCAGCATTAGTTGTTACTATATTTATACGAATCCTTATATTAGTATACCATGCTTTACGAAAAACAACAAAGAGTATAGTTGCTGCAAGGGGTTACTTTTGCATAGTTTTCATCATTTTTTCAACATTCGCTTTCATCTGATCGATATGTTTCTGTTCATTCAGTGTTTTTCCATCTTTTAATAGTTCCAGAATAAGACTTACTTCTTCGGGGGTAAAACGAATATTATTGCGCTGAGCGCTGGTGATCAGAGCCATCATGATTGGAGCGAGTTCTTTTTGAGATTTTCCGCTTGTCTGTGAGGCAGCGCGTTTGATCAGCTCCAGTTTTACCGGGTCCATGTTTTTAAGGCTGGGATTATTGATCCATTCGTTCATAAAGCACTCCTTATATAAAATATTATATATATAAATTTTTCAATCACTCACACGGGGAATTGGATGCGGTATCTGAAAACATTGTCTGGTAGGTTTGGAACATTTCCTGCTGTTCAGGAGAAAGCATTTCTAGGATTATGTTCATAGGATTAAAAGAATCATTTCCATTCAAAGCTTCATCCACGGGAGAAAGCATCTGCATCATTTCCATCATACTCATGACAGAGCGAAAGCTATTGGCTGCCTGTATTTCTTCAGATGATAAATAAGGAAGCAGATTTTCGAACAGATCAGAGAGTGTACCAGGATTAGAGTTTTTTGTTTGGGAAATATGCAGAGAATCTGAAGTGTGCTGGAAAATCTGAATTGTATGTTGTAATTCAAGGAATTTAATGAGGATTCCAATCATTTGTTGATTGGATGCAGGCAAAAATGGAAGCAGCAGTTTAATGAATCTTAATTGTCTGGGAGTAGTCATTTCGTCAAAAGGGGTCATCAGTCCGGGCTGCTTTCTGTCCATAGCTTACCTCGCAAATTCAAAGTAATAATTTTATTGAAATATATATGCATGGTTAAAATAAAATATGTTCATGATATTGAGAATAAGGAAAAGTGTCCCCTCCAGGAAGAGACCCAGAAGAGACACCAGATTTCTTAAGAAGTACTAGCAGCAGCCATTTCCGCCACAGAAGATCAGAAGGAGAATGATCCACAGACAACTGTCATTGCCGCATCCACAGCCACAGTCATTTGATCTTCCCCAGGAAGAACCGCCACATCCACCACAGAAGATTAGAAGGAGAATGATCCACAGACAAGAGTTGTTGCCTCCGAATCCCCAGGAAGAACCGCAATTGTTACATCCACAGTTATCTCTGCTGCTGATTCTGTTTTCACAAGAGTCGCATCCGCATCCACAGTTTAAATCGCTCATAAAAAAGCCTCCAAAATTGTTATTTACAGTTTTATAATATGTGGCAGCATAAAAAGTGTTACAGTAAAATTTGTTAATGAAAAAACAAAAGCGTCAAGAAAAAATACTTGACAAAAGAAAAGGTATCATGTAAGATAGCAGAGGTGATAACAGTGGATACAATTTTAAAACAGTCGTTATTATATGATTTTTATGGAGAACTGCTTACAAATCACCAGAAAGAAGTTTATGAGCAGTTTGTTCTGGAAGATTTGTCACTGAGTGAGATTGCTCAGTCAGCCGGAATCAGCAGACAGGGAGTACACGACATGGTTCGAAGATGTCAGAAGACATTGGAGGGGTATGAAACGAAGCTTCATCTGGTTGAAAGGTTTCTTATTATAAAGGAACAGGTAAGACAGATTGATGTTGTTCTGGATGAGTATGAACAGAGGACAGTATCTCCGGAAAACATGGCAGTCCGGATTCGAGAGATTTCGGACAGAATTATAGAGGAGTTATAGAATGGCATTTGACAGTTTAACAGAGAAACTTCAAAACGTGTTTAAAAATCTTCGAAGTAAAGGAAGATTAACGGAAGAAGATGTAAAGGCAGCGTTAAAAGAAGTTAAGATGGCGCTGTTGGAAGCGGACGTTAACTTTAAAGTCGTAAAGAAGTTTGTCAAAGGTGTTCAGGAACGTGCAATTGGTCAGGATGTGATGAACGGACTGAATCCGGGACAGATGGTGATCAAGATTGTTAATGAAGAACTTGTAAACCTGATGGGTTCTGAGACAACAGAGATTAAGCTTCAGCCGGGAAGTGCCACTACCGTCATTATGATGGCTGGTCTTCAGGGTGCTGGTAAGACAACGACAACAGCAAAACTTGCTGGAAAGTTTAAGTTAAAAGGAAAGAAGCCACTTCTTGTAGCATGTGATGTCTATCGTCCTGCAGCGATTAAACAGCTGCAGATCAATGGCGAGAAGCAGGGTGTGGAAGTCTTCTCAATGGGAGATAAGATTAAGCCTGCGGATATTGCGAAAGCGGCAATGGAACATGCAGCGAAGAATCATAACAATATTGTGATTCTGGATACAGCCGGACGACTTCATATTGATGAAGATATGATGGCAGAGCTGCAGGAGATTAAAGAAGCTGTTACCGTGCATCAGACAATTCTGGTCGTGGATGCGATGACTGGTCAGGACGCAGTCAATGTAGCCGAAAGTTTCAATAATAAGATTGGAATTGATGGCGTCATCGTCACAAAGCTTGATGGCGATACACGAGGCGGTGCAGCACTGTCCATTAAGGCAGTGACTGGCAGACCAATTCTTTATGTGGGTATGGGAGAAAAACTTTCTGATCTGGAACAGTTTTATCCAGACCGAATGGCTTCCCGTATTTTAGGTATGGGTGATGTTATGTCTCTGATTGAGAAAGCTCAGGCAGAGATGGACGAAGAAAAAGCCAGAAATGTGACAGAGAAGCTTAAGAAAAACCAGTTTGATTATGAGGCTTATCTTGACAGTATGAGTCAGATGAAAAAGCTGGGAGGTCTTTCAGGTGTTATGGATATGATGCCTGGATTCGGCGGCTTAGGCGGTCTTGGCGGAAAGAAGATGGCGGATTTTGATTCAGAAGAGGGTGAGAAGCGCATGGCGCGTATGGAGGCGATGATTCTCTCTATGACACCAGAAGAAAGAAAGAATCCGGATCTTTTGACTCCATCCAGAAAGCACAGAATTGCAAAAGGTGCCGGGGTAGACATTGCGGAAGTGAACCGTATGGTAAAACAGTTCAATGAGACAAGGAAGATGATGAAGAAGCTTCCGAATCTTATGGGCGGACATGGTGGTAAGAAAGGTAAGTTCAGAATGCCGTTTTAATCTTATCGCTGAAAAAAGTGAGCTTCAATGACAGAGCTTCACAAGAGAGATTTTAATTTATAAATATTTGAATGAGTAAGAAAGGAAGTACAAAGACATGGCAGTAAAAATCAGATTAAAAAGAATGGGACAGAAGAAAGCACCTTTTTATAGAATCGTAGTTGCAGATTCAAGATCTCCAAGAGATGGCAGATTTATCGAAGAAATCGGAACATACGATCCAACTAAAGACCCAAGCGTATTCAACGTAAATGAAGAAGCAGCTAAAAAATGGCTTTCAAACGGTGCTCAGCCAACAGAAACAGTTGAAAAGATTTTCAAAGCAGCTGGAATCGAGAAATAAGAAGCTTTTTCACGGAGGTGCGTGAATGAAAGAGTTAGTAGAAGTAATTGCAAAAGCCCTGGTTGATAATCCGGAAAACGTATTTGTTACAGAGAAACAGGAAGGCAGAACAACTGTACTTGAAGTTCATGTAGCAGACGGTGATATGGGAAAAGTTATCGGTAAACAGGGACGTATTGCAAAAGCAATCCGTTCTGTTGTAAAAGCAGCAGCAGCGAAAGATGATAAAAAGGTTGTTGTTGATATTGTGCAGTAACATAAAAGAAAAAGGGCAGTCTTCCGAAAGGATGTCTGTCTTTTTTATTCTGTAGGAGATGAGTATGGAACAGTTTTTACAGGTAGGAGTTATTTCCTCCACACACGGTGTGAGAGGGGAAGTAAAAGTATTTCCGACAACTGATGATGCCGGAAGATTTAAAGAGTTGAAAAAGGTGATTCTGGATGCCGGGAGAGAGCAGATTCCGTTGGAGGTTCAGGGAGTAAAATTTTTTAAGCAGTTTGTAATTCTTAAATTTAAAGGAATTGATAATATCAATGATATCGAGAGATACAAAGGAAGACCTCTGCTGATTAATAGAGAGGACGCGGTAGATCTTGAGGAAGATGAATACTATATTGCAGATCTGATCGGTATGGATGTTGTGACTGATGAAGGAGAAAAAGGAACTCTGACAGATGTAATTGAGACAGGTGCCAATGAAGTATATGTTGTAGAGTTTGAGAACTTTGGAGAAGTTCTTCTCCCTGCAATTCATGATTGTATTTTGGACATTGATATTGAAGAAATGAAGATGCTTGTCCACCTGCTTCCTGGGCTGATCTAATACGGAGGAAAACATGAACTTTCATATATTAACACTATTTCCTGAAATGGTAATGAATGGTCTGAATACAAGTATTACCGGAAGAGCTATTGCAAAGAATCTTTTATCAATTGAAGCTGTGAATATTCGTGATTATGCATTTAACAAACATCACAGTGTGGATGATTATCCATATGGAGGCGGCGCAGGAATGCTGATGCAGGCAGAGCCGGTATATCAGGCCTATCAGTCGATTGTTGAAAAGGTGGAAGCAAGAAAAGCGAATCATGAAGCAGAAGAACAGCTGTCGGAAGATAAAAAGCTTCGAGTTGTTTATCTTTCTCCACAGGGAGATGTTTTTAATCAAAGAATGGCAGAAGAACTTGCGAAGGAAGAAGATCTTGTGCTTCTGTGTGGACATTATGAAGGGATTGATGAGCGTGTTCTTGAAGAAATCGTGACAGATTATGTATCGATTGGAGATTATGTTCTTACTGGAGGGGAACTTCCGGCGATGGTAATGGTAGACACGATTTCAAGACTGGTTCCAGGTGTGCTTCATAATGATGTTTCAGCAGAATTTGAATCATTTCAGGATAATCTTCTGGAATATCCACAGTATTCCAGACCGGAAGAATGGCATGGAAAGAAAGTTCCGCCAGTACTTTTGTCAGGTCATCATGCCAATATTGAAAAATGGAGAAGAGAACAGTCACTTTTACGTACAATGGAAAGACGTCCGGATCTGTTTGAAAAATGTGAACTGACAAAACAGGACAAAAAGTTTCTTGCAATGTTGTCGGAACAAGGAAAATAATAAAGAAAAATTTGAAGAAAACACTTGAAATATCAGGTGAAGTATGGTAATCTATAAGAGTTGTGAAAAAAGGAATCGATGGTCCTCTGGCACCAGAGAGTGTTAAGAACGTCTAATATTAAGGAGGTCACACAGATGAACGATATTATTAAGAACATTGAAGCAGCACAGCTTAAAGCTGAAGCTCCAGAATTCAGAGTTGGCGATACAGTTAAAGTATACGCAAAAATTAAAGAAGGTAACCGCGAAAGAATCCAGGTTTTTGAAGGAACAGTTCTGAAAAGACAGGGTGGCGGAGTTAGAGAAACTTTCACAGTAAGAAAAACTTCTAACGGAGTTGGTGTAGAAAAAACATGGCCAGTACACTCTCCACACGTTGAAAGAGTAGAAGTAGTTCGCAGAGGTAAAGTAAGAAGAGCGAAACTTAACTACTTAAGAAATCGTGTAGGTAAGAAAGCAAAAGTAAAAGAATTAGTAAAATAATTAGCGATGTGAGGGACAATTACAGATTTGTAGATTGTCCCTTTTCGTTTATACTGATAGAATTATAATATTCTATTAGAAAGCTTTGTAAAAAAAGAAGGAGGATTTGATATGCATTTTCAGTGGTATCCTGGTCATATGACCAAAGCAAAGCGAATGATGCAGGAAAATATTAAACTCATTGATTTGATTATTGAGCTGGTTGACGCAAGAATTCCGGTAAGCAGCCGTAATCCGGAAATTGATGATCTTGGAAAGAATAAGGCGCGTCTGATTGTTTTGAACAAGTCAGACTTGGCTGGTGAGAAGCAAAATGACCTTTGGACAGAATATTTTCAGAAACAGGGATTTTCTGTTGTGAAGGTGAATTCCAAAAAGGGTGGTGGAATCAAGCAGATTCAGGGCGTGATTCAGGAAGCGTGTAAAGAAAAGATTGAAAGAGACAGAAAGCGAGGTATTCTGAATCGTCCAGTAAGGGCGATGGTAGTTGGAATCCCGAACGTTGGAAAGTCAACATTTATCAATGCGCTTGCAGGAAAAGCATGTGCAAAGACAGGTAATAAGCCAGGAGTAACAAAGGGAAAACAGTGGATTCGTTTGAATAAGAATGTAGAGCTGCTTGATACACCAGGTATCTTATGGCCAAAATTCGAAGATCAGACTGTAGGGCTAAGACTTGCGCATATTGGTTCAATTAAAGACGAAATTCTGAATACAGAAGAACTTGCAGCAGAACTCTGCAAATTTCTTGTGAATCATTATAAAGGAATCCTTGCTGAAAAATATACAATCGAAGAGTCTGAAGATGGATTCGATATGCTCAAAAAAATTGCAGAGAGCAGACATTGTCTGGTAAAGGGCAGCGAATTAGATACAGAAAAGGCAGCAAGACTTATGCTGGATGATTTCCGTAATGGCCGTCTTGGAAGAATCACTTTGGAAATTCCAGAAACTGTATAGTTCACAGTTTTTATTTGAGTGTGGAAAGAAGGATACATAATGGAAAAGGAAAATGGTGTAGTCAAAGAGCTGCTGAGTTGGATCATTTATATTCTGGTTGTCGTAGGAATTTCGTTTGTAATTGTTACCTTTGTGGGACAGAGAACAAAGGTACAGGGAAGTTCTATGGAAACAACGCTTCATGATGGAGATAATTTGATTGTTGACAAGATTTCCTACAGATTCAGAGAGCCGGAAAGATATGAGATTATCGTGTTCCCATATCAGTATCAGGAAAATACGTATTATATCAAGCGTATTATCGGGCTTCCGGGAGAAACTGTGCAGATTTTAGACGGATATGTTTATATCAATGGGGTGATGCTGGATGAACATTATGGAGCAGAAGTAATGAACCTGGCGGGAATTGCTGAAGAACCTATCGTACTTGGAGAAGATGAATACTTTGTTCTGGGAGACAATCGAAATCACAGTGCAGATAGCCGAGATCCAAGTGTTGGCGTGTTGAAAAGAGAGAATTTGATGGGAAGAGCGTTTGTACGTATCTGGCCATTAGGAAGTGCAGGTTTGATTGAACATGAGTAAGAGTATCAGTGCAGTGAAGGCAGAGTTTGAATCTGCTTCACAGGAAATGCTTTCAGAGTTATATGAAATTTACAGTAGTGACAATCGTCAGGGTGTTCAGAATCTGATAAAAAAATATAAAAAGCAGGAAGAAAAATTTCGAGAAGAACGAGAGCGTCTTGAAGCGATGCACACATATGAATATCAGTATGGCGATTGTACATATATCTGTGGAATTGATGAGGCTGGTCGAGGACCGCTGGCCGGACCTGTTGTGGCAGGTGCTGTAATCTTGCCGAAAGACTGTGAAATTTTATATCTGAATGACTCAAAGAAGCTTTCTGCGAAAAAGAGAGAACTTCTTTACGATGAGATTATGGAAAAGGCAGTTGCCGTGGGGATTGGTATGTCTTCCCCTGCCAGAATTGATGAGATTAACATTCTTCAGGCAACATATGAAGCTATGAGAGAGGCGATCTCTAATCTTGGACTTGTACCGGATGTGCTTCTTAACGATGCGGTGACGATTCCGCAGGTGAATATCCTACAGGTTCCGATTATTAAAGGAGATGCAAAGAGTGTTTCCATTGCAGCGGCAAGTATTCTTGCTAAAGTGACTAGGGACAGGCTGATGGCTGAGTACGATAAGCTGATGCCGGAATATGGATTTGCAGATAATAAGGGATACGGATCTGCAGTACATATTGAAGCACTGAAAAAGGTTGGACCATCTCCAATTCACAGAGCGTCATTTATTAAAAATTTCGTATAATATCACAGTGAAGAATATTTTTGAAACAAAATAACAGAAAAACAGGAGGTCGTTACGAACAGGCAGCGGCCTTTTATCTTGAACAGTCAGGATATGAAATCATAAAGTGCAATTACCGATGCAAGATTGGAGAGATAGATCTGATCGCCAAAGAAGGGGGATATCTTGTATTTTGCGAGGTGAAATATCGTAAGGATGAAAGAAGTAATCCTTTAGAGGCTGTAAACAAAAAGAAGCAGAGGACAATCATAAAATGCGCACAGTGGTATCTTGCAGAACATAATCTGTGGGATATTCCGTGCAGATTTGATGTAATCGGGATTGCAGGGAAAGAGATTATTTTATTGAAAAACGCATTTATGCAATAAGGGTGACATATGAACATTCAATTGAATTATAAAAATGAGGATTCGATCTTTGAGATTGCAGGAGATGAGGTTCTGCATCTGGAATATCCGATTCTGAACCGGACAGGCGTTGTGAAACATGGATTTTCAACCAGAATTGGAGGAGTGAGTCAGGAATGTTTTTCTACAATGAATCTTAGTTTCACCAGAGGAGACCGGGAAGAAGATGTCAGAGAGAATTTCAGAAGAATGGCATCATCGATTGGCGTAAGGTGTGAAGATATGGTATTTTCACAGCAAACTCATACGACAAATGTGCGGATTGTAACAGAAGAAGACAGAGGAAATGGATTTGTAAGAAAACTTCCATACACAGATGTGGATGGACTTATTACAAATGTACCGCAAATCTGTCTGGTTACATTTTACGCAGATTGTGTTCCATTGTATTTTGTGGACCCGGTAAAAAAAGCAATCGGCCTTTCACATTCGGGATGGCGTGGAACAGTCGGAAAGATCGGAAAAGTAACAGTCGAAAAAATGCAGAGAGAATATGGGTGCGACCCAAAAGATATTATTGCAGCAATCGGACCATCGATTTGTCAGGATTGTTATGAAGTAAGCGAAGATGTGATTAATCAATTCAAAGAAAATTTTAAGAAAGATAACTGGGAACAGCTATTTTATAAAAAAGAAAATGGAAGATATCAGTTAAATCTCTGGAAGGCAAATGAACTGATTTTCATAGAATCAGGAATTTTGCCAGAGCATATTGCTGTGACAAATATTTGTACACATTGTAACAGTGATGTTTTGTTCTCACATCGAAGAACAGGAAATGAGAGAGGGAATTTAGCTGCATTTCTGGCATTAAAATAAGGAGGTACTTATAGTGGAAGAAACAGTTCAGATTACCGGTAATACAGTGGATACAGTTGTAGAGACAATTCAATCTGGAGAAGTTACTGCAGAACAGGTAGAAGCAGGCGTAATTGATCTTGTGGATATGATCCAGAGTAAGATCCCGGAGCTCATCGGTCTGGGAATCCGAGTGCTGATTGCTTTGGTTGTTTTTTTTGTAGGACGAGCAATTATTCGTTTTATCAGAAAACAGGTTAAGACTTCAATGGAAAAGGCAAATGTGGATGCTGGTGTAACACAGTTTACGCAGTCTTTGTTAAAATTTGGTCTGTATCTGCTCCTGATTCTTGTTGTGGCAAGTAATCTTGGGTTTGATCTTTCTACAATTACCGTAGCATTTGCATCTGCCAGTGTTGGTATCACTCTGGCATTACAAGGAACTTTGTCAAATTTTGCAGGCGGAGTTCTGATTCTGGTTACAAGACCATTCGTTGTTGGAGATTATATTATTGAAGACAATAAGAAAAATGAGGGTACTGTAAAGGAGATTGGTATTTTTAATACTAAACTTACAACATTGGATAACAAGACAATTGTTATTCCAAATGGGACTCTTGCAAACAACAGTTTGACAAATGTATCTGAAAAGGAAGAAAGACAGCTTGATCTTAAAATCAGCATTTCTTACGATGCAGATTTGAGAAGAGCAAAGGCAATTCTTGCAGAACAGTTAGTGAATCAGGAAGCAGTGATTGTTGATCAGCCAACAAATATTTTTGTAGATTCACTTGGAGACAGTGCAGTTGTACTTGGACTTCGTGCATGGGTAAAAAATGATGAGTATTGGAAGACCAGATGGGCTCTTTTAGAAGACATCAAACTTGCATTAGACAAAGAAGGAATTGAAATTCCTTATAATCAGCTCACTGTGCATGTGAATAAAGAACAGGAAAATTAAATGAAGTGTAGAAAAGTGCTGCAATAAAAGCGGCACTTTTTCTTTTAAAAGAAAAAAGGAGTTCGAATGAACTCCTTTCAGCCGAAAACCGGACTCGAACCGGCGACCCCTTCATTACGAGTGAAGTGCTCTACCAACTGAGCTATTTCGGCATGGTACAAAAATAATTATATTATAAGAAAAATGCTATGTCAACTTTATTTTCATGAGTATTAGTGTTAGAATAAAATGGTATTTCGTTTTGAAAGGAACCAAAGCATACAAATGAAAAAAGAACAACAAATATTATTAACAGAAGGACCTATTTTAAAATCATTGACGAAACTTGCGGTGCCAATCATGGCATCGTCTTTTTTGAGTACACTTTATAACATTACAGATATGGCATGGATTGGACTTCTCGGTGCAAAGGCGGTGGCAGGTGTTGGGACAGCAGGAATGTATCTCTGGCTTTCTAACGGCCTTGCTTCACTTGCAAGAATGGGTGGACAAGTCTATATGGCGCAGTGTATTGGGCAGAAGGATACACAAAAGGCAGGAAAATATGCACATGCAGCAATATGGCTTTCCATTTTCTTAGGGGTGCTATATTCACTGGTATGTCTGATTTTTACAGATCAGTTAATTGCATTTTTTAAGCTGGGAGATGCAGAAACAATCAATGACGCAGTTGTTTACATGAAAATTACCTGTGGGTTTATATTATTTTCTTACATTAATACCACATTGACCGGACTATATACTGCACAGGGGGATTCGCAGACTCCGTTTATAGCTAACTTTTTTGGTCTTATGATCAATATGTTGTTTGATCCAGTTTTGATTCTGGGTGTTGGACCATTTCCGGAGTTGAAGGTTGCAGGTGCAGCTGTTGCAACAGTCAGTGCACAGATTGTGACAACTTTGATTCTGTTAAATGGAATCCGCAGATCTTCCAATGAACAGAATCTTTTGAAGAGAGTCAGATTATGGAAGAGACCAGAGTTTTCTTATGTGAAAGAAGTATATAAACTTGGATTTCCAACTGCACTGCAGGGAATGATTTACTGCGGGATTTCGATGATTCTGACACGTATGATTTCTGGATTTGGAGCAGAGGCTGTGGCAACACAGAAGGTTGGAGGACAGATTGAATCTGTTACATGGAATGCGGCAGATGGGTTCGCAGCAGCGTTGAATGCTTTTATCGCACAAAACTATGGTGCCAGAAAGATGGATCGAGTGAAGAAAAGTTATACGATTTCATTTCGTACGATGGCTGGCTGGGGGGCGTTTATTATGATGTTATTCCTGCTCTTCCCTAGGCAGATTGCAGAAATATTCTTCCATGAAGAAAAAGCTATCGTAACAGCGGTTGGTTATCTGGTGATTGTTGGTTTATCTGAAGCATTTATGTGTGTGGAACTGATGACAGCAGGGGCACTGTCAGGACTTGGAAAAACGACCGTGAGCAGTGCGATCAGTATCAGCTTGACGGCGTTGAGAATTCCTTTGGCGATGCTGCTGTATCAGACAGAACTGGGGGTAGAAGGAATCTGGTGGGCACTGACAATTACATCCGTGTTAAAAGGAATTGCCTTCTATATTGCCTTTAAATATTATTCTAATAAGTTAAAATAATTTTTGTATAAAATGAAAAGCGGGGAGTATGGCTATCATACTCCCCGTCAGTTTTTAGAATACTTCTTTTGTAAGTTCTGTATATACTTTGACACATCTTTCGATAGCTTCGGTGGTTACAAATTCATCTGGCTGATGTGCATTTTCCAGATTACCGGGTCCATAGGACATGCAGTTATGGTTGCCAAGCTGTCCGGCGATGACGGCTGTATCTGTATATCCGGTGAAACAGGATACAACAGGTGTCTTTCCAAGTGCACCCTCGCATGCATGGATCAATGCGTGGAGGAAAGGAGAATTGTCGTCTTTTTCAATCGGAGGTCTGTCTCCTGTGACTGTATAGGAAGCTTCGATTCCAGGAACAGATTTTTTTGCATGCTCGATTGCTTTTTCAATAATGGCAGAAGTACGCTCTGTATTCAAAGGTGGAACAAGGCGCATATCAATCCATAATTTTGCGGAATCTGGAACAACATATGGACGATAACCGCCCTGAATCTGTCCGAAAGTAACAGTTGATCTGCCAAGATCTGGATGAGTTGGAGCGTCTTCAATTGCAAGACGAACTTTATGGATGATCTCAGCCATGGCAGCAATTGCATCACAGCCTTTCCATGGAGTGCTTGCATGAGCCGTATGTCCTTGGACATCTATAACATACCAGGTACGTCCTTTGTGAGCAACTTGAATCTGCCTGTTTGTAGGTTCAGAGTCCATTACCCAGTCGTCCTTTGTGACCCAGTCAGAGCGAATCGCAGCTTCTGAGCCACGCATGAAATCTTCCTCATCCATGCTGCAGATCAGTTTCAGTGGACGTTTTGGGAAAATCCCTTCTTCGTGTGCACGTTTTGCAGCCTCAGCAAATGCAGCCATGCAGCAGGCGAGTCCTGCCTTCATGTCGCAGGCACCACGCCCATAAATTTTTCCGTCCTTTTCTTCTGCACCAAATGGAGAAAGTGTCCATCCATCGCCGACAACAACTGTATCCATATGACAGATAAATACAAGTGCCGGTGGTGCAGAACTCATGTCTGACATATCAGCCGGAAGTTCTGCCATTAGATTAAAGCGTCCCGGAAGGACTTCTTCTTCAGTGATGATAACTCCGGGAAGTGGAGAAAGCCAGTTTTTTATGTAGTCTTTAATTTCTTTTTCGTAAGCGCCAGGGTTGGTGCTGTCGATTCTGATTAAATCTTTTACAAGATTCACAGCGATTGATTCGTTCATAAAATGCACCTCGATTCTTCAGTTATTGATAAATTTAAATTCGTATAATGATATGTTAATGATAAAATGTCGGATGAAAAAAGTAAAGGAATTCTTTATTAAAGCAGGCAGATTTGATATGATAAAAGGATAAAGAGAATGAAAGAACAGGAAACGGAAATGGATAAGAATAATTTATATAGAATGATTCCAAAAGTAGATATACTTCTTGCTGGAGATCAGATGAAGGTATTAACAGCACAATATGGAAAAGAGTGTGTAAGAGAAGCGATTCAGGAGGAATTAGATGCTCTTCGTAATTTGATCAGACTGGGAAAAACAGAGCAGGAGATTGTAGATAAAATAAAAAAAATAGATGAAAATGTGGATAAGCGAGTTGAGGAGATTCACACGCCCAAAATGAAAAAGGTAGTGAATGCTACGGGAACTATCCTTCATACAAATCTGGGACGTGCACCATTAAGTGAAGAACATACGAGAAAACTTATGGGAATCGTGGCAGGGTATTCAAACCTTGAGTACAATCTGGAAGAGGGAAAACGTGGTGAGCGATACGCTCATTTTGAACAACTTCTCTGTAAAGTAACAGGGGCAGAGGCGGCAATAGCTGTGAATAACAATGCTTCAGCTGTGCTTTTGATTTTGAATTCCCTTGCAAAAGGCGGAGAAGTCATAGTATCTCGCGGAGAGTTGGTTGAGATTGGCGGAAGTTTTAGAATTCCAGATGTTATGGGAATAAGCGGGGCGAAATTATCAGAAATCGGTACAACAAACAAGACGCATCTGGCAGATTATGAAAATGCTGTTTCAGAAGAAACAAAGGTGTTCTTGAAAGTTCATACAAGCAATTATAAAATTGTAGGATTTACAGAATCTGTGGAAGTAGAACAGATAGTTCCGCTTTCTGAAAAATATAAAATCCCTGTCGTAGAAGATCTTGGAAGCGGTATTTTGATCAATATGGAAAAATACGGTCTTTCACATGAGCCGACGGTTCAGGAGGCACTTTTAAAAGGGGTCGATGTTGTCTGTTTCAGCGGAGATAAACTTCTGGGAGGACCTCAGGCTGGAATTATTGTGGGAAAGAAAAAATATATAGATTTGATGAAGAAAAATCAGTTAAGCAGAGCATTTCGCATCGACAAATTTACTGCGGCAGCCTTAGAACTTGTGCTGCAGGAATATCTGTCAGAAGAAAAAGCAATTCAGAATATTCCGGTGTTGAAAATGATCACAAAATCTTTGGATGATGTGAAAAAAGGTGCAGAGGAACTTAGTACGATGTTAAAAAAATCAAAGTTTTCGGCGCAATATGAAGTGATTTTCTGTGAATCTCAGGTTGGAGGCGGAGCATTTCCAACAGAGGTGCTGCCAAGTTATGGAGTGGCAGTGACGCCGGATAAGATCAGTACAGCAAAATTAGAGATTCTTATGCGACAGCTTCCAGTACCGGTTATTGGAAGAATTGTAGATGATCAGATGATTCTGGATGTAAGAACTTTAGAAAAGAAAGATTTTGAAATAACTGCAGAAATGTTTAAAAAGCTGATAATGTTGGAGGAAGACTGTCAGAACAGTTGAGGAGCAGAATAGAAAATGAAACATATTATCATAGGAACGGCCGGACATATCGATCACGGAAAAACGACTTTGATTAAAGCATTGACGGGAGAAGATACAGACCGTCTGTCAGAAGAAAAACGACGAGGAATCACAATTGAACTGGGATTTACGTATTTTGACCTTCCGGGAGGAGGCAGAGTTGGCATCGTAGATGTGCCTGGACATGAAAAGTTTATCAAAAACATGGTATCTGGTGTGGTGGGAATGGACATGGTTCTTTTAGTGATTGCTGCAGACGAGGGAATTATGACGCAGACGAGAGAACACATGGATATTTTGAATCTTCTGGGAGTAAAAAAATGTATCGTTGTTCTGAATAAGATCGATCTGGCAGATCCGGAGTGGTGCACTCTTATCGAAGATGAGATAAAAGATGAATTGAGAGGAAGATTTCCAAACGAGCCTCCTGTTGTAAAAGTGTCCTCTATAACGGGTCAGGGAATAGAAGAGCTCATAAAACAGATTGAACAAATGACAGAAACTGAGGTTGAGCCGAAAGAAATTCATACAATTCCAAGGCTGCCAATTGACCGGGTGTTTACGATTGCGGGATTTGGAACGGTTGTGACAGGAACACTCCTTTCAGGTCAGATTTCCAAAGAGGATATTCTCATGACATATCCTACAGGGAAAGTGTGCAGAATTCGAAATATTCAGGTACATGGAAAAGATGTGGAACAATGTTTTGCCGGACAACGTGTGGCGATTAATATTACTAATATTAATAAGAATGAAATTCGACGCGGGTGTGTTCTTGCACCAGTGGACAGTATGAAAAATACAAAACTACTGGATGTGAAGCTGCATATACTGGAATCTTCTGACAAAGTATTAAAAAACAATATGAGACTTCATTTATTTACCGGAACGGAAGAGGTCCTTTGTCGGGCAGTGTTGCTGGATAAAGAAGAGCTGTATCCGGGAGAGAACGGATATGTGCAGCTACGATTGGAAAATGAAGTTGCGGTGAGAAGAAAAGATAGATTTGTGATAAGGTTCTATTCACCGTTGGAGACAATAGGAGGCGGATTGATTCTGGAGCCAAATCCGAAAAAGAAAAAGCGTTTTCATGAGGAGACAATTAATGAATTAAGAAAAAAAGAAGAAGGGTCATCGGCGGATATTCTGGAACTTCATATTAAAGAAAGTAAAGAAACTCTGATTACTGTAAATGAACTTGCGAGAATGACATCCAGATCAGAAACAGAAGTTTCAGAAGATATAGAGTGGCTTCAAAAAGAAGGAACTGTAATTACATTTCCAATGAAAAAAGATACTTATATCTGGCATGAGGATGATTTTACTAAGGCGAAAAAACTGTTGCTTAATGCTCTCAAAAAATATGAACAGATTTATCCATATCGATATGGAATTCGTAAGCCGGAAATACAGATGCAGTTGTTTTCAAAGATTAAGACAAATGTATTTGATAAAATAATCGAAGAGATGGAGAGAGCGGATGTAATTGTTCGTAAGAATGATCTTTTGTGCATTGCAGGACGTGAAATTCCAAAAGATCAGATATTTATAAAGACAGAAGACAAATATCTGAGTATTTTAAAAGGAGCAAAGTATGAATTTGTGAAAGATTCAGAGATTGTAGTGGAAGAGATTTCAAAAGAAATTTTGGAAGATATAAAAAATGTACTTGAAAATGAACAGATGATTGTGAATGTGGCAGATGATATTTATACAGTAAAAGAAACTATGGACAGAGCAGAGAGGATGATCCGGGAGCATTTGTTTAAGAACACATCGATAACAATTATACAGATAAAAGAAATGTTTGAGACAAGCAGAAAAAATGCAAAGCTGATCGTGGAATATATGGACAGAAAGAAAGTTACGAAAAAAAACGGAGCAGAAACGGAACGAATATTATATTAGATATTTTTTTGGCGAGGGCATGTGGGAATCGAACCCACCCGGGACGACGAGACGCCCCACACTGGTTTTGAAGACCAGGAGGCACACCAGTTACCTTTCTACCCCCATAATTACAACTTCGTATAATATCATAAACGATAGAATTTTTCAACGATTATAAAGGATGCATTTCATCTCTAAAAAGAAATGATGAAATTGGAAGAATAATAGAAAAGAGTGAGAAAAATGGCAGATATTGCAGGAATGTTAGATGAGATTCAGCACAGAGCTTTACGAGAAGAGGTGCTGCGAGAAAAAATACTGAATACAAGAAATGCGAAGGACCCATTAGAAGCGTTTTGCAAAATATGCAGAGAATATGGATATGAGATTTATGAAATGGATGTAATCTGCGCCGGAGAAGAATTTCACGCAGCAATGAAGAGAAGTACAAATGGAGGCGGAGAAAATTCACCAATGCTTGGGGAAGAAGATGACTTCTATGAGATGTTTATGGTGAGTCTTCATAAATAAACCTGAAGAGTTGACTATTAGCAGGGAATTGGCTATTATAAAATGATAGGGATAATTATGCCCTGATATAGAAAAAATTAGGGATTTTTACAAAGGAGATACAATATGGAATACGATTATTTGATTGTAGGAGCAGGGTTGTATGGTGCTGTCATGGCACATGAATTAAATATGATTGGAAAAACTTGTCTTGTGATTGATAAAAGAGATCATATTGCGGGGAATATTTACTGCGAAGATATCGAAGGAATTCATGTGCATAAATATGGAGCCCATATTTTCCATACTTCAAACAAAGAGATTTGGGAGTATATGAATCAATTTGCAGACTTTAATAATTACATAAACTCTCCGATAGCTGTGTATAAGGATGAACTTTACAATCTTCCATTTAACATGAATACATTCAGTAAGATGTGGGGGATTCGTACTCCACAGGAAGCAAAGGCAATGATTGAAAAACAGGTGGCAGAGACTGGTATCACGGAACCAAAAAATCTGGAAGAACAGGGATTGTCATTGGTTGGAAAAGATGTTTTTGAAAAACTGGTAAAGGGGTATACAGAAAAGCAGTGGGGCAGAGACTGTAAAGATCTTCCTGCGTTTATTATTCGTCGTCTTCCAGTAAGATTTACATATGATAATAATTATTTTAATGACCGCTACCAGGGAATTCCAATCGGAGGTTATACTGCAATAGTAGAAAAAATGCTGGAAGGAATTGAAGTTCGTACGAATACAGATTTCTTTGAATTCCGCAAAGAAAATCCTGATATTGCAGAAAAAATCATCTTTACAGGAATGATTGATGAATATTTTGATTATCAGCTTGGAGCATTGGAATATCGTTCTGTACGTTTTGAGACAGAAGTACTGGATTGTGATAATTATCAGGGAAATGCAGTCGTAAATTATACAGAAAAGGAAGTTCCGTATACAAGAATTGTTGAACATAAACATTTTGAATTCGGAAAGCAGGAAAAAACAGTTATTTCCAGAGAATATTCTTCAGAATGGAAGGTTGGAATGGAACCATATTATCCTGTGAATAACGAGAAAAATACAAGACTGTTTGCGGAATATCAGAAGCTGGCGGAAAAAGAGCCGAACGTAATTTTCGGCGGACGCCTTGGAAATTATAAATATTATGATATGGACAAAGTTGTAGAAGCGGCGTTGGAAAAATTAAATGAAATTACTGCTTATAAATAGCAAAGGGATTTTGAAAGGTTACAAAAATGGAAGAGAGAAGAAAAAAAAAGAAGTTCCACAAATGTTTCAGCAAAAAAGTACCGTAAGAAAAAATCTATCAATTCGAAAGAAAAAAACAGGAAGTTAGCACAGAAGCGACGTGAAGAAAGAATTTCAAATGAAAATATGGCAAAGTCATTTGCTGGAAGAGAAAGTCTTCAAAAAGAAAGACTGAGAAAGAACAAAGTAAGCCGTACGATTGGACTTGCACTGACTGGAATCCAGATTTGTGCATCTTTGTTCTTTCTGGTGAGTTTGTTAGTTCTCGGTATGATTCCGGCAAAATATCTGGCTATTGCAGCCGGTTTTTTGGGAATACTGGCATTGATTACATTCATTGGACAGTATTTGTCTAAAAAGAGGGCGATTTCAGGAAAAATATTTAGTATAGTAATTTCACTTCTGTTATTTTTGGGTTCCTTTTTTATTCTTAAGACAAATGGTGCAGTTGTAGAAATAAGCGGTGGAAATAAAAAAATTGATAAAATTGTTGTGGCAGTGCTGTTGAATGATCCTGCAGAAACAATACAAGATGCAGCAGACTATAATTTTGGCATTCAGTACGCTCTGAAGGGTGATGAGATTAGAGCTGCTGTAGATAAGATCAGTGATGAAGTAGGACAGGATATCTGGACAACAGAATGTGTCAGCATACAGGAACAGGCAGAACTGCTGCATGCAGGAGTTGTAAATGCGATTATCTATAATGAGGCATATGCGGGAGTTATTCAGGACGAATTTGGCGATTTCAATAATAACTTGAAGATAATCTACAGTTATGAAATTGAGTCAGAGATGAATAATAAATCTTCAGATATTAAAGTAGAAGATAACTCTTTTACAGTATATATCAGTGGTATTGATGTATACGGAGCAATAGAGACAAACAGCAGAAGTGATGTTAATATTCTTGCTGAAGTAAATCCAACGACACATCAGATTCTTCTTGTGACTACACCTAGAGATTATTATGTCGAACTGCCCGGAATTTCTGGGGGAATGAAAGATAAGCTTACACATGCCGGCATCTATGGAGTCGATGTTTCTATGGCAGCATTGGACAATCTGTATGATGCAGAAACCGAGTTTTATGCACGTGTTAATTTCACATCTCTGGTTCAGATGGTGGATGCCTTGGGTGGTATTGATGTATATTCAGAATACGAATTTACTACAAGCGAGGAATCCGGAGTGGTTATGCATGTTTCACAGGGATACAATCATTTTAATGGTGAGCAGGCTCTGGCATTCTGTCGTGAGAGAATGAATGTTGAAGGTGGAGACAATACTCGTGGAAAGAATCAGCAGGCTGTAATTACAGCAATGATTCAAAAAGCAATTTCACCGGCTATCCTTTTGGGTGCGAATGAACTTTTAAACAGTGTAAGCGGTAATGTAGATACAAATATGACACAAAAACAGATTCAGGAACTGATCAAAAGTCAGCTGGCTGATCCGCAGCCGTGGAAGATTAAATCTATGGCAGCAGAAGGGATTGCAGATAGTCAACCATGTTTCTCATCAGGAAGTCAGGAATTGTATGTGACACAGCCAGGCCAGGAGTCTGTGGACGCAATTAAAGATACACTTTCTGCTGTTGAAAATGGAGAGGTATTTGAGGATTCAGCGATAGCACAGTAGGAAAGAATCGGTCAGTCAGAAATTTTTATGGAGTATAAAATGGATAACAGGAATAAAAAACTAATATGTAAGAGCAGGGTAAAGATCTCTTATAAAATATTTTCAATTATAGTTGCATTTTTTTCATCAGCTTTTTTATGGTATTTGAATATTAGTCCTCATTGGGATAAAGGGTATTTTGCATATTCCACTTTATTGATAATCGGAGTTTTATTCTGCATAATTTATTGGATGTTTGTAAAAATGTATCAGGCACAAAAAATAGGGATTTATCGCTTGGGGGATTTAACTTATTTTCAGATGCTGTCATACTTTTTCGCAGATGCAATATTGTGCATAGAAATGATTTTTTGGTTTCGTGGATTTGGACATTTGAAGTTATGGACATTTCCTGCTGTATTTTTTATGCAGATTGTTTTGCTGGCGATGATCACATTTATGCATAACAGATTATTTATGAGATACGATGAACCTCGTAAAGTATTGATTGTGTATGGAAAAAATAATTACAAATCATTAGTAAAAAAATTCAATGCAAAAAAATATCGATACAATATATTAGGTTGTGTGAAAGATGAAACTTCACTTGAAGAAATTAAAAAGTCGATTTTAGAATGTGACAGTGTTTATCTTTATGAAGTAAATACCGAAATAAGAAAAAATTTAATTTTTTATTGTGATGCTGTGGAAAAAGATATTTATCTGACACAGAATGTAGAAGATTTGCTCACAATGGGATTTGATATTTCTCATACTTTTGATACACCGTTTATCAGAACAAAGCGAGTGCCGGTCAGATGGTATTATCCATTTGTAAAGAGAACGTTTGATATCGTTTGTTCGGGGCTTGCATGTATTGTTTTATCACCATTATTCTTGATCGTTGCAATCGCAATTAAAAAGCATGATGGAGGTCCGGTGTTTTATACACAGGAGCGAGTGACAGAAGGTCATAAGACATTTATGATTTACAAATTCAGAAGCATGGTTACTGATGCAGAAGCAAATGGAATGCGAAGAGCAACAGATAATGATGACCGAATTACACCAGTAGGTAAAATTATACGTGCTACACGTATCGATGAGCTTCCGCAGCTGCTTAATATTCTGAAAGGTGATATGTCGATCGTAGGTCCACGACCGGAACGTGTTGAATTAGATGCTGCATATACAGAGAAACTTCCAGAGTTTGCTCTTAGACTAAAGGTTCGTGCAGGACTTACCGGATATGCACAAATTTTTGGAAAATATAACACAACCCCGGAAGATAAATTGAAATTAGACTTGTTATATATTAATCAGAGATCTCTGCTTTTGGATTTAAAACTGATTTTGTATACAGTAAAAATTATGTTTATACCAGAAAGTACAGAGGGGTTTGAAGAAGACGAAACAACATTGGAGGATATTGAAAGAAATTAATCAATAGAATCATGTAGAAAGTATGAAAAGTATGAAAAAAATTTTGTTTTTAGCCTTACATCTGGGATATGGAGGCGCGGAAAAGGCGATTATAGCGGAGGCAAATATTTTGGCAGAAAAATATGAGGTTGAAATTGCCTGCGCATATAAGCTGTATGAGAAACCGGCATTTTCAGTAGATCCTCGAGTTAAAATCACTTATCTATCAACGGAATTGAGACCAAACAAAGAAGAATTGAAACAGGCAATTCAGAATAAAAATATGGTTCATATAATAAAAGAAGGTTATCAGAGTT
This sequence comes from Schaedlerella sp., assembly GCA_036309085.1. Classification (GTDB taxonomy): domain Bacteria; phylum Bacillota; class Clostridia; order Lachnospirales; family Lachnospiraceae; genus Schaedlerella. Next base: position 65,169 of record JAXJUL010000008.1, read on the forward strand.
TGCAGGTATTGTATTATCGAAAAGCGTTTATGAAGAAAATGATAAAACAGTCAAATGCAGATATTATAGTTTCTACCAGATATTTGTACCATAATCTTCTTGGTAAAAATAGGAAACAAGGTGTTGTAACAATTGCACAGGAACATAATCATCATAAAAATAACGAAAAATATATAAAAAAAATTATAAATTCCGTAAAAGGGATTGATTATTTTATGCCTGTTTCAAAAGAACTGACGGATTTCTACAGCAAAAGAATGGATGGAACAGTATGTGTATATATCCCACATAGTCTGGAATATATCCCGAAAAATCTATCAAATTTAAAGGAACCTCGATTAATTTCTGTCGGCAGATTATCTGCTGAAAAAGGATTTTCAGATTTAATAAAAATTTTTTCTCAAATATCATCAGAGTTTCCAGAATGGGAATTGCATATTGTAGGAGATGGAGTTGAGCGTGAACCAATTGAGAATCTTATTCAGGAACTGAAACTGGAATCGAAAGTAGTTATGCATGGTTTTCAAAGCAAAGAGTATATTAATAATCTGCTCGCTAAAAGTTCAATATATATTATGACTTCATTGGAAGAAGCTTTTGGGATTGTGTTAATTGAAGCACAGTCTTTTGGAATTCCATGCGTTGCATTTGATTCTGCCAAAGGTGCACTGGAAATTATAGAAGATCAAAAAAACGGATATTTGATTTCCAATCGGGACAGGAAAGAAATGTGCCTTAAAATCAAAAAACTTATAACGGATTCACAGTTAAGAAAAGAACTCGGGATGCAGGGAAGAGAAAACTCTTTGAAATATTCAGTAGATGTAATAAAAAAAAACTGGTTTGAATTTATCGAATCTATTTAATGGGAGGGGAAATGAAGAAATATTTTGAAAAAATTTATAAAAAGGATTTTAATTCTTTTATAAAAGAATTAAGGCAGCGTATTGAAAGGGAAGAAAAAAGTTTTATAATTACAGCAAACCCTGAAACGTTGATGATTGGAAAGGAAAAGCCAGTATTTGATGAAATATTGAAATCAGAAAAAACATTAATTGTTCCGGATGGAATAGGTGTAGTAAAAGCGGCAAATATTTTAGGCTATCCTTTAAAGGAACGAATTACAGGTGTTGAAATTGTAGAAGAACTTTTGAAAATAATAGACGAAAAAAAGAAAACAATATATCTATTCGGAGCAAAGCAGGAGGTAATGGAGAGGTTTGTTGAAAAAATAGAGCAGAACTACCAGAATGCAAAAGTTGTAGGGTATCAAAATGGCTATGTTAAAGATAAAGATGCTGTATTTAAGGAGATGATTGCTTTAAAACCGGATGTTGTATTGGTTGCATTGGGAATTCCAATGCAGGAAACACTGATATATAAATATTACGATCAGTTTTCAAAGGGAATATTTATTGGGGTTGGAGGTTCTTTTGATGTATTAAGCGGCACAAAGAAAAGAGCACCGAAGATATTTATTAAATTAAATCTGGAATGGTTATATCGTATAGCGAAAGAACCAAAAAGAATTAAACGCTTTTATAACAGTAATGTCAAATTTATTACAGAGATTAAGAAATTGAGGTAAAAGTATGAAAATAAAAGTCATGACAATTTTTGGAACACGTCCGGAAACAATTAAAATGGCACCATTAGTAAAGGAATTGAAGAGCAGAGATGAAATTGAAACGATCGTATGTGTAACTGCCCAGCATCGTCAGATGTTAGATCAGGTTTTAAATGCATTTAAGATTGTTCCGGATTATGATTTGGATATTATGAAACAGGGACAGACACTGACGGATATTACAACTCGTGTTCTTCAAGGATTAGAAACTGTAATAAAAGACGTAAAGCCGGATATTGTTCTTGTTCATGGAGATACAACCACAACTTTTGCCGGTGCACTGGCGGCATTTTACAATCAAATTGCGATTGGACATGTAGAGGCTGGATTAAGAACTTATAATAAGTATTCACCATTTCCGGAAGAAGCAAACAGACAGTTTGTAGGAGTTATTTCAGACATGAATTTTGCTCCAACAGAACAGAGTAAGCAGAATTTATTAAATGAAGGGAAACCTGCAGAAAGCATTATTGTGACGGGAAATACTGCGATAGATGCTTTAAAAACAACAGTCAGAGATGACTATGAGCATGAAATTATCGAATGGGCAGGCGATTCAAGGATGATTATGCTTACAGCACACAGACGGGAGAATCTTGGCGAACCAATGTTCAATATGTTTCATGCGATTAAGAGAATAATTGAAAAATACGAAGATATTAAAGTTGTATATCCAGTACACTTGAATCCAATCGTTTTGCAGACAGCAGAAAAAGTATTTGGTGATTGTGAACGTGTAAAATTAGTCAAACCAATGGAGGTGCTTGATTTTCATAATCTTTTAAATAAATCATATTTAATTCTCACAGACAGTGGCGGGATTCAGGAAGAAGCACCTTCTCTTGGAAAACCTGTCATCGTATTAAGGGATACGACGGAACGTCCTGAAGGAATTGCAGCAGGAACATTGAAACTTGCAGGCACGGATGAAGAAGTTATTTATCAGATGATAGATGAATTATTGTCGGATGAAAAGGAATACGAGAGAATGAGCAAAGCATCAAACCCATACGGAGACGGATTGGCAAGTAAAAGGATTGTTGATGCGATTATCAAAAAATTTTATAAAGGATAGAGTATGAAGAACAGTACGAAAATGAGAAAAGGAATCGAAAGTTATATAAGGTTTTTAATCTGTTTTTTGATTATATTTATAGCTTTTAGAAATATTCTGGAACTTTTGATTGGAACAAGTGTAAAATTAATCCCTGATATTTCAATTATTCTTTTGTTTATTTTATTTGTGATTTATAAAAAAGGGAAGGTTGAAATAAAAAAATATGATATTTTTATAATTGCTTTTTTAGCAATTGCTTTTGTGAATACGGTTGCAATTCAAAAAATAGGTCTGTATCCATATATATATGAAGTGAGAAGTATTATGGTATATTACATTCTGTTTTTTGTTATCAGAAATTTTGAATATAGCAAAAAGTATCAACTAATATTAAGTAAATTATTACAAAATGTTACGTTTGTTTTGTTTGTGTTGGGTGTGATTGAAAAAATCAGTGGCAAAAAAATATTATTTCCTGGTAGTGTATCTGAAAGTATACTTTATGCCGATAATTTCGGAAGAGTGTATAGTATGTTTTTTAACCCAAACACATATGGAGCCTTTTTGGTAATCTCATTTTTCATAGTACTGTATTTTGAAGGAAAAACTACTCTTGTCTATAGCATAGTGACATGCACTTCGCTTTTATTGTCTATGTCAAGGAGTTCCATAATAATTTTTATAGCAGGAATCATTTTGTATGAATTAGCTGATAAAAAGAAAGGCATTATAAGAAAAACAAATTACTGGCGTATTTTAACAATCATTTTAATAGCAGGAATCATTTATACAGGCTGCGAAAAAGTAACGGAAATTGTTACAAAAACTACGGAAACAAGGATGGGAGAAAGCGGCAGCGATATTTTGAACAATACATCAACGGTTTTAGATAGAGTTAAAGAGTTAAGTGACAGTGAAATAATTGCTAAAAGTAATAGCGACGGGAGAGTTTTTTACTTAAAAACAGGATTAAAGATATTTAAAGAATATCCTGTTTTAGGAACAGGATTTGGAACATATGGATCAGCAGCAAGTATGAATTGGGAACCGCCGATTTATGAAAAGTATGGTCTTCAGTATGGATTTTATTCAGATAATGAATATATTAAGGATATTGTTGAAACAGGGATTGTAGGCGTTGTTTTGTTAATTTTGTTTTGCATATCTATCTTATATGATTATAGAAAAAATTTCTTCTGTATATTTATGTGTCTTATAATCGGATGGCTGGGCCTGTTTTATAATGTGTTAGAAGTACAGATAGTCGCTTTCCTGTTTTGGACAGTTCTGGGGATTGAAGCAAAAAAAATAGGATAGTATAAAATTATTGAGAAGACATTACAACAAAGGAGAAGTTTGAAACAAAGAGGCAGTGGATACAGAGTAAATTTGAGCATAAAAAATAAGCCATCTTTTGGTGGCTTAAAAATTGAATATAAACGCAACACCTAACTAGCAAGTGAAGAATCATTCTTGATGGTATATCCCCGTTGCTTTAGTAGATTAAGCGACTATCAACAAATAGTGACACATCAAATTATTCTCTGGGATGTTGCAAAATCTGTTCTGTAATAGAACAAGAAGATTTACCAAATACATCAGAAGAAACATCATCAAGTTTAAGATTGGATACAGTAAGACAATTTTGAGCACGATTCTTTTCGCCGGTAATCATACAGGTGAGTTTGAAGCGGTATCTTACAAGATCCCTAAGCCCTCTGATGTCAGCAGGTGGAATAAAGGAAGGTTTAACCATACCACACATGTATAGATCGCAAATCCATTTGGCATCTTTACGATTGATTTTATTTCCTTTCATCGGTTTTGTGTATTTGGGATGAGATAGAGTAACCCAGATTTCGTGTTGCTCTAAGATATTGAAAACAGGGATCCAATACTTACCGGTAGATTCCATGCACACATCTTTACAGTTATATTTTGCAAGCCAGTCACACAACTCATTCAATCCTTTTTTGAAGGAAGAAAAGCGAGCTTGCTTATACTCTGTACGATTATGGGAATCAGTGATACCGATACAGGCATAGCTCCAAGTTTTGTGGACATCAAGTCCGCAGCAATTAAATTTTAAGATTTTGAAAGACAAGCAACTACCTCCTGATGTTATAGTTATAAAACGGACAGTGACTGGTCATCCGGCGAAATTGATTCGACTTCGGAAGAGATAAGTTTATGGCCTACTGTTATGCGCTACTCATTGATGCCTTAACGGATGACCGACAACATATAATAATACGAGGTTGCCGCTATACAGCCCCGTCACTCACTTCTACGTGTTCTGTAGTGTGTCAGTCTTACAAATAAATAATATTAGAAGGAAAATAGATTAGATAGCGAAAGCTAGCCGGTGCACCTGTTTCATGTTGCATTGGTGCCTTTCGCAGAAAGACGGAAAATAATAATGAAAAAATCTATAAGTAAAGCAATTAGTATGGTTATGATCATAACGTTAGCATGCAGAGTGCTGGCACTTATTTCCAATCAATTTTATATGTCTTATTTTGGTGCATCGGATATAGAACTGAATATATATTCTTATGCAATATCTGTTCCGAATGCAATTTTTAATTCAGTGGGTACGGCAATCTCAACAGTGATTATTCCAATTTATGCCACATTGATTGTGGAGAAAAAGAACGAGGAAGCAAATTTATTTGCTTCCAATGTTTTGACAATTTTTGGCAGTATTATTATTTTTCTTGTGATAATAGGAATGTGTCTGGCTCCTGTTTTACCTAAATTTACTGACTTTAACACGGGGAAAAACTACGAATTTGCTGTTAAATCACTGATAATTATTATGCCTGTTATGCTGTTTTATGGTGTTAGTTATGTATTTCAGGGAGTACTGCAATCTTTAGGAAGTTTTTATGCTGTAGCAGCGGTCAGTTTGCCAAGCAGTTGTGTTATTATTGTATATTTACTGCTGTTTGCAGAGGATTTTGGAGTCATTGGACTTTTGTGGACAACATTTGTCGGATTAATGTTACAGGCCCTGATTCTGATTCCTCCGGCAATAAAAAAAGGTTTTCGTTTTACGTTATGTTATGATAGGAAAAACCCTTATGTAAAACAGGCATTTTCTCTTATTGGTCCTATAATTCTTGGTTCGGGTGCATTTCAAATTAATATGTTTTATAATGTTACATTAACGGCGAATTTCGATAATATGGTTACACTTTTGACCTTTATACAGAATCTGGTATTAAATACTGTTCTGGCTATTGTTTATTCCGTAACGGCTGTTTTATATCCCAAAATGACTGCAGAGCTTGCTGAGAAAAAAGAAGAAAATTATAAGATAACATTGACAGAAGGTATGGATTTTTTCATCTTTTTATTTTTACCGGCTACAATTGGAATAATATCAGTTAGAACAGAATTGCTTAGTCTGATTTCAGGATACGGAAAAATAACAGAGAAGGATATAAATACGGCCGGTATATTCCTTGCTTTATATTCTATGGCATTCGTTTCAATAGCTCTTAAAGAACTTCTTGACAGGGCTTTCTTTGCTGCCAAGCAGACAAGGATTCCAGCATTGTGTGGCTTTATAACAGTTATAACAAATGTAATCTTTAGTCAGATTTTTATAAGATATATTGGTGTATACGGTATTCCGTTATCCTATACGGTATCGTCTTTCTGTGCAATGTTGTTTTTATTGTATAATATGAGAAGAAAAATTGGCAGATTTGGGAAAAAAAGTGCAAAGAATCTTATTACGTCAGTATTTTCAACAGTATTGATGGGGGTATTTGTGCATTTTGCAATAGAGATAATTCCTTCATTTGATGGAATTATAGGAAGAATCATAAATCTTGGCATACCTGTGATGACAGGAATGACTGTATATTTTATTGTTGCATTATTGCTTAAAAATCCTGTTATTTTGTATGCAGTAAAAAATTTAAATATAAAAAGAAAGGTATTGGAAAGATGAAAATTGCGTATCTTATAAATTATGCTGGTGCAGGTGGCAGCGAAAAGTATGTTAAATTAATGATAGATGCTGTTCAAAAGAGGAATCATGATGTTGTTTTTATATATAACGAAAAGGGAGCATTAAGTGAATGGGCAGAAAATAATCTTATAAAATGTTATAGAATCGAAATGAAAAATCCTTTCGATATAAAAGCATCGATTAAATTAGCTGAAATATGCAGAAAAGAAAAAATTGATTTAGTACATGTTCAGTTTCCAAGAGAAAACTATATTGCAATTTTTTCAAAATTATTTACGCACATAAAAATTATATATACATGTCACCTGATTTACGAGCCACAATTCACATGGCGTATATTTAATAGATTTTTTACCCCATTTGATAAAAATATAATAGCTGTTTCTGGCGCAGTAAAAAAGAAATTGATAAGAAATGGAATAAGCGAAAAGAAAATAAAAGTTATATATAATGGTATTATTCCTCAGAATGGTATAAATACAACCACAAATATAAGGAATAAATATGGAATTTCAGAAAAGGATTTCTTATGTGTTGTTTTAGCCAGATATACTGCTGAAAAAGGTCTTGATTTTTTGGTAAACAGTTTCAGTAAACTTAAGGGAAAAGCAAAATGTATTATTTTAGGAGAAGGACCTCTTTTCGATGACATAAAAGAACTGATTTATAGAAATGGACTTGAAAATTCAATGATACAGGCAGGATATCAAAATAATGTATTTGATTATCTATTAAGTTCAGATTTGTTATTAAATTCATCAAGTAGCGAGGCTTTTAGTTTTGCAATTTTAGAAGGTATGGCGGCATCATTGCCTGTTGTAGCTACTGACGTAGGCGGAAACAGGGAAATGTTGAAACAATTTTTAGAATGTGGTGAAATCGTACAATATGGAGATGAAGAAGGGTTTGCAAATTCCATAGAAATGTTAAAGAAAGATAAAATGTTATATGAGACATATGCAAAAAATGCATTTCATAATTTGCAAAATAAATTTCATCAGGATTTGATGATCAAAAAAACTTTAGATTTGTATGAAACGGAAACATTAGGGTAGCAACAGGAAATATATTTTATGTTGATGTGTATGGGGGCAACATTTTATCCTCATCAGATGCAGGTGGAAGACAGAATGAAAAAAACTTTAGATATAAAAAAACTTTATGATTTAAACTTTATTATTTATATATTGGGCTTAAGTATATTATTAGGGATGGTTATACTTGCATTGACAGTCATTCCCTCAGATCTTAACTTGATTAAAATATTATTGACAGACATAAGAACTGTTACATTAAATATATATCCAATATTTCTTCTAATGCTTATTTTATATTTTTTTACAAATAGAATTTGGATTAGTTTTTTAAGTACAAGTCTTATTACATTTGTTTTGGCAGAAGTGAATCGATTTAAAATATCATTTCGAGATGATCCGTTTGTATTCAGTGATGTATTATTGTTTAATGAAGCAAAAGGAATGTTGAAACAATATAAACTGTTTTTGGATAAAATTTCCGCATGTGCAATTGGATTTATTATTGTTATGACGATCATCTGTTATATTCTGTTTAAAGATTATGTGAAAAACAAAATTTTTAGAATAAGTGGGATTGTATTTCTAGTATTGATTGCAACTTTATCATGCAAAAAACTTTATTTTGAAAATGTGGAATTATATGAATCGATGTGGCATTCAGAGTTTGGAAATCAATGGAAATCAGGGAATCAATATATGTCAAGAGGATTCATATATTCTTTTATTCGAAGCATTCCAGACGCGATTGACACACCACCAGAGGGATATGATAAAGAAACAGCACAAAAGTTGCTGAACGAATATGAAAGTGTTTCAATGGATGAAGATAAAAAAGTTCATATTATAAGTATTATGTTGGAAGCATATAATGATTTCAGTAAATTTGAAAACGTTGAATTTGTCATAGACCCATATAAAAATTTTCATGTGATGCAAGACGAAGCATACAGCGGATTATTGTATACGAACATATTTGCCGGGGGCACAGTGATAACGGAACGATCATTTTTGACGGGATATGAATATCCTGAAATTGAAAAAAGAGATACACAGTCTTATATAAGATATTTTAAAGAACAGGGGTATTATACAGAGGCGATGCATCCCTGTTATGGTTGGTTTTATGACAGAAAGAATATAAATGAATATCTGGGATTTGACAATTTTGATTATTATGAGAATAAATATGAAAATATTTCAGATGATGAAATAGAGTCTATGAAATATCAAGGTCTGTTAAGTGACTGGGATTTTTTTGATTATATTATTGATGGATATGAAAATGCAGTAGAAAGGAAACAAAAATATTTCAATTTTAGTGTTACCTATCAAAACCATGGACCATATGCTGCAAGTATGGAAGCAGACCAGGAATATCTACTGAACAAGCCGGAATATATGACAGAAGAATATAATATACTCAATAATTATTTATATGGAATATACAGGACAGATTTGGCTTTGGAGAAATTGAAAAAATATATAGATGAACAGAACGAACCTATCCTGCTTATTCTTTTTGGGGATCATAATCCATGGATGGGAGAAAATAATAGTGTTTTTGAAATGTTAGGAGTGAATCTGGATCTTAATACAGAGGAAGGAGCCGCTAATTATTATCAAACACCATATGTATTTTATGCAAATCATGAAGCAAAAAAAGCTTTACAAAAAGAATTTTTGGGTGAAGGGGATACAGTTTCGCCGATGTTTTTAATGAACGAACTATTTGAATATATAGGGATAGAAGGACCTGCGTATTTAAATTATCTAAGCTCTGTAAAAGATGAGTATACTGTGCTTAATGATATTTATGTTAGAAAAAATGGTGAATATGTGCTGTCAGGTGAACGTAGTAATGACGAAATACTTAAACAAAGAAAGAAAATTGAATATTATGTGAAAAAAGAAAAAATTGAGGAATGATAAAAGTATGAGAGTAGTACAAATGAAAAATTATGCAAAAAAAATGATTTGGCTGTTTATGATTTCGATTGTTGTTTTTTCAATAACAGGTTGCAAAAAAAACAAAGAGATTGAGGAAAGGTCTGAGATTGTAGCAGAACAGGAAAAAGATGATGAAAAAGAGAAAGAATTGGAAGTGATTCCAGAAAACCAGAATATACTTACTGGATTGGCAGATTTGTCAGAAGAAGCAATTGGTAAGCGTCCGGTTGCAGTTATGGTCAATAATGTTATGGATGCAATGCCGCAGTATGGTGTGGAGCAGGCAGATGTGATTTTTGAAATCCCTGTAGAAGCAGATCTTACAAGACTTATGGCTCTTTATGCTGATTATACGAAAGTACCTAAGATTTGTGCAGTACGAAGCTGTCGTTACTATTTTCCGGCAATTTCTGAGGGTTTTGATGCGTTTTACGTACATTGGGGATGTGATCCTACAATTGAAGAGTACATGGCGTCTTTGAATTTGGATAAATATGACGGTATGTCTAATCCGGGAGAATTATTTGGAAGAGACCAGGAACGCCTTAATTCTGGATACTCCCTAGAACATACAGGATATTTTGACGGTACAAAGTTTGCAGCATTTATCCAATCACAGGGAACAAGAACAGATTTAGAGGCTGACAAAACTGGAACTGCTTTTGTATTTAATGGCACGAATGAGCAATTAAAACCAACAGAAGATGTATGTACAAATATCAATATCAATTTTGGTGGACAAACAGCAGGATTTACTTATGATGAGTCAAGTAAAACTTACAAGAAAACAAACTGCGGAGAAAAACATATTGATGTAAAGACTGGAAATCAGCTTGCATTTACCAATGTTATTGTTTTAGAAACAACATTTTCAATCAGAGATGATGTTGGCCGTAAGAATGTTAATATAACTGGCGGAAATGATTATGCAGGATATTATATTTCTAATGGAGCAATACAGAAAATCTTTTGGTTGAAAGAAAGTGAAGCATCACGTTTGAGATTTTTTGATGAAAATGGAGAAGAAATCGCCATCAATCGTGGAAAGAGTTATATAGCATTTAATTATGCCGGACAGACAACATTTGAATAATATCAGAACATAAAATATTACTGAAGTATAGCATTTGCTTCAGTAATATTTATATAATGATATATACAGTATATAAAGGAGAAATGTCTGGACTTCTTTTATTAGGAAGTCAGATTAAATATTATATAAATGCAGTTTGGTTCTTATTTATTTTTATTCTTATTTTGTAAGCGATTAGTTTTTGACCGTTTTGATTTCTGATAGCATATCTTCCATAATGATAGTAAATAGTTTTTTACTACAACATCTATTGATAGCAAAAATAGATGTTAGATTTTTACTACATTTATGGAGGATCTTATGAGAA
>JAXJUL010000009.1:0-24265 GCA_036309085.1 Schaedlerella sp.
GACTTCAGAAAGTGAGAACTCTCCTGAAAGGAAGTCTTTACACGCAGCAATTTTAAGTTCAACGGAATATTTTGACATAAAAAATCCCCCTAAGTAGATTTTGGTTATTTACCATGTCTACTTAGGGGGAATCATATCAAACCGGTACAAGGGTCTTTATCTACTTCATTATTTAAATTCTGTTTAAATAAGAATTATTCAGCGATATCAGCAAATCTGAATACCCATTTACCCATAGCTGAATGCCAGAGATCTTTTACGTCTGGGCTTTCAAGCCAGAAGTCGTTGTAGTATGCTACTGGGCAGCATCCCATATCTTCCATCAGGATATCTTCTGCTGTATGAAGAGCCTGTGAACGTTCTGCTGCATCTGTTGTTGTTCTGGAAAGGTCGATCGCTGCATCGAATTCTGGGTTGTTGTACTTACCATCGTTATTACCGTTAGTTGAGTAAAGAAGTTCTAACATGTTAGATGGATCAGAGTAGTCACCTACCCAACCGTTACGTGCGATTTCGAAAGATCCTGCACGACGGTCAGCTGTAAATGAAGACCATTCAACTGTTTCGATTGTAAGTGTAACACCGATTTCAGCCCATGCCTGCTGTAAGTATTCAGCAAGTGGTACATGGTAACCTGAATCGTTTGTCTTATAAGTAAGTGTTAAACCATCAGCATAACCAGCATCAGCAAGAAGTTTCTTAGCTTCTTCTACGTTAGCTTCGTAATCAGCAGAGATATAAGCTTCTCCGTTGTTTGAGCTTTCTATAAACTGTGATCCATCTGTATCAAGCCAGCCAGGTCCCATAAAGTTGTAAGCTGGTGAATATGTTCCCTGCATGATTGTATTTGCAACATACTCTCTGTCGATTGCGATTGAAAGAGCTTTACGAACGTCAGCATTATCAAGTGGAGCCTGCTGTGTATTGAAACTGATGTAGTATGTTCCGATGATAGCTTCTACAAAGAAATCATCCTGTTCAAGAAGACTTGGGATTTCTTCTGTAGGAACGTCTTTGATCATCTGAAGTTCACCATTCTGGTATGCACTGTAAGCTGCGTTAGCATCTTCCATAAGTGCAAATTTGATGCTGTCAAGTTTAACTTCTTCAGCATTCCAGTAGTTATCATTCTTTGTCATAATGATGTGTGATCCTGGAACCCATTCAGAAATGTAGAATGCACCGTTTGTGATGTATGTTTCAGCTGCGATAGCCCAAGCATCACCGTTAGCTTCTACTGTTTCCTGCTGTACTGGGTACAGTGTTGGGAAAGCAACAAGGTTTTCAAAGTATGAACATGGAGCTGAAAGTTTTACTTCAAGAGTAAGATCATCAACTGCTGTTACTGCAAGAGCATCAAGATTACCATTGATTGCTTCATCATAACCTTCAACCATGTTAAGTACTGTTTCAGCATATGGAGCTGCTAATGCAGGGTCACATACACGTTTCCAGCTGTAAACGAAGTCTTCAGCTGTAAGGTCAGAACCATCAGACCATTTCAAACCTTCACGAAGTTTGAATGTCCATGTAAGTCCGTCTTCTGATACGCCCCATTCTTCTGCGCATCCTGGGATAATCTGGTCATCTACACCGTTCATAAGAAGACCTTCAAATGCTGTGATGATCATGTTACCGCCATCACTTGCGGAGTTAAGTGCTGGGTCAATTGTTTCTGGGTCAGGACCAACCTGAACTGCCAGCTGTTTTCCGCCTGTTGTGCTTTCTGTTGTAGCTGCATCATCACTTCCGCCACATCCTACAAGAAGAGATGCGATCATAGCTGATGCAAGGAGCACAGATAAGATTCTCTTTTTCATAAAGAAATCCTCCCTAAATAAATAATGTATTGTATAAATCCGCCCGGATTAATACCAGTTTTATATTGGGAAATATTCCCACTGTTTCAAACTAATTTAACAGGATTAGTTTACTTTGTCAAGATGATGACATGCTGCCCAGTGTCCTTTTGATACTTCCTTAAACTCTGGATCTTCACATGCACACTTTTCATCCGCATATGGACAACGTGTACGGAAGTGACATCCTGATGGTGGATTCAGTGGACTTGGTACGTCACCTTCAAGAATAATACGCTTGTTTGCTTTTGCAACGATCGGGTCAGCGATCGGAATTGCAGAAATCAAACTCTTTGTATATGGATGTACACTGTGGAAAGCAATCTCGTTGCTATCTGCAAGCTCAACCATCTTACCAAGATACATAACACCGATTCTGTCGGAAATATGTTTTACTACAGAAAGGTCATGTGCGATGAACAGATATGTCAGTCCACGAGATTCCTGTAAGTCCTCAAACATATTAACAACCTGAGCCTGGATAGAAACGTCCAGAGCTGAAATTGGTTCGTCACAAACGATGAATTCTGGGTCAACTGCCAGAGCACGTGCAATACCTACACGCTGTCTCTGTCCTCCTGAGAATTCATGAGGATAACGGTTCGCATGATCTGTATTCAGACCTACACAGCGAAGCAATTCTACAATCTTGTCATAGCGATCTTTTGGTGAAGCAGCAAGCTTATGAATATCAATAGCTTCTCCTACAATATCTCCTACTGTCATACGAGGGTCCAAACTTGCGTATGGATCCTGGAATACAATCTGCATTTTACGTCTGTATGGAAGCATATCAACTGCAATCTTAGCTTCTTTATCAAAAATCACTTCTCCATCATATGTGATACGTCCGCCTGTTGGTTCATAGAGACGAAGCAGGGAACGTCCTGTTGTTGTCTTACCACATCCAGATTCACCTACAAGACCTAAAGTTTCACCTTTTTTAATTGCAAATGATACGTCATCTACAGCTTTTACATATTTTTTATTTTTGCCCCATCCGCCAGCTGGGAACCACTGTTTCAGATGTTCAATTTTAATTAATTCATCACTCATTTTGCAGCTCCCCTTTCAAATTCTTCTTTCTGATTCAGCCAGCACTGTGTATAGTGTACATCATCGAACCATGTTACTGGTGGTTTTTCACGCAGACAAATCTTCATACATGCATCACAACGTGAAGCAAATGGACATCCCTTTGGAGGATTCAGCATATCTACTGGTGTTCCTTCGATAGGAATCAATCTTTCATGATCCTCTGCGTCCATTCTTGGCATACTGCGGATCAGACCTTTTGTATACTCATGTCTTGGATTATAGAAGATATCTTCTACTGTACCATATTCTACGATATGTCCTGCGTACATAACTGCAATTCTTTCACATGTACTTGCTACAACACCAAGGTCATGTGTGATCATGATGATTGCCATACCAAGCTTTTCTTTCAGTTCCATCATAAGTTCAAGAATCTGAGCCTGGATTGTAACGTCAAGCGCTGTTGTAGGTTCATCGGCAATCAGAAGTTTTGGCTCACATGCAAGTGCGATCGCAATCATAACACGCTGACGCATACCACCTGACAGTTCGTGAGGATACTGTTTGAGACGTTTTTCCGGCTCATTGATACCTACCAATGTCAGAAGTTCTTTTGCACGTTCTTTTGCCTGTTCTTTTGTTTTATCTGTGTGAAGCAGAATTACTTCACGAATCTGATCTCCAATTGTATAAACCGGATTCAAACTTGTCATAGGATCCTGGAAAATGATGGAAACTTCGTTACCACGCATTTTACGGAATTCCTTTTCTGTCATGTCGTTGATATGATGACCATTGAAATCCAGAGAACCGCCAAGCAGTTTACCTGGATGAGCTGTCAGCCCCATCAAACTGTAAGCAGTTACGGATTTACCAGAACCACTCTCACCTACGATACCAAGTACTTCTCCTTCTTTGAGGTGGATACTTACATCGTTCAGTGCTTTTACCTCTCCTGCAGGAGTAAAGAAAGAGAGGCGTTCATTTTTAATATCTACTAAATATTTTTCACTCATTATGTGCGCTTCCTTTCTTTATGATTTAAGTTTAGGGTCGAATGCATCACGAAGACCATCGCCCAACAGATTGAATCCCAGAATGATCAAACTGATCAGGAATGCCGGGATAAACAGTAAGTGTGGATTTGACATAAATCCATTGATTGCATCACCTGCCAGAGATCCAAGAGATGGCATTGGAACTGCAACACCAAGTCCTAAGAATGACAGGAAACTTTCTGTAAAGATTGAAGAAGGAATCTGCAGTGTTGTTGTAATGATAAGAGTACCAATACAGTTTGTAAGCAGATGCTTCTTGATGATACGTCCACTGGATGCTCCCAACGCTTTCGCTGCTGTTACATATTCACTCTGTTTCAGAGTAAGAATCTGGCTTCGTACAAGACGCGCCATACTTACCCAATAAAGAAGAGCAAATACGATGAAAATACTGATCATGTTTGGTCCCATCTTCTGAAGCCATCCAAATCCAGGCTGTGTAGCCAACATGTTCATAGGCTCTTTAATTGCACTTGAAAGCAAGATGATCAGAAGTACGTCCGGAACTGTATATATGATATCTACGATACGCATGATGACCATATCGACAATTCCTCCGAAGAAGGCCGCCAGTGATCCCATCGTCGCACCGATCAGGAGAATGATAACAGCTGCTACGATACCTACGATCAGAGAAATACGGCTTCCCATCATAACACGAATCGCATAGTCACGTCCCATGCTGTCTGTTCCAAGAACATGAGGGAATACGTCTTCACCAGCATCTTTTCTTTCCAGTTCCTGTGCTGAATATTCAAAAGGCTTCAGATTGTTTGAACCCTTGATCTGCTGCTCATAAGAATATGGATAAAACATAGGTACAATGAAGGAAAAGAACATGATAACGATCAGTACAACCAAACTTGTCATCGCAATTTTATTCTTTTTTAATCTGCGCAGACCATCTTTCCAGAAGCCTACGCTTTCTCTCATAATGACCAGACTCTGTTTTTCATCATCTGTTGCTGGGAGAAAATCTTCTGGACTATAATTTGCCTGAAAACTCAAAGGGTTTTTGTTATCCATCTTAGTTTTCTCCTTTCTACTTTAATTTAATACGCGGATCGACAATTGTATAAACAATATCTACGATCACATTAACAAATACCATAATTGTTGCAAGGAAAATCGTTGTTCCCATGATTACAGTATAGTCTCGGTTCATACAAGATCCAATCAATTCTCCTCCAAGTCCTGGAATTGTGAAGATCTTTTCTGTGATGAAACTTCCTGTCATCGCATATGCAAGCATTGGTCCGATGTATGTTACAATTGGAAGAATTGCATTACGTAATGCATGTTTAAACAGCGACTTGAACTGTGAAAGTCCTTTTGCTCTTGCTGTACGCATATAATCCTGCCCCAATACGTCCAACATTGAAGAACGCATAAGACGTGTGATATATGCTGTAGGATAGAACGCAATTGCTATTACAGGCATGATGTAATGCTTCCACGACGTTAATCCAAATGCAGGCAACAATCCCGTCTTTGCACTGAGGAAATACAACAGCATTGTACAGACTACAAAGCCCGGCACTGCAATTCCACATGTAGCAATGACAATAATGATGTTATCTAATACCTTCCCTCGATTCATCGCCGCTATACAGCCCATAGGGACACCGATTAACAGTGCTAAACTTGCTGACATAAGTGCGATTTTTGCTGATACAGGGAATTTTGTTTCAATGATTGACATAACGGTACGTCCACGCTGTTTCAGAGAATCACCAAAGTCAAGATGTAAAACACCCTTCATATAAGTGATATACTGTTCAGACAGTGGCTTGTCCAGTCCATATTTAGCTTCTAAGGCAGCCTGTGCCTGTGGGGATACGGCTTTTTCTGACATGAATGGTCCGCCTGGAACCAAGTTCATTACAAAAAAGGTTAATGTAGCTACAATAAAAATAGTCGCTATTGCCATCCCGATACGTTGTAAGATGTACTTTACCATATTACCACTACTCCTTTGTCTTTTTTAACATGTTTCAGCGACTTTTCCGATTTGCCAGTTTGCCAGTTTACCTCATTAAAGTATTGGGCCACTGAAAAAAAGGCAAATGCCCATGCCCATCTGCCTGTTCCTAAATCTAGCACTATCTATAACACTCGCTATTTCACTATTATATAGATTTCATTTATTGGTGTCAAGAATTTATTGGTGAAAATCGCTCTGTTTCAAGCAATATTCTGACATATTTTAACCTTAATTCCACATTTTTATATATTTCGCAGTTTAACCCTAAAAATAAATGTATTTATTAGTCAGTTCTGGAAATGTTGTCCTATACAAAACAGAGATAGAAGATTTTTCTAGTATGTATTGACAATTCGTGTTATCATAACAGTAATTGGAGGTGACAACAAATGAAGGTTACATTGAATCCTAATCAGGACATTGTGAACACAATTAAAGAAGGTCTGAAACAGACTGGTGGATATTGCCCATGCCGTCTTGAACGGACAGAAGAAAATAAATGTATGTGTCAGGAATTCAAAGATCAGATTAATGATCCAGAATTTGAAGGTTTTTGTCACTGCATGCTTTATTATAAGAGAAAAGACTGATTTTCAAACTTGAAGGAGGAAGATTTTATGGCTGAACTGAAGATTACATCTAAAAATTTTGAAGAAGAAGTTTTGAATTCCAAAATCCCTGTTCTTCTGGATTTCTGGGCAACATGGTGTGGTCCATGCATGATGCTTTCACCAATAATCGAAGAAATCGCTAAAGAATATGAAGGCAGGGTAAAAGTAGGAAAAATCAATGTAGATGAAGAGGGTGCTCTTGCAGTAAAATACCGCGTTGCAAGCATTCCAACACTCATGTTGTTCAAAGATGGAACTGTCGAAAAAGTTTTAGTTGGTTATCATACCAAAGAACAGATTGCAGATATTTTATAATCCTGTACAGAAGGAACTGTCGGGTAATAAATAGCCTTAAACAAGGAGAGATGCTCGTGGAATATGCCAGTGACTAAGGGCACGCATTTCCACAGAGCATCTCTCTTTCTCATTATCAGGTCAGAAATCGGTATTACCCGATTCCCCCCTTTTCATTCATTATAATTTTATACCACAGCTTGTACAGAACATCTGTCCTGAATTTACAGCTGCTCCACATGCCGGACAGAAAGGTGCTGCCTCAACTACAGGTTCTTCAATCTGTATTTCCATCTCCCAACTGTCCACTACTGGTATAACTTCTTCCTGAGCATCAATTACTTCTTCAACTCCCACTGCTTTTTCAGTTTCCAGCACTTCCTCAACTACCTGAGCCGGTTCGGCAACTGACTGCTGTTCTGGAAGTTTCATTCCACAATTTACGCAGAATAGCTGCACGCCATCTACCGGTGCTCCACATCCTGGACAAGAAGCTCCCGTCGGTGTTGGCTTAACCGGCACAGGCTGTACGACACGTGTTCCGCAATTATTACAGAAAAGTGAGTTAGATGGAATTGCTGCATTACAATTTGTACAGTATATCATCCCCTTCAATGTATTAATCTGATCTTTATACTGTGCTGCAGTTTCCTGACTTTTTGTTACCGCATCACACAACTCTTTTAACTGACCTTCTGCCTGAACAGCATAGTTCTGATAAAAATATTCTCCAATCTGTTTATAGAGTCCTGTCTGTTTGTTTTCTTCTTCTTTGATTGCTGCTGACAAACGCATAGATTCAGAAACATCTTTTGTCTTTTTTACTGCTCCCTGACTTAACTGTGAAAGCTTTTTGTCCATATCATTAAAAAATGCCATAACATCCTCCTTATCAATACTTATATCCTGTCAAAATACTCATCGACTTTCATTATAACATACGAAATCCACATTTACCGCAAAAACGTGCATTTTTTTCCACCATATTCCCACATCTTGGGCAAATATTTTCATTCACTTTCGGTGTGTTTTTTAATTTTGTAATTTTGTCGAACAATGGAAGGAGCTGTGGAAGGGGATCTTCAAATCCGCCTTCATAATAAGCTTTACCAAGTTCCATATAGAGCTGACTCAGTTTGTCGCCCTCATTGCTCCTGTCATTTTTATACCCATTTGGAATACAATCTGGTTCCAGTGTATACCCTTCCGGAGTTTCTTTTTCGAAATTCACAAACACGGTCTTATCATTACTGCTCATGCTATCTCCTCCTAATAACTTTCTATCAATCTCCATAGTTTACCAGTCTTGTGGCATATCCTTTTTCATTAAAATATATACAGTTCCAGCCCATACCATATGTAGTATCCGGGTTAAACAAACCTGTTTCATTAGAAATCGCGATTTCCTCTGTTGCAGTTTTCATTATTGCAAGTTCACCTTCATAAATCAATGTTGAAATGGCATCATAACTGGCTGTAAACAATTTTAACATCCCATTTTCATCTGCTTGTCCAGATGTATAATACATATCTGGATATTCAGCAGTACCAAAAGAGAGTCCATACTCATCATTTTCTGTACAGATAATAGTTTCTTTTTCCCCAGTTATTTCATTTAAAATTAAAGTAATTTTTTCCCCTTTCTGAATATTTGCAGGAACTGTTATCTGTTTATAAAAGCTTGCATCAACTATATAGTAATCACCCATATCTTTGAGCGTATCTTCATTGCAGCTGACTTTTAATCTGGAGGCACCTGTCATTCCTTCAAAGTTTGTATCTTCATCTGCTCCATAGAACCCGTATTCTTCAAGGATTTCCAACGCTGATGCTTCCGGAAGTTTTTCTAAAACAGCACTTGCCTCCGATCCAAGCCAGAAATGAATATTACTGATTCCACCTTCTTGCTTTCTCTGGTAACTGCTGTCACTATTTTCACTTCCTGTCTGAAACAAAATATCGATCTCATCATCAATAAACATCATACGTGCCAAACCACTTGCTCTCATATTTTCTGCTGTCTTTGATAATCCGATTGCAGCCATCTTATGTGCCATTTCTTCTGCATCATCCCGATATTCATTCCCGTACCAATAGCCTTCTGTATCCCTCTCGTATGTACTTGCATATTCCTGAAATTCATCATCTTCATATGTCATTGCAAACGAGGAAAATAATCTGTAATCTCCATGTACATCTTCTCCGCAGACACCACCGACAATGTATATCTTATCTTCATACTTTTTCAAAAAAATACCCGATAATTCATTACAAAGCCCGCCCAATACAAGATCGCAGGCCAGAATCTCGTCATATTTTTCGACATCTCCATCCTCATTTTCATACATTTCAAGATAGACCGCATTATGTTCTGATGATTGTTGTTCCGTTTCTGCATCATTTTTTAATACTGCTGCAAGAAGTTCATCCTCTCCATCATTGTCAAAGTCCATAATTCGACTTGTGATCACTCCAGAAACTTCTCTGATTGGTTTCACTTTATTTCCAGCGAATTCTGCCGGAAATTCCCATTGATATACCCCTGTTTTTGCAGTACCAACTTCCGGAATCAACACATTTTCTACATATGTATACAGGCTATATTTCTCCTTGATTTTAACACTATTAGTTTCTTTAATACCCTGTTCGAGAATCGATTTTGCATTTTCCCATTCATTCTGCGCCGAATAAATTTCTGCCAATTTGATATATGGTTCTTCATTTTTAGGATTGATTTTAATAGCAGCAAGATAGGTTGCTTCTGCCTTATCGTAATTCATTTCTTTAAGATATCTTTCTGCCTTATCAAGCTTTGTATCATATTCTTCTACTTTTTTCTTCTGTGACACAATAAAAACTGCCACTATAATAGATATAAGCAATACTACTGCAAGAATCGAAAGCAACAAAACTTTTTTACCACTTTTCGATGCTTTTTTATTTACTACTTTCGGTGCAAACATTTCCGCACCACATTTTTCACAAAATTTTGCATTATCTGCATTATTTGTCCCACATTTTCTGCAATACATTTACTTTGCCTCTTCCTATTCTAACAGTTTCAGTAATTCATAACATCTGGCAATCGTCTCATCATACCGAACACCAACATACTCAAGACCATATAGTGTTCCACCTTCAAATGGAGCCGCTGCTTCTTCCGCCATCTGATCACGATAAGCCTCCCAGGCAGCCTGATCCATTCTTAAATTTTCAGCTTCTTCAGCAGACATATAACTGCAGACAATTTCTAATATATATGCAGTCTCTTCCACCCACATATCATATGCTTCACCAGCACCTATTTTCATCTCCATTGTACTTATATGATTTGGATCTGACATGATCGCATCGGTTTCAGCCTTTAAAACATCCAATTCTGCCCGTAAAGAATCCAGCTCTTCTTTTGAAATTTTAGCTGACTCTTCTTTTTCTTTCTGTTCAATTTCTTCATTTCCAATCCAGAATTCAATTACGTATTTTCCAAGAGCACTTTCATTCTTTGTTTTAAAATATCTCGAACTGTTTCCACCAACATTATCTCCCTCGATTCTGAAAAGCTGATCAATTCCTTCATCTTCAAATGTCATCTTCAATATATAAGAATCCCTGATATTAGCAGCAGCTTTTGGAAGATCAATCTGATCCAGCTTATCAGTCAGCTCATCTCTTTCCGGTTCGATTCCCTCAAAAGAAGATCCGCCATACTGTTCAAATCTTCCTGCATAGATGTGAAAATCTTCATTTTCATATGTAACCACGTAAGACATAAAAGAACATCCATCAGCAAACATATTTACTGCTCGATAAGTACCGCTGCAAATATAAATTGTATCATTATGTTCTTTCAAAAATACCCCGGAAGATTCTTCATCATTCCCTCCGCCAAACACATAATTTGCAGACAAAACTTCGTCAGCCTTTTTTATTTCTCCGTCAACTGATTCATACATTTCAAGAAAGACAGCATTATATTCTTCATCTGGATAATTCTCATTCTTTATGTCATTTTTGAGAACTGCCACAAGAAGTTCATCTTCTCCATCATTATCAAAATCGAGAATACGACTTGCAATAACACCGGACAGATCTGTAATTCGTTTTGTAGCACCTATATATTCTTCTCTCAATTCGTATTCTGTCTCATAGATGCCTGGCTCTGCTTTTCCAATCTCCGGGATCAGAACATTCTCTACATAAGTATATAATTCATACTTATGCTCAATCGTTTGACTGTTCGTTTCTATCATACCCTGTTCAAGAATTTCCACCGCTTTCACTGGCTCATTCTGAACAATATAGATTTCTGCAAGACGGATATACGGTTCTTCTTCTTTAGGATTGATTTCAATTGCTGCCAGATATGTTGCTTCTGCTTTTTCATAATTCAATTCTTCCAGATAATTTTCCGCTCTTTCTATTTTATCATCGAATTCTTTTTCTTTCTTTTTCTGTACAGCAATAAAAATTGCCAGTCCAATTGCTGCCAGCAGCACAACTGCAACAACTATGATCCACAGTTTCTTTTTATTCTTTGGTTTTGACTCACTCTTTTTCTCTTTCTTTTTTAATAATTTCTGTTGTGTATTTTCTGGTGACACCTTTGACACATACATCTGTGAACCACAATTTGCACAGAATTTTGCACCATCTTCGTTATTTGTCCCACATTTTCTGCAATACATCTCTTATACCCCTTTTAGCATCTGCCTGCTATGCAAGCACAAATAAGTATCTTTTATCTTTTATATAAATTTCAGTACCTCTTGGAAGATAATACTCTCTTCCAACTCCAAGTGGCTGGCCACTTGCAAGATATACTGCCCTGCTTTGTTTTACATCCACACAATATTCTTGATATTTATTAATATAATAGACACCTGCCAGTGCATACGATTCTTCATATTTGGAGATATTTACACCTGTGGAATCATCTGCAAAAAAAACTTTATATCTTTCCTTAAGAGGATACGCCTTTCCGGAATACATTCCAGTTTTTCCTACGATTGCTCCTCCAAATTCAACATGTTTTTCCTGATTCTGCACTGGATGTACAGTTTTTGACTTCATCGGTTGTTGTACTGACACGGCTCCTGTTGGTTTCACTGGGCTTTGTACCGGAACTGCTCCACGCATTAAATCTTTATGATTTTGCTGCAAAGAATTTTTCCGATTATTAAACTGTTCTGTATAAATCTGACCTTTTACAGGAACTTCTTTTTTATTTCCAGCAACAACTCCCGCAACAGACAGGATTACAACTGCTACATGGAGCAAAATCCAGAAAATAAATGTAAAATGATAAACCTCTGCCACACCGGATACTCCAAAAAAGTCCATTGCTCTGTTTATATCATTGATATTTTTATTAAAACCTGTATAAATGATTGTAACACAGATGGTATTGATCACCGATAATAGTATAGTAAAAACATAAACTACACTTGGTTTGAGCAGCAGTGATAAAATCATCCCCACAATTGAAAGGAATCCAATTGCCAGTACCAACAGGATAATCGACATTGTAAAATCTTCTGCATAAGCCATAACATACTGCAGACCATTCCCCCTGTCTGTTCCAACAAATCCCATCTTCACGAGAGAAGCTCCACTTAACTTCCATGCTGCCACTTTTACCATGCTCATAAAAATGCAGGCAAAAGAGCTAAGATAGAGCAATGCATTTATAAATTTAAAATACTTTTTCATCCTCTTCTCCTATTCTTCTTCAATCTGATCAAGCAGTTTGTCCCGCTGCTTTTTAAAAATCGGATCAGATGCACATAATGCAGCAACGCATCCTATGATTCCAATCACACTGATTATAGTAATAATAAGTCCAAATGTAATTTCCATCGCTACAGCCATCCTCCTGCTATCACCTGATTATAAACATTGTCTAAAAGTTCCATCTCTAAATCGTTGCTGCTATTATTAAGCTGTTCATAATATAATTCTGATGCTCTGTTATAATAATCCGAAAATACAGAATAATCACGATCTCTGTTTTCCAATAATTCTTGTCTGTTAATTTCTAAAAATGCCAGACGTTTATAAATATTATAATCTTCACCAAACAGTTCCGCCATCTCCCAGACAATCTCCTCAGCCTCGTAAATATTCCCCAGCTTTTCATTCAGAATTACGAGATTATCATATGTCTCATAAGTATCCCATCCCTGCTCGATAACTTTATGCAGCTTTTCAATTGCTTCTTCCCGATAACGATCATTTCCTCTGCTCTCTGCAATATCAATGTCTGCCTGTATCAATCGTTCCAGAATCAGCATCTGATATTCAACAGGTACTTCCCGCTCTGCTTCAAGCAAGATTTCTCTTTCGTTCTCTCTGCTGTTCCTTTCTTCATAGATCTTGCTGCACAGAACATAAGCTCTTGCCTTCAGTTCATCATTATCCGTACGCTCAATACTTTCTTCAAAATGAAGAAGTGCATCGTCAGTCCTTCCCATAGATTTCTCAATCTCTGCCTTTGCATAATAAATAGAATCTTCTTCCAATCCATAATCAATCGCATCTTCCAGAACCGCTTCGGCCTTCTTTGATGATCCGTCATAGGCCAGGGCAATCGCATAATCCCTATAGTGTTCGCACACAAGAGTTCCAATCTCCATAAGTTCTTCATACGCATCTATTGTTTCGGAATATTCTTCCAATTGAAAATGACTATCCGCCTTGAGATAATATACATCCGCCATCTTATGCTGACTCTGATCAATCTTTTCATTTTCCAGAATATCGTAATCTATAAAGTCAATACACTCCTCATATTCTCTCTGCTGATATAAAGTACAGGCTTTCTGATAATATGTTTCCAGCTCTGACGGCATTATAGAAACTGCTTCTTCAAATGCCGCATCCTCTTCTTCATAATCCTTGTCTTCACGGGATTTAATCTGCTGTTCTACAAGTTCATTATACTTATCCACTCTTTCCAGATTCATTTCATGAATTCCCACGCCACCCAGAACGATAAATCCGGCCATCATAAGAACTATGGCAATCCTTGTATTTCTCTGTCTTTTTAAAAGTTTCTTATAACGCTCATCTCTTTTTGTAATGCCCTGCATTGCCTGAAACATAACAAAGGCACTCGGGAATCTGTTCTCTGGATTAATCTGCATGGAACGTATGATTACCTGCGCAAATGCTTCGCTTGTCCGTTGTACCAGAAGTTCTCTATTAATCGGGGTCTTATAACTTTCTTTTTTTATTCCTGTTGCCAGATGGTACAAAGTGGCACCCACGCTATAGAGATCTGATTTTTCATCAATTGTAGAATATTTTCCCACAGACTGTACATTCCGGCTATCCAAAGCCAGGATGTACTGCTCCGGTGAAGTGTATCCTGTACTATAACCAAGCACAGTATTCGCATCTAGAAAAAAGGAGATATTGAAATCAATCAAACAAATATTGCCTTCTGGCGTCAGCATGATGTTCGCCGGTTTAATATCACTGTGGATGATTGGCGGATTCTGACTGTGCAGGTAATTTAACGCACTCAGAAGCTGCATTCCCCACTGAATAAGCTGATTCTGTGAAAATGTATATCCTTCGTTTATCATCTGTTGAAAAGATTTCCCCGGAATATAACTCATTACCGTATAAATATCATTACCTATTGTCAGAAAATCAAATACCTGAGGAAGAAATGTATGATTCAGATCTTTCAGAATATCTACTTCCTGGCGGTTGATCAGGCCTGAGATACTTACATTTTTCATCTTTTTGAGGACAACAACTTTTTTCAAACGCTTATGGTATGCCCTATATACAACACCTCCGCTGCCCTCTCCAAGTCGCTCTCTTATTTCATATGTCTCAGAAAATTGTTCTAATCCGCTCATATATTCTTTTTGATTCCTTTGCTCTTCATTATCTTATAATTGTTACCGTAAACTCAAATGCTTCATCTTCAGACAATGTAAATGTCATTCCATTTACCAGCGAAACCGGTCTTTTGATTATACTTCCATTTACAAATGTATGGTTGGCAGACTCAAGATCTTCCAGAAAATATCCACTGGCTTCCAATACAATCGCTGCATGCTGACGGCTGATTGTCGGATCATCTTTGATCACATAATCTGCTTTCATACTTTTTCCGATTACAAATCTTTCTTTGTCAACTCTGAAGATCTCTCCTGTTTTTATTCTTTTAAGATATGCCTCAATAACCTCATCTCTGTCAATAAGAACCGTTGCCTCTTCTCCGTCATATTCTTCTTCATCATGCAGAAGAACCGTCGCCTCATCACCTGTATATTTTTCTTTATAAACTGCCTTTGGTTCTTCTGTAAGCACTGGTTTCTGAGGACGTTTTACAACAATCGGCTCTATTTTTTCTCTTATGATTATATCACTCTGAAATCCTTCTGTTTCCAGGGGTGGAATATTGATTTCTTCAAGACTGATCCAGCCATTTGTTCTATCTTCCATAACATTCTCCCTTCTTATTTAAAACCTATCTGCTGTCTTTTGCGATTCTGCGAAGCACAATGATACTTACCACGGTACAAAGCACAATCATGCCAAACATAATTCCCCATGACTGGAGAATGTGATCCTTTGTAGCTTCAAAAAATGTTTCTGCCTCATGTTCAAGCATTGGATAATCCGCCTGAAGCTTTAATTCCAGACTATTCAGATTCGCAATACTTCCAAGTGCTTCTACTGACCAGCGGCTCACTGTACAATAAGAAATCTTTTCTCCTGCACCTTCCAGTACGAAAAGAATACCTGAGAATAACAATTGTACAATTAATACAAATGGTGCAACAGCCATTGCTTTATCTCCAGTCTTTACAAATGCTGAGATCACAAATCCCATTGTGATGGATACAAGAACTGTAAGCCATACAGTAAGGAACATTTCCAAATGAAAATGTTCTAAAAACAGACCTTTTCTGTCTTTTCCAACCAGTAAAAGGAAGAGACCCGTAAGAATAACTGACTGTACGAATCCAAGCAATGCCTGTAAAGTAAATTTTGACATGATATATCCTGGTAATTTGAGATTCGCCATATATTCACGCTTTACAATCACCCGTTCTTTGCAGATTTCCTGAATAGAGTTGAATAATCCAATCCATATTCCCGAACAACTCAAAGCAAACAACATAGATTTTGTACTCTCATAAATATCAAAAATGTTCTCATCCGCAACAAGATACAATAAAATCGCAATCAAAAATGGCTGAAGCATGAGTACCATAAGTCTCGGCCTGTCATTCAAAAGTAATTCTCCATATCTCTGAGAAAGGATGCGGTATTGTCTAAATGCAGACTCTTTACGCTTTTTGAACAGTTCATTTTTCCCATCTTCATTTTTAGCCGACTTTCTATGTACTTTTTTCTTTTTATTTTCTGTCCACTTAGATTTCGCTTCCTCTCTCTCATCCTGATATGCCGCAAATCTTTTCGCCCATACCTGCGGATTATCGGCGATCATATTATAAATATTTACAAGATCATCCGTTCTGTAAAATTCTTTTGCTTCATTTACATTGCCACAGAAACAAAGACGTCCTCCCGGCCCCATGAAGATGACCTTGTCACAAAGATGCAGGTTTGCTGTTGTATGTGTCACCATGATGATTGTCTTATTCTGACTCTTTGACAAATGATTTAATGTTGTCATCAAATTTTTTTCTGTTCCCGGATCCAAACCTGATGTCGGTTCGTCGAGAAAGAACAACTTCGGATCCGCAAGAAGTTCCACTGCAATACTTGCACGCTTTTTTTGTCCACCGGAAAGCTTTCTGATATAAGTATTTTGATGCTCACCAAGTTCCACCATCTCCAATACTTCATCAATACGTTTATTTATCTCTGACTTATTCGTATCTTTCGGCATTTTCATTTTTGCCGTATACATAAGCATACGTCGAAGAGTAAGGTTCTCATAAATAATATCCTGCTGAGGCACAAATCCGATAATATTTTTCAGATTCTGAAACTGTTCTACAAGATTAATGTTATTGCATAAAACCTCTCCCGTAAACTGTGGCTCAAATCCACTGATTGCATTCATGAGAGTGGTTTTTCCGGCTCCGGATCCCCCAATGATAGCAACAAATTCATTAGATCCAATCTCACAACTTACGTTTCTTAAAATCTGTTTTCTCTTCTTTCCTTTTCCAACAAATTTATTTACTTCGTTTACACGCACAGAAATACCATCGGTAATCTCTTTGTAATAAATACATTCTGCTGAGAACATAAGCTGAAAATCCAGAATCTGGATTAAATCTTTATCCTTAAGTTCTCTTGGTTCCCTGATCGTTTGACCATTTACCATAACACCATTGGTTGTTTTCTGATCATAGATCACATATTTCCCATTCTGTCTGCGAATCAGACAGTGCATCCTGGATACCCCGGGATGTGGAAGTACAATGTCATTCTCTCTTCCTCGTCCAATTCTGAGTACTTCTTTATTCTGTACATGTTTCCACACCTCAGCCTGTTCAGAACACCGATATAAAATCAATACCATTTTATCCGGAGAATGAACATTTCCGATCCGAAGTACTGACTTGTCATATACCTCTATATATCCATCTTTTCCGCTAAGAAGCTGTTTTTCTTCCGACATTCCTATAAATGTTCCGTTGCTGCTGTCATTATCTTTGTACATCAGCTGATTGCCATTTAAACAAAATGTACCGTGCTCTTTTGAAACAATATTATCAGGTATAACAATGTCGCATAGTTCTTTTTTTCTTCCTATATTCAGTTCTTTTTTTCCAAAACTGTCCAGATTAATCTCTGTCAGTTGGCTGTTCGTGTCAATGATTGTAAGTGTTCTTTTTTTCATATTGATACCCGCTTATTTTTATTTTCAGGCTATTAGATCTGCCTGATAAAATAGGATGCATTTTCCTAGAAGGAAACAAACTCCGGATTTAAAATCCGAAGTCTGTTGTTTTTCTTTTTTATGTAAGTTTTACCCTTTATGAAAATTTATCGATCTAATACATATGGACCGCCTCTCGCATTTTCCTGAGAAAGAAGATATTCTGCATTCTTCTTCTCAATTTCACTCAGACTTCCTGAATATCGGCTGTCAAATTCTGATGCACTAATTGTTCCGTTATACCAGCTCTGAGAATCAAAGTATCTCTGGAGTTCGTTAGATTGAAATCTTCTTCCATGTCTTGCATAGATTTCATTTCTTGCATAGTTGAGTTCTTTGATTGACATACCGCTGATATCAGAACTTGTTAGTAATCGTTGATTACTTTGTGGAAGAATATACCCTGAAGACTCCTCTTCTTTCTCTCTTTCTTCCTTCAGTTTCAACTGCTCATATTCATCTTCTGCATCTATCAGTTTACGATAATTTTTAACCAGATCTTTCTGGTCTTCTGTCAGTCCGTCATACTCTTCTCTGGCTTTTTGAATTGCAGCACCACTGGAAAGGCTTACATCTCCGATATCATTAATATAGTCGGTTACTTTATCTGCTGCCTGCTGATTCTCCTGTTCTTCCTTACTTTCTTCTTCGTCCTCTTCTGCTATTTTTACAGTATCTGTTGCTTTTCTTGTCTTGCGTTCACTGCGTTTTTCTTCCTCTTCATCAGCTTCTTCACCTGCAAATATTGCATTGAAAGCCAGATAAACACCTCCGCCAGCCAGCGCCAACGCCAGTACTGCAATAATTACAATGATAATAATACGAATCGGACTCTTTTCGCTCTCTGAATCTGAATCATAGGAATCATATGGAACATCCAGTTCCAACAGATCTCTTCCACACCCCTGACAGAATACAGAATCTTCGTCATTATATGCACCACAATATGGACAGTAATTTCCGCCGCTGCTCTGTCTTGGTTTTTGCTGCTCAACTTTTCCCCCGCAATATGCGCAAAACAGTGAACCATCATCTATTGGATTTCCACAGTTTGGACATCTCATCACACTCACTCCTTCTTTTGATTTTTATTTTTAGTCTACCATATTTTCTTTCTTTGAGCCATACTATTCTCATTCAAAAACATTCTTAAAATCAGACTTTTTTGCCTCAAAGTAATGATTGATACACTATACTGGAAACATTTACAATAGTTCCCTGTGCGGCTCCCGGTGCAGAAAGATTTTCCATCATCACGCATAATATATACGCACCCTGATCTGTAATGATGATCGCCGCATCATTTTCCACATCTGCCAACTCTCCTGTCTTATTCGCTACTATAACATCAGCCGGAATTCCTGACGGAATCTTATGCGTTCTCTGCTGTTGTTTCATATATTCCAGAATATCTGCTGCCCCTGGGATTGAACCATTATAGACCTCTTTTATGAATTTTGCACAATCTGCTGGTGAAGTATAATTATCATCCAGTGCATTGGATTCAAGCAAAAGCCTTCCCATATGAGAAGATGTATACCCATTCTGTTCGCAATACGAATTAATAACTCCTCTTCCGGCCGCTGCATCTCCATTCCCCAGCCTTCTTACCAGTTCATTGGCTGCATTATTATCACTGGCACTCAACATCATATATATCAAATTCTGCGTATCTCCTGCATAAGTATCATGTACCATCATTTTTTCCAGATTTTCATAAACACAACCCGCAATATATAATTTGATCAGACTGGCAGCCTGCATTCTTTGTTCCGAGATTGAAATCACACCTTCTGAGTTCAGATCCTCAATATATACTGCCATCGTATTCCCCAAAGCATTTTCCTGAGAAACAATCGTTTCTATCTGTACACGGAGCTCTTCCATATCTGAAAAAAGCGGGGGAACTATATTTTGTTCAGTATCCGCCTCCACTTCTTTCTCATCCTCTTCAGTATTAATAACAAGCTTGTCAGGAACTCTTTCCACTTCTTTCTCTTCTTCTTTCTCTTTACCACATCCATAAAATATAAGAGAACAAATCAGGAGACTTAAACCAATTATATTTTTCTTCTTCATTCTCTCCCCTCTTTATCTTTTATTTTTATATATTATAACACCTGCAGTCTCTTCCTGAAAGAGGAGGAGACTGCAGGTATACATTTTCTTTTCTATATAATTTTTATGAAGTAAATGAATATGCTTCTTCTGCATTATATACAGCAAATCCGCCATTAATCAGGACTTCTGCAACTTTTTCAGGCGCATCACTCTTCAACACTGCAGCCGCATCATCGCCGTTAGCAAAAGCATACATATATTCAATATTCACATCTGCTTCCACAATCTGATGCATCGCTTTGCTAAGGGAGCCTGGCGCATGTGGTACGCGGAGTGCCACAACTTCTGTAAGCATTGCTGTCATACTAGCTTCTGTCAGTACTGCACGTCCTTTTGCAGGATCAGATACAATCATTCGAAGCATTCCATACTCTGATGTATCTGCAAGGCTGAGTGCCACGATATTTACATTACCTTCTGCAAGTGCTTTTAACACGTTATCCAGACGACCTGCTCTGTTCTCCAGAAATACGGACAACTGCTGAATTGTATTTTTTGAACTCATAATATATCCTCCTTATTACAGACCTCTGTTATCAATTACACGTTTTGCTTTGCCTTCGCTTCTCTGAATGCTCTTAGGTTCTACAAGTTTTACTTTTACAGATAAGCCAAGTGCCTGTTTAAGAACAGAACCAACTTTCTTTTTAAGCTCATCAAGTTTACGAATTTCATCTGAGAAATATTTTTCATCAACTTCAACCATAACTGTAAGAACATCAAGGTTATTTTCACGGTCAACAACAAGCATATAATGAGGAGCAACTCCGCCGCCCATAGAAAGAAGTGCCTGTTCAACCTGTGTTGGGAATACATTGACACCACGGATAACTTTCATGTCATCTGTACGTCCTGTGAATTTCTGAATTCTTGGAAGAGTTCTTCCACATTCACATATACTGTGGTCAATACTTGTAAGGTCTTTTGTGCGGTAACGAAGAAGTGGCATACCTTCTTTTGCAAGTGTTGTAAATACCAGTTCTCCTGTTTCTCCATCTGCACATGGAGTCTGATCTGCCGGATTCAGAACTTCTGGATAGAAATAATCTTCATATACATGGAGTCCTTTATGATGGATACAGTCCATAGCAACACCAGGTCCTGTAATCTCACATAATCCATAAATATCGAAACAGTTTACATTCAGGATGCCTTCAATTTTTTTACGCATCTCATCTGTCCAAGGTTCCGCACCGTTAATACCGACTTTTAACTGCAGTCTTTCTACAACTCCCGCCTCTTTTGCTGCCTCTGCAAGATATAATGCATAAGATGGTGTACATGCAAATGCTGTTGCACCAAAATCTTCCATACACATAAGCTGACGTTGTGTATTTCCTGATGACATTGGAATTGCCATACATCCAAGTGCTCTTGCACCAAGATCAATTCCCATACCACCTGTAAACAGGCCATAACCATAACATACATGAAGCTTATCTTCAGATGTAAGACCTGCCATTGTAAGTGCTCTTGCAACACATTCGCCCCATACATCTACGTCCTTCTGTGTATAGGATGCAAGTGTGAGCTTTCCTGTTGTCCCGCTTGTTCCCTGTACTCTTGCAATCTTTTCCTGTGGTACTGCAAGAAGTCCAAATGGGTAATTATCTCTCAAATCTTCTTTTGTTGTAAAAGGAAGCTTGCCGATATCTTCAATTCCTTTGATATCTTCAGGTTTCAGTCCGATGGCATCCATTTTATTACGATAAAATGCTACGTTGTCATATACATTCTTTACCTGTTTCACGAGACGTTCACTCTGTAATGCTGTCATCTCGTCTCTGCTCATACATTCAATTTTCGGATCTCTGATCTGTTCTTTCCAATCCGCTAAAGCAATTTTCGCCATTTTAAATTTCGCTCCTCTCGTTTTTTATGCCCATGCATATTTATCGGACAATTATGTATATTATACGAGAATCGCTCGTCATTTTCAACAATTTAAAGTGAAAAAGCACTTGCAAATCTATCACAATCTGCAAATGCTTTTCTAAATCGTTATTCATTTGTATAAATTTTTTTACCTTTTACGTACTTCGCACAGATTTCTCTGTCATCTGCGAAATAGATCATTCTTTCCAGACGAGATTTTACATCCAGATTCTGTGGATGTTCTAATCTTGAATCATCAAGAACAACTGCATCCATCTCATAACCTTCTTCAAAACTTCCAACTTTTCCAAAGAATTCTCCGCCGCCCTTTGTTGCAAGGTAGAATACTTCTTCTGCTGTCAGTGGTTTTTTTGTATTGTCTTTTAATCTCCAATACATTTTAGAAGCCTGGATTGCATATGCCATTGCTTTAAACATATTCTCCGTAGAACCTGCAGCAACATCTGTTCCAAGTCCTACATGGATTCCTTCCTCAAGATAACGTCTGATTGGTGCAACTCCAGAAGAGAGGTTAATATTAGATTCTGGACAATGTGCAACGTATACGCCATTTTCCTTAATTCTTTCAATCTCCTCATCACTGCTGTATACACAGTGAGCCATAACTGTCTTTGTATCCCACCCGAACAATCCGAATACATCATAGGCATCTCCGTAGAATTCTGACCACGGACAAAGTTCTTTCACCCATGCAATTTCTCCTGGATTTTCTGACAAATGTGACTGAACAGGAAGTTCATAGCGCATCTGCACCATTTTCAGTTTTTCCATCAATTCATCTGTACATGTTGGAATAAAGCGTGGTGTCAGAATTGGCTGTGTATTTTTAAATTTACTGTGCTTTGCATCCTTGATCCACTCAACAGTTTCCCATGCAGACCATTCGGAATCTTCTTCTTTCAGATAATCTGGACAATTACGATCCATATTCACCTTACCTACCATTGTAGCAAGCCCGGATGACTCCAACATGCTCATAAGCAGATTTGTTGCACGACGGTGAACAGTAGCAAAGATGCAGGCTCTTGTAGTCGCGCTTTTCTTCAGATTATCTACAAAAATTTTATATGCATCTCTGGCATAAGTTACATCTGCCATTTTTGCTTCTTCCGGAAATGTATTTGTCTCCAACCAGTCTAACAGCTCCATATCCATTCCAAGTCCACGGAAGGAATACTGCGGTGCATGAATATGAAGGTCAACAAGACCTGGAATAATCAGCCTTTCGCCATAATCTTCTACTTCTTCATCTTTATACTCTTCTGGAAGTTCAGGATACACTCCTTTTACAAGACCTTCATCATAAACAAGGTATCCATTTTCACACACTTCCAAGTCTGTAAGACTTTTACTATATACAATATTTCCTTTTAATACCATAACAACCTCCTAATAACCCGATTATTATAATGTTAACATATTTTTTGATTTATATCTATGATAATGCATTTTTGCAAATAAAAAAGACTGCAAAATGCAATCTTTTTTTACCTAATGTATTAACTTCTTTTTACATACTGTCCATTTTCATTCACAAAGCCCATCTTTTCAATATATACTTTG
This sequence comes from Schaedlerella sp., assembly GCA_036309085.1. Taxonomy (GTDB): domain Bacteria; phylum Bacillota; class Clostridia; order Lachnospirales; family Lachnospiraceae; genus Schaedlerella. Next base: position 23,304 of record JAXJUL010000009.1, read on the forward strand.
TCCGGAGTTCCACCGATGAATCTGAATTCATGAATTCCTGTTTCTACTAATTTCTTATAAAGATAAGAACCTACAGAACAGTCACGATATGCTGGTGTAGAGTAGTCAAGTACAACTTCTAATACAGTTCCATTTCTTCTTCCGAGCAGGAAGCCTGCCGGTATAGAATCACAGAAAACAATGTAAATATTATCATGTCTTGTAGGATCAAGTTTGAAATCCGGAAAATATTTTTTAATATCGTCATTATAGTAATCTACAATGAATTTCAGGAATGTATCATCATTCTTTCCATTGATCAGATCAAAATGATGCTCTGTCTTACTAAGCTTGACCAGGTTGTAAATATTGATCCCTACCAGACAGGCATTCATTAATGCGATAGGATATGACTGGATGATTAATGCATATGCCAAAGAAACGCCAGCTCCAATAGAGTTAAAAACTCTCAGTTTTACAATTGATGGCATCAGCATACTGACTACTACTAAGATAGAACTCACATACCCCATCAGTTCTATTAACATTGAAGAATCCATATTATCCCTCCTGTAGTATTATTTTTCTTTTTATAAAAAGAATATTTAAAAGCAAACACTTCCTGGGGCGGCTTTCACTGCCCCGGAAGTGCTGGAAAAAGAGGTGACTCTCTTTAAGTCCTGTAAATCATGCAATATCTTATACATTATTTTTCGTTTGTGTACATTTTTGTTCCTTTTACGTATTTAGCGTAAATTTCTCTGTCATCAGAGAAGTAAATCATTCTTTCAAGACGTGATTTAACGTCAAGTTCCTGTGGATGAGCAAGTCTTGAATCATCGAGAACAACTGCGTCCATTTCATAACCTTCTTCGAATGTACCTACTTTACCAAAGAAAGCTCCGCCTCCCTTTGTTGCAAGATAGAATACTTCGTCTGCTGTTAACTGTTTGAGAGAATCGTCAGCCAGTCTCCAGCGCATC
>JAXJUL010000010.1:0-2339 GCA_036309085.1 Schaedlerella sp.
CATCCACTCTGTTTTTCATTTAAACATAATTTTTCCATTATGTAAATATCTGTTTTGGAATATTCAAAGTTTATTTGGTAATCGCTTTATAACAAAGTGCCTGTAAAAAATAATGAGGATGGATTATAATACCATCCCCAAATAATCATTGTTACTTACATTCTGCCTGTACACCTTCAGACCATGGCATCAGCATATCCAGTTCTTCCGGATTGTTACGCCAGTTAGTATCCGGCATATATAAGAGCAGATATTCAAGATAGGTATAAACATTGAGACCGTTTGCTTTGGCGGTTTCAATGATACTGTATACCGCAGCAGATGCAGAAGCTCCTTTTGGAGTGTCTGCGAAAAGCCAGTTTTTGCGTCCAACAGTGAATGGACGGATGGCGTTTTCAGCTGCATTGTTTGAAATGGAACATCTGCCATCAAGCAGATAGTTTTCCATGTATTTCTTCTGATTCTTGGCATAAGTCACAGCTTTGCCAAGTGCAGATCCATTTAATACATTAAGATTTTCCAGCCAACACCAAAAAGCCTCAAGAATCGGTTTTTCCAATTCAAGACGCTTGAGCCTACGGTCTTCAGGAGAGAGATGTTTTAAATCTCTTTCGATTTCGAAAAGCTGGTTGCAGTAATCCCTGCCGATTTCAGCATTGGTCAGTGGTTCATCGGTGCCAGTTTTCTTAGGAATCGCTTCGATGAACTTCCTTCTCAGGTGTGCCCAACAACCACATCTGGTGATACCGGTCAGCTTGTTGTAGCCGGAATAACCATCAGAATGGACAAAACCTTTAAAGTCTTTCAGGAATACGACCGCATGGTCACCATTTCTGGAAGGCTGGTAATCGTAAAGGATGACTGGTGGCTTGCCATCATCACCTGTACGGTACAGCCACATGTAGGACTTTGTCTGAGGTTTTTTCCCTTCCTCTTTAAGTACCTGCACCGGTGTTTCATCACAGTGAATAACGTCGCGTTCCAGAAGTTTCTTCTGCAGATGTTCAACAACCGGCATCAGATAATCTTGTGAGCAACGAATTACCCAGTTTGCCATGGTGGCTCTGGATAAAGAAAGTCCCATGCGCTCCCATTCTTTCTCCTGACGGTACAGAGGAACACTGTTAACGTACTTCTGATACATTACGTTTGCCACTGAACTTGGAGAAGCAAGGGAATGATTCATAAGAGATGTCGGTGTCAATGCCTTTTTGATAAAAGGACGTTCTGTGTGTTTGCAGCGCGGACACTCGTAGGACATTCTTACATAACGGACAATCTGCAGTTTTGCAGGAATGTATTCCAGTTCCTCACGGACTACTTCTTTTCCAATAGGACGCAGAGCAGAATTACAGTGATCACAATACTGTTCCTCTTTGGCTGTTTCACAGAGGATTTCCCTGACAGGCAGATCCTTGATGATTTCCTCCCGTTTAGTCTTAGGGTTGTTACGGACATAACCTTTGACTTCTTTGGAAATCGGTTCTGGAACGGATGCATCCGCTTCAACTTCCGCCTCATTAAAGAGGGAAAGCTGTCCGTCAACCTGTTTTGGAGTCTTTTCGCTGGATGGTCCAAATTTCTCTTTTCGAAGAAGCATGACCATTTCAGTAAGGTTGTTTACCTGGCTCTGTAAGTCTTTGATTGTATTTTCAAGGTGCTCGATATAAGCATCTTTTGCATTCATAATTCGTTAATTCCTCATCACTTTTGATGAGATAATTATACCACAAAATACGCCAAAACCCCAGTAAATACAAGGATTTTTGCATATTTTATCATTAGCAGAAAGCAGCTTTTTCTGCCGGAAGGATTACAGATTTTTGTTCTATTTCAAGTCCTTCCATGAGCCATCGGAACTGCTGCCATGAAATAGGTTTTACCTCTTTCTGAGTTCTTGGCCATTTAAAGCTTCCATTTTCAAGCCTTTTGTAGAGGAGTACAAAACCATCTCCTTCCCAAAGGAGTACTTTGATTCGGTCTCTGCGTTTTCCACAAAAAAGAAACAAGCTTTTTGAAAATGGATCTAATCTGAACTGTTGCTGAACAACAGCTGCGAGTCCGTCAATGGACTTTCTCATATCAGTATAGCCACAGGCTATATAGATATTTTCAGCAACAGTGATATCGCCTAGCATACGCTCTGCAGAGCAAGAAGAACTGCTTGTACGGTCTGCTGGCTGGCACCTTCATTGATCTCAAGAGTTGCATTCGGTAATCGGATGATCACTGCAGCTTTTGTATCTGGTAAAGGTGTCATTACTTCCAGTTTTTTGAATGTAACCGGCTTTTCAGGTGTATCTACAGGAATCGGAAGATTATCACAGAATTCTTCTCTA
>JAXJUL010000011.1:0-1618 GCA_036309085.1 Schaedlerella sp.
AAATAGATGAGTAATCATCTATTTTGCAACGCCCCCATTTCTTTGTTATTAGCAGATTCCCTGTGCTGTCATAGCCTCAGCTACTTTTTCAAATCCGGCGATATTAGCACCCACAACATAGTTGCCTTTGCAGCCGTATTTTTCTGCAGCATCAGAAATGTTATGTGTAATGTTGATCATAATTCCTTTCAGCTTGGAATCAACTTCTTCAAATGACCAGCTCAGTCTTTCACTGTTCTGTGACATTTCAAGTGCGGATGTTGCAACACCACCAGCATTTGCTGCTTTTCCAGGTGCAAAGATTACACCATTCTTCTGTAAGTATTCTGTAGCTTCCAGAGTTGTAGGCATATTAGCACCTTCACAAACTGCGATACATCCGTTTTCAACGAGCATCTTGGCATCCTCAAGAAACAGTTCGTTCTGTGTAGCACATGGAAGTGCAATGTCAACTTTTACAGACCATACACCACGTCCATCATGATACTCTGCATTCGGACGATAGTTCTTATATTCTGTAAGTCTTGCACGTTTTACTTCCTTGATTTCTTTCAATGCTTCAAGATCAATTCCGTCTGGGTCATATACCCAACCTGTAGAATCACTTGTTGTTACAACTTTTGCTCCAAGTTCCTGAGCTTTTTCAATCGCGTAAATAGCAACATTACCTGAACCTGAAACTGCTGCAGTCTTACCGGCAAGCTCGATTCCATTCAGCTTCAGAAGTTCTTCTGTAAGATATAAAAGACCATATCCTGTAGCCTGTTTACGTGCCAATGATCCACCATAGCTTAAACCTTTACCTGTAAGAACACCTTCGTATACGTTGCGGATTCTCTTATACTGTCCGAACATATAACCGATTTCTCTTGCACCTGTTCCGATATCACCAGCTGGAACGTCTGTATCAGCTCCGATGTGCTTGCAAAGTTCTGTCATAAAACTCTGGCAGAATGCCATAACTTCTCTGTCAGATTTACCCTTAGGATCGAAATCTGAACCACCTTTACCACCACCGATTGGCAGACCTGTAAGAGAGTTTTTGAAGATCTGTTCAAATCCAAGGAATTTGATAATACCGAGGTTTACTGATGGATGAAGACGAATTCCGCCCTTGTATGGTCCAATCGCACTGTTGAACTGTACACGATATCCTTTATTCACCTGAACCTGTCCATTATCATCTACCCATGGTACACGGAACATTACGATTCTTTCTGGCTCAACGATTCTTTCAAGAAGTGCATCTTTACGATATACATCTTCATTTGCTTCAATTACAACACGCAGTGATTCAAGAACTTCTTTTACAGCCTGATGAAATTCTGGTTCTGCTGGATTCTTCTTTACTACTAATTCAATTACTTCATCTACATATGACATAGCAATTACCTCCTGATAACAAAAATCAATAAAACAAAGCTTTTCATTTTAGCAGATTAACGCGTCGCTTTGTTTACTCGTTTTATTTTAGATATATTATGCAGCTTTGTCAATCATAACTTTCATATTTATCAATTTTTTTACATACATCTATAGGTTTTTCTTCTTTTTTAGAAAATCTCTGGAAATAAAACTGCATTTTTGTATATATAAGGGATCGCTTGCGAACTCTTAC